>NZ_LWSF01000032.1:56805-130597 GCF_001651785.1 Amycolatopsis sp. M39
TCGGCTGCCGTAGTAGGCGGCAAGCGCGTCGGCGGTGTCGCGTTGGGTGACCCAGTTGCGGCGGGTGCTTCGGTCCCGCAGGGCTTGGGTGTCCAGTTGCGCGGCTTTGGCGGCGACTGCGCGGCGCGCGGTTCCGGGGGACCAGTGTGCGTGCTGGTCGATCCATTCGAGCGCGGACGCGATGTTCGGGTCGTCGTGCGGGCGGGGATCCGTGCGGGTCTCGGCCGGTGCGGTGCCGGTCAGTTCGGCGAAGCGGGCGCGGTCGGAGTCGCTGACTCGTTCGTACGCGCGGTCGAGCACCTGTTGCATCTCCGACCGCGGGCGGAGGTCCGGCTTCTGATGCCACGACGCGACTGTGCGGACGCCGATGCCGAGGTGCGCGGCGAAACCCTCATTGCTCATTCGGAGAGCTGCTTGCAGCGCTGATGCGGTGCGACCCGTCCATTCGTCGGCCGGATTCATCAGCGCGCGTATTCCGAATTCGAAGCTGCATTAGTCGTGCACTGCTCATGCACTGGCGATGCATGGGAACGGTCGCCGTTTCGGCCTTGAATTCGGGGTATGGAAATCACCTGGTTCATCAGCCCGAAGCGCAAGCTGTCAGCGCTTCTTCTGCACGTGGTCGACAACGGTCGCCAGGCTGGTCTGGACGTCGTCCAGCCGGTCGAAGATCTCGGCCAAGCGCTGTTCGAGCGCGTCGAGGCGGGTCGAGAGTTCGCCGCCGTCGTCGGCCGGTTCGTCGGGGTGCGGGGGCGTGCGGTTCTGCAGCACGGCCTGCAGATGCTGCGGGTGCCAGCCGAGCGTGGTCGACAGGGCTTCGAGCGTGCGCGCGCTCCGTCGGCGCTCGACCGTGTGGTGCTGCAGCTCGCGCACGATCGCTTGAGACACGTGCGACCGCTCCGCCAGCTCGCGCTGCCGCCAGCCGAGTTCGTGCACCCGCATGTCGATCGCCTTCGCGACCGCCGCCCAATCCTCCGACACCTATTCCTCCGCGCTCCGCCTCAGCGCCGAGATTAGCGCGTCATTGCGCTTTTCTCGCGCCGCGTAGCGGGTGTGCCGCGGCGCGTTGGATGTCTATGCCCTTCGGGCAGCTGAAATCAACAACATAGTCTTGAAATCATCAGATTGGCCTTTTCTTATGAACTCGAATGTCACTTTTCACACGCCGGATGAAGCTGCGCGGCTGCTCGGCGTCTCGCGGGGTGCTGTCGGTCGTGCCATCCGGACTCACCAACTGCGGGTGGTGCGACGCCGGGAAGGGCTGCGGATCCCGTCCACCGAGCTGACACGCGTCCTTCGCGGAGGTGCGGCGTGATGGACGAACTCGCCTTGATCGGGATCGCTTGGCGGCTCGATGCGCTCCGTTGGGTGCCGTCCGATGTGCTTCACGACATCGTGACCAGGGACGGACTCTGTATGTGGCCACCGGACGGTGACCCGCCGCCTGCGTCGTCGGACGCGGAACTCGCTGCTCGGATGTGCGGCGGATGTCCGGTCCGGGACATGTGCTTGGAGCTGGAGTTGCGGACGGCCGGTGCGGCGACGGTCGGTATCTGGGGCGGGATGACGGACGACGACCGGCGGGCGTTGCACCCGCATTGGCTGCGCCGCGGCGAGCGGGCCGGGGGTGCGCGATGAACGGGCTGACCGTGACACCGACGCAGATCGTGGCCGGAGTCGGCGTGCTGCTGGTGCTGTTTTGGGTGTGGCGTGCGGGTGCGCGCCGGGCGAAGGCGGTTGCGGAGAAGGCGCGGTCTGGGGCTCGGTTGGTGTCGTTGGCTGGGTGGGTCGTGTTCAACGCGGCGCTGATCGTGGCGGTTCAGTGGGTGGTGATCGCTCACCAGGGCGGGACGTGGGTCTTGCTGGCGGTGTTGGGTTGCCTGCGCTGTTCGCCGCGCACGCGCTGACCCGGGCGCTGACCGTGACGACGATCGACGCCTCGAAGCGGGGTGGTCGGCGATGAGCAGGGCGCAGAAGCTCGCGCAGGATGCGGCCGAGGCTGCGGAAGTGCGGGCGTATCAGACGGATCCGGACGTGGTGGCGTTGCGGATTGAGCGGGTGCGGCGGCAGGTCGACTGGATGGCGTGGTCCGGGATCGTGCTCGGGCTGGGCTTCACGATGACGAACGTGCAGACCTTCGCGTCGGCTGATACGGCGGTGTGGTCGTTGCCGTGGCTGGCGGCGTGGGTGCTGGATCCGACGGTTTCGTTGGTACTGCTCGCGATTCTCCGGGCGGAGCAGGTGACGGCGCGGTACCAGGTTAGGACTGGGCCGTGGGTGCGTCGGGCGAAGTAGTTCACGCTGGCGGCGACGTATGTCATGAACACCTGGACGTCGTTCATGGCCGGTGAGGCTGCGGCGATCGTGTTGCACTCGGTTCCGCCGCTGGTGGTGTTCGTGGCGGTGGAGGCGGTCACTGATCTGCGGGACAAGCTGACCGATGCCGTGCTGGTGGCTGGTGGTGAACGTCGAGTTGTTCGGCCGGTCGAGAGCGGGCGGCGGAAGCTGTTCGCGGACTACCTCGCCGAGGCGCGGGCGGCTTGGGCTCCGGGCGTGGAGATCACGCCGGCGTGGGTTCGGCAGGAGACCGGGTGTTCGCGCGGGTTGTCGCCGCGGTTGGCACGGGCGCTGCGCGCGGAGGTGGCCAATGGCTGACGATGCGCTGGTCAGGGCGGATCAGATACTCGACGGCGAGCTGGTGGATGACACGTTGCCGCAGCCGCGGCGGCGGAAGCGGTTTGAGTCGTGGTGGCTGCGGTCCCGGTGGGTGCCGACGTGGTTGAAAGACCGGAGCCAGGCACGGCAGGCGGCGAAGGACTTCGTTGCGGGTGTCGTGCGCTCGCCGTTCCGGTGTCTGGGTGCGGTGGCGCGCGGGTTGGTTGCGGCTGCGCGGTGGTGGCGAGCTTGGGTGACTGTTCGGGACTTCCGGGAGGCGGCGGAGCAGTCGGAGAAGTTGGCGGACAAGTTTGCCGATATCCGGGCGCTGACGTTGTTCCGGTGGAAGGTCACGGGTGCGGTTGCGACCGGTGCCGTTGCGGTCACTCTGATGGCTCACCTGGTCTACGGTGCCGTTGCTCTTTGGGCTGTCGGTGGAGTCTTGGCGGTTGCGTTGGCCGTGCTCGGACGGCAGCGCGAGGGGAGTCCGGGGCGAAAGGCGGTGCTGGCCGGGCCGCGGACGTTGCGCTGGACGATGGATCCGCAGGTGCTGGTCGACGCTTTTCGGGATGCAAAGCTCGTGGGCAAGGACGAGACGTTGCGGCTGGTCGAGCGCGCGACGCGGATGGGCGACGGCTGGGCGATCACCGTGGATCTTCCGGCCACGCGGAAGGCCGCGGACGTGATCAAGAACCGGGAGGCGTTGGCTTCGGCGCTTGCGGTCGATGAGGTGCAGCTGATCGTGGAGCGGGTGCGCGGTAACGGTGGGCACGCTGGCCGGGTCGCGATGTGGGTTGCGGATGAGGATCCGTACGCATCTGCGCCGCGGAGGACGCCGCTGCTCGACGCGGCGCGGTGGGATGCGTGGCGGCCGGTCCCGTTTGGACGGAACGCGCGGGACCGGCGGGTGGACCTTCCGTTGGTGTGGACGTCGTTACTGGTTGGGGCGATTCCGCGGCAGGGCAAGACATTTGCGGCGCGGTTGGCTGCAGCTGGGCTGGCGCTTGACCCGTTCACGCGGCTTTATGTGGCGGATTTCAAGGCTGGCAAGGACTGGGACGCGGCTGGGCGCGTCGCGCATCGGTTCATGTCGGGCGACGAGCCGGAGCACGTGTTGGCGCTGGTCGGGTGGCTGGTGGAGCTGGTCGGCGAGGTGCAGGGGCGGTTCCGGCGGATGCGGGAGTTGGACGACGAGACGTGTCCTGAGTCGAAGGTGACGCCGGCGATGTCGCGGAACCGGGCGTTGGACATGCCGATCACGGCGATTTTCGTGGACGAGGTGCAGGTTCCGCTGGAGGACCGGACGCCGGTCAAAGTCGAGGGCAAGACTTTGACGGCGGGTGAATACGTCGGCGAGTTGTTGACGTGGCTGGCGAAGAAGGGTCCGGCGGCCGGGATTGTGCTGGTGTTGGCGACGCAGCGGCCTGACTCGAAGACGATTCCGTCTGGTCTGCGGGCGGTGCTTGGGTCGCGGTTCGCGTTGCGTGTCATGGATTGGCGGGACAGCAACATCGTTCTCGGCGAGCAGATGAACACGCGCGGATATGACAGCAGTCGGTTGCTGGCGTCGCACAAGGGCGTTGGGATTCTTCGGCCGGACGGGGATGCACAGGCTGGCGGGGATGTGCTGGCGCTGACTGTGCGGACGTACTACATGCCGAATGAGGATTGGCAGACGATCTGTCGCCGTGGTCGGGAGCTGCGTGAAGCTGAGGGAACTCTGACTGGGCACGCGGCTGGGGCGGACTTGGCGCTGGAGAACACCTTGAAGGTGCTCGCGCGGGCAGAGGCCGCAACGCCTGCCGTGCTGCCGGAGCCGCTCGCGTCTCTCGTTGCCTACCTGGACGGCGACGAGCGGGAGTTCATCCCGACAGCTGAGCTGGTTGAGGCGTTGTCGGTGGACGCGAAGGAGTTCGCACAGCTGATGGCGGACCTTGGTTGCCAGGGCAGGCGCGGGCGAGTATCCGGCGAGGACGGGCGCGTCAGGCAGATTCGCGGCTACCTGCGGGCTGAAATCAGTGCATCGCTCGACCGAGAACGAACGCGAGTCGGCGAGGTGCGCGGGGGTGCCGCATCATGACTCGCCGCGAAACCTCATCCAGTGCTGTTCGGGTTATCCTGCCAGTGAAGACGCCGACACTGACCGTGCCTGCGGCACGAGCACTGCTGGCGATCCTGATCGAATTGACTGCGGTTCCGGTCCTGGAATCGGTCGAGGGGGGTGCAGCATGACGGCTGATTTCATCAGCGACCCGTGGGCGACGCTGGACGAGATTCTGGGTGTCCAGGGGGTCGAGCCGGTCGACGAGGGCATCGGGTCGGTCGCGTTCTACGGGCGGTGCTCGACGGAGGACAACCAGGACCCGGAGACGTCGTTGGGCTGGCAGCTCGGGAACGCGCGGAAGTTCGTGGAGCCGTTCGGCGGGCGCGTGACCACCGAGTATTTCGACGTAGGTCAGTCGCGGTCAGTCCCGTGGGAGCGGAGGAACGAGGCCTCGCGGCTGTTGGCCGCGCTCAAGGATCCGCGTCGCGGCTGGGATGCCATCGTCGTCGGTGAGGGCACTCGGTGCTGGTTCGGCAACCAGTTCTCGCTGATCGCACCGCGGTTCGCGGCGTACGGCGTGGACCTGTGGGTGCGGAGCTGGGCGGGAGGTTCGATCCGCGGAATCCGTCGCACAAGATGCTGATGAGCGTGCTCGGCGGGATGAGCGAGTCGGAGCGGCAGCACGTGCAAGCTCGGGTGCGGGCGGCGATGGATACGCAGGTGATCAACGAGGGCCGTCATCAAGGTGGCCGCGCACCATACGGATACGTGGTGGTCGACGGCGGGCCGCATCCGAACCCGCGGAAAGCTGCAGAGGGGTTCCGGCTGCGATTGCTGGCTGTGGACGAGTTCGCCGCTGATGTGGTCCGGCGGATCTTCGCCGCCTACCTGGACGGCTGGGGTGACCGAGCGATCGCGAATGAGCTGAACCGGCTCGGGATTCCTTGCCCGTCGGCGCACAAGCCGGCTCAGAACAGGCACCGGTTCGCGGACGGCTGGCAGGGCAGCACGGTGCGGTCGATCGTGGAGAACCCGCGGTACACCGGTTACGCGTTCTTCGGGCGTTGGACGCGGCAGGAGATGCTGTTGGACCCGGAGGACGTGGCGGCCGGGAACGTCGTGCGGTTCCGTCGAGCAGCGCCGGAGCGCGTTGTCCGCTCGCGCAAGCCTGCGCACCCGGAAATCATCTCGGTGGAGGACTTCACGCGGGCTCAGCTGCTGCGCCGTTCCAAAGCCGCTGGTGGACTCCGGACCGCGCGGAAAACCGAGCGGTCTGCGCGCGCGGTCAAGCACCAGTACTTGTTCCGGGGATTGATTCGCTGTGTGGCGTGCGGACGGAAGATGGAGGGCAGTCCGCGCAAGCACGGCATGTATTACCGGTGCCCGGCGCGGACGCTTGCTCCGGGCTCACCCGGCCTTGGCGAGTCACCCGCCGACGATCTACCTGCGGGAAGAGCCGCTGCGGGATGCTGTGAACGGCTGGATCGGGGAACTGTTCGATCCGAAGAACGTGGATCGGACTGTGAAGCGACTGGTGGAGGCGCAGCCTGCGGCCAAGTCAGGGAATGACGGCGCAGTTCGGCGGCGGTTGGAGGAGGCCGAGGCCAAGATTCGGAGGTTCCAGGACGCCATCGCGGCTGGGATCGACCCGGCGGCTGTCGTGGAGAGCATCAACCAGGCGCAGGCGGACAGAGCGGTGGCGCAGGCCGAGCTGGCGAACGCGGGAGAGCCCGCCGGGCTGAGCGAGGCCGAGGTCTACGCGATGATCGACTCGCTCGGCGACATCGGAGCTGCGTTGGCCGACTCTGAGCCGGGGAAGCTAGCCCAGCTCTACCGGGACCTTGCTCTTGACCTGCGGTTTGACCACGAAAAAGAGGCCGTCGATCTGACGGCCTCTCCACGGGTGAATAATGTGTGTGTCCGAGGGGGGACTTGAACCCCCACGTCCGTTAAGGACACTAGCACCTCAAGCTAGCGCGTCTGCCATTCCGCCACTCGGACTTGCTGATAAAGAGAGTATACAACGGCGGAGGGCACCTTTTCAGGGGGGTGCAAAACCCTCCCCAAGCTTCGCATGCTACCATAATATGTTTACAAAATCTCAATTAAGATGGGCATTTCCCCAGGTCAGCACTCTTTGGTTCGCATTCAACCCTCCGTCAAGGGCGGCAGCACTCCCGCCACGCTGGCTTGCCAGGCCTGCGTACTGGCACGGATGTCTGCGACCAGGTCTGCGTTCCTTAAGGGCACAGCGCCGTTCGCCCAGTGTGCGCCGGAGGGTGCTGGCACGGGCACTTGCCAAGTTGGCCCGCCCGTGGTCGGAGATGGGGTGGGCAGGTCTGGGACTCTGACACTTCGGCGGTGCGCCCCGTACCCGGCGGGCTCAGCCTGCAGTCAATCCCCGCCGATCGGTGCGGAGGGAGCGCGTCCGGGCTGTGTTGCGGGCCGGAGGTTGCTTGCTGTTGATGGCGGGCAGGTCGTCCCAGTGCGGGGCGACCGTCTTCCGTGCGCTTCGGAGCTGGCCGTCCAACAGCGTCGGGCCATCGTGCACGGGCCTGCGTCCCGCTTCGACCACGGCCTTGGGGGCGGACGGGGCCTCCCCACGCTCGGGTAGCCCGAGAGGGGAGGGCGAAGCGCCACTGCTCCACAGTGAGAATCGCATGCCTCAGCCGTGCGCCAGGCACTGGCCGCACGGCTCTGCTGCGGGGCAGGATTCGAAGGTCCGCCGAACATTCTTGCGGTGGCAGGGGCTTCCGATGGGGAAAATGACTGCGAGAAAACGATTTCTCTCCTTCAAGCGGCATCTGCGCGCGGAGATCAACGAGGGCGAAGGCGCGTACCTCTTCTCCGAACGCGGCGTGATCGCCATGCGGGGCGCCGACGTCGCCGAGGTGGCCGCGTTGCTGGACGGGACGAGGGATTTCGAAGGGCTGGTGCGGGATGTGCCCGCCGGGCTGGGAAGCGGGCGGATCGCCGGAGTTCTCGCCCGGCTCGCGGAAGCTGGTCTGATCACGGTCCGTGCTCGCGAAGCGCCGGAGACCGACGGGCGGGCGCTCGCTTTCTGGGATGCCTGCGGGGTGGACGCGGGAGCGGCCGAGTCTCGGATCCGGCCGGCGCGGGTCGTTCTCGCTGAGGCCCGCGAAGGGATCGAATCCGAGCGGGTCGGGCGAGCGCTTCGTGCGGCGGGCCTGACCGTGGGCACGCACGCCGCTGGTGAGGCTGACCTGTCGGTCGTGCTCTGCGATGACTATCTCGACCCCGGGCTCGGCGACATCGACGCCGCCCATCGGTCGAGCGGGCGGCCGTGGCTGCTTGCCCGTCCGGTCGGCTCGCAGGTGTGGCTGGGGCCGTTCTTCGAGCCGGGCGAGTCGGCTTGCTGGCACTGTCTCGCAGACCGGCTGTGGACGCATCGACACGGCGAGGCGTGCGTGCAGGCGATGCTCGGGCACGACGGTCCCGCGGCGCGGCCGGTCTCCGCGCCGCCGCCGCTGGCCTCGGCGGCGGCGCACCTGATCGCGCTGGAGGTCGCCAAGTGGCTGAGCGGGTACCGTTACCTCGGCCAGCGGTGCGTGTGGGTCCTCGATTCCCTTGACCTGCGGGGAGAGCGCCATGAGCTGCGCCGTCGCCCGCAGTGCCCGGCCTGCGGCGACGCTTCGCTGGTGGCGGCCCGCACGGCCGAGCCGGTGGTCCTGCGGCCGACGAGGAAGGCGGCGCACAGCGGCGACGGGCACCGCGCTCTCGCTCCCGGCGAGATGTTCGATCGCTATCGCCATCTGATCGGGCCTGTGACCGGAGTGGTGAAGGAAATCGTCCGGGACGCGCGCAGTCCCGCGTTCGTCAACGCCTGCCGGTCCGGCCCGAACGTCGTGCGGAACCTGACCGGGATGGATTCGCTGCACGCCAGCCTGCGCGGGCAGAGCGGCGGCAAAGGCGCCACGCCGGCCGAGGCGGAGGTCGGCGCACTGTGCGAGGCCGTCGAGCGGCACAGCGGCAACTACCGCGGCGACGAATTGCGGCTGTCGGGATCGTTGCGGTCGCTCGGCCCCGACGCGATACATCCGAACGAATGCATGCTCTACGCGGCGCAGCAGTACGAGAACCGGGCGGAGTGGAACGCCGCGCACGGGAGCTTCCAGCACGTGTGCCGGGAGTTCGACGCCGATGCCGAGCTGGACTGGACTCCGCTGTGGTCGCTCAGCCGATCGCGGCAGCGGCTGCTGCCGACGGGTCTGCTCTACTTCGGCGCACCCGATCCGCACGGCTTCCTCCGGCCCGATTCCAACGGAAACGCCGCGGGCAGCAGCGTCGAGGACGCCGTGCTCCAGGGCACGCTGGAAGTGATCGAGCGGGACGCGGTGGCGCTGTGGTGGTACAACCGCACCCCGATGCCGGGCGTCGACCTGGCCGCGTTCGGCGATCCGTGGGTCGAGGAAATGACCGCGCAGTACGCGGAAGCCGGCCGCGAAGTGTGGGCGCTGGATTTGACCTCCGACCTGGGAGTGCCCGTGATGGCGGCGGTCTCGCGGGCGCTTTCGGGCCCGGAGCGGGTGATCTTCGGCTTCGGCGCGCATCTCGACCCGCGAACCGCACTCCGGCGCGCGGTGAGCGAGCTGAACCAGATGCTGCCCGGTGTGCTGGACCTCCGGCGGGACGACGACCCCGACGTCGAACGCTGGCTGAGCCGCGCGACGGCGGCGAACCAGCCGTACCTCAAGCCGGCCGCCGGAACGCCCGCGCGGACGCGTGCCGACTTCGGCTACCTCCCGAACGCCGACATCCGCGACGACGTCGCCGGTCTCGTCCGGCTGCTCGGCCGCCACGGGATGGAAACGCTGGTGCTGGACCAGACCCGGCCGGACGTCGAGCTGCCGGTCGTCAAGGTCGTGGTGCCCGGGTTGCGGTCGTTCTGGGCGAGGTTCGCGCCGGGCAGGCTCTTCGACGTCCCGGTGCGGCTGGGCCGGCTGTCCCGGCCGACCGCCCGCGACCGGCTCAATCCGTTCCCGATGTTCCTGTGACCGGCTACAGCCAGGCCGAGTCGGTGGCGATCCGGATCGCGTCGACGCGGTTGCGCGCGTTGAGCTTGGTCACGATCGTGGCCAGGTAATTGCGCACGGTCCCGGGGGAGAGGAACAGCTCGGCGGCGACGTCCGCGACCGTCCGGCCGCGCGCGGCCAGGCGGAGGACCTCGACCTCGCGCGGGGTGAGCGGGCATTCGTCGGTGTCCCACGCCGAAAGCGCGAGATCGCTGTCGATCACCCGGTGCCCGACCGACACCGAGCGCACCGCGTTGGCCAGTTTGTCCGAGGGCGCGTCCTTCAGCATGAAGCCGCTGACCTTGGCGTCGAGAGCCCTGCGGACCGTGCCGGGCCGGCCCAGCGAGGTCAGGATGAGGGTCCGGCAGTCCGGCAGGTGCTGGTACAGCTCGGCGGCGGCGGTGAGGCCGTCCTTGCCGGGCAGGTCGATGTCGATGACGGCGACGTGCGGCTGGCGCGCGCGGGCCTGCGGCAGGATTTCGTCGCCGGACGCCACCTCGGCGACCACCTCGATGTCCGGTTCCAGATTGAGCAGCGCGACGAGCGCGCCTCGCACCATGTGCATGTCTTCGGCCAGCAGGACACGAATCACCCCAGTTCCCCCGATCCGTCGAGACGAATCCCCCAGATCCCCCGGATCCGTCGGGCCGCCAGTTTACTCGCCCTTCCCAATTCCGTGCAGATCGCGGCGAAATGCCAGGCTGTGTTTGCTTTTCACCGCGTGCGCCTGCGGTCCGGCGGCGATATCCCGAGTGGATCGGCCGCGGCGCCCGTGGGCCGATTGTCCGAGCGGTGTTGCTCCGAGCGCGCCCGGCTGCCCGCCGCCGCCATGGCAGGCGCGTGGTCCGGTCCGGTCCATTGTGGCGGCCACGGCGAAAGTATTGCGGGGAAAGAAAACCCTGGCACGCCTGGTTGAGAGTGCTGTCGACGGACGCGTAGTGCGCAGGTCACGCAGCGTCGGCGGAAACCCGTCGCTCCGGCGTCTCGTGCCCGGATATCGCCGGGTCGGGCCGGGAGCGCCGGGTCCGGGCCTTGGCATAGGTGGAATGACCGGAATGCACTGCTACGTAACGGATCTTTCCGTCGATGAGCGGTTCGAGGTCGGTGCGCTCGCCTTCGCGCAACGGCGCACCGCACGCGGCGCAGGTTCGCTGGCGGCTCGCGGCGCTCATCGCCGAGCGCCTTTTCCCACCGCCTGAACGAGATCGGGCCGGAGCCTGATCCGCGCGGGAGAGTCAAGCGGCGTCTGTGCCTTCGCGCGCGTCTTCGGACGGGACATCCGCGGCACCTCCAGCCGGGTCGGGCCGGCGGGCGCGGCGCCCGCGGCCGGTCGCGTCCGCTGTGGAGCGTGCCCGGGCCCGGAAAACCTCATCGGACGGGCCCAAAAGGCCCGCGTCGCCCCACTCGTCGTCGGCGATGAGCTCATAGGGATCGAGGCGTTCGGTCATGTCCCGCTCCACGCGTTGCTTCGAGTGACCCTTCCAGAGGACTCCTCGTCCGCACCTCGGGCAACTTCCCGTTTGCTTCGCCCGCGGTGCCGACGGCAGGACGCGGCGAAACGCGGTAATCGAGCGATTGCGCGCGAAATGGCGCGCGACGCTTACAACTCGTCACTGACGGTGCCTGGAATTACCGCCAGTCCACAATCG
The DNA here is from genome assembly GCF_001651785.1 of Amycolatopsis sp. M39. Classification (NCBI taxonomy): domain Bacteria; kingdom Bacillati; phylum Actinomycetota; class Actinomycetes; order Pseudonocardiales; family Pseudonocardiaceae; genus Amycolatopsis; species Amycolatopsis sp. M39. The sequence goes on from NZ_LWSF01000032.1 coordinate 68,187, forward strand.
ACTACTGTGATTTCGCGCGCGGACAGTACCACAAGAATTCCGAGAGGAAAGCGCCCGACTGGCGTATACGAAAGGCATGGGAATTCCGGTGCGCGCCGCACTGGCCGGTTTCCGGACTTCGGCCGCACTATGCAGTAGACGACGAGATCGACCACCAGCACGACCGGGGAGCCAGCCATGAAAGACACCGTTTCGGACCGCGTCGCTTCTCTCTTCGCCGAGATCGGCCTCGACCCCGACGCCGCCGACACTCCTTCCGACCTGGTCATCGAGCACTTCGACAACTGGACCGGCACCGCGCCCGCCACGGGCGGGCTCGCCGCCATGACCATCACCGTCGCCGCGCTCCCCGAGGCGGCATGACCCTTCCGCGGACGCGGCGTGCGTGCCGCGGCCCGTGTTGTCCGCGGTCCGAAGAGCTCATTCCCGCGGCAGCGCAGCGCCGGCCCCTGGCCTCCCCTCCCGGTCAGGGGCCGGTTCCATGCCCGCCGCCGCCCGGCGCCGCCGTCGCCTCCGCGGCCGGAGAAGGGCGGGAGTGAGCGATGATCCGGGTTCTGGTCGCCGAGGACATGCACGTCGTCCGCGGCGCGTTGGTGGCTTTGCTCGGACTGGAAAAGGACATCGAGGTCGTCGGCGACTGCGCGGACGGCGCCGAGATCCTGCCGCTCGCCGCGAGCACGGCTCCGGAGGTCGCCGTCATCGACATCGACCTGCCCGGCAAGGACGGCCTGACCGCCGCGGCCGAACTGCACGAGCGGCTGCCCGGGACCCGGACGCTCATCCTCACCGGCCTCGGCAGTCCCGGAACGCTCCGCCGGGCGCTCGCCGCGAAGGTCGGCGGGTTCTTCTTGAAGGACGCGCCGGCGGACCGGCTCGCCGACGCCGTGCGAGGGGTCGCCGCGGGCAGGCGGATGGTCGACGCCGACCTCGCCCTCGCCGCGTGGGAGGGCGACGGAAGCCCGCTGACCGTCCGGGAGGCCCAGGTGCTGCGGATGGCCGCGGACGGTTCGCAGCCGGACGAAATCGCCGCGCGGCTGTGCCTGTCCGCCGGGACGGTGCGCAACTACCTCACGACGATCGTTGTGAAGACCGGTGCCCGAAACCGCGTGGACGCCGTCCGGATCGCGCGGGAATCCGGCTGGATCTAGGCGCCGGGCGGCCCGCCGCGGACGCGCGGACCGGCGCCGCGGAGGATCACGCGGCCGCGGGAACCTCGGCGCGCAGCCGGAACCGGCCGTCGCGCTGCAGACCGGCGGTCAGCTCGCCGCCGAGCGTGGTCACCCGCTCGGAGAGGTTGGCGATGCCGTTGCCGCTGGCGGTTTCGGGGTCAGCGGTCCCGCCGCTCGCGGGCTCGCCGTCCTCGACGCCGTCGTTGACGATCTCCAGGCACACCGTCGTGCCGGACTGCCGGACCGCGATCTCGCAGTTCTCGACCTTGCTGTGCCGCAGCATGTTGGTCACGCCCTCGCGCAGCACGACCGCGAGGACGGTGCGCACCGGCACGGCCAGCGCCGCGGCCGCCTCCTGTTGGACCTCCATCCGGACCCGGACGTCCACCGCCGTCAGCACGGCCTCCGCCGAGCGCGACTCGCTTTCCAGCGAAAGCTCGCGGTAGCCGTCGGCGACCGACCGGACGTCGGCGAGAGCCTGCCGGGACAGGGTGAGGATTTCGGCCAGTTCGGCGTCCGCCCGGCCGGGATCGGCCCGGAGGAGCTTCTCGGTGAGCTCCGTTTTCAGGGCGATCGCGGAGAGGCTCAAGCCGAGCAGGTCGTGCAGGTCGCGGGCGAACCGCAGGCGTTCTTCGGCGACCGCGACGCCGGCCAGCCTGCGGCGGACGCCGTCCAGTTCGGCCACCAGCCTGCTCAGCCAGGTCACTCCGAACGCGACGAACCCGGTGTTGACGGTGGCGAGGACGTTGAACGGGATGCCGCTGATCTCGGAGTCGAAACCCGCGTGCACCCCGGCCATGCTCGCCAGCACGGCCGCGGTCGCGAACCACGCCGCGGCCGGGCGCATCAGCAGGTGCGCGTTGCAGATCAGCAGGCCGGGGAAGCTGACCCAGACCTCGCGCAGCTCGAGGAGCGGCAGGTACACCAGGCAGACCTGCACGAACAGCAGTGCGTACGCCCGCCGGACGGGCAGCCGGGCGGCGGGGCGGCTGAAGAACGCCAGCTGCAGCGCGACCAGCGCGCCGAGGCAGACCGCGGTCAGCGTGATCTGCCACGGCGCGCCGGTCAGCACCATGACGTGCAGGACCGCGCCGGCGGCGAAACTCACCAGCACCGCGGCGACGCCGGCGCCCGCGAGCCGGACGCCGACGCGGGAGGCGGATTCCTCGGAGCGGGGAGCCTTCCGCGCGGCGGGGAGCGGCCGCGGGTCGTCCAGCGGCAGCCTGACGCGGACCTGGAAGCGCCCGCCGGGTTCGGGCCCGGCGGTGATCTCGCCGCCGAGAGCGCTTACTCGCGCGGTGACGTCCGCGAGCCCCTTTCCACCGGTCTCGCCGTCCCGGGCGGACTCCTCGGGGTCGGTGCCGTCGTTGGCGACATCGAGCGACACCTGGTCCGCTTCCTGCCGGACGGCGATCCGGCAGTGCCCGGCGTCGCTGTGCCGCAGGATGTTCGCGATGCTTTCCCGCAGCACTGCCGTCAAGACGGTCCGCACCTGCACCGGCAGCTCGCGCTCGTCGAGTTCCAGGCGGAGGTCGACCTCCGCCTCGGAGAGCAGCGACTCGGCCGCGCGGAACTCCTGTTCCAGCGACAGCTCCCGGTACCCGCTGGCGACCGAGCGGACGTCCGCGAGGGCGCGGCGGCTGAGGTCGAGGATCCCGGCGAGCTCGTCCCGGGCGCGGGCGGGGGCGGTGCGCACCAGCCGCCGGGTGAACTCTCCCCTGAGCGCGATCGCCGACAGGCTCTGCCCGAGCAGGTCGTGGAGTTCGCGGGCGAAGTGCAGCCGCTCCTCGGCCACCGCTCCGTTGGCCAGCTCGGTGCGGGCCGCGTGCAGCTCGGAGACAGTTCGGGCCAGCCCGGTCAGGAGGAAGACCGCGAGCCCCATGCTCGCGTTCGCCAGCGTCTCGTAGACCGTCAGCAGCGGCGAGATGCCCAGCGCCGTATAGATCACCGCGACGCTGGCGTTCACCGCGACGTAGACCAGCGGGCCCGCGCGCTTGCCGAGGACCAGCAGGGCGGTGCCCGCCGGGAAGGCCAGCATGTTGTCCAGCGCGGTGGCCGCCGGAACGAGCGGAAGATAAGCCAGCACGAGCTGGGCCAGCAGCATCCAGTGGCTCAGCGGGGAGTGCGGCGCGGTCCCCGGCCGCCCGAAGTAGAGCAGCTGGACAGCGAGCAGCGCGACGCTGCCGATGGCGCACAACAGGATCAGCCCGGGCGCGAGGCCTTCGGCGATCATCGCGACGAGGCCGATCAGCACCAGGCAGCCGAACGCCACGCTGACGATGGTCTGGGACATGTGCCGTGCTTGCCGCGGCCATTCGTCGACTCTCGCGGCTGTGCCCGGCCCCGTGGCAGACCCTCGCGAGTTCTCCCCGGGAACCGCGGCGTTCCCCTCAGACGGTGACATCGGGTCCCTATCTCTGCGTCCGACTGGTCCGGGACGCGATTTCACCGCGCCGTTCTCGTCGGTGGCACCGCAATATAGCTCGCGTTCGACGGCCGGAACCGGGTCTTTCCGGACCGCGTAGCCCGGAAGGAGCAGCGCGGTCGGCCGCTTCCCGGCTCCGTCCTCCCTCCGGACGGCCCGGATCCACGGGATCGCCGCAGGAACCCGCCAGCTGCGCCGGAAGCGCCCGGTCGGCGGGTGCCCGGTCTGCCGCGGGTTCTGTCAAAAATGCCGTTGCGGGCATGAAAATTTCCCGGCGGTGCGGGAGGGAATCATGATCGGCGGATGCCGGGAGCACTGGGTCCGGCGACGGGGACAGTGCAGAATGTGTACCTCTGGGCGGGACGGAGCGGCAGCCGCCGTCCCGTCTCGCGGCAGCGCTGAACTCGCCCGCGCGCAGTCGTCGCGAAGGTTGGTCCCGGGTTCGAAAAAGGGGTAGCGGGGTGCAGTCCGAATTCCTCGGCGACGAGACGGCCACGATCCGGCTGTGGTCGCTCAGCGAGGACGCGTTGCTGGAGGTCGACGCGGCGGGCGCCGCGCTGCTCGTGGTCACCCGCTGGGGCGAGTTCGACGTCAGCGACGCGGACGGGCCCGCCCGGGAACTGCTGCGGCGGATGGAACTCGGCCCGGTCTTCCTGGGGAACGTGACCGGGATCGTGCCGGGCGGCCGGGAGCCCGGGACCGCGGTCGCCGGACGGGAGGGCGGCGGCCCGGCCGGATTCGAGCGGGTGCTGGACCGCGTCAGCGGGGCGGTCGTCCATTCGCTCGGGCTCGCGAACGGGCGGCGGCCGCTGCTCTCCGCGATCCCCGTGGTGGCCTCGCCGGTGTTCGCGCCCCGGCGGATCGGGCCGCTGCGGAAGGCCCGGCTCTCGCGGTTCGCCGCGCTGCGCTCCGCGGACGACGCGCTGGTGCTGGAGTCGCCGCGGGCGGATTTCCGGGTGGTGCTGACGCAGCCGGCGGCCGCCCAGGTGGCCGCGTCGCTGGCCGCGCCGGCCACGGCGGCGGAAATCGCCGAACGCGTGGCCTCCCCGGTGTCGGTGGTGGCCGACATCGTGGGCTATCTCGTCGCCGCGGGCGTGGTGCTGGCCGCGGGACGCGACCGGGGTTTCGCCGAAGACGCCGACCCGGTGCTGCGCCCATGGTCGCATCACGAACTGCTGTTCCACGTGCGCAGCCGCATGCGGCCGCCAGAGCTCGCGGCCGAGCCCCCGGCGGGCGAACCGCCGCCGGAAACGGAGGAACCGGCCGGCGCGGCGGGGGCCTACCCGTTGCGCCGGCCGGAGGCGGGCGGGCTGCCCGCGGACCGGCGGCCGCTGGCGGAACTGCTCGAGCAGGACCACGTCTGGCCGGAGCTGCCCGGGGCTTCGATCAGCGCGGGCCAGCTCGGCGAACTGCTCTTCCGCAGCGCCCGGGTGCGGTCCGCCGGCCCGGCGCATCCGCGGTTCGGGCGGGGGCTCCGGACCTCGCAGCGTCCTTATTTCGCCGTCGCGGGGCTGTACGAACTGGAGCTCTACCTCAGCATCGAGGGCTGCGCCGGCCTGCCGGACGGCATCCACCGCTACGACCCGGTCGGCCACGCGCTGACTGTCGTGAGCACCGACGCCGCCGCCCGCCGGGAACTGCTGGACATGGCGAAGGCGGCCGCGGGCAGCGCGCGCCGCCCGTCGGCGCTGATCACCGTGACCGTCCGGATCGGCAGGATGTCGCGGGTGCTGGGCGGAGCCGCCTACGCGATCGCCCTGATGCACCTCGGGGCGTTGCAGCAGACGCTGTATCTCGTCGCCAGGGCGATGGGAGTGATCGCGCACGCGGTGCCCGTCGACGCGAGCGACCGGGTCGACCGGGTCGATCGCGTGCTGCGCCTGCGGTGGCCCGCCGAGGTGAGCGTCGGCGAATGCGTTCTGGCTGGCCGGTCCTGAACCCGCCCCGGAAACCGTGCAGCGCAGGAGAGGACCGGTGCCCGGCCGGGCGCCCACACTGGGGCGAAACGAAACCTACCGGTGTGCGAGGGCAGACGTGTGACGAATGCGCAGGACGTGATCGACGACCTCACCGCGGACAGCGAGGATTTCCACGCGCTGTTCGCCGGGCTCGGCCTGGAAGGCTGGGCGGCCGAAACCCCGGCGCCCGGCTGGACGGTCAAGCATCAGGTAGCCCACCTGACGTTCGTCTTCCGCATCGCGGGATTGGCCGCGGGCGATCCCGCGGCGTTCGGCCGGATCGCCGAGGCGGCCGGCGAAACGGGGTTCGACAAGGCGGTCAACGCGGCGTTGGCGGATTACCTGGACGACCCCGCGGAGGTCCTGGCCGGCCGCTGGCGGGCCGAGCGCGACACCGCCGTCAAGGCGCTCGCCGCGGTGCCCGCGGACCGGACCGTGCCGTGGCTGGTCGCTCCGCTGCCTCCGGCGGTGCTCGCCGCGGCGGGGATGATGGAACTGTTCGCGCACGGCCAGGACATCGCGGACGCGCTCGGCGTCGAGCGGACGCACACCGACCGGCTTCGTCCTGTGGCGGAGTTCGCGGTGCGCACCAAGGACTTCGGCTATCAGGCTCGCGGCCTCACTCCGCCGCCGGACGAGTTCCGCTTCGAGATCACGGCTCCGTCGGGCGCGCTGTGGACGTTCGGGCCCGAGGGCGCGGCCCAGCGGATCACCGGTCCCGCAGTCGACTTCTGCCTGCTGGTCACGCGGCGGCGCCACCCCGCCGACCTCGCGGTCGGCGCCGAGGGCGCCGAAGCCTCGCGGTGGCTCGAGATCGCCCAGGCCTACCGGGGGCCCGCGGGCGAAGGGCGCCGGGCCGGCCAGTTCACGCGCTGACGGCCGGGCAGCGGCTTGGCGGTTCCTGGCGCCGAGCCCGCGGATTTCATGCGGTCATCGGCGGAAACCCGTCGCGCGCGAACGGGCCGTCCGGCGTCCGGGCGGCCCGTTCGCGGACGGCGGCTCCGAAGACATCCGCATCGTCCACAGTGGAATCAGGCCGGGTTCTCAGCCGGTTCGGCGATGCCGCCGGACCGGCCTCAGGCGTTGGCGGGCGACGGATCTTCGCCGCGTGCGCCGGGCCCGGCCCGTCAGCGGTGACCGCCCTCGGAGATCAGGTCGCGGTGCAGCAGCTGGATCTCGTCGCACGGTTCCACGCCGAGTTCCTCGTGCAGCCGGTTGCGCAGCGCGCGGTAAACCGACATCGCGTCATACCGTCGTCCGCTGCGGCCCAGCGCGCGCATCAGCTGGCCGTGCAAGGTTTCGTCGAGCGGATTGCCCGCCGTCAGCGAGCACAGTTCCCCGATCAGCTCGCGGTGGCGCCCGCTGGCGATCTCGGCCTCGATCAGCATGTGCACCGCGGCGCGCCGCTGTTCGAGCAGTTCGACCGTGTACGGGACCAGCATCGGTCCACAAGGGACATTCGCGAGCGGCGGACCGGTCCACACGTCGAGCGCCGCGCGGAAACGCTCCGCGGCGGCGGAATGCCTCTCCCCGCGCAGCAGTTCCTCTCCCTCCCGCTGGAGCCGCGCGAAGCGGAAGACGTCGACCTGGGCCGGGTCGATCCGGAACACGTACCCGGGCGTCTTGGTGACCAGCGCCGACCCGGCGCCGCGGTCCGGGCCGTTCTCCCCGAGGCACCGGCGCAGGTGGTAGACGTAGGTGTGCAGGGTCGTCCGCATCGTGCGGGGCGGCGTGCTCGCCCACAGCTCCTGGGCGATCGCGTCGGCGTGCACGAGCTTGCCGGGCCGGAGGATCAGCAAGGCCAGCAGCTGCAGGAGTTTCGGCGTGGTCGGGGCGGTCTCGACCCCGTCCCGGACCACCCCCAGCGGCCCGAGCACGGTGAAGCGGACGCCGGTTCCGCCCGGTTCCCCGGACCGGTGGTCCACAACGGCCTGGTCTTTCGCGGAGTACATGCCGGGCGCCTCCAGTGGTTCCGCAACGGTGTTCCGATCTCCCGGTGAAGCCGTGCGGGCCGGACGGCCGGCCCGAGGCTTTCCGTGTCCGAATGTGGCAGAACCGGCGGAGCCGCATCCAGTGAACCGTCCACCGGCGCCGAGATGTTTTTCTCCGGGCGGCACCTGCGTTCTGCACGTCTTCCGCGGGCGCCGGGCACCCCGCGAAGCACCGCCGCCGCCGGGCCCGCTCCGCTGCGCCGCTCTTCCCGGCAGCTTTTCCGGCGGCGTGGCGCGATCTCCCGTTCCCGCCGCGATTCCTTGCCTCCCAACGCATTCCCGGGTGCGGTGCACGCGCGGCATGCGGGACGCCGGTCGGCCCGTGACGTCCGCACCGGTGCCTGCCGCCGCCGTCGGCGGTTTCCTCCGGGACTCCATCGGAGGTCCACCGGGGTCCAAGGCCCGCCGCCTTACCTGGGTGCCGAGGCAATCGACGTCGGCAGGAATCGAGGTTGGAACCATGATCTTGCGATCCGTTGCGTCCCGGGCGACCGGCGCGACCGAACTGCCGGCAGGCACGGAGCCGGGCGGGCCGGCGCGGAAGCCGCCGGCCCGGGAAAGGTCCGTCCAGCCGGCCGTCCTACGTGCGATCGAGCTGATGCTCCAGCGCTACTCGGAGCCGATCACGCTGTCGGCCTTGGCGTCCGAGGTGTACGTGAGCCCGTTCCACTTCTCCCGGATCTTCGCCAAGGCGACCGGAGTGACGCCCGGGCGGTTCCTCACGGCCGTCCGGCTCTTCGAGGCGAAGCGGCTGCTCCTGACCAGCCCGCTCACCGTGTCGGACATCGTCTGCAGCGTCGGCTACAGCAGCGTGGGCACCTTCACCAGCCGGTTCCTCCGCGCGGTGGGGATGACGCCGACGGAATACCGCAAGCCCGAAGTCGGCGAACTGCTCGTGGCGCATTCGGCGAATTTCCAGCGGCTGCCGTCGTTGCGGTCCCTGCGGGACGCCGGCGGCGCGCACGCGTCGCCGGAGCCGGGATCCGGGCAGCTGACCGTGCGGCTGCGGATGCCGAAGAACGCGATGCCGGCCAAAGTGCTCGTCGGGGTCTTCGCCGACGCGGTGCCGCAGAGCGGTCCGGTCGCCTGCGGCGGACTGGCCGACGCCCGGTCGGCGGATCTCACCATCGACGGAGTGCCCGAGGGCGACTGGACGGTGATCGCGATGGCCGACCACGGTGCGTTGCGCGGAAGGCAGGGCGGCCCCGCGTTCACGATCGCGACGGAGCGGGCGGCGGTGACGCGGTTCGGGCGCGCTGAGGTGGCGATGCGGTTGAGCCCGCGGTCACTGACCGATCCGCCGGTCGCCATCACCCTGGCTCCCCGGCAAACGCCTGCCGTCCGTCCGGCGGCGGCCGCGGAGCACTCCCGCCTGCGCGCCGTCGCGTGACCGCTCCCACCATCCGGAGGATTCCGATGTCGACTCTCTTTGGTTTGCTGCGCAAGCGGTTCCTCGCGCCTTCGTTGTCCTCCGTGGGTTTCGCGGAGCGCGGGTTCCCCGTCCTTGCCACGGACGCCACGGCTCGGCTGGAGGCGGTGCCGCAGGCCGTGGTGTGCGGGTTCGAATGGGCGATCGAAGGCGCTTCGCTCTGGGAGGTCGAGCGGCGCCTCGCCCTCGTCGAGCCCGAGCAGCGCGGGTTCGCCTACGAAGGCGCGGCCATGGGATACACCGTGCTCGACGCGCTGCCGAGCGGCGGAGGCCGGACGAAGGCGCTGCTGGAAGGTCCCGCCGGACCGCATATTTTCCTCGCCTACATAGGAATCGGCTTCGCGATGGCCCGGCTGCCGCGCCCGCTGTGGAAGAACGTGCTGCCCCGGCTGGCCGGCACCCGGTACCACCCGGTGATGAGCTGGCTCGCGGTGGACGGGTACGGCTTCGACCGGGCGTACTTCGACACCCGCCGCTGGGTCGACGACCAGGAGGAGCCGGCGCCGTACGCCTGGGCCGGGCGGGCGGACTACTTCCGGCGCGCCTTCGACCAGGGGATCGGGCGGGCCCTGTGGTTCGTGCACGGGGGAGACCCCGAGGCAGCGGCCGCCGCGGCGGGGCGCTTCGGCGAACACCGCCGCGGCGACCTGTGGAGCGGGATCGGGCTCGCCGCGACGTTCGCCGGCGGCAGCGACCAGCGAGGCCTGGCCGGGCTGCGCGGGGCGGCGGGGCCGTACTCCGACGAACTCGCGCTGGGCTCGGTGTTCGCGGTGAAAGCGCGAACCTACGCCGCGCACGTGCCCGCCCACACCCACCTCGCGAGCCGGGCTCTCACCGGTCTTTCCGTGCGAGGGGCCCAAGAACTCGCGGACCGCACCGAGCGGCCGGACGCCGACGACGGCCCGCTGCCGCCGTACGAGCTGTGGCGGGACCGGATCCGGCAGGAGTTCCGGGCGGTCGCGCGCCGCGCGGGATGAGCGGCGGCCGGCGCACGCAACTGTGGAGTAGACCGCCGGCAGGCGAGTTTGTGACCGTAGAAGAGGCGATCTTAAGCACATTTTCGACCCTGAAGGGGGAGAGTGCGTTGGGTAATGGTTGGCGCGCGCTCAGGCGGCGCATTCTGACACCGGACGTCTCCGAGACGTCGCTGGTCAAACGTGGTTTCCACCGCAAGGACCCAGCCGCTCAGGAACTGCTCGAGACGGTCGGGGAAAAATTCCTTCTCGGCTACGCGAATGCCGTCGAGGCGCGTTCGGCGGAGCAAGCCGCCGAGTGGCTGGAGCGCATTCCCCCGAAGTTCCGCGGATTCGCCTACGAGGGCGCCGGAATGGGTTACGGCGTCCTCGACGGCCTTCCGCTCGGCAAGAGCGCGAACATCGCCGAATTCCTCGCCGGCCCCGGCGAGAAGCACAACTACATCGTGTACGTCGGGGTCGGCTGGGCGATGGCTCGCATTCCGCGGTTCGCGTGGCCGAAAGCCAGCGCCTTCGACCCGCTGCTGCGCTGGCTGGTGCTGGACGGGTACGGCTTCCACCAGGCGTACTTCAAGACTGACCAGTACGTGCGGCGGCATCACCAGGAGGCGCGGTTCCCCTGGCCGGACCGGCGTTACGGCGGCTACGCGCTGCGCGCCATCGACCAGGGCGTCGGCCGGGCACTCTGGTTCGTCTGCGGGACCGACGTTTCCTTGGTGGGCAAGACGATCGAGGAATTCCCCGAGTCCCGCCACGGCGACTTGTACGCGGGGGTCGGGCTCGCTTCGACCTATGCGTGCGGCGCCACGGCCGAGGAACTGGCGGAACTCGTCGACCGGTCCGGGATCCACCACGGCCAGCTGGCGCAGGGAAGCGCCTTCGCGGCCGAAGCCCGGGTGCGCGCCGGCCTGCTGATTCCGGAGACCGACGTCGCGACCCGCGCGATCTGCGGGCTCCCCGCCGAACGCGCCGCCGCGATCACCCAGGAGGTCCGCCCGGCCGCCGTCGTCGACGGCGCCGACGTGCCGGCGTTCGAAACCTGGCGCCAGCGGATCGCCGAAGAAGTGCTGACCCACGGAGGGAAGAAATGACCGCGGCGTTCGGCTGGCTGCGCAAACAGCTGGCGGGCATCCTGGCGCTGGTGCTGGTCCTCGGCCTGTTCCTGGTCGCGCGCTTGCCGGGCGTCTCCGCCGCCGAGCAGGACGCGATGGCCGGCAGATTCCGCTTCACCCCGATGACGATCGCGCTGCCGGCGGCGAAGAAGTCGCAGTCGATCCGCACGGTGAACAAGGCTTACAAGAACATCACCGCGTGGATCTCCTCGGTCGGCGCCGCGGCCGCGATGAACGACATCAGCGGCAGCGGGAAGGCCGACGACCTCTGCCTCGTCGACCCGCGCAGCGACCAGGTCGTCGTCACGCCGACGCCGGACTCCGGCCCGCGCTACGCGCCTTTCGCGCTCGACCCGGCGCCGGCGCTGCCGACGTGGGACTTCATGGCGCCGATGGGCTGCGTCCCCGGCGACTTCAACGAGGACGGCCGGACCGACCTGCTGGTCTACTACTGGGGCCGGACCCCGGTCCTGTTCCTGCAGAAGGCGACCGCGGCGAAGCTCGACGCGGCGGCCTTCGAGCCGACCGAACTGGTCCCCGGCGAGCACCGCGGCCCGGACGGCGCCTACAACGGCCCGATGTGGAACACCGATTCGGCGACGATCGGCGACTTCGACGGCGACGGGCACATCGACATCTTCATCGGGAACTACTTCCCGGACAGCAAGGTCCTCGACCCGCGCGAGGACGGCGGCGTCGCGATGAACCAGTCGATGTCGCACGCGACGAACTCGGGAGGCAAGTACGTCTACCGATGGGCCGGCGGCTCTTCCGGCGCGCACCCGAGCGCCCGGTTCGCCGACGCTTCCTCGGGAATCCCGCCGAGCGCGCGCTTCGGCTGGACGCTGGCCTCCAGCGCGACCGACATCGACCGGGACGGCCTGCCGGAACTCTACATCGCCAACGACTTCGGCCACGATCACCTGCTGTACAACAAATCCACGCCGGGACACGTGGAGTTCGGCGAGGTCACGGGAGTCCGCGGAGCCGGCGATCCGAAGTCGAAAGTGCTGGGAAACGACTCCTTCAAAGGGATGGGCGTCGATTTCGGCGATCTGAACCACGACGGCCTCTACGACCTTTTCGTCAGCAATATCACCACTTCGTGGGGCATCGAGGAATCGAACTTCCAGTTCGTGAACACCGCGAAGGACAACGCTGACCTGACCGGGCAGCTCAAGAAGGGCGTCGCTCCCTTCCGCGACGAGAGCGGCGGGACCGGGACGGCGTGGTCCGGCTGGGGCTGGGACGTCAAGATCCAGGACTTCGACAACAGCGGCGAGAACCAGATCGCGCAGTCCACCGGATTCGTCAAGGGCCAGGTCAACCGCTGGCCGAACCTGCAGGAACTGGCGACCGCGAACGACGGGCTGGTGAGCAATCCGTTCTGGTGGCCGAACGCGAAGGCCGGGGACGACATCGCGGGCGACCAGACCCTGCACTTCTTCGTGAAGAGCGCGGACGGCCGCTACACCGACCTGGCGCCGCAGCTGGGACTGGCCGTGCCGGTGCCCACCCGCGGCATCGCCGTCGGCGACACGAACGGGGACGGCCTGCCCGAGATGGCCGTCGCGCGCCAGTGGGAGGAGCCGATCTTCTACCGCAACGACAGCCCGAACCCCGGCAAGTTCCTGCAGCTGAAGCTGACCACCGACGCCCCGGTGGCGCCCGGGCCGCTGCCCGCTGCGGGACCGCCCGCGATCGGAGCCGAAGCCACCGTGACGACCGCGGACGGCAAGAAGTACCTCGGCCGGGTCGACGGCAGCAGCGGGGAGGCCGGACGGCGCAGCTTCGACGTCCAGATCGGCCTCGGCCGCGAGGTCAGCGGTCCGCTGGACGTGCACCTGCAGTGGCGCGACCGGACCGGGCAGCTGCGCACGCAGGACCTGAAGCTCGACCCCGGCCGCCACTGCTTCCGGCTCGGCGCCGCGGCGAAGGAGATGTGACGGCATGACCACCCCCATCCTGACCACAGTGGACAGTGCGCCGCCGAAGAGGACGAACAAGGTCGTCACCGCGCTCCGGCGGTTCGCGATCTCGATCACGGTCTTCAACATCCTCGGCTACACGATCCTGGGATTCGAGCAGCCGTGGCTGTACCCGCTCGTCGCGCTGGCGACCGCGTACGCCACGGAACTGCTCCTCGAGACCGTCAACGCGCGCATGACCAAACGGAAAGCCCGGTTCGCCGGCAACGGGTTCGCCGGGCTCGCGGAGTTCCTCCTGCCCGCCCACATCACGGGTCTCGCGCTGAACATGCTGACCTACGTCAACGACCGGATCCTCGTGATGGTCTTCGGCGTCGTGGTGGCGGTCGGCGCGAAATGGGTGCTGCAGGCGCCGGTGTACGGCCGGATGCGGCACTACATGAACCCGTCGAACTTCGGCATCACCGTGATCCTCCTGCTGTTCCCGTGGGCCAGCATCGCCCCGCCGTACCATTTCAGCGAGAAGATCGACACCTGGGGCGGCTGGCTGATCGTCGGCGTCATCCTCGTGTCGGGCACGGTGCTCAACGCCATGCTGACCAACCGGATGTGGCTCATCGCCGGCTGGCTGGGATTCTTCGTGGTCCAGGCCGTCCTCCGCGGCCTGGTCTTCGGCATCGCCGTCCCCGGCGCGCTGGGCATGGCCACCGGCATCGCGTTCGTGCTCTACACGAACTACATGGTCACCGACCCGGGCACCTCGCCGTCGAAACCGGTTTCCCAGTTCGCGTTCGGGGCCGGGGTGGCGCTGGCGTACGGCTTCTTCATGGCGGTGCACGTGGCCTACGGCCTGTTCCTGGCCACGGCGACCGTGTGCCTGATCCGCGGGGCGTTCCTCTGGAGCCTCCACTTCTCGAACAAGGCGCGTGTCAAGTTCGAAGCCGGCCAGGCCGCGGCGAAGGCGACGGAGGAGACGGAGACCACCCGGTCGGAGGGGGACGAGCGGCCCGGGGCGGTCGCGGCATGACCGCCGGGCCGCGCGACGAAACCGGGGCGGTGCGCGCCGTCCCGCCCGGACCGCCGCGCCGGGCGACCCTCCGGCTGCTGAAGCAGCTTTTCACCGACCGGCTCGCGCTCATGGGCGACAGCGCCGAGGACTACGGAGACCTCGTCCGCATCGCCATCGGCCCGAAGACGCTCTATCTCGTCAACCATCCGGATCTCGCGAAGCACGTGCTCGCCGACAACGCCGCGAACTACCACAAGGGGATCGGCCTGCGGGAGGCCCGCCAGGCCCTCGGCGACGGCCTCCTCACCAGCGACGGGGAGACCTGGCACCGGCAGCGGCGGACGATCCAGCCGGCGTTCCAGCCCAAGCGGATCGCCCGGCAGGCCGGGCTGGTGGCGTCCGAAGCCGCCGGACTGGTCGAGCGGCTCGCCGCGCACGAGGGGCCGGTCGACATCCTGCAGGAGATGACCGGCCTGACGCTCGGCGTGCTCGGCAAGACGCTGCTCGACGCGGACCTCGGCGGCTACGGCGCTCTCGGCCACTCGTTCGAAGCCGTGCAGGACCAGGCCATGTTCGAGGCGATCACGCTGGGCGCGGTGCCGCGGTGGGCGCCGTTGAAGAAACAGGTGCGCTTCCGCGCCGCTCGCGACGAGCTGCGCCGGATCGCCGACGAACTGGTCGACCGGCGGCTGGCGAATCCGGTCGACGGCGGCGAAGACGTCCTTTCGCGGCTGGTCGGTTCGGAGACGGCGGACGGTGCGTCGCGGGAAGGCATGCGCGACGAGCTGATCACCCTGCTGCTGGCGGGGCACGAGACGACGGCGAGCACGCTCGGCTGGGCGTTCCACCTCGTCGACGAGCATCCCGAGGTCTCCGCGCGGCTGCACGCCGAGGCCGTCGAGGTGCTCGGCGACCGGCTGCCCGGCTACGACGACCTGCGGCGGCTGACCTACACGACGGCGGTCGTCGAAGAGGTCATGCGCCTGTACCCGCCGGTGTGGCTGCTGCCGCGGGTGGCCCAGGCCGACGACGAGATCGGCGGATACCGCGTGCCGGCCGGCTCCGATGTCGTCGTGGTGCCCTACACGCTGCACCGGCACCCGGGGTTCTGGGCCGACCCGGAGCGCTTCGACCCCGGGCGGTTCGACCCGGCGGGCCCGGGCGGACGGCCGCTGCGGTACGCCTACCTGCCCTTCGGCGCCGGACCGAGGTTCTGCGTCGGCAACAGCCTCGGACTGCTGGAGGCGGTGTTCGTGCTCGCGATGACCGCGCGGGACCTGGAACTGCGCAAAGTGCCCGGCCGCCCGGTCGAGCCCGAGGCGATGCTCTCGCTGCGGGTGCGCGGCGGCCTGCCGATGACGGTGCGCCCGCGCCCGGCCCGGGAACGCCGGGCCGCGCGCTTGATCCACAGCAGACGTTCGACGAGGAGGTAAGCGAGTGGAACCCGAGACCACCGAAGAAGAACGCTTCCGGACGCTGACCCTGGAGGCTTACGCGGACACGATCGTGCCGGGGGAGAAGCGGTTCCCGCAGGACCGGGCGATCGCCGGCGCCGCGCCCGGCCCGGGCGCGGTGGCGGCCGGCGCGCTCGAACTGCTGAACTTCGACGCGACCGGCATCACGGCCGGGCTGCCGTTCCTCGTCCGGTCGGTGAACGACCACGCGAAGGCCTACGCGTCCGAGGCGGAGCTGGAACCGGACTCCGGCCTGCCTCCGTTCGTCGCCCTTCCCTACGAGCACCGCCGGGAACTGGTGCGGCGCCTGACCGCCCCCGGCCATCCGGAGAAGGACGGCTGGGTCAGCCTGGCGCTGTTCTGCAACATGGCCTACGACAGCGCGGCGCACCGGCACACCGCCGAAGCCGTCCGCGACGGCCATCCCGGTCTGCTGGCATTGGGGTACCGTCCGCCGGACGCCGACGGCGCCTGGCGGTTCCCGAAGTACGGCTACGGCCGCGAGCTGGCCGAAATCCACCCGGACACGACCGCGATGGGGAGCCCGTCGTGACCGCCGTCGACAAGACCGACGTGGTCGTCGTCGGCAGCGGCTTCGGCGGGTCCATTCCCGCCTACCACCTGGCCGCCGGAGGAGCCAAGGTGACCGTGCTGGAGCGCGGGCCGTGGCTGGCCGCGAACGACTTCGAGCACGACTACCTGCTCGGCTCCTCCTACACCCGCGTGTTCGACTTCGTCGTCGGCGACGGGATGAGCGTGCTGGGCGGCAACTGCGTCGGCGGCGGCAGCGTGGTGTACTTCGCCGCGATGCCGCGGGCGCCGAAATTCGTCTTCGAACGCCGGGGCGGCATCGGGCGCCGGATGTGGCCCTCGGCCATCACCCGGGACTCGCTCGAACCGTGGTACGACCGCGTGGACGAAGCGCTCCCGGTGTCCACACAGGACTGGAACGACGTCTCCTACGCCGGCGGGCTGTGGGCCGCGGCCTGCGCCCACTCCGGCCGGACGGCGAACCCGGCTCCGGTCGCGGTGGACAACGAGCACTGCGTCAACTGCAACTTCATGATGGCGGGCTGCAAATTCGACGCCAAGCGGTCGATGCTGACGAACTATCTGCCCGCCGCGCTCGCCCACGGCGCGGAGATCAGGCCGCTGCACGAGGTCCAGCGGCTGGAGCGCACCGGGGACGGCGGCTACCGGGTCCATTTCGCCGTCGTGGACGACGAGGACTACCGGATCCACACCGGCACCGGGGCGATCGAGGCGAAGATCGTGATCATCGCCGCCGGGGCCGGCGCGACTCCGGTGATCCTCCAGCGGTCGGAAGAGGCGCTCGGCCGGATGCCGCACGGCGTCGGCCGGTACTTCTCGGGCAACGGCGAACGGCTCAACACCGCCGTCGTCGACGAGGACCGGGTGCGCGAGGTGCTCGGCCTGTCGCGCGAGGACGGTTCCGTGTACTCCGCGAACCACATCGGCAAGGGCCCGACCGTGGCGAACTGGGACAAGCTCGACGGCTCGCTGCCGGAGTACGAGCGGTATTCCCTGGAACAGCTGTACTTCCCGCCGGGCCTGGGCACGATCCTCGCGCAGGCGCCCGGGGGAGCGGAGCCGCGCTGGTTCGGGGCGGAGAAGAAGGAAATGCTCAAGCAGTGGGCCAACTGGCTGACGATCTTCCTGATGACCGAGGACGACAACGAGGGCGTCTTCGGCCCGCCTCCGCCCACCGGCAACGCCTACCGGATCTCGCAGCAGATGCTCGGGCGAGGGCCGCTGAAGTACGAACCGACCGAGAACACCCGGCGCGGCTGGGATCTCGCGGACGCCGACTGCCGGGCGATCATCGAGAAGGACGGCCTGGCGAAGGTGGCGCCGTGGACCAACGACCTCGTCGGCGCCTACACTGTCCATCCGCTGGCGTCTTGCCGGATCGGGGACGACGCCGCGACCTCGGCGCTGCACCCCGATCACGAATTGCGCGACCACCCCGGCATTTTCGTCACCGACAGCGCTTCGGTGCCGGGCGCGCTCACCGTGAACCCGGCCATGACGATCGCCGCGCTCGCCGAGCGGTCGGTCCCCGGGATCGTGCGCGCGCTCCAGGCGCGGGGCGTGGACGTTTCCTACGGCGCTCCGGCTCCGGACGGCTCGATCACCGGCAGGCGGGCGGTTTCCCGGCTCGACCTCGTCGCGAGGGCGTGACCGTGGCGCCGGGTCCGGTCCGGGCGGCGCTCCGCCGGGCGCTGCGGGAAGTCCGGTACGTCGAGGCGGTGCGGCCGCGGCAGGCGCGCGGACTGGTCCGGGACGTCTACCGGGAGGCGGAGCGGGACTTCGGCATCCTCGCGCCCCCGATAGCGCTGCACTCGGCCGCGCCCGACGTGCTGGCCGCGGCGTGGGTGCTGCTGCGCGAATCGCTGGTCGCGGACGGCCGGACCGGCCGGGCGGACCGCGAGACCGTGGCGTCGGCGGTGTCGGCGGCCAACTCGTGCCCGTATTGCGTCGAGGTGCACGCGATGGCGCTCGGCGCGCTCGGCCGGGAGGAGGCGGCGGCGGCGATCGCGGGCGGCGACCCCGTCGCCATCGCCAATCCGGGAACCCGCGCCCTCGCGGCGTGGGCCCGAGGCACCGCCCCGTTGCCGCGGGCGGTGTCCCCCGCCGCGGCGGCGGAGCTGACCGCGGTCGCCGTGGCGTTCCACTATCTCAACCGGATGGTGAGCGTATTCCTCAAGCCGTCACCGCTGCCGGAGCACATTCCCGCGGCGGCGCGCGCGAAAGCGAAGGCGCTGCTCGGGTTTCTGCTCAAACCGGGCGAAGCGCCGGCGGCCGGCCGATCGCTGGCGCACCTGCGGCCGGCGGCAGGCGACAGTCCGGAGTGGACGGTGCCGGGCAGCGTCCTCGCCGAAGGCTTCGTCCGTGCCGCAGCGGTGTTCGAAGCGGCGGGGGAGCGGGTGCTGGCCCCGCGGGTGCGCGAGCTGGTCCGCCGCGAGCTCAAGGCGTGGAACGGCGAGCCGCCCGGCCCGGACCGGAGCTGGGCGGAACCGGCACTGGCCGAGCTGCCGCCGTCCGAACGGCCTGCCGCCCGGTTCGCGTTGCTGGCGGCGAAAGCGGCGTACCGGGTGGACGCGGGCGTGGTCGAGGCCGTCCGTCTCGAATGGACAGACGACCGCAGGCTGATCGAAGCGGCTTCGTGGGCCGCCTTCACCGCCGCGGCCGAAATGGGCGGGCGCCTGGCTTTCCGCCCGTGAGCCCGGCCGCTTCCCGGTTTGCGCCCGGCGCGATCCGCGGGCAGGAACAGAGAAGACCGCCGGGTCGCGGGCAGCCATTCTGGAACGGAGGCGATTCCAGTGAACGGGGTTCGAGAGCAAGTGGGAGTGCGGTGGCATGAGCGTTGAGCGAATTTCGATCGTCGGGATCGGGCTGAAGTACCCCGACGCGGATTCCCCGGAGGAACTCTGGGAGAACGTGCTGGCCGGCCGCCGAGCCTTCCGCCGGCTGCCCGACGAGCGGATGAACCGGGAGGACTACTACTCGCCGGACCCGAAGGCGCCGGACCGCTTCTACGCCCAGAAGGCGGCGGTGCTGCGGGGCTACGAATTCGACCGGGTCAAGCACAAGGTCGCCGGCAGCACTTTCCGCGCCACCGACACCACGCACTGGCTGGCGCTGGAGGTCGCCGCCGCGGCCTTGGCCGACGCGGGGTTCGCCGACGGGGAGGGCGCGCCGAAGGCGTCCACCGGCGTCGTCGTCGGCAACAGCCTCACCGGCGAGTTCACCCGCGCCAACATCATGCGGCTGCGCTGGCCGTACGTGCGCCGGACGGTCGCCGCGGCGCTGGCGCGGCGCGAGTGGGGCGACCGGGAGACCGCGGAATTCCTGCGCGAGCTGGAAATCCAGTACAAGGAGCCGTTCCCGGAGATCAACGAGGACAGCCTGGCCGGCGGCCTGGCCAACACCATCGCCGGACGGGTCTGCAATTTCTTCGACTTCGGCGGCGGCGGGTTCACTGTCGACGGCGCGTGCTCGTCCTCGCTGCTGTCGGTGGCCACCGCGGCCAACGCGCTGGTCCAGGGCGACCTCGATCTCGCGGTCGCCGGCGGGGTCGATCTGTCCATCGACCCGTTCGAGGTGATCGGCTTCGCTAAGACCGGAGCGCTGGCCGAACGGGACATGAAGGTCTACGACGCCGATTCGAACGGCTTCTGGCCCGGCGAGGGCTCCGGAATGCTGGTGCTGATGCGGGAAAGCGACGCGATCGGGCAGGGCAGGCGGATCTACGCTTCGATCGGCGGCTGGGGCGTGTCCTCGGACGGAAAGGGCGGCATCACCCGGCCGGAAGCCGGCGGGCACCGGCTCGCGCTCGAACGCGCGTACCGGCGCGCGGGCTACGGCGTCGAAACCGTTTCCTACTTCGAGGGGCACGGGACGGGCACCGCGCTGGGCGACGCTACCGAGATCGAGGCCCTTTCCGCCGCGCGACGAGAGGCCGATCCGCTCGCGGCTCCCGCGGCGTTGTCGACCGTCAAGGGCAACATCGGCCACACCAAGGCCGCGGCCGGGGTCGCCGGCCTGATCAAAGCGACGCTCGCCGTGCACCACCAGATCATTCCTCCGGGCACCGCGCATCACGAGCCGCACGAATCGCTCACCGGGGCCTCGGCGCGGATGTTCGTCCCGCGCGAAGCGACGTTGTGGCCGCCGGACCAGCCCGTGCGCGCCGGGGTTTCGGCGATGGGCTTCGGCGGGGTCAACACGCACGTCACCGTGACCGAGGCGCCGGCGGCCGGGCGCCGCCGCGAGGTCGACGACCGGTCCCGCGCGCTGGTCGCCGGACGACAGGACGCCGAACTGCTGCTGTTCGACGCCGACGACCTCGCCGCCCTGCGCGGCCGGATCGCGGAGGTGCTGCGGTTCGTGCCGAAGCTGTCGTTCGCGGAGCTGACCGACCTGGCCGGGCAGCTGGCCGGCGAGCTGGCCGGACGGCCGGTGCGCGCCGCGGTCGTCGCCGCGGATCCCGAGCAGGCCGAACGGAAACTCGCCGCGCTGCTGGCCGATCTGGACTCCGGCGACTCCGTTTTCTCCGCCGGTGAAGGCGTTTTCGCGAGCAGCCGCACGGCACCGCCGAAGATCGGCTACCTGTTCCCCGGCCAAGGATCCGGAAGCGGCGGGGAAGGCGCGCTGCGGCGGCGGTTCGCCGCGGCCGCCGAAATCCACCGCGCGGCCGGGCTGCCCGCGGGCGGCGACCAGGTGGCCACCGAGGTGGCGCAGCCGCGCATCGTCGCCGGCTCGCTCGCCGGGCTGCGCGTGTTGCGCGAGTTCGGGATCGAGGCGGATTCGGCGGCCGGGCACAGTCTCGGCGAACTGACCGCCCTGCACTGGGGCGGGGCGCTGGACGAACGAGCGCTGCTCGAACTCGCGAAGGTCCGGGGCGAAGTGATGGCCAGGATGGCGGATGGCGCCGGGGCGATGGCCGGGATCGCCGCTTCGCCCGACCGCGTCGAAGAACTGGGTCTCGGCGAGGACGTGGTCATCGCCGGGTACAACGCGCCCCGGCAGACCGTTCTGTCCGGCTCGGCCGAAGCGGTCGACCGGATCGTCGCGCGGGCCCAGGCGGAAGGCGTCGGCGCCTCCCGGCTCCGGGTCTCGCACGCGTTCCATTCGCCCGTCGTCGCACCCGCCGCCCGCGCGATGACCGGACGGCTGCGCGAATTCTCCTTCTCCCGGCTCGAACGGCCGGTGGTCTCGACGGTCCGCGGGGACGTGCTGCACGCCGCCGAGGACCTGCCGGAGCTGCTGTGCGAGCAGATCGTGCTGCCGGTCCGGTTCCGGGAGGCCGCGGCCCGGCTGGCCGAGCGCAGCGACCTGGTCGTCGAGGTCGGTCCGGGACGGGTGCTCGCCGGGCTGTTCGAGGAGACCGCGCCGGAGACTCCGGTGCTGGCGATCGACACCGACCACGCCTCGCTGGCCCCGCTGCTGCGGGTGCTCGGCGCCGCGTTCGCGCTGGGCACGCCGATCGCGGCCGCGGCGCTGTTCTCCGGCCGGGCCGCCCGGCCGCTGCCGGCGGACGGCCGGTACCGGTTC
Organism: Amycolatopsis sp. M39; assembly: GCF_001651785.1. NCBI lineage: Bacteria > Bacillati > Actinomycetota > Actinomycetes > Pseudonocardiales > Pseudonocardiaceae > Amycolatopsis > Amycolatopsis sp. M39. The sequence goes on from NZ_LWSF01000032.1 coordinate 89,714, forward strand.
CTGGCCAGCCCGTGCGAGGCCGCGCCGGCGATCGACGCGGAGCTCGCCGCCGAACTGGGCGGGGAGCGGGCCGGCGCGGACGGGGAGGGCGGCGCGGCGGTCGCGGGCGACGGGAAGTCCACTTTGGACCTTCTCTGCAGGGTCGCCGCCGACCGCGTCGAGCTTCCGCTGGACACGGTCACCGCGGACACCCATCCGCTGGACGACCTGCACCTGTCGTCGATCACGGTGGGCCAGCTGGTCAACGACGTCACCCGGGCGCTGGACCGCCCGCCGCTGGCGGGCATGCCGAACTTCGCGACCGTCCGCCTCGGCGAGCTGGCCGAGATGATCGACGAGCTGGCGGGGACCGAGGGCGGCGCGGCCGCGGGCGACCGGGGAGAGGCGCCGGGGATCGGACCGTGGGTGCGGCCGTTCGCGATCGAGCACGTGCCCGCGGCGCGTCCGGCCGCGGCGGGGCACGACAGCGCGAGCGGCGCACAGTGGCAGGTGTTCACGACCCCGGGGCATCCGCTGGCCGAGCCGTTGCGGGCCTCGCTGGCGGCCGCCGGGACCGGCGACGGCGTGCTGCTGTGCCTGCCCGCGGACTGCGACGCCGGGCACGCCGGATTGTTCCTCGGGGCCGCGCGTGCCCTGCTGGCCGCCCCGAGCGGCACGCGGTTCGTCGTGGTGCACCACGGATACGGCGCGTCCGGCCTGGCCAAGACCTTGTTCCTGGAGGACCCGTCGGCGCCGACCACGATCGTCGACCTGGCCGACCCGGAGCCCGCCGATCCGGCCGGAGCCGAGGCGGCGGCGGCCGCCGTGGCGGCCGAGGTCGCCGCGACGGCGGGCTTCGCCGAGGTCCGCTACGACGCGGCCGGCGCCCGGACCGTGCCCCGGCTCGCCGCGCTGCCGCCCGCGCCGGACGGACCGGTCCGGGAGTCGCTGGACCGCGGCGACGTCCTGCTGGTCACCGGCGGCGGCAAGGGGATCACCGCGGAGAGCGCCCTGGCGCTCGCCAAGGACTCCGGGGCACGCCTCGCGCTGCTCGGGCGCAGCGACGCGGATGCCGACACCGAGCTGGCCGAGAACCTCGACCGGATGGAGGCCGCCGGCATCCGCTGTTGCTACGAGCGCGCCGACGTCACCGACCCGGCGCAGGTGGCTGCCGCCGTCCGCCGGTTCGAGGCCGAACTCGGCCCGGTGACCGCGATCCTGCACGGCGCCGGCCGCAACGAACCGGCCGCGCTGACCAACCTCACCGAGGAGAGTTTCCGCGAGACGCTCGCCCCCAAGACCGGCGGCCTCGCCGCGGTGCTGGCCGCGGTGGACCAGGACCGGATCAAGCTCCTCGTCACTTTCGGCAGCATCATCGGCAGGGCCGGCCTGCGCGGCGAAGCGCACTACGCGACGGCGAACGACTGGATGACCGAGCTGACCCTGCGGTTCGGCCGGGAACACCCGGCGGCGCGGGCGGTGGCGCTGGAGTGGTCGGTCTGGTCGGGGGCCGGGATGGGCGAGAAGCTCGGCGTGGTGAGCGCCCTGACGCGCGACGGCATCACGCCGATCCCCGCCGAGGAAGGGATCGCGATCCTGCGCCGGGTGCTGGCCGATCCCGCCGCGCCGCCGGTGCTGGTGGTCTGCGGCCGCACGGGCGGGCTGCCGACCCTGCCGGTCCGCAAGCGTGAGCTGCCGCTGACCCGGTTCGTCGACCGCGCGGTCGTGCACTACCCGGGCGTCGAGCTGGTCACCGAGGCGGACCTGTCCGCGGGCAGCGATCCGTACCTGGCCGACCATCTGCTCGACGGCCAGCTGCTGTTCCCGGCAGTGCTCGGCATGGAGGCGATGACTCAGGCGGCCGCGGCCGCGCTCGGCCGCACCGGCACGCCGGTGTTCGAGGACGTCGAGTTCCTCCGGCCGGTCATCGTGCCCTCCGGCGGGACCACCACGATCCGGCTGGCCGCGCTGGCCCGCGACGCGGACACCGTCGACGTGGCGCTGCGGAGCGGGGAGACCGGTTTCGGCGCCGACCACTTCCGTGCCCGGCTCAGCTTCGCCAGGCCGGCCGGACTGGGCGGAGCCCCCGCCCGCGCGGTCGCTCTCCCGCCGGTGCCGGTGGAGCCGGTCAGCGAGCTGTACGGGTCGGTGCTGTTCCAGGGCAAGCGGTTCCAGCGGTTGCTGGGCTACCGCCGCGCCGCCGCCCGGCACGCCGTCGCCGAGATCGCCACGACGGCCGACGTGGACTGGTTCGCCCCGTTCCTGCCGCAGGAAATGCTGCTCGCCGACCCGGGCGCCAGGGACGCGGTGATGCACGCCCTCCAGTGCTGCGTGCCGGACGCGACCCTGCTCCCGCAGGCGGTCGAACGGCTCTGCCCGGCGGAACCGGGCGCCCAGCACGAGGACTACGTCGTGCTGGACGCCCGGGAACGGTTCCAAGAAGGCGACAGCTACGTCTACGACCTCGACGTCCGGAATCCGGACGGCACGGTGGTGGAGCGCTGGGAGGGGCTCAAGCTGCGCGCGGTCCGGAAGCGCTCCGGAGCCGGCCCGTGGGCCCCGGCGATGCTCGGGCCCTACCTGGAGCGCGCCTGCGAGAAGCTGCTCGGCGGAAGCCGCGCGGTGGTGCTGGAGCCCGATCCGGCGGGCGGGCCGGCCGAGGGGACCGCCGCGCGCCGGGCGCAGACCGCGCTCGCCGCCGGCCGGACGCTCGACCGGCCCGTCTCGATCCGCTACCGCCCGGACGGCAAGCCGGAGCTCGACGGCGCCGACATCACCGCGTCGCACACCGCGCGGCTGACGCTCGCGGTGACCGGCGGCGGTCCGCTCGCCTGCGACATCGAAACCGCGGTCGAACGGTCCGGAGAGGACTGGGCCGGGCTGCTCGGGGAGGAGCTGTGCGCGGTGGGCCGTCTGCTGGCCGAGGACCTCGGCGAACCGGCCGCCGTGGCCAACACGCGGGTGTGGAGCGCGCTGGAATGCGTCCGCAAGACCGGCGAGATGACCGGGGCGCTCACCGTGCGCCGCGCACACGAGGACGGCTGGGCGCTGCTGGCCTGCGGCGACGCGCGGATCGCCACGTGGGCGGCCGTCGTCGGCGACCGGCCGGATCCGGTCGTCTTCGCCGTGCTCCAGGCAGAAGGGAGCTGAAGATGACCGACTACTACGAGATCCGCCACACGGTGGGCTTCGAAGAGACCAACCTGGTGGGCAACGTCTACTACGTGAACTACGTGCGCTGGCAGGGCCGGTGCCGCGAGATGTTCCTCAAGGACAAGGCTCCGGACGTCCTGGACGAGGTCCGCGACGACCTGAAGCTGTTCACGCTCAAGGTCGAATGCGAGTTCTTCGCCGAGATCACGGCGTTCGACGAGCTGTCGATCCGGATGCGGCTGGAGGGGCTGACCCAGACGCAGCTCCAGTTCGCGTTCGACTACGTGCACCTCCGCCCGGACGGCGAACGGCTGGTCGCCCGCGGCAGGCAGCGGATCGCCTGCATGCGCGGCCCCAACCGGGAAACCGTGCCGTCTCGGGTGCCCGAGCAGCTGCGGGAAGCGCTCGCCGCGTACACGATCGCGGGCGCGGCGGACGACGGGGGAGTCTGAGGTGGCCGAGGAACAAGGCAGGCTCGCCGAACGCGGTGCGCTCAGCCGGCTGCCGGCCTCGCCCGCTCGTCTCGGGCTCCCCGGAAAGCACGGCCTGCGCCAGGTGCTGGGCCAGTTCGCGACCGGGGTCACGGTGCTGACCGCAGGCGGCGCGGACGCCCACGGGATGACCGCGAACGCGCTCTCGTCCGTCTCGCTGGAGCCGCCGCTGCTGCTTTGCTGCGTTTCGCGGGCCGCGCGGATGCACGCCGCGATCGTCGGCGCGGGTTCTTTCGCGGTGAACATCCTCGCCGCCGGCCAGCAGGAGCTGTCGAAGTACTTCGCCGACTGGCGCCGGCCGGACGGGATGGCCCAGTTCGACGCGGTCGGCTGGACGGCGGGGGACCGGACCGGAGCACCGCTGCTGCGCGACGCGCTCGCGTGGCTGGAATGCGAGCTGGACGAGGTGCTGGCGGGCGGTGACCACTCGATCTTCCTGGGCCGGGTGGTCGCCGCCGGCCGCGGTGCCGGCGAGCACGCCCTCGTCTTCTACGGCGGCCGCTACCACCGCGTCGACGGGCACGCGCGCGCGGCGTGAAGGCCGCGCCGCCGATCGCGCCGGGCCGCCGGGACCGGGCGAAAACCGCACAGCAGGCCGGGACCGACGCTCGGGACCAGCCGGATCGAGGAGGACCGCCATGACCCCCAGCCTGCCCGTCGGCCGCCGGAAGACGACGGCGGCGAAACCCCGGCCGGAACCCGCCGACGCGCCTCCGGAAGCAGGGCCGCGGCCGTTCCCGCAGCTCAGCCGCGGAATCGTGTGGGCGGACATCGTCGCCGAGATCGAACGGGACGCGGCCGCCGGAGTGCGGCGCAGAAGCGCCGCTTGAGCGCCAGGTCGTCCGGCGGCGTTCCCGAAACCGTCGGCGGCACGGGAAAAGCGGGTTGCCGCCGACGTCCTGCGCGGCCTTTTCCGGCATCCCGGCCGCCTTGCCGCGAGCCCCGCAATCGATGAGGCGCTGAACCCCGGTCCGGCGGCGACCATCGACAGCGGCGACGACGACAACCGCGAGCTGCCGAGGAGACACCGTGCGCACACCTGACAACTGGGACCTGTTGGTCAACCGGTCCGGCACCGGCGACTTCGAGCTCCGGCCCGCGCCGGACCGGCCGCTCGGACCGGGCGAGATCCGGCTGGCGGTCGAGAAGTTCGGCCTGAGCATGAACAACGTCACCTACGCCCGGTTGGGGGATTCCGCGCTGCCGTTCTGGAACGCCTTCCCCGCGCCGGAGGGCTACGGCCGGGTCCCGGTCTGGGGGTTCGCGCACGTCGAGGAGTCCCGGCGCCCGGGGATCGCGGCCGGCCGCCGGTATTTCGGCTACCTGCCGATGTCCAGCGGCTTCACGCTGTCCGCCGAACCCGCCGGCCACGGCCTGCTGGACACTTCCGGCGTCCGGGATTTCCTGCACGTCTGGTACCGCACCTACCGGAACGCGCCGGCCGAGGACGAGCTGGACGACCGCCGCGCCCTGCTGTGGCCGCTCTTCCCGGCGTCGGCGGTGCTCAACGACTACCTGCGGCGGACCGGCGCGCACGGCGCGGACACCGTGGTGGTCACCAGCGCGTCCAGCAAGACCGCGATCGGCATGGCCGAGCTGCTGGCGGGCAACGGGCGGTTCCGGACCGTGGGCGTCACGGCCGACAAGCCGTTCGCCGCCGCGCTGAACCGGTACGACGAGGTCGTCTCCTACGACGAGCTCGACGCGCTGGCGGGCGGCGGGGGATCGGCCGTGCTGGTCGACTTCACCGGCGACGCCAAACGGCTCGCGGCCCTCTACGACGTCCTCGCGGGCCGGCTGGTCTACACCGCGCTCGTCGGATACACCCACCCCGACGCCCGGCTGGAGCCGCCGGAGCTGCCCGGCCCGGAGCCGGAGATCTTCTTCACTCCGGCCTACGAGGAGGAGACCGCGCGGGCCGAAGGGCCGGCGGCCTACCGGCGCCGCTACGCCGCCGCCGAGGAACGGTTCGTCCGGGGCAGCGCCGAATGGCTGCGGATGTCCGCCGGAACCGGGCCGGACGCGGCGGCGGCCGTCTTCCGCTCGCTGCTGGCGGGCGAGCCGGGCCCGTCGGCCGGGCACGTCCTCCGACCGTAAAGGAGAAGTTCCGCCATGCGACCGTTCCGCATCGACATCCCCGACGCCGACCTCGACGACCTCCGGCGGCGGCTCGCCGCGACCCGGTGGCCCGCCGAGATCCCGGATGCCGGCTGGGACCGCGGGGTCCCGCTGGCCTACCTCCAGGAGCTGGCCGAGTACTGGCGCACCGAATACGACTGGCGCGCCGCCGAGGCCGAGATCAACCGGTTTCCCCAGTACACCACCGAAATCGATGGCGCGACGGTGCACTTCCTGCACGTCCGCTCGCCGCATCCGGACGCCGTGCCGGTGGTCCTCACCCACGGCTGGCCCGGCTCGTTCGCCGAATACCTCGACGTCGTCGGGCCGCTCGCCGATCCGCCCGCGCACGGCGGCGACGCCGCCGACGCCTGCCACGTCGTCCTCCCCTCGATTCCGGGGTACGGCTTCTCCGGCCCGGTCCGGGAGAGCGGCTGGGACGTGCCGCGAGTGGCCCGCGCCTGGGCCGAGCTGATGCGCCGGCTGGGCTACGACCGCTACGTCGCCCAGGGCGGCGACTGGGGCGAGGTCATTTCGCTGGAGCTGGGCCGGATCGATCCCGGCCATGTGCTCGGGGTGCACGTCAACATGCTGGTGACCTTCCCGGACCCGGAGGTGGAGCTGGGCGAGGAGGACCGGGCCCGCGTGGCGCACGGCCTGCGCTTCGCCGAGGACGGCACCGGCTGGCAGAAGATCCAGTCCACCCGGCCCCAGACGCTCGCCTACGGCCTCACCGACTCCCCGGCAGGCCAGCTGGCCTGGATCGCGGAGAAGTTCAAGGAATGGACCGATTCGGAGAAGGCACCGGAGGACGCGGTGCCGAGGGACCGGCTCCTCACCAACGTCACGCTGTACTGGCTGACCGCGACCGCGGGCCCCAGCGCGCAGCTTTACTACGAGACCACGCCGACCACGCCCGATTTCGTCCGTACGTGGGGCGGTCCGTGGCCGCTGGCCGTGCCGGTGGGGGTCGCGGTGTTCCCGGCCGACGCGACGCGGCCGGTCCGCGCGCTGGCCGAGCGCGCGCTGCCCACCCTGGCGCGCTGGACCGAGTTCGGGCGAGGCGGGCACTTCGCCGCGCTCGAACAGCCCGAAGAGCTGGTCGGCGACATCCGGGCGTTCGTGCGCTCGCTGCGCCGGTGATCGGAGACGACGATGCGCGTTCTGTTCCTCACCGTGGCGAACCGCTCCCACCTGCACATCGCGACCCCGTTCGCCTGGGCGCTGCGCACCGCGGGCCACGAGGTCCTGGTCGCCGCCCAGCCGGACCTGGCCGAGACGATCGGAGCCACCGGGCTGACCGGGCTGCCCGCCGGCGACCTCGTCGAGGTGATCGGCGGCATGAACGAGGCCGAACCGGTCCCGGCCGCCCCGCCCCCGGGCGCGCCGGGGAGCAACCCGGTGCAGGACCAGTACGCCGAGGACGACCCGGCGGCCGAGTTCGAGACCCTGGTGGCGCGGCTGTACCCGCTGATGTGCCCGGATTCCCTGTTCGAGGACCTGATCGGATTCGCCCGGACCTGGCGGCCGGACCTGGTCGTCTGGGACATGCTGACCTACGCGGGCCCGGTGGTGGCCCAGGCCTGCGGCGCCGCGCACGCGCGGCTCGTGCTGGCCACGGACGGAGTCGCCCAGGTGCGGTCGGCCTTCCTCGCCGGGCGGAGGGGTTCGGGCCGCGACCCGATGCGCGACTGGCTCGGCCCCAAACTGGCCCGCCACGGCGGCGAGTTCAGCGAGGAGACCGTGCTGGGCCAGTGGACGCTGGACCTGATGCCTGCCTGGACGTGGCATGCCCCGGGGGTGAACTACCTGCCGGTCCGGCACGTCCCGTTCAACGGGCCGGCGATGGTGCCGGACTGGCTGCGCGAGCCGCCGGACCGCCCGCGAGTCTGCTTGACCCTGGGCAATTCGCACCGCGAGGCGGGCCGGGCCGAGGCCAGCCCGGGCGACCTGCTCGCCGCGGTCGCCGGCCTCGACATCGAGGTGGTCGCGACGCTGACCGCGGAGCAGGCCGGTCCGGCGGCGCTGCCGGGCAACGTCCGCGCCGTGGACTTCGTCCCGCTGAACTTCCTGCTGCCCAGCTGCTCGGCCATCGTCCACCACGGCGGGGCCGGCACGTTCGCCTCCGCCGTCGAACACGGCGTGCCGCAGCTCATCACGCCCAGCTGCTGGTGGACCGAGAAGTGGTACGGCCCGGTGGCGATGGCCAACGGCCTCGAGAAACGCGGGGCGGGCATCTACGTCGGCGACTCCGACACGATCACCCCGGACGCGCTGCGCGGTGCGCTGGTCCGGCTGCTGGACGACCGCTCGTACCAGGCGAACGCCGCGCGGCTGCGCGAAGAGGCGCTGGCCGTCCCGACCCCGAACGACATCGTGCCGGAGCTGGAACGGCTCACCGCGGCGCACCGGAAGGAGATCCCGTGACTCGCACGCTGGAAGAGACGGCGCCCGCGCGGCCGCGGCGGACCAGGCGGCCGGGCGACCGCAACTGGTGGCTCGTGGGCGCGGCGATCTCAGCGGCCTTCCTGGCCTACGCGCTGCCGCCGTACCTGACGCTGGACCCGCGGCAGTCCCGGCTCCCGATCACCCCGGATTTCCCGGCGCATTACTGGCTGCTCGTCGCGCACATCGCGTGCGGGACGATCGCCATCGCCACCGCGCCGCTGCAGGTCTGGGGCCGGCTCCGGCGGCGGCGTCCGGCCGTGCACCGCTTCCTGGGCCGGGTGTACGTGTTCGCCGGGGTGATCCCGGCGGCCCTGCTCTCGTTCGGCATCATGCCGGTGTCGCTGTTCCCTCCGGGGAACCTGGTCACCGGCGTGATGTGGCTGGCCGCCACGACCGTCGCCTACGTGCACGTGCGCAAGCGCCGATTCGCCCAGCATCGCCGGTGGATGATCTACAGCGTCGCGCTGACCTACTCGATCGTGTGGGGCCGCCTCGTGCTGACCACGCTGCCGCTCGTCCCCGGCTACTCGCCTTCGTGGGCGATCACGGCCGGCCAGACCGCGACCTGGATCGGCTTCACCCTGAACCTGCTGCTGGCCCAGTGGTGGCTGGAGCGGACAGCGCGCCGTCCGGTCCCGGCGGCCGGACGGCGCTGACGGGCCGCCGCGTCCCGGCGGAGAACGCACCGGCGCCCTCAGCCGATCGGCTGAGGGCGCCGGTGCGTCGCCGGTCAGGCGGCGGGCAGTCCGGCTCGCAGCGGCCGCGGACGGCGGCCCCAGCGCCGCATGACCGGGCGTTCGACGGCGACGTGCAGCAGCCAGCCGGCCAGCACGGTGGCCAGGAAGAAGCCGATCAGCACGACGATCGCGACGGGGGTGGAGAACTGGCGGCCGCCGATCAGCGTCCGGCCGTACAGCAGGACGATGCCTTGGCAGAGGTAGAACGCGAAGGACACCTCGCCGAGCCAGACCATCGGCCGGCTGCGCAGGCCGCCGGTGCGCGCGCCGCGCACGTCCGCGGACGCGAACGAACCCACCAGCAGCCCCAGGGACGCGATCATCGCCGCGTCGAACCGGAACACCGGCGGCAGCAGGAGGGACAGGGCGTAGCAGGCAGCGAACGCGAGCAACGACCAGCCGATGCCGACGCGCCACCGGCCGGTCCGGACGATGCGGGCGATCAGCATGCCGAGCAGGAAGTCGGGCAGCCGGGTCGGCGGGAAGAAATAGCCCAGCCAGAACTGCGCGGTGGACGGGGACCCGGCGGCGGCCGGCCCGCCGGGCGCCGCGAACTGGACCAGCAGCGCCACGGCGGCCACCGCGGCGGCCACGAGGCCGGCCGCCGGCCACAGCCAGCGTTCCGGAATCCGTGCCACCGGGCCGATCAGCAGCGGGAACACCAGGTAGAACAGCAGTTCCGAACACAGCGACCAGCTGGGCGAGTTGACGCTGATCGACGCGCCGGGGTCGGGCGAGAAGGACTGCACGAGCAGAAGGTTGGGCAGCCACCGCGACACCGGCGTCGTCGCCCCGGCGAACAGGAGCATCGCCGCTGCCCACACGACCGCGTGGTTGGGGTAGATCTTGAGCAGCCGGCGGCGGACGAACGAGCGCCCGGGTTCGCCGGGCCGGTGGGACCAGGCCAGGACGAATCCGCTGAGCACGAAGAAGAAGGACACGGCGGCGAAGCCGCTGGTGTTCAGCACCTCCGTGTACGGGACGGCCACGGCCGGATCGGCGAACAGGTTCACCGGCTGGCCGGCCGTCACCGGCGAGGAGGTGAGCGAGCTGTGGAAGGCGAACACCAGGCCGGCGGCCGCGAACCGCAGTCCGGTCAGGGACGGGCAGGCCGGCACGGCGGGCGAGGCCGATTCCGGTTTTCGGGCGCCGGGAACAGGCGGGTCGGCAACGGACACGGGAACTCCCCTCAGTGCGCTCCGGGCCGGGTGCCCGGAGCGGGACGAATCCTCGTCCGGCCGGGTGCGCGCAGCGCCTCCCTCCTTGCGCGATCAGAGCAGCCGAGAAGGCGATCCGCGGCCGTGCCGGTGCGAAGTTGGACGGGCAGGGACCGACAAACGGAGCAGGGAGAGATCCGATGCACGAAGGCTGTCCTGTCCTCGACCCGAGCGGTCGCGACCTCCACGGCGAAACGGCCCGGCTGCGCGGAATCGGCCCCGCGGTCCGGGTGGAGCTTCCCGGCGGCGTGCAGGCGTGGTCTGTCAACAGCTACGCCGCGGTGAAGAAGGTGCTCGGCGACCCGCGGGTCACGAAGAGCGCGCGCAACCATTGGCCGAGGTTCATCGACGGCGAAATCCCGCCGGACTGGGAGATGATCAGCTGGGTCGCGATGGACAACATGGTGACCGCCTTCGGGGCCGACCACGTCCGCCTGCGCCGCCTGGTCGGCAAGGCGTTCACCCCGCGGCGGGCCGAGGCGATCCGCCCGCACATCGCGGAGCTGACCGGCCAGCTGCTGGACAAGCTGGCCGCCGCCGGGCCGGGCGAGGTCGTGGACCTGCGGCAGCGGTTCGCCTACCCGCTGCCCGCCATGCTCGTCGCCGACCTGATCGGGATGTCGGAGGAGGCCCGGGCGGAGACCGCGAAGGTGATCGACATGATGGTCGACACCACGCTCACGCCGGAGCAGGCCCAGAAGACCCTCCAGGGCTGGCGCGGGGCGATGCGGACGCTGATCGAGCACAAACGGCGCGAACCCGGCGCCGACATCACCTCCGACCTCATCGCGGCCCGGGACGAGGACGGCTCCCGGCTGTCCGAGGACGAGCTGACCGACACCATCTTCGCCATCCTCGGCGCGGGCTCGGAAACCACGATCAACTTCTTCGACAACGCGATCACCGCGCTGCTCAGCCACCCCGACCAGCGGGCACTGGTGACCAGCGGCGAGATCGGCTGGGACGCGGTCATCGACGAGACGCTGCGGGTGCAGTCGCCGCTGGCGCACCTGCCGCTGCGGTACGCGGTCACCGACCTCGAGCTGGAGGGCGTGCACATCCGGCAGGGCGACCCGATCCTGGTGAACTACAGCGGCGTCGGCCGGGACCCGGCGCGGCACGGCGAGAGCGCCTGCGAGTTCGACGCGACCCGGGAGGACAAGGAACACCTGTCCTTCGGCTTCGGGCCGCACTTCTGCCTGGGCGCCGCCATCGCCCGCGCGGTCGCCGCGATCGGCCTGTCCGCCCTGTTCCGCCGGTTCCCGGAGCTGTCCCTGGCGGTGCCCGCCGAAGAGCTGGAGCCGCTTCCGACCTTCATCATGAACGGCCACCGCAGCCTTCCCGTCCGCCTGAGGGCCGCGGTGAACACGCCCTGAGACAGTTGCCGCGACAGCAGTGAGCGACCCTCGTGAAAGCGAGGGTCGCTCACTGCTGTCGGCCGGAGGCGGCGTTCGCGAAGAACCGTGTCCGGTTGCGGACTGCTTTGCCTGAGCCCGCTTGACGCGCTGATCGCCGGACGCCGGTGCCGCGGGGCGGACCTGCGCGGCAACAAGCCGCCCCCGCGTTCGCGGGGGCGGCCTGCGGGGTTGCTCAGTCCTGGTCCTGCAGAACCGAGAGGATGTTGCCCGCGGGATCGGCGAACCACGCGATCAGCGGGCCGCCGCCGCGGTAGATCCCGCGCTCGTCGGCGTCGAAATCGTCGTAGCGCAGGAATTCCACGCCGCGGCCGGCCAGCCGGTCCACGACGGCCTCGATGTCGGGCACCGGGAAATTCAGCACCGTGTAGTTGCCCGGCCGGTGCCGCGGGTGCTGGTAGACCAGCACCTCGCGGTCGCCCGCCACGGCGAGCCCGAGCAGGCCGTACTTCTCGTCGACCACGCGGACGTCGAGGCCGAGGACCTCGGAGTAGAAGTTCCGGGCCGCGTCGAGGTCGTCGACGGCGATCCCGCTGAATGCCTTGCTTTCGGTCAGCATCGTGCGGTCCTTCCGGTCGGTGGCAACGGAAAACGAGCGCCCCGGAAGCCGGGACGGCGGCCGGTCAGCGGCCGACGAGTTCGCCGGGGCCCGCGTTCTCGTCCGCGCCCCCGGACTCGGCCTGGTTGTAGGCCGGGACGTGGCGCAGCGTGATCAGGCACAGCACGCCGAGCACCGCGAACACGCCCGCGCTCACCCCGACCGACACGTTCAGCCCGTCGGTGTAGGCCGCGCGGGCCGTGGCCAGCAGCCCGGCGTCGGGACGGGGATGAGCCAGCAGCTCGCTCAGGCTCTGCCGCGCCGCGGCGGTCTGGCCGGACGCCGGCACGTCGGACAGGCCGGCCCGGTACACCGCCGCGCCCAGGCTGCCGACCAGTGCGATGCCCGCGGCCAGGCCGAGTTCGCTGAACGCCTGGGAAAGGCCCGAGGCCGAACCGGCCTGGTCCGGCCGCACCGAACCGACGACCAGCGCGGTGCCCAGCCCGGCGGGCAGGCCGTTGCCGCCGAGCGTCACCGCCCAGCCCAGCACCAGCAGCCAGGGACTGCCGGTGCTGGGCACCTGCGTGAGCATCAGGTACCCGGCCGCGGCGAGGACAAGGCCGGCCGCCATCACGTAACCGGGGCGGATCCGGCGCGCGAGCGCCGGGGCGCCGAGCGAACCGGCGATCATCGCCGCGATGGAGGGCACCAGCAGCAGTCCGGCGCGCAACGGGTCCAGCCCGGTCACGAGCTGGAGGAACTGGGTGACCAGGTAGGTGGTGCCGCCCAGGAACACCGCGCCGATCACGCTGATGGTCAGTGCGTTGCGCAGCGTGCGGTTGCCGAACAGCCCCAGGTCCAGCAGGGGATGGTCGAGGCGGCGCTGACGGCGCACGAACACCGCGCCGAGGGCCAGGCCCGCGACGACCGCCGCGACATACCGGAATTCCACGCCGTCGCGGGCCATCTCGGTGATGCCGTAGATGACGCCCAGCACCGCGGCCAGCGAAAGGGCGACGCTGACCAGGTCCAGCGGGACCGGGTTCTCGTCCCGGAACTCCGGCAGCACGAACGGGGCCAGCACGATGAGGAGCACCATCACCGGGGCGCCGATCAGGAACACGGAGCCCCAGCTGAACGACCGCAGGAGCAGGCCACCGACGAGCGGCCCCACCGCGTTGCCGCCGACGAAGCAGCTCATCCAGGCGCCCACCGCGAACGCCTGCTGCTTGGGCTGGCGGAACATCGTGCTGATCAGCGCCATGGTGGACGGGGCCATCGTCGCGCCGGCGACGCCCATGGCCGCGCGGGCGGCGATCAGCATGCCCGCGTTGACCGAGAAGGCCGCGACCAGCGTGGCCACCGTGAACGCGGCCGCGCCGATGACGATGAGCCTGCGGCGGCCGATGCGGTTGCCCAGCGTTCCCATCGTCACCAGGAAACCGGCGATCATGAAACCGAAGATGTCGGTGATCCACAGCTGCTGCACGGTGTCGACGTGCAGGCTCTCGCTCAGCCTCGGCAGCGCGAGGTACAGCACGCTCAGGTCGACGCCGAGCAAGAGCGTGGGCAGCAGCATCACCAGCAGCCCGGTCCACTCGCGCCGCCCGGCGGCTGGCACGTGTTCGGTCATTGTCCGGCCTCGTTTCGTCTCGGCGATCGGCTTCGGTACCCAGTACGACGGCCGATCCGGTCGGGAATCATCGGGTTCGCGGAAAAAGACGGCGGATCCGCGCGAAGAGAGCGCGCCAGGGCCGCCGGACCACGACGACCAGCACGGCGTCGCCGGGCCCGCGGTTGTACACCGCGCACTCCTCGCCCAGTCCGGCCAGGGTGAGCACGGCGTGCTCGTCGAAGTCCGCGCCGGCGCCGCCGGGGCAGCGGATCTGCACGCGGCCGCGTTCCACCAGCACGAGCGAGGCGCGTTCGGCTGCTTGCCCCGGCTCCGGCCACCGCTGGCCGGGGGCGAGGTCCACAGTGGACTGCGAGAACAGCCGCCGCGAAGCCATCACACGCTCCGCGGCAGGCCGAACGCCGGGTACAGGTCGGGGGTGAACACCCCCAGTTCGGCGATCAGGCCGTCGACCACGTCCAGCACGGTCAGGCCGAAGGCGCGGTAGGTCTCCGTGCCCGGTTCGCGGGTGTAGGTCGCGACCGCGAGCTGCCCGTTGGCCGAGGTGGCGCGGGTGGCGAACTCGACGGCGTCGTCGCCTCGCAGCGCGGGGGACCAGGCCCCCAGGATCGTGTCGCGGCCGGAGTACCAGATGGGGTCCGGCCCCATGTTGCCGCCGGCTCCGGACTGCTGGCCGCAGCGCGCGTCGGCGCGCAGCAGGTCGCCCAGCGCGTCGGCGTCGGCGTTGTCCAGCGCGGCCATGTACCGGCGCAGCACCGCGCGGTCCTGTTCGGAACTGCCCGGCGGCGACGTCCAGTCGATGCGCCGCCGCGGCAGATGCTTCTTCAGCGCCGGCCGGGCCCGTTGCAGGGTGCTGTTCACCGACGCGAGCGTGGCCTCCAGCACCGAGGCGGTTTCCTTGGCCGACCAGCCGAGGACGTCGCGCAGGATCAGCACCGCCCGCTGGTGCGGCGAAAGATGCTGGATGGCCGCGAGGAACGCCAGTTCGAGGGTCTCCTTGGCCTCCACCGCGTCCACGAGCGGCTCCGGGCACGGCTGCAGCCACGGGACCGCCACCGCGGGCAGCGGCGCCGCGCCCGGGTCGCCCGGAAGCGCGCCGTCGCCGGTCAGCGGGGTGCGGGACCGCTGGTCCAGCAGGTCCAGGCAGGCGTTGGTGGCGATCCGGTACAGCCAGGCCCGGAAGGTCGCGCGGCCCTGGTAGGCCTCTCGTTTGCGCCACGCGCGCAGGAAGGTCTCCTGCACCATGTCCTCGGACTCGTGGTACGAGCCGAGCATCCGGTAGCAGTGCGCTTGCAGTTCGAGGCGGTACCGCGCGGTCAGCTCGCCGAAAGCGGACTCGTCGCCCGCCTGTGCCGCGCTCACCAGGTCGGCGTTCTCGCCCCGGCCGCCGGATTCCACCTGGGTGGTCATGGTCGCCTCCGTGTCGTTCGGACCGTTGTGCTTCATGTGACGGCTGCCGGAGCGGAAACTCATCGGCCGCCGCCGGCGGGTTTCACGCGGCCAGCCGATTGTCGGGCCGTTCCGGGGCCGCGGCGACCGGTGCCGGGGCGGCCCGCCAGCCGTTGCGCAGCACGCGCAGCGCGGTCGCCGGGCTCAGCAGCGCCGACGGAGGGTCGACCAGCCCCGCCACCCGCATGAACGTGCTGGTGAGCCGGCCGTCGCGCGCCGCGGCCGCCCGCAGCCGCGCCAGGTAGGCGTTCAGGAATTTCACCTGGGCGGTGCGCTTGCCGGGCACTCCGGCGAATCCCAGGTCGCCCGCCGCGGACATGCCCCACGGCACGTCGATCACCTTCGCGATGCCGGCGAAGAACGCCCGGGGCCGCCCGGGCCCCTCCGCTTCCAGATGAGCCCGGAGGGCGAGCGCCTCCTGCGCGGCGACGGTCATGCCCTGGCCGTACACCGGGTTGAAGCTGCACGCGGCGTCGCCCAGCACCAGGAATCCCTCCGGGAAGCGGTCCAGCCGCTCGTAGCGGCGGCGGACGCTCGCGGGATACCGGAACAAGACGGCGTCGTCGAGCGGTTCGGCGTCCCGGATCACGTCGTGGACGTCCGGGACCGGCAGCGACCGGGCGAATTCCAGGAAGCCCGCCGGGTCGACCGGGGCGCTGTCGCCGAGCACGCCGGTCAGCGACACGACGCACCGGCCGCCGCCGATGTCGCTGAGGAACGCGCCGCGCGGGCTGGCCGGGGTGGACACCGGGTTGATGGACAGGTCGCCCTGCAGCACGTCCGGCGAGGACAGGGCGAAGTGCCGGGTGGTGTAGCTCAGCTTGACGGAAATCCGGTCCTCCGCGGGCCGCTCGTAGCCGAGTCCGGCCAGCCAGGCCGGAGTGCGCGAGCCGCGCCCGGTGGCGTCCACGACGAGGTCGGCCCCGACCGTGGCCCGCCGTTCCCCGGTCGCCGTGCGAACGCCGGTCACCCGGCCACGGCCGGGGGAGGCGGCCAGGCCGAGGACGTCCCGGCGTTCCAGCCGGACGTTCGGGATCGCCCGGACCCGTTCCCGCACGTGGTGCTCCAGCACCGGCCGGCTGGCCGACACGCAGGTCAGTCCGGTCTCGCCGGGGCTGAGCCGCCGGCCGTCGAAGAACCAGCGCAGGCCGCCGAGGTCGCCGGTCGGCACCCCGGCGCCGACCATCTCCCGGGTGAATCCGGGGAAGAGCTCCTCCAGGATCTGCTGGCCGCGGGCCAGCAGGCCGTGCACGTGCCGCCCCTGCGGCACGCCCCGGCGCGCGGCGGTCCCGCCGACGTCGTCCCGGTCGAGCACCAGCACGTCGGCGAAGCTCTCCGACAGCACCCGGGCGGCCAGCAGGCCCGCCATGCTGCCGCCGAGCACCACCGCACGATCGCGATTGCGCGTTTCCATCCAGGTCGCCTCCTACGTCCACCGCCGAGCGTCGAAACCCGGCCGAGAGTGGCACCCGCTCAGGAACGGGTACCACCTCCGGATTGCCCTGCCGGCACGTCCGGCCGAAGTCGTGCGAAACCCACGCCGATCGGGTTCGCCGGTCACTGTCCCCGGTCCGCGCTGCGTGCCGAGAATGGGCACCGCGCGGACATCTCCGGCCGCATTCCAGGACGACGACGCATCCTCGATGGGGGCTCGATGCTGGTACTCGGGATCAACGGCAACTTCGGGACCGAAAGCGCGGACCTGGTCCCCGGCATGCCGGACTACTACTTCCACGACGCCGCCGCCTGTCTCGTCCGCGACGGGGAACTGGTCGCCGCGGTGGAGGAGGAACGGCTCAACCGGATCAAGAAGACGACGAAGTTCCCGGTCAACGCGGTCCGGTCCTGCCTGGACGCGATCGGGGCGGAGCCCGGGGACGTGGACGCGGTCGGCTACTACTTCGACCGCGAGTTCACCGACCACGCCCTCAACAACTGGTACGCGGAGAACCCGGGAACGCCGCTGCGCTACGCGCGCCGGCTGATCGGGGACCGGCTGCACGACGGGCTCGGCTGGCGGCCCGCGGAGGACCGGCTGGTGTTCACCGAGCACCACGTCTGCCACGCCCGTTCCGCGCTGGCCCGGTCCGGAACCGACGAAGCGCTCGTCGTGGTGCTGGACGCCCGGGGCGAGGAGCATTCCGGCACCGTCTTCCGCGGCGCAGGCCAGGATCTGACCGCGCTCGGCCGGTACTCGATCGCGCAGTCGCTGGGCACGTTCTACGAGGCGGCGATCAACCTGATCGGGTACCGGTTCGGCGACGAGTACAAGGTGATGGGCTTGGCCCCCTACGGTGATCCCGGGCGCTACCGCGAGGTGTTCGACGGGCTGTGCCGGCTCGGGCCAGACGGCGGCTACGAGCTCAACCCGGGCTCCCCGGAAATGAACCTGGTCTGCCCGGCGTTCTTCGCGAACGGCTTCCTGCCCCGGCGCAAGGGCGAACCGCTGACCCAGCAGCACATGGACTTCGCGGCCGGGCTGCAGGACGCGCTGGAGCGGATCGTGCTGCACGTGCTCGGCCATTGGGCCCGCACGACCGGCCTGCGCAAGCTGTGCTTCACCGGCGGCGTCGCGCACAACAGCAGCCTGAACGGGCTGATCCTGCGGTCCGGGCTGTTCGACGAGGTGTTCGTGCACCCGGCCGCGCACGACGCGGGGGCGGCCGAAGGCGCGGCGCTGTCCGCCGCGCGGCGGCTGGGGGCGGCGCCGCCGCCGGTCGCCCGGCTGCGCAGCGCGAGCCTCGGCCCCGCGCTGGGCGACAGCTACCAGATCGAGCGCGCCCTGAAGGCATGGGGCGACCTGGTCGAGTACGAGCGGCCGGAAGACGTGGTAGACGCGACCGCCGAACTGCTGGCCGGCGGGGCGGTCGTCGCGTGGGCCCAGGGCCGGTCGGAGTTCGGTCCGCGCGCCCTGGGCAACCGCAGCATCCTCGCCGACGCCCGGCCGAAGGAGAACCAGACCCGGATCAACGCGATGGTGAAGAAGCGGGAGAGCTTCCGGCCGTTCGCCCCGGTGGTGACCAGCCGGGACGCGGCCGCGTTCTTCGACCTGCCGGAGACGGCGGCCAACTACGATTTCATGTCCTTCGTGGTCCCGGTCCGCGAGGAGCGGCGGGCCGTGCTGGGCGCGGTGACGCACGTCGACGGGACGGCGCGGGTGCAGGTCGTCGACGAGGAGACCGACGAGCGGTTCTCCCGCCTGGTGACCCGGTTCGGGGACCTGACCGGCACCCCGGTGCTGCTGAACACGTCGTTCAACAACAACGCCGAGCCGATCGTGCAGGACCTGGCCGACGTGCTCACCGGCTTCCTCACCACGGGGCTGGACGTCCTCGTCGCCGGGGATTTCGTGGTGCGCCGCAAGCCGGGGGCCGACCTGGCCTTCGACGATTTCGTGCTCGGCTTCCGGCCGGTCACGCGGGTCTCGCGGACCGTCGCGGCCGCCGGATGCGGGACCGGCGAGGCCCGCTGCGAGATCGCGCTGGACTACGCGACCGGCCCGCGCCGGGAGATCTCCGCCCGGCTGCACGACCTGCTGTCCCGAGCGGACGGCCGCCGGACCGTCGGCGAACTGGCCGGGCGCGCGGGCTGCTCCCTCGACGAGGAGCTCCGGCGGGAGCTGCACGCCCTGTGGCAGGACCGGATGTTCACGCTGGCGCCGAGGGTCAGGTAGGCCTCCGGTGTCCGTTCCCCGCCGGCACCGCGCCCGGCACGCCGACGACGCGCTGCAGCACGCGCTGGACGTCTGCGCCGAGGTCTACCGGCTGATCGACGCTGCCGCGCGGCACCGTCGGGCCGGCCGGCGGCCGGAAGCGGTCGAGGACCTGCGGACCGCGGCGACCGCGGCCCGCTCGGCCAACGAGGCGGTGAAGTTCTGCCTGGTGCGCGAGACGGACGCGGTCCGCGAGGAGGCGGCGAAGCGCGCCGCGTCCTGATGAGGAAAACCCCTTCGAGGAGGCTGGAATGACTGACAGGGCCGATGTCGTCGTGGTGGGCGGCGGGATCTTCGGCAGTTCGGCGGCGCTGCACCTGCTGGAGGCCGGGGTGCCGCGGGTGCGCCTGCTGGAGCGGGACGGCTTGTTCGAGGCCACGACTGGCGCGGGCGGCGGCTTCCTCNGGCTTCCTCGCCCCGTGGACCACGGTGTCGCCGCTGCACGGCGCGACGTCGCCGATGCTGCCGGTGGAGCGCTACGGCCTGGAGTTCTACGCCGGCCTGCACGAAGCGGGCTACGACGTGGACTACCGCCGCAACGGCCTGCTCTGGGTCTGCGCCAGCGAACCGGCCTGGGAACAGAACCGCGGCCTGTCCTGGACGGCGGCCGACCCGGACAGCGTCACGCTGACCGGCGACCGGATCACCGAGCTCACCGGCGGCGCCGTGCACGGCGACCTGGTGCGGGCGGCCCAGTACCTGCCCAGCGGCGCCCAGGTCACGACCGCCAAGGTCGCCGCGGCCATGGCCGACCGCATCACCGGGCTGGGCGGCGTGATCGACACCCGGCGGCCGGTCACCGGAGTCCGCGCCGACGGCGGCCGGGTGACCGGGGTGGACACGCCGACCGGACCGGTGGAGTGCGATTCCGTCGTGGTCGCGGCCGGCGCCTGGAACGCCGAACTGCTGCGGCCGCACGGTTATTTCCTGCCCGCCGTCCCGCAGATCACCTCGAGGATCATCACCGAGCCGATCGGGCTGCCGGAGACCCTGCCGGTGCTCATGCTGATGGGCACGCTCCCGGACGAGCCCGGCGGCGGCACCGTGCTGTGGGTGCGCTGGCACGACGGCGGCCTCCTGTGGGGCGGCATGTACACGACGTACCCGCGCAATGTCCTGGTCGACCGGCCGGTGCCCGGCCGGCTGGACGAACTGCCGACCGACGGCGTGCTGGAGAACCAGCGCGTGGCCCGGGCCGCCCGGTACCTGCCGGCGCTGTCCCGGCGGGCGAGCATCCGGGTCAAGCACGGTGCGCCGTGCTACACCCCGGACGACATGGCGCTGCTCGGCGCAGTGCCCGGCTTCGACGGGCTGTACGTCATGGGCGGCGACAACGAACTCGGCGTCACCCACGGCCCCGGTTTCGGCCGGGCGCTGGCCGAGCACATCGCGCTCGGCCGCACCGAACTGGTCGCGGACCTGGAACCGTGGCGGCCGGACCGCTTCGCCGGGAGGTTCTCGACCCAGTCCGAGGTGCTGGTGCCGGTCTCGGCGTCGTTCGAGCAGTTGGTGGTCGGCGAGTCCGCGGCTTGAATCGGGTGGTGCGGGGCAGGGCTGTCCGGGGGCTTCCGGGCGGCCTTGTCTCGTTGGGTGATCGGGGTTTCGGTGCTGGTCGCGTGGTCGGCGAGTCCGCGGCCTGACCGGTGGTGCGGGGCAGGGCCCGCGGGCGGCCCTTTCCGTTGTGCGCTCAGGGTTTTTTCGTGCCGAGGAACAGCCCGCGGGCGGCGAACCCGCCGTCCGCGGCGACGTGTTCGGCCGTGCAGCCCGCCCGTTCGATCGCGGTGCGGTACTGCTCGGCGGTGAAGAGGTGCAGCGGCTGCACGTGCCGCAGGTGGCGGATCCCGTCCGGTCCGGCTACCAGGTAGTCGGCCTGGTGCCGCACCGCGGCTCCGGTCCGCCGGGAGTGGGACAGCCGCAGGATGGTGCGGCCGGGCTCGCGCACCACGTCCCCGGCGACGTGACCGTCCCGAAAGGACTGGGGCGACCACCACGGGTCCACCGCGAGCAGGCCCCCGGGAACCAGGTGCGCGGCCATGCGCCGGCAGGCGGCGGCGAGCTCGGCCTCGTCGGCCATGTAGCCCAGGGAACTGGTCAGGCAGCACACCACGTCGAACGTCCGGCCCAGGTCGAAATCGCGCATGTCGCCCTGGTGCACCGGGATCCCGTCCAGCCTTCCCCGCGCGACCGCGCACATGGACGGCGAAAGCTCCACCCCGGCCAGATCGGCGAAGTGCTCGCTCAGCCCGCGCAGGTGCGCGCCGGTGCCGCAGGCCACGTCCAGCACGGACCGCGTGCGGCCGCGAGCGCGGGCGATCGCCGCGAGGACACCGGCGTCCGCGGCGAAATCCTGGCCGCGGCCCGCGTAGAACGCTTCGTACACCGTGCTGACGTCCTCGTCGTAGACCGCGCTCATCGGGCGTTCACCGACTCCAGCAGGGTGTCGGCCACGAAGTCGACGTCGTCGTCGGCGAGTGCCTGGTGCAGCGGCAGACACAGCGTGGCGGCCACCGCGTGCTCGGCGTTCGGCAGCCAGCCGTCCCAGTCGTAGGCGTCCACCGCGTGCAGCGCCGCGTACCGGAACGTGGTGTAGATCCCGGCCGCGTACAGGTCGGCGGCGACCTGGTCGCGCTGCGCCGGGTCCAGCTGGATCCAGTACATGTAGTGCGAGGACGTCTGGCCGCCGGGCAGCGGCGGCGGGGTCGTGATCCCGGCAGTGCCGCGCAGCCGCCGGTCGTAGCGGTCGGCGATTTCCTGGCGCCTCCGGACGAAGCCCCCCAGCTTGCCCAGCTGCACCAGGCCGATGGCGGACTGCACGTCGTTCATCACCGACCGCCGGGAGAACGACGAGATCTGGAACTCCCACCACCGCGTGCCGGCTTGCCTGGCCTGGGAGAACCCGCTGACCTGCTCCAGGCCGAAGTAGGTCAGCTTGCGGCCGCGCTCGACCAGACCGGGGTCGCGCGCGGTGAGCACGCCGCCGTCCCCGGTGACGAGGATCTTGGCCCCGTCGAAGCTCCACACGCCGATGTCGCCGACGGTGCCGCAGGCCTGGCCCTCGACCCGCGACGCCGGCGCGCAGGCCGCGTCCTCGACGAGCAGGATGCCGCGTTCCCGGCACAGCCGCGCGATCTCCGCCACTTCCCCGGCCCGGCCGCCGTAGTGCAGCACGATGACCGCTTTGGTGACCGGGGTCAGCGCGGCCTCCACGTCGGCCGCGGTGGGGTTCAGCGTGCGCGGGTCGACGTCGCAGAACACCGGCCGGGCGCCGCGCGAGGCGACCGCGTTGCCGGCGCCGACGAAGCTGACCGTGGGGAGGACGACGTCGTCGCCCGGGCCGACCTCGGCCAGCTGCATCGACAGGAACAGGCCTTCGGTGCACGAGTTGACCGTCATCACCCGGTCCTGCCCGACGCCGAGGTGCTCGGCGAACGCGGCCTCGAACTTGGCCGTCCGCTCGCCCTTCCCGACCCAGTTGCTCTCGAACACCTCGGCGACGGCGGCGACTTCCTCCGCGCCCAGGCTCGGCTGGAAGATGTTGATCATTGCTGTTCTCCTCTCGGTTCGCGCTCGGTCAGCAGCTGGAGAAGGCCCGCGACCGACACCCCGCCGACGATCTGCCGTCGCCGGATCAGGCCGGGAACCTCCGCCAGCGGCACCCAGGCGACGCGGTCGGACTCGTAGGCGTCCGGCGGCGGCCCGATCCGGTCGGCGCCCTCGGCCAGGAAGATGTACTGCTCGGCGTCGGTGATGCCGGCGATCGGCTGCAGATACCCGATTTCGCGGATCGACCGGGGCCGCCAGCCGGTCTCTTCCTCGGCCTCCCGGGCGGCGGCCTTCGCCGGGCTCTCGCCGCTTTCCATCCACCCGCCGGGCAGCTCCCAGTTCCAGGTGTCCGTGGTGAACCGGTGGCGCCACAGCATCAGCACCTGGTCCCGGTCGTTCACGATCACGATCCCGACCGAGGGCGCCAGCCGGATCAGGTGGTGCTCCCTCCGCTCGCTGTCGAATTCGATCTCGGACAGGCACAGCTGGACCCAGTCGCTGTGGTAGAGCTCGCGTTCCCCGTGCACCTTCCACCGCATAAGCGCTCCTCGGCTCGACACGCGTCGCGTCCACCGACGGTAGGGCTTCCGCGCGGGTCCGCCGTCCTGCCGATTGCGCGCCCGTCCAGCGCAGGGCAAGAGATGCCGGGGCGGCGGGCGCCGTTGTGTGATGGCGGGGAAGCACCGGCGCGGCGACAGCTCCAGGAGGGATTCGACATGGGTGACCGCAAGGAACTGTTGCTCGACGAGGTGATGAAGTACCACCAGGACAAGAGCCGGTTCCAGTCGTTCGTGCCCGGCGTGAGCGAGATCTGGCCCTCCGGCGCGGTTCTGGACGCCGACGACCGCGCCGCGCTGGTCGAGGCCGCGCTGGAACTGCGCATCGCCGCCGGGGCGAAGGCGCAGGTGTTCGAGTCGCGGTTCGCCCGGAAACTGGGCGTGCGCAAGGCGCATCTGACCAACTCGGGGTCCTCGGCCAACCTGCTTGCCCTGTCGGCGCTGACATCGCCGACGCTGGAGGAGCACGCGCTGCGCCCCGGCGACGAGGTGGTCACCGTGGCCGCCGGGTTCCCCACCACGGTGAACCCGATCGTGCAGAACGGCCTCGTCCCGGTCTTCGTCGACGTCGAACTGGGCACGTACAACACCACGCCGGAGCGGGTGGCCGCGGCCATCGGCCCGAAGACGCGTGCCATCATGCTGGCGCACACCCTGGGAAACCCTTACCAGGCAAGCGAAATGGCCGAACTGGCCGAGGAACGGGGACTGTTCCTCGTCGAGGACAACTGCGACGCGGTCGGCTCGACCTACCGGGGCCGGGCCACCGGCGGCTTCGGCGACCTGGCCACCGTGAGCTTCTACCCCGCGCACCACCTGACGATGGGCGAGGGAGGCTGCGTGCTGACCGCGAACCTGTCGCTGGCGCGGGTGGTCGAGTCCATGCGGGACTGGGGCCGGGACTGCTGGTGCGCCCCGGGCGAGAGCGACACCTGCCGCAAGCGGTTCGCCTGCCAGATGGGCGATCTCCCGGCGGGCTACGACCACAAGTACATCTACTCGCATGTCGGCTACAACCTGAAAACCACCGACCTGCAGGCCGCGCTCGGCCTGTCCCAGCTGTCCAAACTGGACTACTTCACCTCGGTGCGGCGGCGCAACTGGCGCCGGCTGCGCCACGCGCTGGACGGCGCGCCGCACCTGATCCTGCCCGAGGCCACCCCGGGCAGCGACCCGAGCTGGTTCGGCTTCGCGGTCACCGTCGAACCCGGCGCGCCGTTCGCGAGGCGGGAGCTGATCCGGTTCCTGGAGGACCGGAAGATCGGCACCCGCCAGATGTTCGCGGGCAACCTGATCCGGCAGCCGGCCTACCAGGGCGTCCGCTACCGGGTCGCCGGCGACCTGACGGCGAGCGACGTGATCACCGAGCAGTCGTTCTGGGTCGGCGTGTACCCGGGGCTGTCCGACGAGATGGTCGACTACGTCGCCGCCTCCCTCAACGAGTTCGTGCGGGCCCGGTGAGGGCGGTGTTCGAGGAGGACCTGGCCGGGGTCTGGGACCTGGTGTACGAGAACGGCCGGGGCAAGGACTACCCCGGCGAGGCCCGGTGGGTCGCGGAGACGATCCGGCGGCTGGCGCCCTCGGCGGACAGCGTGCTCGACGTCGGCTGCGGCACCGGCGGGCACCTGGCCACGCTGGCGAAGGAGTTCCGGCACGCCGAGGGCGTCGACCTGTCCCCGGCTATGGCCGCGATCGCCGCGGCGAAGGCGCCCGGCGCCGCGGTGCACGTGGGCGACATGTGCGAGCTCGACCTGGGCCGCCGGTTCGACGCGGTGGTGTCGCTGTACACCGTCGTCGGCTATCTGCCCTCGGCCGCTGCCCTGCGCACGGCGGTCCGCCGGATGGCCGGTCACCTCAATCCGGGCGGTGTGCTCCTGGTCGAGCCGTGGTGGTTCGCCGAGCGCTTCCTCGACGGCTACGTCGCTGCCGACGTGGTGGAGGCTCCCGGCCGCACGATCGCCCGGATGTCGCACACCGCCCGCCGCGCGGACCGGGCGCGCATGCAGATCGACTACCTGGTCGCCGAGGACGACGGGATCCGGTTCTTCGCCGAGGAGCACGACTTCGGCCTGTGGTCGCGCACCGAGTACGAGCAGGCGTTCGACGCGGCCGGATGCGACGTCGAGTACGTCGACGACGTCCTGTACTGCGGCGTGTTCGTGGCCCGGCCGCGCGCGAACCCCGCGCGCAATCGGGAGGACGCCGCGGGCCGGGCGCCGTTGCGACCCTGAAGAACAGATTCGCGCCGGGCAACCGCCGGCGCGCACCAGCCCGGGGAACACGAGCCCCTCACCGTGAGGAGAAATGGTGTCGACCACCCGAGAAGCGGCCCGAGAACAGCTCGTCCGCGGCGCCGCCGAACTGGCCCCGCTGCTGCGCGAACACGCGGTGTGGCATGACGAAAACCGGCAGCTGCACGACGACGTGGTCGACGCGGTCGCCGACGCCGGGTTGTTCCGGCTGCGCGTGCCCCGGCGCTACGGCGGCTTCGAGGCGGACACCCGCACGCTGGTCGACGTGGCCGCCGAGCTGGGCGCCGCGGACGGCGCGACGGCCTGGACCGCCTCGGTCTGCTGGATCACGACCTGGATGGCCGGCCTTTTCCCGGACGAGGTGCAAGACGAGGTTTTCGGCAACGGCGACGTGCGGGTGTGCGGAACGCTGAGCCCGACCGCGATGGCCAAACCGGTCGGCGGCGGCGTCGTCGTCGACGGCAAGTGGGGCTTCATCAGCGGCGCCCGCCACGCGCAGTGGCAAGTGATCATCGCCGTGCTGGTCGAGCCTGAAGGCGAGCCGTACCCGGTCATGGCCGTGGCGCCGATGTCCGATCTGCTGGTCGTCGACGACTGGCACACTTCGGGCCTGCGCGGCTCGGGCAGCGTCAGCACGGTGGCCAGGGGCGTTTTCGTGCCGAGCGAACGCGTCCTGCCGCTGCCCGCCGTCCTGCAGGGCCAGTACGCGTCGGCGCGCAACTCCGAGCTGCCGATGTTCCGCGCGCCGCTGCTGCCGGTCGCTTCGGCCTCGTCGGTGGGCACGGTGCTCGGGTTGGCCCGGGGCGCCCGGGACACGTTCCGCCGGCGCCTGCCCGACCGGAAGATCACCTACACCGACTACGACAGCCAGAGCGCCGCGCCGCTGACCCACCACCAGGTCGCGGCCGCGACGCTCAAACTGGACCAGGCCGAGTTCCACGCGCACCGCCTGGCGGCCCTGGTGGACGGCAAGGGCGCGGAGAACGCCCCGTGGAAGCTGGAAGAACGAGCCCGGGCGCGCGCCGACCTCGGCGCCGTGGTCGCGCTGGGCCGGGAGGCGGTGGACATTTTCGCCAACGCCAGCGGCGGTTCCTCCATTTTCCTGGACGTGCCGATCCAGCGGATCGCGCGCGACGTCCAGGCGATCAACCAGCACGCCCTGATGCACCCGGACACCAACAACGAGCTTTACGGCCGGGTCCTGTGCGGCCTGGAGCCGAACACGCTCTACATCTGACCATCCGAGCAACGGGAGGACGAGCACGATGACCAGCACCGGGACCGACGCCGACAAGGCCGCGATCGCCTCGCTGACCCAGCGGGTCACGGCCGCCTGGGCCTACCACGACGGCGACGCGTTCGCCGACCTGTTCACCGAGGACGGGACGATGATATTGGCCGGGCAGTTCGCCAAGGGGCGCGAAGCGATCCGGGTGTTCCTCAAGGACGCCTACGCGGGCGAGTACCGCGGCACCCAGGTCACCGGAAAGCCCGTCGACCTTCGTTTCCTGAGCCCGGACGCGGCGATCCTGCTCACCTCGGGCGGGGTCCTCTACCCAGGCGAGTCGGAAGTGGCCGGGCGCAACGCCATCCGGGCGACCTGGACCGCGGTGAAGGAAGCGGGCGAGTGGAAACTGGCCGCGTACCAGAACACCCCGCGGGACAAGGCCGGAGCCGCCCAGGGGTGACACCGGGGCTCCGGCTTCCGGCCGATGCCCGGACTCGGCGCCGACGCCGCGGCAAGGGCGTCCCTCCGGCTCTGCCGAGCGCTCAGGCGCTGATGATCGTCACGACGCCCGACGTCACGATCAGGGCGACGATCGCCCGGTCGAACACCGTGCGCGGAATCCGGCCGATCAGGCGGCCGCCGAGGAGGTTTCCGGCCAGCGCGGCCAGCACCAGGATCGGCAGCCGGGCGCCCAGGCCGGCGCCGTCGAACTGGCCCGCGGTGACCAGGAGGAGCAGGGACAGGCAGTTGGTCACCACGAAATAGCCCGCCAGGTCGCCGACGAAGGTGCGGGGCGGGACTTTCGCGGAGGCGAGCAGGACGGCAGGCGGTGCGCCGTTGAGGGAAGTCGTGGTGGAGAGATATCCGCCCAGCAGCCCGGCGATCGTTTGCTTGACGGTCGTCGCGGGGCGGGCTTCGCGGGCCGGGCGGAGCAGCAGGCGCAGGCCGGAGAGCACGACCACGGTGCCTGCCAGGATGCGGAGGGCCGAGGGCGGGAGCAGATGCAGGGTGAGCGCTCCGGCGGCGGCGCCGGGGAGGCTCGCGGCGCCGAGGACGGCTACCCGGCGCCAGGCGATGTGGGCCCGTTCGCGGTGGAGCACGGCGAGCCTGGTGATCATGGTGGCGATCAGGTTGATCACGACCACCTGCGGCAGCGGGAATCCGATGAGCAGCAACAGGGGAGTGCCGACCAGCGACGCGCCGAATCCGGTCAGGCCGCCGATGAAGCCCGCGAAGGCGATCGCCAGCGCGCCGAGGATCACGCGACGACCGCCTGGCCTACCAAGGCCAGCGACAGCACCGCGAGGATTCCGAGCACGATCCGGCGGACATCCCCGCCGCCGCGGCGGTACAGCAGGCTTCCGGCGGCGACCCCGGCGAGGGCGATGGGGAGGAACAGCGCGGTCTGCAGGAGGACGTCGCCGGCGAGCAGGCCGCCGGCGCCGGCGGTGGCGACGGTCATCGAGTCGGCGGCCAGGAAGAAGACGACCAGGCTCGCGCGGTTCACCGCCACCGGCAGCGGGGACGCCAGGTACATCAGGACGACGGGCGGGCCGCCCATTCCGCAGGCGCCGTTGAGAATTCCGAACGCGGCGCCCATCCCGGTGCACGCGCCGCGGCCGGGCAGGCGACGGGTTCGCCGGCTGAAGGCGAGGGCCAGTGCGGAGATTCCGACCGCCAGCCCGACGGTCAGCCTGGTCGCGCGTTCCGGCAGCGCAGCCAGGAACCAGATGCCGACCGGCAGGCCGGCCAGCGCGCCGGCGATCAGCCAGCGCACGGACGGGCGGTGCGCGTCGGGCCAGGCCTTGGGCAGCAAGCTCACGCTGGAGGCCACTTCCAGCAGGAGCGTGCTCGGGACCACGGCCGGCGGCGGCAGCACGAGGCAGAGGCAGCTCACCCACACCAGGGAAGCGCCGAAGCCGGAGTAGCCACGGATCAGGCCTCCGGCCAGCAAGGCGGCGATGGCGAACGCCATCGCCGCCGGGGGCAGCTGCCAGAAGGTCATCGGAGCGCCGGGGTCCGGGACTGGTGCGGCATCGGGCCTCCCTGAGACGAGCGGACGGGCTTCACCTTGAGGCTCGTCTGGTCACGGCGGTAGGTCCAGAACCGCGGCATCGCGGGGCGCCAGACCGGTCAGGTCGAGGCGACTCCGGCCTCTCCGCGCGAGGAGTCCGTCTCGGTCGCCGCCGCGGGTCCGGCCGGGCGGCGCTTCCGGAACTGGTACGCGATCAGGATCAGCGCCAGCGTCACCGCGCTCAGCCAGAACTGCGAGCGGGTCGTCGGGAGGAACGCCATGGCCAGGATGACCGCCGCCATCAAGGCGATCGTGGCGTAGCTCAGCCACGGGAAGAGCCACATCTTCAGGCTCAGCGCGCCCGGATCGGTGTTCTGCAGGCGTTTCCGCAGACGGACTTGGGCCAGCGCGATGGCCAGGTACACGAAGAGCGCGACCGCGCCGTAGGAGTTCACCAGGAACTGGAAGATCAGGTTCGGCGAGGTGTACGCCGCGATGACGGAGACGTACCCGATGACAGTCCCGGCGATGATGGCTCGGCGGGGGACGCCGCTGCGGGACAGTTTGGTGAACATCTTCGGGGCGTCGCCGTTGCGGGTCAGGGCGAACAGCATCCGCGAGGACGTGTACAGGGCCGAGTTCAGGCAGGAGAGCACGGCCGTCAGGACGATGGCGTTCATGATCGTCGCCACCGCGGGGATGCCCAGGACGTCGAGGACCGCGGCGTACGGGCTGACGGCGGTGTCCGGGGCGTTCCATGCCTTCACCGCGACCACGACGAAGACCGAACCGACGTAGAACAGGACCACGCGGAACACAATGGAGCGCATGGCTTTCGCGATCGCGCGACGCGGTTCGGCGGACTCGGCGGCGGCGATCGTGACGATCTCGGCACCGGTGTAGAAGCCGACGCACGGGACGACCGCGGCCAGTACCGCGCCGATGCCCATGGGGGCGAAACCGCCGTGGGAGACCAGGTTGCCCAAGCCGCCGTGGGCGCCGGGCCAGACGCCGAACAGGTACAGGGCGCCGACCACCAGGAACACCAGGATCGCGATGACCTTGATCGAGGAGAACCAGTATTCGAATTCGCCGTAAGAACGCGCGGAGACCAGGTTCGTGGCGGTCAGCAGCAGGAGCAATCCGAGACTGAGCACCCACAGGGGCACGTTCGGCAGCCACAGTTGCAGGATCCGGCCGCCGGCGACCGCTTCGACGGCGACCACGATCACGAAGAAGTACCAGTACATCCAGCCGACGGTGAAGCCCGCGCGGTTGCCCATCGCTTCCCTGGCGTAGACGTAGAACGAGCCGAGCGCGGGCCGCGCGACGGTCATTTCGGCCAGCATCCGCATGATGAGCACGGTGATCAGCCCGGCGATGAAGAACGAGACCACCGCCGCGGGCCCGGCCGACTGGATGACCACGCCGCTTCCGACGAACAGGCCGGCGCCGATCACGCCGCCCAGTGCGATCAGATTCATGTGGCGTTGCTTGAGGCCCGGTTTGAGACCGCTCTCGGCGGCTGTTTCCGGTGCAGAACCCACGTCTCCTCCTTCCGGCGGCGCCGGGGGACCTCGATGTCCCCGCGCCGGCCGCCGCCGCGATGTCGCTGAGAGCTGCTGTGTGGTTCCCGTCACCGTAGAAAGGAACAGGCCCCTCCGCGAGAGCCAGATACCGCCGATGCTCTGGGACCAGAACGCGCCGGTCCCGGACAGCACGACGGGCGCCGGGTGCCCCGTTCACCACGAGGTACCCAGCGCCCGCCGGTGCTATCCCTCAGGGCTGGATCGCCTTCTCCACGTCGGTGAGCATGCCGTCGATGCCGTGCAGCAGCTCGTCGAGCACGTCCGTGCCGGCCACCAGCGGGGGCGAAACCATGAGCATGGTCGCGCCGCGGTCGTCGCCGCGGAGGATGACTCCGGTGCGGCGGAACGACTCCGGCAGGACTTCCCGCAACACCGTCAGCGACTCCTCATCGGTCAGCTCGCGGCCGCCGTCGCGGTCGGCCATCAGCTCGATCGCGTAGAAGAACCCGGTGCCGCGGACGTCCTTGACGCAGCGGTGCGCGTCCTTCAGCGACTCCAGCGCGGCGTGCAGCTTCGGGCCCTCGGCGAGGACGTGCTCGGGCACCTTTTCGTCGCGCATGGCGCTGATGTTGGCGACCGCGACGGCCGTCGACACCGGGTGGCCGCCCCAGGTCGCGCCGTGGGTGAACACGCCGCCCTTCGGGGAGTCGTACAGCTCGGTGACCAGCTGCTCGCGCACGATCACGCCGCCGAGCGGGGCGTAGCCCGAGGTGGAGCCCTTGGCGAAGGTGATCAGGTCCGGTACCACACCGGTGAGGCCGTGGCCGAAGAAGTGGCCGAGGCGGCCGAAGGAGCAGATGACCTCGTCCGAAACGAGCAGGATGCCGTACTTGTCGCACAGCGCCCGCAGGGCAGGCCAGTAGCCCTCCGGCGGGACGAGTGCGCCCCGGCCGTTCTGGACCGGCTCGGCGAAGACCGCGGCGACCGTCTCCGGTCCCTCTTCGAGGATGACCGCCTCGATCGCGCGGACGCAGTCCAGCTGGTCGGCCGGGCCGCGGTCGCCGGTGAAACCGAGGGTGTTCGGGACGTGCCGGATGCCCGGCAGCAGCGGGCCGAACGGCTCCTTGATCTTCGGCAGGCCGGTCACCGACAGCGCGCCCATGGTCGTTCCGTGGTAGGCCATTTCGCGGCTGATGATCTTCGTCCGCTCCGGGGCGCCCTGGCTGCGGTGGTACTGCCGGACGAACTTCAGCGCGGTCTCGACCGCCTCCGAACCGGAGTTCACGAAGAACGTGGTGCCGAGGTCGCCGGGGGCGAGGTCGGCGATGATCCGGGCGGCCTCGATCGACGGCGGGTGCGCCGAGCCCCAGTTGCTGGCGTAGGCGAGGGTGCCGGCCTGCTCGGCCGCGGCCTTGGCGATGTCCGCGCGGCCGTGGCCCATGTTGACGCAGAACAGCCCGGCGAGACCGTCGAGGTGACGGCGGCCCTCGGTGTCGACGAGGTAGCTGCCCTCGCCGCGGACGAACACCGGGAAGTCGCTCTGCCAGGTGTCCTTGCGCGTGAAGTGCGGCCCGAGGTGTCGGCGGGCAGTGGCCCGCAGCTCCGTGACGTTCACCTGGCGACCTCCTGAGTGTGTGCGAGAACGGGAATGTGTCGACGATCGCAATCTTTCTGGTCCACGCCCAGAGCCAGAAAGAGGCCGATCACGGGGGCCAGATGCGAGGGGCGGGACGTGAGAAGCCCGGCCGGGCATGAGGGCTCGGCCGGGCAGGGGCCGTGCGGGTTCAGCACGGGGAGAACCGTGCTGAACCCGCACGAGGGGATCAGACGTAGTCCTGGTACTTCTCCAGGAACCGCACCGGCTTCGACAGCGCGTCGCGGCGGAACGGGTCGCCAAGCTCGCGGGTGCACATGATCTCGATGACCGTCGTGCGGCCCTCGTTCATCTGCGCGTCCACAGCCTTCTGCAGCGCCGGGCCGACGTCCTCGAGCTTGTCCACGACGATGCCGTCCGCGCCCATCGCCTGCGCGATGCCGGCGAAGCTCTCGCTTTCCAGTTCGCCCGCGACGAAACGACGGTCGTAGAAGTCGACCTGGTTCTTCTTTTCCGCGCCCCACTGGCGGTTGTGGAACACGACGGCGGTGACCGGGATGTCGTGCCGCACCGCGGTCATGATCTCGCCCATGCTCATGCCCCACGCGCCGTCGCCGGCGTACGCGATCGCCGGCCGGTCCATCGCGGCGGCCTTGGCGCCGATGATGGTCGGCAGCGCGTAACCGCAGTTGCCGAAGGACATCGGCGCGAAGAAGGACCGCGGCTCCTCGAAGCGCAGGTAGCTGTGCGCCACGGAGTTGATGTTGCCGATGTCCGTGGAGACCATCACCCGCGGCGGCATGGCCTTCTCCAGCTCGCGCAGGACCTGGCGCGGGTGCAGCCAGTTGCCTTCCTCGCCCTCCTGCTCGGCGATCATGTCGAGGGAGTAGGGGTCCTTCTCGTGGGTCCACGCGGAGAGTTCTTCCTCCCACGCGTCCTTCTCGGCCTTGGTGCGGCCGGCGCGCTCGCCGCGGGTGGCGTCGCAGGCGAGAGTGCGGTCCGCGAGACGCTCGGTCAGCGCCGCGGCGGCGGCCTTCGCGTCGCCGCAGATGCCGACGGTGATCTTCTTGACCAGGCCGAGCATCTTGTGGTCCGCGTCGATCTGGATGATCTTCGCGTTCTTCGGCCAGTAGTCCATGCCGTGCTGCGGCAGGGTGCCGAACGGCCCGAGCCGGGTGCCGAGCGCGATCACCACGTCCGCCTGCGAGATGAGCTTCATCGCGGCCTTGGAGCCCTGGTAGCCGAGCGGGCCGCACCACTGCGGGTGGCTGGCCGGGAAGCTGTCGTTGTGCTGGTAGCTGTTGACGACCGGCGCGCCGAGGCGTTCCGCGAGCG
The DNA here is from genome assembly GCF_001651785.1 of Amycolatopsis sp. M39. Lineage (NCBI taxonomy): Bacteria > Bacillati > Actinomycetota > Actinomycetes > Pseudonocardiales > Pseudonocardiaceae > Amycolatopsis > Amycolatopsis sp. M39. The sequence continues at coordinate 122,656 of NZ_LWSF01000032.1, forward strand.
CCTTGGCCTCCTCGACGCCGTCGGACATGACGACCCCGCCGCCGGCGATGACGACCGGGAACTCGGCACTCGCCAGCAGCTCGGCGGCCTGGGCGAGGCTCTTGTCGCCGCCGGGGCCGCGGTCCAGCCGCTGCGGCTCGGGGATCTCGGTCTCGATCTCGCCGTAGAAGAAGTCGCGCGGGATGTTCAGCTGGGTCGGGCCGAGTTCCGCGTGCGCCCGGTCGAAGGCCCGCGCGGTGTACTCGGCCATCCGCTTCGGGTTGTTGACGTGCGCCTGGTACTTGGTGAACTCCTGGAACATGGGCAGCTGGTTGGCCTCCTGGAAGCCGCCCAGCCCGGTGCCCATGGTGCCCGCCTCCGGCGTGATCATCACGACCGGGCTGTGCGCCCAGAACGCCGCCGCGATCGCGGTGACGCAGTTGCTGATGCCGGGGCCGTTCTGCCCGATCACGACGCCGTGGCGCCCGCTGACCCGGGCGTAGCCGTCGGCCATGTGCGCGGCGCCCTGCTCGTGCACGACCGGGACGAGCCGGATGCCGGCCGGCGCGAAGATGTCCATCGCGTCCATGAAGGCCGAGCCCATGATGCCGAAGATGTCGGTGACGCCGTTGGCCACCATCGTCTCGACGAAGGCCTCCGACGGGGTCATCTTCGCCGTCCCGCTGACGACGGTGCGGCCGTCGCCCGTCTTCCTCTCCGCCATGGTTGAACTCCTTCGACGCTGAAAGTCTTGGTTTTCGGTACGTGAGGTTCGTAAAAGTTGAACACGACGGACGATAGGACGCCGCGCACGGGAGGTCAACCGGAAGTTGCTGGAAAACGAGACAGGATGTGCTACTTTTCGGAACGTGAGTGAGTTGCGGAAGACCAGCGCCGTGGAACTCGTGCGCGAGCCGGACGGCGCGGGCCTCGACGGAGACACCCCGACCATGCGGCTGTTCGCGCTGCTTGAGCTGATCGCGGCGAAGGACCAGCTGGTGACGCTGCAGAGCCTGGTCGAGGAGACCGGCCTGCCGAAGCCGACGCTGCACCGGATGCTGCAGCAGCTGGAAGGCGCGGGCCTGCTCGTGCGCCAGGCCGACGGACGGCATTACGGCACCGGCGACCGGCTGCGCCGCCTCGCGGAGAACCTGCTGCTCAACGCGACGCACCACGGCGCGCGGCGCGCGGTGCTCAGCCATCTGGTCGACGAGCTGGGGGAGAGCTGCAACATCACCGCGCTGTCCGGCAGCGAGATCGTCTACCTCGACCGTGTCGAAACCCCCGAACCGCTGCGGTTCTACCTGCGGCCGGGCTCGCGCGTGCCGATCCACTGCTCGGCCAGCGGCAAGATCATCCTGTCCCAGATGAGCCCGGCGCAGCGGCGCAAGCTTCTCGCGCACGCTCCGCTGAAGCAGTACACCGCCAAGACAGTCACCGATCTCGACGCGCTGGAAGAGGAGTTCGCCCGGATCCGGCGCGACGGATTCGCCCTCGACGACGAGGAATTCCTGCCCGGGCTCGTCTGCGTGGCGGTGCTGGTGCCCAGCCGCAGCGGGCGGTCCAATCTGGCGGTGGCGGTGCAGGCCCCGGTCATGCGGCTCACCGCCGACAAGGCTTTGCAGGCGCTTCCCGCGTTGCAGCGGGCCGCCGAAGCGATCAAGGACGTCGAGGCCGAGGGATCGGCCGACGACGCCGACAGCATCCCGTCCTGACGGAGGTCCCCTGATGAACCCGTTGTGCGGCAACGGCCCCGACGCCCGGATCGCCGTGCGCGACGCGTTCGGCATCGACTCGAACCTGATGGTCCCGGCCTTCTCCGAGCCGGACGAGCACGTGCCCGAGATCGATCCGGCCTACCGGTTCAACCCGGACGTGACGCTCGCCTTGCTGGCCGGGTTCGCGCACAACCGGCGCGTGCTCGTGCAGGGACTGCACGGCACCGGCAAGTCCACGCACGTCGAGCAGGTCGCGGCGCGGCTGAACTGGCCGTGCCTGCGGGTGAACCTCGACGGGCACCTCAGCAGGCTCGACCTCGTCGGCAAGGACGCGGTGGTGCTGCGCGAAGGCAAGCAGGTCACCGAGTTCCGCGAGGGCATCCTGCCGTGGTCGCTGCGGCGGCCGACCGCGCTGATCCTCGACGAGTACGACGCGGGGCGGCCGGACGTCATGTTCGTCATCCAGCGGCTGCTCGAACGGGACGGCAGGTTCACCCTGATCGACAGCAACACCGTGCTGCGCCCGCATCCGGGTTTCCGGCTGTTCGCCACGGCCAACACCGTGGGGCTGGGCAATCTCAACGGGCTCTACCACGGCGTTCAGCGGCTCAACCACGCGCAGATCGACCGGTGGAACATCGTCGCCGCGCTCGACTACCTGGCGCCGGAAGAGGAAGCCGCGATCGTGCGGGCGCGCGTGCCGCGGACGACCGAGCAGTTCGCCGAAGCGATGGTGGCGGTCGCCGGGCTGACCCGCGAGGGGTTCCGGGCCGGCGACCTGTCCGCGCTGATGTCGCCGCGCACGGTCATCACGTGGGCGGAGAACTGCGAGATCTTCGGCGATCCGGCGCTCGCGTTCCGGCTGACCTTCCTCAACAAATGCGACGAGGCCGAACGCCCGGTCGTCGCCGAGTACTTCCAGCGCTGCTTCGACCTGGAGCTGGCCGCGGCGTGAGCACGCCCGAGACCCGGCGGCGCCAGCAGGTCGAGGAGCTGTCCGCGGCGGCGATCCGGGCGGTCAGCGGGGTGCCGGACGCGCATTTCCGGGGCGGGCGCTTGCATCGCGGCACCCGTCCGGCTCCGGCGCCCGCGCCGCATTTGCGCTCGGCGGACGAGGACGTGCAGTCCTTCCGCGGTGCGGCGGACGGGATGGCGCTGCATCTGAGCCGGTCCGATCGGGAGCTGCACAAGCGGTTGCGGCCGGACGGCGGTGTCGAGCGGCTGCTGTTCGAGCTGCTGGAGCAGTTCCGGGTGGAGTCGCTGGTTCCGGCTGGTTTTCCGGGCGTGACGGCGAATGTGCGGCGGCGGCACGAACGCTGGTCGCTCTCGGCGCACCACAATGGACTGACCGAGACCGCGCGCGGGGTGCTGCTTTACACCGTCGCGCAGGTGGCGCGGGCGCGGATCACCGGCGAGCCGGTCGTGGAAGAGACCGAGGACCTGATCGAGGCGACCCGTGCGGCGATCGCGCCGATGCTCGGTGCGCAGCTGGCCGGGCTCCGGCGGAACCGGGCTGATCAGGCGGCGTTCGCGGAGCATGCGCGGGCGCTGGCCGAGACGGTCGCCGGGCTGCTGGAGCCGGAGAGGCCCGAAGATTCCGAGGACGAAGAAGACACCGCGGCGTACGCGCTGCTGCTGGATTTCGACGACGAAACCGGCGGCGAGGAAGGCGGTGCCGCGGGTCTCGGCGACCAGGACGGGCCGGTGGCGGCCGGGTCGTATCGGGTTTTCACCACCGACTACGACCGCGAGGACCGGGTGGGACCGTTGGTGCGGCCGGAATTGCTGCGCGAGTTGCGCGAACGGCTTGACGCCCGGGTGGCGAAGCAGGGCGTCAACGTGGCCCGGCTCGCGCGGGAACTCACGGCGGTGCTCGCCGAGCCGGAGCGGTCCGGCTGGGACGGTGCGCAGGAGGAGGGCCAGATCGACGGCCGGGCCCTCGCGCGGTTGATCGCGACGCCTGCGGACCGTCGGGTGTTCCGGGTCGAGCGGACCGAACCGGTCGCCGACGTGCTGGTGACCTTCCTGATCGACTGCTCCGGTTCGATGAAGGCGCACCGGGAAACCGTCGCGGTGCTGGTCGATCTGTTCGCTCGCGCGCTCGATCTCGCCGGGGCCGGTTGCGAAATCCTCGGCTTCACGACGGGTGCCTGGCACGGCGGCCGGGCGCGGCGGGACTGGATGCGTGCCGGGCGGCCGAAGCAGCCAGGGCGGCTCAACGAGCGTCGGCACCTGGTGTTCAAGGACGCGGCGACACCGTGGCGGCGCGCGCGGCGGGACGTCGCGGCGTTGCTCAAGGCCGATCTGTTCCGCGAGGGCGTCGACGGCGAGGCGGTGGCGTGGGCGGCTGAACGGGCACGGGGATGGGAGGCTCGGCGGCGGCTGGTTTTCGTGCTGTCGGACGGAAGTCCGATGGACGGCGCGACCGCGCTGGCCAATGAGGAGCGTTACCTTGATCGCCATCTGGTGCAGGTGGCTGACGGGCTGGAGCGGAGCGACACGGAGGTGTATGGCATCGGGGTCGGTCTCGACCTCAGCGCGTACTACCGCCGCAGTGTGGTGGTGGAGGCCGAGGGTGATACGGGATTCCGGACGTTTCGTGAGATCCTCGGACTGGTGTCGTGAGTGTCTATGCCGGTTCTCACCGGCATAGACACTCACGACACCCTCAGCGCGCGGCTGCCGCGGCCGGGCTCGCTGCCACCCCTGTGCCGCTCTCCAAGGCGATGGGCGACCGTCGCCGGCCGGGAGCGAGCAGGCTCCAGCCGAACACGATCAGCAGGTTCACGCCCATCGACACCAGACCGGTGTTGAGGCCGCCGAGCGTCACGCCGGTGGCGTACAGGACGACCGCGGTCACCACGCCGACCACCATGCCGGTCGCGATCGCGGCCGTGCGCACCCGCCGGGCGAACAGGATCGCCAGCCAGCCTGGGACGACCTGGGCCAGCAGGTTGTAGGTCAGGTTCAGCACGGTGAGCATCAGCGTCGAGGCGGTCAGCGTGAGCACGGCGGCGAGCACCAGGAACACCGCCACCGCCACGACCGTCCAGCGCCGTTGCGCCGCGGGCCGGACGTTCGGGGCCAGGTTGCGGCTGACCATGCCGCCGATCGCCAACGCCGTCGCGGACAGCACCAGCACGCCGGACAACGCGGCGCCGGCCGCCACGAGACCCAGAACCGGTTCCGGGAGAAGGCCTTTCGCGGTCACCATGAAGACCGTGTTCGGGTTCTTCAGCCCGGGGTGCTGCTTGAGGCCGTAGTAGGCGGCGAAGACGAGGAACGGGTAGATGAGCATGTACAGCGGCATCCACACCGTCGAACTCTTCACCGCCCGCTCGGAGCGCGCCGGGAACACGTACGCGCCGCCGAAGCCGAGGTAGAAGACCACGCTCTGGAACAGGATCGTGGTCATCGCGAACCAGAGGTCCTGGCCGCCCATCGTGGTTTGCGCCCTGGCCAGCGCCGCCGGCCCGGTGACCCCGGACGTCCCGCCGGCGACCAGCACCGCGGCGAGGCCGACGAGCACCACGCCGAGCAGCATGAACGCGTCCTTGAGGATCGACACGAACGCGGGGGAGCGGATGCCGGACACGGCGATGTAGGCGAACGCGATGATCCCGGCCAGGATGACGCACTGCACGGGCGTCAGGTTCAGCCCGAGGTTGCTCAGCACCACTTGCAGGCCGATGAACTGGTACTGGCCCCACGGCACGAGCGCGATCAGCATCGTCACGCAGGTGATCAGCTCCAGCGTCCGGCTGCCGTAGTGGCGGCCGAAGACGTCCGGGACGGTCATCGCGTCGTGCTTGCGCGCCGCGCGCCAGACCAGCGGGGCGAGGAAGTAGCCCAGCGAGTAGGCGAGCAGGATGTAGCCGAGGAACCAGATCCCGTAGCTCGCGCCGTGGGCGTAGATGCCGCTCGGGAAGCCGATCATCGTGCCGATGCTGTACACCTCGCCGACCGCCAGGAAGTACAGCAGCCACGGCGGGAACGAGCGGCCGCCGACCAGGAACTCGGAGATCCCGCCGCCGCGCGCCGAGCGGCCCGCCCACAGCGCCAGCAGGATCGACAGCCCCATCACGACCGCGACGATGAGAATCAGCATGGCTGGTCCTCCTTCGCCGGAGGCTTGTCCGCCGGATAGTGCTCGCGGTCGAAGAACCGCCAGCTGATCCACAGGCACAGGGTGGTCAGCGGGAAGCAGAGGAACATCCAGAAGAACACCAGCGGGAACCCGGCGACGGTCGCGGGCGAGCCCGCCGCCAGCGGGATTCCGCCGAGGATCGCGACCGCGGGGACGCCGAGCCCGACGCACAGGCTCGGCCAGCTCCGGATCATCGGTCGCCTCCGGCCGGTACCGGATCGCGTTGCCAGACCAGCCGTCCGCCGATCACCGTGGCGTCGACGGTCAGGTCCCGGATCCGGTTCGGGTCCCCTGTGGTCGGGTCCCCGGACAGCACGACGAGATCGGCGAGCTTGCCGATTTCGAGACTGCCCTTCACGGTCTCCTCGCCAGCCAGGTACGCGGCGTCGATGGTGTAACCGCGCAAGGCGGCTTCGACGTCGATCGCCTGTTCCGGGCCGAGGAGCTGGCCGGAGCTGGTTTGCCGGGCGACGGCGCACCAGATGCCTTCCAGCGGCGGCACCGGGGTGACCGGGGTGTCGGAGTGGAGTCCGAAGCGGATTCCGCGGGAGCGGGCCGACGCGAGCGGGCTGATCCGGCGAGCGCGTTCCGGGCCGAGGAAAACGTCCCGGTGCCGGTCGCCCCAGTAGTAGACGTGCTTGATGAAGAACGAAGCGGCGATGCCGTTTTCGGCCATCCGGTCGAGCTGGTCCTCGCGGGCGGTCTGGCAGTGTTCGATGCGGTGGCGGCGGCCGGTGCCTTCGGGCGCGCCGAGCCGGGCGTAGCCGTCGATGATGGCGTCGATCGCGGCATCGCCGTTGCCGTGCACCGCGACCTGCCAGCCGGCGGCGTCGAGCGCGGCGATGCGGCGGGACAGGTCGTCCGGTTCGAGCAGCATCATGCCGTGCTCGCCGGGGTCGCAGGTGTAGCCCTCGGCCAGGCAGCCGGTGCGGCCCTGGATCGAGCCGTCCGCGACGATCTTGATGCCGTTCATGGTGAAGCCGTCCGGGTTGGACGGGTCCGGCGATTCGGGGGCGCCCTCGGCGAGGCCGGGCAGGAGGGTGTGGAAGAGGTAGCCGTGGACGCGGGTGCGCAGCTTTCCGGCGCGGGTCAGCATCCGGTAGGCGGCGAGTTCCTGTTCGCCGCCGATCAGGCCGATTCCGGTGTCGTGCACCGAAGTGACGCCGTTGCGCAGATACTCGGCGTCGGCGAGCTGGAGTGCCGCGGCCAGTTCGCCGGGGCCTTGCGCGGGCATCGCGGAGTTGACCAGGAACGCCGCGGTCTCGATGAGGAGGCCGGTCGGTTCGCCGCGTTCGTCGCGGGCGATGACGCCGCCGGGCGGGTCGGGCGTGGCCGCGGTGATGCCGACGGCTCGCAGCGCGGCGGAATTCGCCACGCTGAAGTGCCCGGTCACGTGGGTGAGCAGGACCGGGTTGTGCGGAGAAGCCGGGTCCAGGTCGTGCCGGACGGGATGCCGGTTGTCGGCGAGAAGCGTGTCGTCGTAACGGAAACCCTTGATCCATTCGCCGGGGCCGAACTCGCGCGCCGCCTGCCGGACGCGGCCGGCGATATCGCTGATCCGGTCGTTGGGCGGGCTTCCGGCGTCGACCGGGGCGGCCAGCGCCATGCCGAAGAACGACGGATGGTTGTGCGACTCCACGAAGCCCGGTATCACGGTGCGCCCGGCCAGGTCGAGCACTGTCGTTCCGGGACCGGCGAGAGCGGCGATCGACCGGTCGTCGCCGACGTGGGTGATCCGGCCGTCGCGGGCGGCGAGCGCGGACGCCCGCGTCCCGCCCCGGTCGAGAGTCAGCACCGTGCCCCCGAGCACCACCAGGTCGGGGGCCGGACGAGCGGATACCGCGGGTTCGCCCACGATGGGACCTCCTTGTCCACGTGTCCTGCCCCCACGACAGTGCCGGGGGAGCCGGCCCGCGAACAGGTCCAGAAAGCGACGCGCGCGTGGCGCCAGCGCAGTGCCGGTCAGCGCGTTCAGGCGCGTTCGGGCGCGTGAGGGGAACCCTGACGGAATCAGATTCCCTCAGAGGGTGTTTCGAAACCCGCGTGGTCAGTCGCTGAATCCGTGTGTTACACGGCAGCTTGCACACAACCGCCCGAT
>NZ_LWSF01000033.1:0-579 GCF_001651785.1 Amycolatopsis sp. M39
CGACCACAGCTCCTTGATCAGGAACCACGAAAACGGTAACGGGGGGGAAGTGATCCCGGACAACGAGTATCAGTCTCGCGAAGACCGCGCTGCGGGGCGACCCGTACGCCAGCGCATTGACGAGGTGACAGGCAAGCGGCAGTGGCGGGCCGCAGTGACGGACCCGGGCGAGACGAAGGCGAAGCGGGCCTCGTTCGAGGTGACGTTCCTGGCGGACGTTCAGCCGGTGCCGACGACGGCGGAGGCGTTGCCGGGGATGCGTCCGGTGGAGCTGGACGGGTTGACGGCGGAGCCGCGTGTCGGCGGGCAGGGCGAGTTCAAGTATCAGACGTATGTGTTCCGGGCGACTGGCTTCAAGGCTGCGGCGAGTGCTGCGGGGAAGCCGTCGCGGTCGGCCGGAGCAGCGTCTGCAACTGGTGACAGCAAGGCGGCGTAGATGCGTGGGACGGATATGGCGAGTCCGCGAGCGCGCGGTCTGGGTGCTGCGTTGCGGGATGCGCGGATTGAGGCGCGGTTCGGGTTGCGGGAGCTGGGGCGGCGGATCGGGGTGAACCCGGCGTTGTTGTCGAACTGGGAGCT
>NZ_LWSF01000033.1:609-82486 GCF_001651785.1 Amycolatopsis sp. M39
TGGCGCGGGGTGTGTCGGGGCCGAGCTGGTTCTCGGCGGGGTCGCAGGCCGACCCGGCGCACTATACGACGTTGATCGCGCATGAGCGGGTGGCGACGTCGGTGACGGTGTGGGCTCCGCTGTTGGTGCCGGATCTGTTGCAGGTTCCGGATTACGCGCGGCTGGTGTTCGGTCCGGACTTGCGGGACAAGGAGAAGCTGGACCAGGTGGTGGAGAACCGGTTGGACCGCAACCGGATCGTGTTCGGAGCGGGCGCGATCCCGGCGCGGATGTTCATCGGGTCCGAGGCGCTGCGGAACCATTTCGGGGACGCCGAGGTGATGCTGCGGCAGATGCGGTTCCTCAAGGATCTGATCGGGATCTCGCGGGCGGTGACGATCCGGCTGGCTCCGAGTCAGGTCGTGACGCAGGGGGCGTTCAGTCGCTACACGATGAAGGACACCTCGGATGTCGTGTACTGCCCGCACCACGGCGCCGGGGTGTTCCTGGTCGGCAAGGAAGCGGCCCCGTACACGGGAACGATCGAACGGCTGGCGGAGGCAGCGTTGTCCCCGGCGGAGTCGCTGGCGCGGCTGTCGGTGGTGGTGGACCAGCTCCTGAAAGAGGTGAAAGCGCAGCGGCAGGCGACTGACGCCGGGCTGACTCAGCTCCTGACCGGCGAGGAACCAACCACCGACGAATCGAACACCGACTAGCCGGAAAACCTAAGCGGGTACTGAAAAAAGCGCACGGCGACGTGTGCTGTGTTCAACGCGCCCTTGAACGGGCGAAATTGTTCCGTATAAACGCAGAACCGGCCTCTGGCGACCAACCTTCCACCGGTTCTGCGCTGTCCACTGGGAAGTGAACAATGACGAACATAACCGGTTCTGGACGGCGTGCGTCAACGGGGGTCACCCGGACGCGCTGCGTCGCATGCAAAAAGTTCGCCCGTCTCGTGCTGGGCGAGAAGAAATGCGCGGCATGCCAAGGGATGCTGCCGCTCGACCTCACCGCGGCTGAGGGCGGTGAGCNGCGGCGCTGGCCTGGCGGTGCTGGTATGGGTGCTGGCCAAGCTGGGCCGGGCGTTCGCCGTGATCGCGGAAACCCTGGCCGCGCTGGCGATCCTCGGTCTTGCCTTCTGGGGCCTGCTGCGGGCGATGGGCTGGATTGTTCGGCAACTGGCCGCGCACTGGCGCACCTGCCTGGCGCTGCTCGCTTTGGGCGCGTGGTGGCGTTGGCTCGGCTGGCCTTCGCTGGCGATCACGGCGGGCTCTGTCGGGCTGGTGGCGCTCGTGTGGCGGAGCGGCTGGCCGATCGGATTCGAAATCTGGTGCGGGCGGTGGTGCCGAGCCTGGTGGCTGCGCTGGGCCGTCTACGGGCGCAAACTCCCGGGCTGGCTGCATGCCTGCGGGTTGACCGTGCGGGACGAAGCGATTCCCGTGGACGTCACGGTCAATCTGGTGTCTCGCCGTCGCAAGCGTGAAGCGGTGGTCCAGTCTCGGTGTGACGCGGGCGTGGCGTTCCCCCGTGTGTTGCGGGTCCGTTCTGGCCCGTCGTGGGACGAGGTTCGCGTACGCCTGGTGCCTGGCCAGACTCCGGAGGATTTCGGCGACGCTACGCGCGCTTTGGCGACGGCTCGGCGGGTGACGCGGGTGCAGGTGCGGGAGATCTCGCCGGACGTGGTGTCGGTGGACTTCATGCGTCGGGACTTGTTGGCCTCGGCCGTGTCCTGCCTTCCGCTGCCGGAGGTGGCCGAAGCGTCGGCGGTGGATTTGCGGCGGGTGTTCGCCGGTTCGACCGAGTACGGGACGGCCTGGCGGCTGCCGTTGCTTGGCGGGGGCGCGCACATCCTTGTGGCTGGTGCGTCGGGCGCGGGCAAGAACTCGGTCATGTGGTCGCCGCTGGTGTCGGCTNTGTCGGCTGCCCCGGCGATTCGGTCCGGGTTGGTGCGGGTGTCCGGTGTGGACCCGAAAGGTATGGAACTCGCCTACGGGCGCGGGATCTTCTCCCGCTACGCGGTGTCCGGTGCGGAAGCGCTGGAGGTGTTGGAGGCGCTGCGGGACGAATTGGAACGGCGCAAGCGGGCGTTCGCCGGACAGACACGGGAAGTGCCGCTCTCGCAGGACTTTCCGTTGGAGCTGCTGGAGTTTGACGAGCTTGCAGCTTTGACCCGCTATACCGACCGCAAGACGCGCGACGCGATCACCGAACACGTCTCGGTGCTCAACACCCAAGGACGGGCCACGCTGATCTCGGTGCGCGGCTACGTGCAGGATCCGACCAAGGAAACCGTTCCCGTGCGGGAGCTGTTCACCCGGCGGGTGTGTCTGCGGGTCACGTCCAAGTCTCAGGTGTCCATGGTGCTCGGCGACGGCGCGTACGAGCGCGGGGCGTGGGCCAACCGCATCCCCGAGAACACCCCCGGTGTCGGCTACGTGTGGGGCGAGGGTATCCGCGAACCGCTGCGCGTCCGGGCCGGATGGGTGTCTGACGCGACGGTGAAGGCGCTGGAGGACTACGTCACGAACGGCGGGGCTCAGGTGCTTGACCTTGCCCACAACCGTCGTGACGGCGCGGAAAGGGGGACGGCATGAACCGGCTGATGGTCTTCCTCGATGCGATCCGGGATCACCTTGATTCGCACGCGTTGCCTCCGGCTTGCTCGGTCGAGGTCACCACCTGGGCCGCGCCGGTCACCGTGGCTCTGGACGCCGACACCATGCCTGGCGTCGTGGCGGGATTGGCCACCTGGGCGGTGACCCTCGACGGGGCGCGGGTGAGCCTGTGGCGCACGCCGGACGGCGCACGGGTGCAACTGGAGCTGTCTGGGCGGACGCCGTGCGGCATCCCGGTCCGGGTCTACGGCGGAGTCCCGTTCGATCCGAGCACCTTCCCTGATCTGCCTCCGCCGACCGATCAGGAGCTGCCGGTGTGGCTGCTGCGGGAGTGGGCGCGTGCGGGAGAGGCAGCGGCATGACGACCTCTGCGCAGGAACCAGCTGGTCAGGCGCTGCCGGCCGGGGCGCGTCGGGAGCGAATCCGCGGTGCCCTTGCTGCCGACGTGGTGAAGGCGACGGCAGAGCAGCACGGGGTGTGCGTGCGGCCCTTCACTATGGAGGTCGCTGACACCGACACCGGGGAGCTGCGCTATGTCCCGGTGCCGTGCGGCTCGACAGTGGAATCGGTGTGTCTGCCCTGCGCCCGCAAGGCCAAGGCCCTGCGGCAGGCCCAGTGCCGGGAAGGCTGGCACCTGACCGAAGAACCCGTGATCACCCGCGCGGAGCCGACCGAGACTTAACGGGAGTTGCTGACCTACCGGGCGGACCTGGCCGCGCACTACCGGGAAGCGACGGCGGCCGGGAATGAGGTCGAAGCGGAGGAACTGCGGGCCGAAGTGTCCAGTGTAGACGTCGAGTTGCGGGAGTCGGGCATGACTGGCCGTCTGCCCGTGCTCGACCCACCCGCGAAACGGGCGGTGAAGCGGTCCACGCGGCGGCGGCAGGACACGCCGAACCTGCCTCGGAAGAAGGTCGCGAAAACCACTGTGGGAAGGGAGTTCGCGGGGTTCCGGCCGTCGATGTTCGTCACGCTCACTTGCGACACCTACGGCCGGGTGCGTCCGGACGGCTCGCCGGTCGATCCTGCTTCGTACGATTATCGGCGGGCGGCTCGGGACGCGGTGCACTTCGCGGCGCTGGTGGATCGGTGGTGGCAGAACCTGCGCCGGGTGGTCGGGTTCGAGGTCCAGTACTTCGCCACCGTGGAACCCCAGCGCCGGGCCGCGCCCCACCTCCATGCCGCGTTGCGGGGAGCGATCTCACACGACGTGATCCGGCTCGTGACCGAAGCGACCTATCACCAGGTGTGGTGGCCCAGCCACGACGTCATGGTCTACGGCGGAGACCGGAAACCCTTGTGGGAACCGGATGTGCGTTCTTTTGTGGACCCCGAGACCCGGGAACCGCTGACTGGCTGGGATGACGCGGTGTCCGAAGTGGAGGAACCGGCGCATGTCGTGCGGTTCGGGGAACAGGTGCACTCGAAAGGAATTCTCGGCGGCACCGAGGAAGCCGGGCGGCACATCGGCTATCTGACCAAGTACCTCACGAAGTCGACCGATGAAGTGGTCGACGCCGAGACTGCCGCGCAGCGTGATCACCACGACCGGTTGCACGCTGAGCTGGCGGTCACCCCGTGTTCGCCGCGCTGCCCCGTGTGGCTGCTCTACGGCATCAATCCCAAGGACGCAGGCGCGAAGACAACTCCGGGGCACTGCCGGGGGCGTGCACATCGACGGACCACTCTCGGGCTGCCGGGTCGGCGAGTGCTGGTGTCGCGCAAGTGGTCGGGCAAGACCGTGGCGGACCACAAGGCCGACCGGGTCGGGTTCGTGCTGTCCGCTCTCGCGGCTGTGGGGATCGAGAAGCCGCGTCCTGCGCCGGAAAAGTTGGTGTGGCGCAAGGTCGAGCCTGGCGACCCGCACTGTCCACCCCGGGATCAGCTCGTGATGCGCGCCATCGCTGAACGCCGCACCTGGAAGGCCGAGTACGAAGCGGCCCGGCTCGCTGCGTCCGGATCGCCACCTGAGCCGCCGGAAACTTCGGCAACTCCGGTGCTGGCGGCCTGACCTGGGAAGGGGGAGACATGAACAACAACTCGCGTGTGCGGCTGGTCAGTGTGGAGGGCTTGTGGAGCCCCGAAGATCTCTCCGCCTACCTCGACATTCCCGAGGACACGCTCAAGGACTGGCGTTACAAGAACTACGGCCCGCCGTGGCGGCGAATGGGCAAGCACGTCCGCTACCACCCCGACGCTGTCCGGGAGTGGCTCGACGGTCCCGAGACCATGCCTGCCGCATGAGGGGCGAGGGGGAGCAAATCTGATGGCACACATCGAAGATCGCTGGTTCCGGGACAAGGTCGATCCGGAAACCGGGGAAGTCGTGCTCAACGACAAGAAGAAGCCGCTTCAAGAGCGCACCGCGGATTACGGGAAAGGCATGCGGTACAAGGTGCGCTGGGTCAAGCCGGACAAGTCGGAGGCGTCCCGGTCCTTCCCGGACAAGAAGCTCGGTGCGGCGAAGGAGTTCAAGACCAATATCGAGAACGAGCTTTACGCGGGGGTGTACCGAGATTCGAGTGCGGGGAAGGAGGGTTTTCGGGCCTACGCCATGCAGGTGCTGAAGAGCCGTCCGCTTGGCGAATCGTCGTTGAACACCATGACGTCGCAACTGGACAAGTACGTGTTCCCGTTCTTCGGCGAGCGGAGTCTCGACATGTGCGAGAGTTCTGACCTTGCCCGGAAGTGGCTGGCGTGGCTCAACGACGAGAGCGGAACCTCTCGGGGACCTACCAGCGTCAGGTGTTCGACCTCGTGCTGTCCATTTGGGACGCTGCGGTGGTCGACGAGAAGATGCGGCTCAACCCGCTCAAGAAGGCGACCATTCCCCGGCCGAAGCCGACCACCAAGGAGGTTCAGGTCTGGCCTGAGAAGCGGGTGCACGCCATCGAGGAGGCCGTTGTCGAGCGGTTCAAACCGGCGGTGGTGATCGGGGCGGGCTTGGGGCTGCGACCGGGGGAGGTGCTGGCGTTCAGCCCGGACAACATCGACCGGGAGAAGATGGTCTACCGGTGCACTCGGCAGCTCGTGATGGTAAAGGGCGTGCAGAAGTTCAAGCTTCCGAAAGGACGGAAGGTGCGGGAGATCCCGCTCGGCTATGGCCTGCTGGAGAAGATCGACGCCTATCTTGAGGAGTACCCGCCCGTCGCGGTCACGCTGCCGTGGGGCGAGCGGGACGGGCAGGCGTACGAGACGGTCAATCTGCTCATGACCAAGCCGAGCGGCGTGCCGTACAAGAACCAGTCGTTTCACATGGGCGTGTGGCTGCCCGCGTTCGTGGCCGCCGGGCTGGCCTATGTCAATGACCGTGACGGCATGCACGCTCTCCGGCACCTGTTCGCCTCGCTGATGCTGTCACGCGGGGTGAGTATCAAAGAACTCTCCGCATATCTCGGGCACTCCAGCGAAGCGTTCACCCTCCGTGTCTATACCCACCTCATGGAGACCAGTTACGAGCGGGCGCGCGCGGCGATCGACAGCGTGTTCCGTCCGTCGGGAGACCTCGCGTCGGCGGCCTGAGTTGATCGGCTGACGTCCTGGTGACGTCCTGGACCCCACTTTCGGCCCCTATCTAGTCATAAATCCCCAGGTCAACCGGTACAGGATGCTTCCTTCTGGTAAATGTGCTACTTGTCACAGTGCACCGCGCGAGGCAGAGTCGTACTTGGCGACGTTGATCGTCACCCGAACTGCCGGTCCCACCACCAGGGAGGCTTCCGATGTCCACCACAGAGATCGCCGAACTCCGGCGCACCATCGGCCAGTTGCGGCAGTGCGTGGGCGCATTGCGATCGCGCTACGGCGACGCGTCCGCGGTGCGCCGGCTGGCCAACGACGTCGAGCGGCTCGACATCGACACCGCTGATCTGGACGGGCACCCGCCCGCTGTGCCTGCGCAGGCGAAACCCGCCGAACGCGTTCCTGTCCCGGATACTCCCTACGATCCGGCGCTGTGGAGCGGCGCTGACGACGAAGGTGTCGGTGGCTACAAGCGCGACCAGCGGTGAGCGCCCCCGCTGACAACGACGTCAGCCGCGCCCGCACCGGTGTTCGAGCGCCGGGGCGGGCGCGGCTCGCCGCCCGGACACTGCGCACCGACCGGTGGTGGCTCTCGCCCCTGCTCACTGTGCTGGGGCTGGCCACCTTTGTCGTTTACGCGACTGTCCGGGCATTCGTGCGCACCGCCTACTGGGTGCCCGAATACCACTATCTGACGCCGTTTTACTCCCCGTGCGTGTCCACCTCGTGCGTCCCGGGATCCAGCCACTTCGGGCACTGGTTCGGCGAGATGCCGTCCTGGCTGCCGCTCGGCGTGCTCGTGCTGCCGTTCCTGCTCGGGTTCCGGTTGACCTGCTACTACTACCGCAAGGCCTATTACCGCTCGGTGTGGTTTTCCCCGCCGGCCTGCGCGGTCGCCGAACCGCACGCGCGCTACACCGGAGAGACGCGGCTGCCGTTGATCGTGCAGAACGTGCACCGGTACTTCTTCTACGTCGCGTGCATCGTTTCGCTCGTCAACACCTACGACGCCGTCGTCGCCTTCCAGAGCCCCACCGGGTTCGGCTTCGGGCTCGGCAACGTGATTCTCGTGCTGAACGTCGTGCTGCTGTGGGCGTACACGCTCTCCTGCCACTCGTGCCGGCACGTCACCGGCGGGCGGCTCAAGCATTTCTCGAAACATCCCGTCCGGTACTGGATCTGGACGCAGGTCACGAAGCTCAACACCCGGCACATGACTCTCGCGTGGACGACGCTCGGCACGCTCGTGCTGACCGACTTCTACGTGATGCTCGTGTCCAGCGGCGCGATCTCGGACCTGCGATTCGTGGGCTGATCCCCGGAAATCCAGCAGCGCAAGGCAGTTCTCCCCAGCTCGTGAGGTGGCTTATTCCATGACCGAGGTCGAACGGCACAGCTACGACGTGGTGGTGATCGGTGCCGGCGGCGCCGGTCTGCGCGCGGTGATCGAAGCGCGCGAACGCGGTTTCAGCGTCGCGGTGGTGTGCAAATCCCTGTTTGGCAAAGCGCACACGGTGATGGCCGAGGGCGGCTGCGCGGCGTCGATGGGCAACGCGAACTCGAACGACAACTGGCAGGTGCACTTCCGCGACACCATGCGCGGCGGGAAATTCCTCAACAACTGGCGGATGGCCGAGCTGCACGCTCGGGAAGCGCCGGATCGCGTTTGGGAGCTGGAAACCTACGGGGCGCTTTTCGATCGCACTGCGGACGGGCGGATCAGCCAGCGCAACTTCGGCGGGCACACGTATCCGCGGCTCGCGCACGTCGGTGACCGCACCGGGCTCGAACTGATCCGCACTATGCAGCAGAAGATCGTTTCGCTGCAACAGGAAGACTTCAAGAAGTACGGCGACTACGAGGCCCGGATCAAGGTCTTCGCCGAATGCACGGTCACCGAGCTGCTGCTGGACAACGGCGCGGTCGCCGGGGCGTTCGGCTATTGGCGCGAGAGCGGGCGGTTCGTGCTGTTCGAGGCGCCCGCGGTCGTGCTCGCGACGGGCGGCATCGGCAAGTCGTTCAAGGTGACGTCGAATTCGTGGGAATACACCGGCGACGGGCACGCGCTGGCCCTTCGCGCCGGCGCGAAGCTGATCAACATGGAGTTCGTGCAGTTCCACCCGACCGGGATGGTCTGGCCGCCGAGCGTCAAGGGCATCCTCGTCACCGAGGGCGTGCGCGGCGACGGCGGGGTGCTCAAGAACTCCGAGGACAAACGGTTCATGTTCGAGTACGTGCCCGAGGTGTTCAAGGGCCAGTACGCCGACAGCGAGGGCGAGGCCGACCGCTGGTACACCGACCAGGAGAACAACCGCCGCACTCCGGACCTGCTGCCGCGCGACGAGGTGGCGCGGGCGATCAACTCCGAGGTCAAGGAGGGGCGCGGGTCCCCGCACGGCGGCGTGTTCCTCGACATCGCGAGCCGGTTGCCCGCCGAGGAGATCCAGCGGCGGCTGCCGTCGATGTACCACCAGTTCAAGGAACTCGCCGACGTCGACATCACCAAGGAGGCCATGGAGGTCGGCCCCACCTGCCATTACGTGATGGGCGGCGTGGAGGTCGACCCGGACACCGGCGCGGCCAGCGTCCCCGGCCTGTTCGCGGCGGGCGAGTGCTCCGGCGGCATGCACGGGTCGAACCGGCTCGGCGGCAACTCGCTGTCGGACCTGCTCGTGTTCGGCCGCCGGGCCGGTCTTGGCGCGGCGTCCTATGTGGACGGGCTTGCGGACCGGCCCGCGGTTTCGCAGTCCGATGTGGACGCTGCGGCCGCGATGGCGCTCGAACCGTTCAACCCGCCCGCGGACGGCACGCCGGAGAATCCGTACACGCTGCACACTGAGCTGCAGCAGTCGATGAACGATCTCGTCGGCATCATCCGCAAGGCCGGGGAAATCCGGCAGGCACTGGACAAACTCGCGAACATCCGGCAGCGGGTGGGACAGGTGACGGTGGAGGGCCACCGGCAGTTCAACCCCGGCTGGCATCTCGCGCTCGACCTGCGGAACATGCTGCTGGTGAGCGAATGCGTCGCCCGCGCGGCGCTGACCCGCACCGAAAGCCGCGGCGGCCACACCCGCGACGACTATCCGTCGATGGACGCGGAATGGCGGCACCGGCTGCTTGTCTGCTCCGCGCGGCCGGGTGACAACCCGCTCGTGCCGGACGTCGACGTGGCCGTGAAGGAACAGGTGCCGATGCGGCCGGACTTGCTTGAGCTGTTCGAACTCGACGAGCTGGGCAAGTACTTCACCGACGGCGAGCTGGAGACCCACCCCGGGAGGACCGCGTGAGCTACCAGGCGAAGTTCCGCGTGTGGCGAGGCGACGCGACCGGCGGCGACTTGCAGGACTTCACCGTGGAGGTGAACGAGGGCGAGGTCGTGCTCGACATCATCCACCGGCTGCAGGCCACCCAGGCCGCGGATCTCGCGGTGCGCTGGAACTGCAAGGCAGGCAAGTGCGGCTCCTGCTCGGCGGAGATCAACGGCAAACCGCGGCTGTTGTGCATGACGCGCATGTCGACGTTCACCGAGGCCGAGGTCGTGACGGTCACGCCGATGCGCACCTTCCCGGTGATCCGCGACCTCGTCACCGACGTGTCGTTCAACTACACGAAGGCACGCGAGATCCCGTCCTTCACCCCGCCGGAGGGGCTGAAGCCCGGCGAGTACCGGATGCAGCAGGTGGACGTCGAGCGCTCGCAGGAATTCCGCAAGTGCATCGAGTGCTATCTGTGCCAGAACACCTGCCACGTCGTGCGCGACCACGAGGAGAACAAGGAGAGCTTCGCCGGGCCGCGCTACCTCATGCGGATCGCCGAACTGGAGATGCATCCGCTGGACGTCGCCGACCGCCGCGACTCCGCGCAGGACGAGCACGGGCTCGGGTTCTGCAACATCACCAAATGCTGCACCGAGGTGTGCCCGGAAGGCATCCACATCACCGACAACGCACTGATCCCGATGAAGGAACGCGTCGCCGACCGCAAGTACGACCCGATTGTCTGGCTGGGAGACAAGTTGTTCCGGCGCAATCGGTGACCCAGCGGGCTCCGTCCGCACGAGGCCGCGGCGCCCGGGTTCGCGACCGCGGGCGTATTCAGTTGTGGTGGGGCGATAGGCGGTTCCTCCTCAGGCAGCGACAGCGGGCGTAATGGCATGGATCAGATACCGCCCGGCCGGGCGGTCGGGCGAGCGCCGGTACCGATGCCGACATGGGTATCGGCACTGGCACTGGCACCGATGATGAAACGGGACGCGCTGGCGGACCGCATCATCGAGGCGCTGGCCGTCTCGTGCCGCGGTTCCCGTGCGCAGCTGCGCGGTTCGCTGCGCACGGGAACCGCGGACGAGTACAGCGACATCGACGTCGAGTGGCTCGTGCCCGACGGGGGCCTGGCCGGCTGCCTGGCCTCCGTACGGGCGACGCTGGAGCGGGTGCAGCCGGTGGCGGCCGTCCGGACGGCGCCTGACTGCTTCCACTCGACGCGAAAGCGGTTGCTGTTCGTGCGGTTCGCTGAGGTTTCCTTGTTCTGGCGGCTTGATCTCGCCGTGCGCGAGGTTGGGGCCGGTCCGTGCGATCCGGCCGACCACGCGCGGGACGGAGAGTGGTCGAAGCCGGCCAGTGCGCTGGCCAACGCACTGGGAGCGATCAAGGCAGTTGCTCGCGGCCGCTACGACGATGCTCGCGGGCTCTTGTCACGGGGATGTTCTCGCATTGATGAGATCGACGTTAGCACGGGTTCCTGGGTCGAGGGCATCACTCGATTGGCTCGTGCCGCGGCGAGCCGGGAAGCGGAGCTTGCCACGCTGGCCGAAGAGACGATTTCCCTTGCCAGGGAAGAACTCTCCGGAAGGGAGGAGTCATGATCACCGGCGCTCGCGTGATCCCCGGCGGCAGAAGACGCGGTGCCGGGCCGGGAATTCCGGCGGGGCGTACTGGAACCCGGACACGGAGAAGCGGGCGGCGGCTGGTTCGTTTTCCGTTTGCCCCCAACGGAACTCGCAGCGCGCCCGACCGGCGGAGAACCGCGGCAGGAGTTCTGCGGGGGAGCCAAAGCGGACGGTGCGGCGACGACAGCGTCGTGGGGCAAGCGAGTGTCGCTCCGGCTGCCCAGCGGGGCAGTCCCGCCGCTGGACCACCGCGACACCCGACAGCGCAAGGCCGAAAAACAAGAAACCCCCAGCGCCGCAAGGAAAGCAGCACCGGGGGCTTCGAGTGAAAGACGAACGAACCGTCAGAGAGGGCCGCCGTGCAGGCCGCCGGTCGCGGCGGTGGTGACTTCCGCGGCTTGCTTGGCATCCGTGTCGATGTGCTTCTTGCTGCGGCGGTTGCGACGCTCCAGGTACGTCGCGAGCGCGGTCAGCAGCAGGCACATCGCGATGTAGATCGCGGCGGCCACAAGGGTCGACGGGACGATCGGGCGGCCGAAGTCGCCCTGGCTGCCGATGTAGCGGGCGTAGTACAGCAGCTCCGGGTACGTCACGAGGAAGCCGAGCGCGGTGTCCTTGAGCAGCACCACCAGCTGGCTGATGATCGTCGGCAGCATCGCGCGCAGCGCCTGCGGCAGCAGGACCGTGAACATCACCTGGGTCTTGCGCATGCCGAGCGCGTACGCGGCTTCGCTCTGGCCCTTCGGCAGGGACTGGATGCCCGCTCGGAAGACCTCCGCCAGCACCGAGCCGTTGTACAGCGTCAGGCCGAGCACCACCGCGAACAGCGGCGACGTGTCCACGCCGAGGGTCGGGAGGCCGTAGTAGAACAGGAACATCAGGATCAGCAGCGGGATCGCGCGGAAGAACTCCACGACGAATGTGCAGATCCCGCGTACCCACGCGTGGTCGGACAGCCGTCCGGCGGCGAACACCGCGCCGAACACGATGGCCAGCACCGCGCCAAGCGCGAAGGCCTTCACGGTCGCCAGCACGGCGTTCGCGAGGTCGCTCTGGACCTGGGAGTACTGCAGCCATTCCCACTTGCGGGCGGAGAACTGGCCGCTGTCGATGAAGCGGTAGACCACGAACGCGACCAGCGCCGCCACGACGACGATGCCGAGCACCGCGTAAAGCCGGTGCCGCACCCGTGCTTTCGGGCCCGGGGTGTCGAAAAGAACCGTGCTCATCGGGCCACGCTCCAGCGCTTCTCCAGGCTGCGCTGCACCAGCGACAGCACCGACACGAGGATGATGAAGCCGAGTGCCACCCACAGCAGCGCGATCATCTGGTTGTCGCCGCGCTCGGACACGTACTGCCGGATCGCGCCCGCCTCGGCGACCGAGAACCCGCTGGCGATCGTCGTGTTCTTCAGCAGCGCGATGAGCATGCTGACGAGCGGCGGAACGACCGACCGCAGCGCCTGCGGGAGGACGATGCCGCCGAGGATCTGCCCGGACGACAGGCCCAGCGCGCGGCCCGCCTCGGCCTGGCCGATCGGCACCGTGTTGATGCCCGAGCGCACGACCTCGCAGATGAACGCCGACGTGTAGATCGTCAGCGCCACCGCGGCGGTCGGGAAGTAGTCGATCTTGACGATGTCGAGCAGCGGGTAGGCGAACACGAGGAACGCGAACACCAGCGTCAGCGGCGTGTTGCGCAGGACGGTGACGTACGTCGTGCCGATCGCGCGCAGCACCGGGACCGGGCTCACCCGCAGCATCGCGAGGATCGTGCCCAGCACCAGGCTGCACGCTCCCGCGATCAGGAACAGTTCGATCGTGGTGAGAAAGAACGGACCGAAGAGGTCCAGATTGTCGAGCAGGACGTCCATGGAGCCTTCCCCGCGTCCGTGTGCCGATAGTGGGTGTACGGCGGCCGGTGGGCGAAAGCTTCGCCCACCGGCCGCCGGATCAGGTCAGTACCGCTCGATGGCCGGCGGCGTCGCGGGCGCGCCGGACTTGCCGAGGGTCGCGTCGTAGATCTTCTTCCAGGTGCCGTTGTCGATCGAGGCCTGCAGCAGGTCGTCGATCTTGTCGCGCAGCACCTTGTCGTCCTTGTTCAGGCCGATGCCGTAGGGCTCCTTCGAGAACGGCTTGCCGACGACCTTGAAGCTGTCCTTGTCCTGGGCGGCGTAGCCCTTCAGGATCGCGTCGTCGGTGGTGAGCGCGTCGACGTCCTTCGTCTGCAGCTTCTCCACGCACTGCGAGTACTTCTGGAACTCGACGATCTGGTCGGTCAGCTTCTGCTCGCGCACGCGCTGGATCGGGGTCGACCCGGTGACCGAGCAGACCTTCTTGCCCTTCAGCGTCTCCGGCCCGGTGATCGAGTTGTCGTCGGCGCGCACCAGCAGGTCCTGTCCGGCCTGGAAGTACGGGCCGGCGAACGACACGAGCTTCTTGCGCTTGTCGCTGATGGTGTAGGTGCCGACGTAGAGGTCGACCTGGCCGTTGGAGATGGCCTGTTCGCGGGCGGCCGAGTCGACCGTCGTGTACTTGATCTTGTCCTCGCCGAAGCCGAGGCCGGCCGCGACCATCCGGGCGATCTCGATNCTCGATGTCGAAGCCCTGGAACTTGCCGGTCTTCGGGTCCTTCTGGCCCAGTTCGGGCTGGTCGTCCTTGACGCCGATGGTGATCGTGCCCGCGGACTTGATCTTCGTGAACACCGGCGAGCCGTCGAGCTTGACGTCCTTGGCCACCTCGTAGGTGGGCAGCGGCGCGGCGCTGGCGTTGGCGTCCCCGCCGGAGCCGGCCGGGGTGCCTTCCTTGCCGCAGGCCGTGAGCAGCAGCCCGCCGGCGAGCAGAGCGGCCGCGAGGGTGCGGATCCTCATGTCAGTCTCTCCCATGTCTGTCCGGGAAACAGGTGCCCGGGAACTGTCGGTACCGATTCGGCGGGGCCGAGGGACACGGCCGAGTACAGCCACCTCGGACCCGGGGCGCCGGGGGATTCCCCCGAACGGGTCAGTGGGTCAGGATCTTGCCGAGGAAGTCCTTGGCGCGGTCGGATTTCGGCTTGGTGAAGAACTCCTCCGGCGTCGTGTCCTCGACGATCTCGCCGTCGGCCATGAAGAGGACGCGGTCGGCGGCGCGCCGGGCGAAGCCCATCTCGTGCGTGACCACGAGCATGGTCATGCCGTCCTTNGGGTCCAGCGCCGAGGTCGGCTCGTCGAACAGCATCACCTTGGGCTTCATCGCGAGCGCGCGGGCGATCGCGACGCGCTGCTGCTGGCCGCCCGACAGCTGGGCCGGGTACTTGTCGGCCTGGTTCGCGATGCCGACGCGTTCGAGCAGTTCCATCGCGGTCTTGCGAGCCTGCGCCTGGGCGGTCTTGCGCACCTTCACCGGCGCGAGCATGACGTTCTCGACGATCGTCTTGTGCGCGAACAGGTTGAACTGCTGGAAGACCATCCCGACGTCGGCGCGCAGCGCGGCGAGCGCCTTGCCCTCGGCGGGCAGCGGAACGCCGTCCACGGCGATCTCGCCGGAGTTGATCGGCTCGAGCCGGTTGATCGCGCGGCACAGCGTCGACTTGCCCGACCCGGACGGCCCGAGCACGACGACGACCTGGCCGCGCGGCACCTCGAGCGTGATCTCGCGCAGCACGTGCAGCTCGCCGAAGTACTTGTTCACGGCGGCCGCCTTGATCATCGGCGTCGCCACCTCGGTGGTCATCGTGGCCTCCAGAGCTCCGTTGGTCAGCGGCGTCCGCGGAACCGGGGTTCCGCAACGCTTGCGGAAACCTACTACCGGGACATCTCTTGTAAAGACGGCTTGAGCAATACTTAGGGTTTCAACTACGTATCGGATGCGGCCGTCGTGGCGGCGTTCAGCCTAGTCGGGACTGTGGCGGCCGCCACGCACCGTGTCCGCGGGGCGTGGCTCCCTAGAGTCCGGCTACCGTGGTCTGGATCACCGGGGAGGAGCAAGCGTGCGCGTGCTGCTGGTGGAAGACGACGACCGGGTCGCCGGGGCGCTCGTGCCCGCGCTGGTCCGCCGCGGCCTCACCATGCAGCGGCTGCCGTCCGGGGCCGGGGTGCTCGACCGGGTCCACGACGTCGACGTGATCCTCCTCGACCTGGGGCTTCCCGACGTCGACGGCGTGGTGCTGTGCCGGCAGATCCGCGCGGTCAGCGACGTCGCGGTGATCGTCGTGTCCGCGCGCGGCGAGGTGAACGACCGGGTGCACGGCCTGCGCGCAGGCGCTGACGACTACCTGGTCAAGCCGTACGACGTGGAGGAACTGCTCGCGCGTGTCGAGGCCGTGCGGCGGCGGCGCGTGGAGCGGCCCGCGCCGTCCGTGCCGGTGGTGGAGGTCGGCGACGTCCGGATCGACCTCGCCCGGTACGAGGTGCTGGTGGCGGGTGAGCCGATCTCGTTGTCCCGCAAGGAGTTCCAGGTGCTCGCGCTGGTCGCGGCGGCGGGCGGCGCGGTGTGCTCGCGCGAACAGGTGCTCAACGAGGTGTGGGGGCACCGCGGCGCGGCGGAGAGCCGTTCGCTGGACGTGCACGTCGCCACCTTGCGCACCAAGCTCGGCCGCCCGGCGCTGATCGAGACGGTGCGCGGCGTCGGCTACCGGCTGGGCATCCGGCGGGACTGAACTGTGCGCGTCCGGCTGCAGGGCATCGTCGTCACGCTCGTCGCGCTGCTCGTGTTCGGGCTCGGCATCCCGCTCGCCCTCAGCATCGCGAGCAGCCTTCAGCAGAAGCTTTTCCTCGACCGGCTCACCGACACCTCGCGGTTCGCTTCGCTCGCCCAGCGGCCGCTGCTCGACAACCAGCTCGGCCTGCTGGAACCCGAACTGCGCCGGTACACCGAGGTGTACGGCGTGAAAGTGGTCGTGGTGAACCAGGACGGCGAGCCGGTGCTGAGCTCGGTGGGCGGCGCCGTCGACCGGACCGCGATCCGGGTGCCGGTGAACGAGGCGCTCGCCGCCCGTCCGCCCGAAGCCGGGCCGTTGCTGATGCCGTGGGCGAGCAAGCCGCTGGTGCTGGCCGAGCCGATCCTCATCGACGGCGAGGTGCGCGGCGCGGTGGTGACGGAGTCCGCGACCGATCACGTCCGCACCCAGCTGCTGTGGCAATGGTTGCTGCTGGCCGCGTGCGCGCTGGTCGCGTTCGGGCTCGCGCTGCTCGTCGCGCTGCCGGTGGTGCGCTGGACGCTGCGCCCGGTGCGGAGGCTGGACGAGGCGACCGACGCGCTGGTCGCGTCTGTGGTCAGCGGCCGCGAGGCGGAGCCGGTGGGGGAGAGCGGCGGTCCGCCGGAGCTGCGGAAGCTGGGCCGGTCGTTCGACCGGATGGCGGCGAGTGTGTCGGAAGCGCTCGCCGCGCAGCGGGCGTTCGTCGCCGACGCCTCGCATCAGCTGCGCAATCCGTTGACCGCGTTGAAGATCCGGCTGGGCAATCTCGACGGCCAGGTCACCGACGAAGCCGCGGCGGCCGATCTCGAAGCGGCGCAGGTGGACGCCAAGCGGCTGAACCAGATCCTCGACGAACTGCTGTCCATGGCCCGCGCGGAGTCCGCTGGCGGCGAGCTGGTTTCCGAAGGCCTCGCCGAAGTGATCGCCGATCGCGTCGCCGACTGGTCCGTGGTCGGGGCGGCACGGGAGGTCTCGCTGGAGAGCGCGGTGGACGTCAACGGCGCGCGTGTGCTCGTGCCGCCGCGGGGGCTGGAGGTCGTGCTCGACGCGTTGCTGGACAACGCGCTCAAGTTCAGCCCTTCCGGTGCTTCCGTCGAGGTGGCCGCGAACGTCGTCGAAGACCGCGTGACGGTGTCGGTTCGCGACCACGGTCCCGGACTGCGAGAGGACGAGCTGGAGCGGGCCGTCGACCGGTTCTGGCGGAGCACAGCGCATCAGAACGTGCCCGGATCGGGGCTGGGGCTGGCGATCGTGACCGAGATCGTCCGGCATTCCGGCGGCGAGATTCAGCTGTCCCTGCCCGACGGCGGCGGGTTGCGGATCGCGATGGACTTCCCGGTCGCGGAGCGCTGATGGGCTCCGGCGGTCGCCGCGTGTCGCGAAGCGGCGGACGCGGTGTTCGGACAAGTCCTGCCGTGCGGCATCGGCCGCGACTGGACCGCCGACCGGACGACCTGGCCGCCGGTGCCGGTCTCGAAGGCGGCGGCGAGGTCATCTGCGCGGAGACCGCCGCGGCCGTTGGCTCGCCCCGCCCGGCACGCGCGCGGGCAGGTGGCGGGTCGTCGACGCGGACGGCCGCCGTCCAAACCGGCCGGGCCTCGTCACCGTGGTCTCGATCTAGACCTTCTCCGCGCGGTAATACGCCAGCGCGCCGGGATGCAACGGCAGCGGACCGGTCTCGATCCCCGGATGCACGTCGATCGACAGCGCCGCCCGGTTGACCGCCGCGAGCTGCGGGCGGGCGTCGTACAGGCCCTTCGTGAGCGCTTCGGCGACGTCGGCGGACATCGAGGTGGGCACGACCAGGAAGTTCGGCACCACCAGCGTCGTGACCGGTCCGGGCTGGTCGTAGGTGCTGCCGGGGATGGTCGCGGTGCCGTACACCGGGCTGAACCGCTGCATGCCCGGCATCAGATCGGACATGTCGAGCAGCCGCAGCCCGACCTTGCGGTTGTACTCGGTGATGAGCGGCGTCGGCAGCCCGCCGGACCAGAACATCGCGTCGATCTTGCGGTTCTCGAGCGCGGAGAGCGAATCCTCCAGGCTCAGCTGGTTGACCGTGACCGCGCCTTTCAGCCCGGCTACCTGCAGCACCCGGTCGGCGATGTACTCGACGCCCGACTCCGGAGAGCCGACCGCGATGTGGCGGCCGCGCAGCATGGACACCGCGTTGTAGGGCGAGTCCTCGCGGACGACGATGTGCAGGTAGTCGTCGTGGATGCGGGCCAGCGCGGCGAGCTTGCCGGGGTGCGCGGCCGCCGCGTCCGCGGCCAGGTCCGCGGCGACGAACGCGACGTCCGCGCTCCCGGAAAGCACTCGGTTGAGGTTGTCGCGCGACCCCTGGGTGGCGAGCACCCGGGGCGTCTCGATGCCGAGTTCGCCCGCCCACGCCGACGCCAGCGGCCCGGCCAGATCGTGGTAGACGCCGCCCACCGACCCGGCCGCGACGCGCAGGTGCAGGTTCGCGAAGCTCGGCCCGCACCCGCTCAGCAGCACCAAGAGCACTGCCAGCGCCGCGGTCGGCCTCCATCGCATGCAGCGATGGTGCCAGAGGTCAGCCGGTGACGTCGGCCAGGCTGCCGCCCATCCGGATCTCGCCGAGCCACTGCGTCGCCGTCTCGTCGGCCTGGTGGTAGACGCCCCACTTCAGGTAGTTCCGGTCCCCGTCGATCGTGGTGCCGGTGTAGGTGGCGGACCCGTCGGAGAACGTCTGCCGTTCGCCGTCGAACCAGAACTGGATGGTGCCCTTGGTGCGGTCGGTGGAGATCCGGAACGCGATGTCGTGCCACTGGTCGTTGGAGACCGGCGCGTTCCAGAGTTTGACGCTCGTGTGATCGGTGGTCCATTCCTCCAGCTGGAGCTTGCCGCCGGAGATCTTGAGGACGATCGGATGGTTCGCGGTGCCGCTGCTCGGGCTGCATTTCAGCTGGAACACGTAGCGGCTGGTGGAGTCGGTGACGCGGTACTTCGACGACCAGCCGAGGTAGAAGGTCTTGCCCGCGGCGAGGTCGGGGCCGACCGCTTCGCAGCGCTCCTCCTTGGCGAGCTGCTCGGCGACCCACACCTTGCCCTTGGCGGCGTCGGTCGCGGTCTTGAAGTGGCCGTCGGCGCACTGGACCGAGTTGAACGCTCCCACGCCGTCGGCGGGGTCGGCCGACCAGGTGACCGACTGCGGAACCGGTTCCGCGGCGACCGGGGCGGCCGCCAGCGCGGCGACGACGAACGTGCTCGCGACCGCGGCCGCGGAGCGAGCGAAAACCTTGCGCACTTTTCCTCCAGAGCGGCGGCGGTCCGATTCGGAACAATGGCGATGATCTTATCTTCGGGAGTGTGCGGAAAACAATGGCGGAAATTGTTCCGCGGAGACCGTTCCGGTGCATTTCCGTTCCCGGTCAACGGCACATTTCCCGATTAGCGGAATGCTCGGCGAGGCGCGTCGCATAACGTCCGCCGGGCGGGTGCCGGGTCCGGCGCGGGCCCCGGGGTTTAGGCTGGAGCACGATGAACGCGAAAACGTACCAGATCCGCACGTTCGGCTGCCAGATGAACGTGCACGACTCCGAACGGCTCGCCGGGCAGCTCGAGGAAGCGGGCTACGTCCCCGCTCCCGGGCAGGCGAAGCCGGATCTGGTCGTGTTCAACACCTGCGCCGTGCGGGAGAACGCGGACAACAAGCTCTACGGCACCCTCGGGCACCTCCGCCCGGACAAGGTCGCCAATCCGGACATGCAGATCGCCGTCGGCGGCTGTCTCGCGCAGAAGGACCGCGGCGACATCGTCAAGCGCGCGCCGTGGGTCGACGTCGTCTTCGGGACGCACAACATCGGCTCGCTGCCGACGCTGCTGGAGCGCGCGCGGCACAACGCCGAGGCCGAGGTCGAAATCCTCGAATCGCTCGAAACGTTCCCGTCCACGCTGCCCGCGCGCCGCGAATCGTCCTACGCGAGCTGGGTGTCGGTTTCGGTCGGCTGCAACAACACCTGCACGTTCTGCATCGTGCCGTCGCTGCGCGGCAAGGAGCGCGACCGCCGTCCCGGCGAGATCCTCGCCGAGGTCGAGGCGCTGGTCGCCGAGGGCGTGCTCGAGGTGACCCTGCTGGGCCAGAACGTGAACTCCTACGGCGTCGAGTTCGGCGACCGGCTCGCGTTCGGCAAGCTGCTGCGCGCGACCGGCGGGATCGACGGGCTGGAGCGCGTGCGGTTCACCTCGCCGCATCCGGCCGCGTTCACCTCGGACGTGATCGACGCGATGGCCGAGACCCCGAACGTCTGCCACCAGCTGCACATGCCGCTGCAGTCCGGTTCGGACCGGGTGCTGCGCGAGATGCGCCGGTCCTACCGGTCGGCGCGGTTCCTGAACATCCTCGACGAGGTGCGCGCCAAGATGCCGGACGCCGCCATCACCACCGACATCATCGTCGGTTTCCCCGGCGAGACCGAGGAAGACTTCCAGGCGACGCTCGAGGTCGTCCGCGCCGCGCGGTTCTCCAGCGCGTTCACCTTCCAGTACTCGAAGCGCCCCGGCACGCCCGCCGCGGACATGGCCGAGCAGCTGCCCAAGGAGGTCGTGCAGGAGCGCTACGACCGGCTGGTCGAGCTGCAGAACGAGATTTCCTGGGAAGAGAACCGCACGCTGGTCGGCCGCCGGGTCGAGCTGCTGGTCGCCGCGGGCGAGGGACGCAAGGACGCGGAGACGCACCGGNACGCACCGGATGAGCGGGCGCGCCCGCGACGGACGGCTGGTGCACTTCACGCCGGCCGGTCCGGCCGTCGACCGCTCGGTCCGGCCGGGCGACGTCGTGGAGACGGTGATCAGCTACGGCGCGCCGCACCACCTCGTCGCCGACGGCGACCTCCTGACGCATCGCCGCACGCGAGCGGGCGACAACGCCGAAGCCGGTCTTCGGCCCAAGACGAGCGGGGTCACCCTGGGACTGCCGGGCTTCGGAGCCCCGGCGGCGCAGCCGGCCCCGGTGAGTGGGTGTGCAGGATGAGCGAACCGGGAACGCCGGCCGAGGTCGACCGCAGGCTGAGCGACGAGATCGACGACGCGGGCCGCCGCGCCGCGCGCACGGTGGAGCTGGGCAGGCGTGGGTTCACCATCTCGGTGCTGATGTTCGTGCTGCTCGTGGCGCAGATCCTGCCGTGGGCCCAGGGCCGCGCGGGCTGGGAGACGCTGGCCGGCGAGGCGGGCGGGGTCCCGCAGCTGTTCGCCGTGACGTCCACCGGCGTCGGCGTGTTCATCGGCGCGGTCGCGCTCGTGTCGCGCCGCTGGTGGGTCGCGTGGTGCTGCGCCGCGGGCGGCTGGTTCGCCTCGGTCGACGGCCTGCTGGCGATCTGGTCGCAGCAGTCCGCGCACGCCAGCGGAGCGGCCGGAGACGGTCCGGGAATCGGCATGATCGTGGCGTGGATCGCGACGATCGTCCTGGCGACGCTCTGGATGCGGACGGCGTTCTCGCGCACCTGACCGCCTCCGGCAACCGTCCTTCACGGACCGTCGGGAACCGGGCAGCGAAAACGGCCGGCACCGAGCGGTACCGGCCGTTCCGGGAATCAGCTCAGCGATCGGCGACCGCGGCTTCCGCGGCTTCCATCCATTCCCGCCACTGGGCGGCCTGCTCCTCGGCCTTCTTCGCCCGCCGCTCGTCCCCGGCGGCACGGGCCTTGGCGGCCTGCGATTCGAACTGCTCGACGCGCTCCCGGAACTGCGCGGCACGCGCCTGCGCCTCCGGGTCGGTGCGGCGCCAGCGGCTGTCCTCGGCCGACTTCACCGCGTCCTGCACCGCCTTGAGCCGTCCGTCCAGTTCGCGGATGCGTTCGCGCGGGACCTTGCCGATCTCGTCCCACTGCTCCTGGATCCGGCGCAGCGCCGACTTGGCTGCCTCGAGGTTGGCCGCCACGTCGATCTTCTCGGCCTCGACCAGCAGTTCTTCCTTGCGCTGGGCGTTGCCGGCGAACTCCGCGTCGCGTTCGGAGAACACCGCCGAGCGGCGGGCGAAGAACGCGTCCTGCGCGGCGCGGAACCGCTGCCACAGCGCCTCGTCGCTGTCCTTCGGCGCGCGCCCGGCAGCCTTCCACTCGGCCATCAAGTCCTTGTACCGGCCCGCGGTGGCGCCCCAGTCGTCCGAGTCGGACAGCGCCTCGGCCTCGGCGATCAGCTCTTCCTTGCGCTGCTTCGCGCTCGCCCGCTGCTTGTCCAGTTCGGCGAAGTGCGAGCCGCGGCGGCGGTTGAACGCCTCGCGTGCCTTCGAGAAGCGCTTCCACAGCTCGTCGTCGGTCTTGCGGTCGACGCCCTTGACCGTCTTCCACTCGTCGAGGATCGCGCGCAGCCGGTCGCCCGCGGCCTTCCACTGGGTGGATTCGGCGGCGATCTTCTCCGCCTCGTCGGCCAGCGCCTGCTTGCGCGCGACGGCAGCGGCCCGGGCTTCCTCGCGCTCGTGCTTGACGTTGACCAGGGCCTTCTCCGCCAGCCCGATCACGAACTCCAGCCGCGCGGCGAGCGCCTTCAGATCGCCGACCACGGCCGCCTCGCCGAGCCCGTCGCGGATCTGGGCGGCGCTGGAGAGCGCGTGCTTCGGGTCGCCCGCTCCGGAGTTCAGCCGCGTTTCGAGCAGTTCGACCTCGGTGCGCACGTCGTCGAAGCGGCGTGCGTAGTGCAGCAGGCCTTCCTCGGGCGTACCGGCCTGCCAGACCCCGACCTCGCGTTCGCCGTCGGCGGTGAAGACGTAAACGGTGCCTTCGGCGTCGACCCGGCCCCAGGTGGCGGGGGCGGGCTCGGCGGGCGGCACCGGCGGCGCGGCATGGCCGGCGCCCTGCGCGTGCGGCACCGGGTGCGGTGCCGGGGTGCCGGGGGACGTGTTCTCCTGGGCCATCGCAGGCTCCTTATCGCCTGTACGCCCGCGGCTGCGGGCGCCCCGCCGCGTGAGCGGGGCCGGGTTACGCTGTTGTCGTGCTCTGCCGGGGGCATGGGGCCCCAGCGGCATTCAAGCAGCTCAGCGCGCGCCGTGGTACTGGATGAGCCGCCTGAAAGCGTTGATCCTACTTCTCCTTGACGCTCCGTGCCCGCGTCCCGACCCGGCCGGGTAGCGTTTCTCCGCGTGATCAGCCCAGCTCAACGGCCCCGTCCGGTGGCCGTCGTCGGCCCCACCGCCACCGGGAAGACGGCACTGGCCGTCGAGCTCGCGCTCGCGCTGGACGGCGAGGTGGTGAACGCCGACGCGCTCCAGCTCTACCGGGGCATGGACATCGGCACCGCCAAGGCGACCGCGGAGGAACGGCGAGGGGTCCCGCACCACCTGCTGGACGTACTCGACGTGACCGAGACCGCCTCGGTCGCCGCCTATCAGCGGGACGCCCGCAGCACGATCGAGCGGATTCTCGCCGCAGGCCGGGTTCCGGTGCTGACCGGCGGCTCCGGGCTGTACGTACAGGCGGTGCTGGACGATCTCCGCTTCCCCGGCACCGACCCCGCAGTGCGCGCGCGGCTCGGCGAAGAGGCCGCCGAACTCGGCACCGCCGCGCTCTACACCCGGCTGGGGGAGCGCGACCCGGTCGCGGCGGCGGCGATCCTGCCCACGAACACCCGCCGCATCGTGCGTGCGCTGGAGGTCATCGAGATCACCGGCGAACCGTTCTCCGCGAACCTGCCGAAGCCGGGTCCGGCGCGCTGGGACGCCGTGCTGATCGGGGTCGACCGCGAGAGCGCCGAGCTGGACGAGCGCGTCGGCCTGCGGGTGGAGCGGATGTTCGAAGCCGGTCTCGTGGACGAGGTGCGCGAGTTGCTCGGCCGCGGTTTGCGGGACGGGAAAACCGCTTCGCGCGCGCTCGGTTACCAGCAGGTGCTGGCCGAACTGGACGGTGAAGGGGACTTCGCGGCCGCCGCCGCGGCGACCGCGCGGGCCACCCGGCGGTTCGTGCGGCGGCAGCGTTCGTGGTTCCGCCGGGACAAGCGGATCCAGTGGTTCGACGGCGGATCCGCGGACCTGGCCGCGCGGGTCCGCGCCGTGCTCGACCAGTAGCCTGGACGCATGGGCGGCATCGCATTCCTCAAGGGCCACGGCACGCAGAACGACTTTGTGCTGCTGCCTGACGAGGCTGGCCGCCTCGACCTCACGGCAGAGCGCGTCGCGGCGTTGTGCGACCGGCAGCGGGGCCTCGGCGCGGACGGCGTGCTGCGCGTCGTCCGGGCGAAGGCGATCGGCGAGGAGTCGGCAGGCGAGTGGTTCATGGACTACCGCAATGCCGACGGTTCGATCGCCGAGATGTGCGGCAACGGTACCCGGGTTTTCGCGCGCTACCTGGTCGACGCCGGTCTGGCCGAGGACGGCGAGTTCGTCATCGGCACCCGCGCGGGCGACCGGCCGGTCGTCGTGCACCCGGACCGTTCGGTCACTGTGCAGATGGGCCCGGCGGCGATCACCGGCACGTCGGTCACCGTGGTGGCCGGGCAGCCGTTCTCCGGGGTCGCGGTGAACGTCGGCAACCCGCACCTGGTGTCGGTCACCGACACCGACCTCGCCGGCCTCGACCTGCGCGACCAGCCCGATTTCGACCACGACGTGTTCCCGTCCGGCGTCAACCTGGAGTTCGTCAACGTGCTCGGCGAGGGCGCGCTGCGGATGCGCGTCCACGAACGCGGCGTGGGGGAGACCCGGGCGTGCGGCACCGGCACCGTCGCCGCGGTGGCCGCCTCGCTGCATCTCGCGGGCAAGGACACCGGCGAGTCCACAGTGGACATCCCAGGCGGACGGGTGTCGGTCACGGTCGGGCACGGCGAAT
This sequence comes from Amycolatopsis sp. M39, assembly GCF_001651785.1. Lineage (NCBI taxonomy): Bacteria > Bacillati > Actinomycetota > Actinomycetes > Pseudonocardiales > Pseudonocardiaceae > Amycolatopsis > Amycolatopsis sp. M39. Next base: position 25,072 of record NZ_LWSF01000033.1, read on the forward strand.
CCACGCTGACCGGACCGGCCGAGATCGTGGCCCGCGGCGAGCTGGACGAAGCCTGGTGGCTCGCCGCGGGCGCGTGATCAGCTGATCGTCACCGCCACCGAGAGTTCGCCCTCCTGGGTGGTCACGGTGTTGACCACCCCGGCGATGCGCACGTCCTCGGCGATTTCGGCGAAGCTTTCGAGCACGTCCGCCGGAGCGGTGACCGACAGCGTCTCGACGGCGGTCCGCATCGACACCTTCGCGTCGGTCTTGGCCCGGCGCACCGCGGCGATCACGGAACCGGCCAGCGGCAGCAAGGCGACGTCGCCGTCGACCTCAGGCGCGGTCGGCCAGGACGCCTGGTGCACGGAACCTTCCTGCCACCACGACCAGATCTCCTCGGTCGCGAACGGCAGCACCGGCGCGAACATCCGCACCAACGCCGACAGCACCGTTCGCAGTGCGACTTGCGCCGATTCGGCTGCCTCCGCGCCGAGATCGCCGTACGCGCGGCCCTTCACCAGCTCCACGTAGTCGTCGCAGAACGTCCAGAAGAACGTCTCGGTCACTTGCAACGCGCGCGCCTGGTCGAGCGCCTCGAACGCGGCCGTCGCTTCCTCGATCACCTTCGCCAGCGCGGCGAGCACGGACCGGTCCAGCGGCTCCGTGGCGACTGATTCCGGCTCGGGGATCCCGAGACCGAGCACGAACCGGCTCACGTTCAACAGCTTCGTCGCCAGCCGTCGCCCGACCTTCATCTGGCCTTCGTCGACCGCCGTGTCGACGCCCGGCCGCGCGCTCGCCGCCCAGTACCGCACCGCGTCGGAACCGTGCCGCTCCAGCAGATCCGCCGGCGTGACGACGTTGCCGACCGACTTCGACATCTTCTTGCGGTCCGGGTCGAGCACCCAGCCGGAGATCACCGCGTCCCGCCACGGCAGCACGCCTTCCTCCAGTTCGGCGCGGACGGCGGTGGAGAACAGCCAGGTGCGGATGATCTCGTGCGCCTGCGGCCGCAGGGAGAACGGGAACACGCGGCGGAACAGGTCGTCGTCGAGACTCCAGCGCCCGGCGATCTGCGGCGTCAGCGACGACGTCGCCCAGGTGTCCATCACGTCCGCCTCGGCGGCGAAGCCGCCCGGCACGCCGCGCTGGTCCTCGGTGCGGCCCGGCGGGACGTCGGTGCTCGGGTCCACCGGCAGGCTGGCGTCCTCGGGCGTCAGCACCGCGTCGTGGTCCGGCTCGCCGTCGGCGTCCAGCGGGTACCAGACCGGGATCGGCACGCCGAAGAACCGCTGGCGGCTGACCAGCCAGTCGCTGGTCAGGCCCTCGACCCAGCCGCGGTAGCGGACCTGCATGTGCGGCGGGACCCAGTTCAGCTCCTCGCCGCGCTCCAGCAGCTTCGCGCGCAGGGGGTCGTCGCGGCCGCCGTTGCGCAGGTACCACTGGCGGCTGGTGACGATTTCCAGTGGTTTGTCGCCCTTTTCGTAGAACTTCACCGGATGAGTGATCGGCCTCGGCTCGCCGCGCAGCGCGCCCGCCTCCCGCAGGAGGTCCACCAGGATCTGGCGTCCAGTGTGGACAGTCTTGCCCGCGAGGGGCGCGTACTTGTCCGCCGGGACGCCCTGCGGCGGTTCGGCGCGGAACCGGCCGTCGCGGCCCAGCACCGGACGCGTTTCCAGCTGTAGCGCGCGCCACCAGGTGACGTCAGTCGTGTCGCCGAAGGTGCACACCATCGCGATGCCGGTGCCCTTTTCCGGATCCGCGAGGTGGTGCGCGTGCACCGGCACCTGGACGCCGAACACCGGCGTGCGCACGGTTTTCCCGAAAAGGCCTTGGTAGCGCTCGTCATCCGGATGTGCGACGAGCGCGACACACGCGGGCAGCAACTCGGGACGCGTGGTGGAGATCAGCACTTCCGCGTCGTCGCCGGCGGTGAACACGAGGTCGTGATACGCGCCTGGCCGTTCGCGGTCCTCCAGTTCCGCCTGAGCGACGGCGGTGCGGAAAGTGACGTCCCACAGCGTCGGAGCTTCGGATTGGTAGGCCTCGCCGCGCGCGAGGTTGCGCAGGAACGCGCGCTGCGAGATCTCCGTGGTCGCCGGGTCGATCGTCTGGTACGCCAGCGTCCAGTCGACCGAAAGCCCGATGCTCCGCCAGACCTCCTCGAACACCTTCTCGTCGGTTTCGGTCAGCTGACGGCACAGCTCCACGAAATTGCGCCGGGACACCGGAATCGCGTTCTTGCCGGGCTTTTCCGGCGGGGCGAAGGACGGGTCGTAGGGCAGCGACGGCTCGCAGCGCACGCCGAAATGGTTCTGCACGCGGCGTTCGGTGGGCAGGCCGTTGTCGTCCCAGCCGACCGGGTAGAAGACCGAACGTCCGCGCATCCGCTGGTAGCGCGCGAGAACGTCGGTGTGCGTATAGGAGAAGACGTGCCCGATGTGCAGCGAACCGCTCGCGGTCAGCGGCGGCGTGTCGATCGAGTAGACGTCCGGGCGCGCGCGGTCGAACCGGTATACGCCTTCGCGTTCCCACACCGGTACCCATTTGGCGGCAAGGCCGTCGACGTCGGCTTTGTGCGGGATCTTCTCGTTCATGCCCGCACTTTACGGGGCGGGTACAGCGATTTCCCCGCCTGTGGGCAGGTCCCGCATGCGCCGCAGCGGCGAGCAGATCACCCAGAGCGCGCCCGCGACGCCCCCGGCGGCTCCGATTCCCAGGGCGCCGGCGAGCCCGAGCCATTCGCCGAGCCCGCCGCCCAGCAGCCCGCCGAGCGGCAGCGCTCCCCAGACGACGAACCGGACGCTCGCGTTCATCCGGCCCAGCAGCCGGTCCGGCGTGATCGCCTGGCGGTAGGAGACCTGCGCGATGTTGTAGAGGATCACGCCGAACCCGAACGCGGCCATCCCGAGACCGGCGAGCACGATCCGCCAGCCCGGCGCGGTGAACAGGACCAGCACCTCACCCGGCCAGAACAGCACCGGGACCAGCCAGATCGACCGGGCCTGCCCGATCTTCCGGACGATCGGCCCGGCGCAGAGCGCGGCCGCGATGCCGCCGACGCCGCTCACCGCGAGCAGGCCGCCGACCTCGGCCGGTTTCAGCCCGGCCGTGCGGGTCAGGAACAGCACTTGGACGGCCTGGACCACTCCTCCGAAGAAGTTCGACGTGGCTGTGCAGGCGACGATCGCGCGCAGCGGCCGGTCGGCGGCGACGAACCGCAGGCCTTCGAGCATTTGCGGCACCAGGCGGTCGTGCTCGGCGCGTTCGGGGAGGATTTCGACGGTGCGGATGCGCCACAGGCACAGCGCGGACGTGAGGTAGCCGAGCCCGGTGACCAGTACGGTGCTGGCCGCCCCGATGAATTGCACGAGCACGCCGGCGAGGCTCGGTCCGGCGATCTGCGCCGAGGACTGCACGCCCTGCAGCTTCGCGTTGCCTTCCAGCAGCTTTTCGCGGCCGACCAGGGCGGGCAGATACGCCTGGTAGGAGACGTCGAAGAAGACCGTCGCGAAACCGGCGAACAGCACGACCGCGAGGACCTGCGCCATGGTGAGCACGCCGGCCCACCAGGCGAACGGGACGCTGAGCAGCAGCACCCCGCGGACCAGGTCGGCGGCGAGCATGAGCGGCCGTTTGCGCATCCGGTCCACCCACACGCCCGCGGGCAGGCCGAGCACCAGGAAGCCGAGCGTCTCGGCCATGGTCAGCAGGCCCATTTCGAACGGGGTGGCGGCCAGCGTGACCGCGGCGAGCAGCGGAATGGCCGTGACCCCGACGAACATCCCCAGCTGGCTCGCCGTGTCCCCGGCCCACAGCCTGCGGAAATCGGCGTGGAAGAAGAGCGAGTCGCGACGCACCCGATCGAGTGTTGTCGAGTGATTGGAAAGTGTCAATCGCTTTGGTTAGGCTGCGTGGATGCCGTTGCACCGACGTCCCTCCACCGAAGCCGAGGCGGCCGCGCTCGCATCCGGAATACGGCTGCGCATCATCCGGTTGACCTCCTTTGAAGCGATGACGAACAAGGAGCTGGCAGCCCGGCTCGGGCGTGACCCGGCGACCACGCTGCACCACGTGCGGCGGCTGGTCGACACCGGTTTTCTCGTGGCACAGGAACCGCGGCGCGGCGCGCGCGGGGCGAAGGAGATCCCGTACCTGTCCACCGGGCTTTCGTGGCAGCTGGACAACGCTGAGGCCGACGCGGTCGCGGTCAACGAGGCCATGCTCGAGGCCTATCTGGCCGAAATGGCCGAGGCCGATCTGACCGAGACGGAGACGACCCGGCTCGTGGTCCAGGTGGGCGCCGGGGACGTCGCGGAGTTCAGGCGGCGGCTCGACGGGCTGCTCGAAGAATTCAAGGCCAGGCCCCGGGATCCGGCCTCGGAACGCACGGCCGTGTACGTCTCGGTTTATCCCAGCAGGTAATCCGTTCGGTTCCCGCGCCGAAACGTGGGACCATGGAGGCACGATGACAGAACAGACACACGAAGACTTTTACGACGACAACGACCCCTACGACCCCTCGGTCGGGGAGATGGAGCTTGAGGACCGCGCGTCATTGCGCCGGGTCGCGGGCCTGTCCACCGAGCTTGAGGACATCACCGAGGTCGAGTACCGGCAGCTTCGGCTGGAGCGCGTTGTGCTGGTCGGCGTGTGGACTGAAGGCACCGCCCAGCAGTCCGAGGCGTCGCTGGCCGAACTGGCGCGACTGGCCGAGACGGCGGGCTCGGAGGTGCTCGAAGGCCTCGTCCAGCGGCGGCAGAAGCCCGATCCGGCGACGTACGTCGGGTCCGGCAAGGTCCGCGAGCTGCGCGACGTGGTCGTGGCGACCGGCGCCGACACGGTGATCTGCGACGGCGAGCTTTCGCCCGGCCAGCTGCGCCAGCTGGAGGAGAAGGTCAAGGTCAAGGTGATCGACCGGACCGCCCTGATCCTCGACATCTTCGCCCAGCACGCCCGTTCCAGGGAGGGCAAGGCGCAGGTCGAGCTGGCCCAGCTGCAGTACCTCGTCCCGCGGCTGCGCGGGTGGGGTTCGGCGCTGTCCCGGCAGGCAGGCGGCCGCGCGGGCGGCGCGAACGGCGGCGTGGGCCTGCGCGGACCTGGTGAAACGAAGCTGGAGACGGACCGGCGGCGGATCAGCAAGCGCGTGGCGAAGCTGCGCCGGGAGATCGCCGCGATGGACACCATCCGCGAGACCAAACGCGGCAGGCGCGTGGCCAACGAGGTGCCGAGCGTGGCGATCGTCGGCTACACCAACGCCGGCAAATCGAGCCTGCTCAACGCCCTGACCGGGGCCGGGGTGCTGGTGGAGGACGCGCTGTTCGCCACCCTCGACCCGACCACGCGCCGGGCGCAGACGGCCGACGGGCGCACGTTCACGCTGACCGACACGGTCGGGTTCGTGCGGCACCTGCCGCACCAGCTGGTGGACGCGTTCCGCTCGACGCTGGAGGAGGCGGCCGACGCCGACCTGCTCGTGCACGTCGTCGACGGTTCCGACGCGGCCCCGGAGGACCAGGTCAACGCGGTGCGCGAGGTGCTCGCCGAGATCACCCGCAGCCGCAAGGAGCCGCTCCCGCCGGAGCTGCTGGTGATCAACAAGGCCGACGCGGCCGACGACGTCACCCTGGCCCGGCTGCGGCACGCGCTGCCCGGTTCGGTGCAGATCTCCGCGCGCACCGGTTCCGGCGTGGCGGAGCTGGCCGAGGTGCTGGCCGAACGGCTGCCGCGGGCGGAAACGGTGATCGACGTGCTGGTCCCGTACTCGCGGGGCGAGCTCGTGTCCCGGGCGCACGCGGAGGGCGAGGTGCTGGAAGAGGAGCACGTCGCCGAGGGCACGCGCTTGCAGGTGCGAGTCCGGCCGGACCTCGCCGCGGCTCTGCGGGCGTTCGAGACCAACGCCTCGGCGCTCTGAACGTCTTCCGTAGTGCACGGCCCGAGCGGGCCGTGCACTACGGAGGTGAACTGGTGCGGGTCGTCCTGGCACTGACGGCTGTCCTGATCCTCGCGGGAGCTGTCCCGGCCGCGGCGGCTCCTGCCCCGGAAACGGTGTGCCAGGTCAAGGACAAACGCCTCAACGAGCTGTCCGGCCTGGTCTCCGACGGCGAGCATTGGTACGCGATCAACGACGGCGGCACCCAGGTGCAGGTCTTCGTCCTGGACCGGAAATGCCAGGTCAACGATGTTTTGACGGACCCGACGGATCCGTACGACGTCGAGGACCTTGCCCGCGGCGAAGACGGCACGCTGTGGCTTTCCGACACCGGCGACAACCGCGCTAAACGCGAAACGGTCGCCCTGCTGGAACTGAAACCGGCCGGTGGCGCGGCCGTCGTGCATCGCCTGACTTATCCGGACGGTCCGCACGACACCGAAGCCCTGGTGCTGGACCAGTCCGGCACGCCGTTCCTGGTGACCAAAGATCTGCTGGGCACTTCGAGGGTCTACCGGCCTTCGGGTCCCTTGGCAGCTCCCGGCCCGACGAAGGTGGAGCAGGTCGGCACCCTGCGCGTCCACAGCACCGACACCCCGGGCGGCCCGGTGGGCTCGTTCGGTTCAGCGCTGATCACCGGAGGCGCGACCAGCGCGGACGGGAAAGTCATCGCGCTGCGGACTTACACGGACGCGTATTTGTATGCGGCTCCGGACGGAAATGTGGCCACGGCGCTGCAACGAGAGCCTGTCCGGATTCCGCTGCCGAATGAAAAGCAGGGCGAAGCGATTGCTTTCGAGCCGGACGGCACGTTGTTGTCCGCGAGCGAAGGCGTCGGCGAACCGGTGCGGGCGATCAAGAACGCGACGGCTTGGGTCACGGCGCGAGCGCCAGCGCCGAAGCCGGGCGGTGCCGCCGCTCCTCAGCCAGCCGAGCAAAACTCCGGCGGCTTTCCGCTCGTTCCCGCTGCTGCTGTCGTCGCGGTGGTTGTTCTCGGCGTGTGGTTCTTGCTGGCCAGGAAACGCCGCCGTACCTGACGCGGTTCGCACCGGCGACAAGCACCGGCGCCCGCACGCCCGGCACCCGCGCTGCCGCACGCCCGGCGAGTGCGCTGCCGCACGCCCGGCACCCGCGCTGCCGCACGCCCGGCGAGTGCGCTGCCGCACGCCCGGCGAGTGCGTCAGGGTGCGCAGCCCAGTGCTCGTGGGCGGCAATCCCGGGGAGAACCGGCATTGCCGCCCACGAGACGCGGGAGAGCCAGCCGGTCAGAGCCGGCGCAGTACCGCCACGACCTTGCCCAGAATCGACGCGTCGTCGCCCGGAATGGGCTCGTACGCGTCGTTGTGCGGCATCAGCCACACGTGCCCGTCCTTGCGTTTGAACGTCTTCACCGTGGCTTCGCCGTCGATCATCGCGGCGACGATGTCCCCGTTCTCCGCGGCGGGCTGCTGCCGGACGACGACCCAGTCGCCGTCGGTGATGGCGGCGTCGACCATCGAATCGCCGGTGACGCTCAGCAGGAACAGCTCGCCCTCGCCGACGATCTCGCGCGGCAGCGGGAAAACGTCCTCGACGGCCTGTTCCGCGAGCACCGGACCGCCCGCCGCGATCCGGCCGACCAGCGGCACGTACGCCGCCTTCGGCACGGACGGCTGCTGGTCCATCTCGATGCCCATCGGATTGTCGTCGGTGGACGCGAGCACGCCCACCGCGCGCGGCCGGTTGGCGTCGCGGCGCAGGTAGCCCTTGCGCTGCAGCGCGCGCAGCTGGTGCGACACCGACGACGTGGACGTGAGCCCCACCGCCTCGCCGATCTCGCGCACGCTCGGCGGGTAGCCGAAGCGGCTCACCCACGTGCGGATGACGTCGAGCACCTGCTGCTGGCGGACGGTCAGCGTCTCGTCCACGTCGTACACCTCCGGCATGGCGCTCACCTTCCCCGTGCTCTTGTGGCCGGATTCGCGCGCGGATTGTGCGGACGCCCTGCCCCGCGAGGCCGTCTTGGCCCCTTTCGCCGCGGTGCCCTTCACCGTGTCCTTCTCCAACGCTGCGTCGCCTCCAGCCGTCCCGCGGTCGCCGTGTCGGCGTCCCGCGCGTGTCCGCGTGCGCCGGGCCGGGATCCGCGTTTTCCGCGAACGCCCGTCCGGCGGCACCCGCCGGAGCCGGTCCGGCAGATGTCCTGGTCACCGACGTTAGCCACCGCGCGCGACGATTTCAAACATCTGTTCGATCGACACGCCGTGTCCTCTCGATTTTGTCGGTGGGGGGTGGTAGACCTTCGCACGGACGTTCGATAGAACGCCTGTTCGATCTGGACCGCTGCGGCGCAGGTGTACGGCCCGGACCGGACGGATCCGCAGGTCACGAGGAGGTTCCGAAATGTCGATCCTGGCAGATCGCGGGCTCGTCCGCCCGCTTCGGCCCGTCCCCGCCGTTCGCCCCGCCGAGGGCGGCGCCGCGTCGGACGGGACGGCCCCCGCCCGGAGGGAACCCGGGCCCGGCGGTCCGGCGCGCCGGTCGCGGCGGCGCGCAGACGCCACCCGAAAGGATGGTGTTCCGGAGGGCTTCGAACCCGGCTCCGGTGCCGATCCGGGTTCGGCGGCCGGTTCCGCCGAGGTGGTGGAGCTTCGCGGCCGGACTGGCGCCCGGCGCGATTCTGGTGCGGATCGGTCCGGCAAGGGCGGGCGCGGCGAGTCCCGCCGGGGCGACGCGCGGCGGGGGCGCGGTGCGGGCGAGCCCCGGGAAGGCGCACGCGGTGCGGCCGGGCGGCGGCGAGCCTGGCTGGCGGCGGAGGAAGCCGGGCTCGGAGGCGGCGAGCGACCTGATTTCCAGCGGTCGGCGCCGGGCGATGTCGCCGCCGTTCGGTCGNCGGTCGGTCGAGCGGGCTGGATTCCGGGCGTCCGCTGGTGTCGGAGCGGGGGAGTGCCCGGCTGATGGGATGCGTGGCCGTGCTGCGGTGCGGCCTGCCGGGCGGGCCGGGTTCCAGGCGTCCGCTGGTGTCGAAATGGGGGAGTGCTCGGCTGGTGAGATGCGTGGCCGTGCTGCGGTGCGGCCTGCCGGGCGAGCCGGGTTCCAGGCGTCCGCTGGTGTCGAAACTGAAGAGCGCCCGGCCCGTGCAATAGGCGGCCGCGCTGCGGTGCGGTCTGTGGAGCGAGCCGGGTTCCAGACCTCCGCTCCCTCGGCCGTCGAGACCGAAGAGGCCCCTCTTCGCGAGGCCCGCCGGGCGGTCCGGCACATCCCCGCCGCCGTCCCGGGCAACCCCGGGCGTACCGCGCGCGAGCGGCGCGGCGAACCGTTGCGGCCGCCGTCCCGGGAGCGGGTCGTCGCCGGACGGCGCGGCGGCCTGGCCTGCAAGACCGCGGCCCGGCCGTCGGTGCGGTGGCCGTGGCTGTTCGCGATCGCCTTCGCGGCCTGCCTCATCGTCACCGGGCTCGGCGTGTTCGGCGCCGGTGTGTCCAGCGGCCCGGTGCCGTCGCGGACCGCGTCCGTTTCCGTGCAGCCCGGCGATTCGCTCGGGGCGCTCGCCGCCCGGTTCGCGCCGAATGCCGACCAGGGCGCGGTCGTCGAACGGATCAAGGAGCTCAACAACCTCGACGACACCGCGCTGCTGCCGGGCATGCCGCTCACCGTGCCGGTCGCCTGGTCCGGCGGCGGTTCGGGCGGAGAAGCAGGCGGCCGAACGGACACCGCCGGGTCATGACTCTCGGAAACCACCCGGTCGCATCTTGCGCAACCGCTCTTTCACCCTCTCGGGTTTCTTGCGCCCGCCCCGGAGGCGATCTAAGGTCTACCCCTATATCTAGTAGTTACACCGCTGTAGTTGGTCCACAGGTAGGGGTAGACTGGCGGCAGTTGTCCACAGCCGGCCAGCAGTTGCCCACCGGATGTCCACAAGTCGATCACCAGGCGCGGGGTCGCGCGCGGTGACCGCGGTCCAGGCCGTAGCGTGGCGGCAGGGGCCGGTCGGGACAGGAATCGACCGGCGCGGAGGGGAAGGTGATCGGCGGATGAGGTGCCCGTTCTGCCGGCATGCGGACTCTCGGGTCGTCGACTCCCGAGAGGTGGACGAGGGACAGGCGATCCGGCGGCGGCGTTCGTGCGCCGAGTGCGGACGGCGTTTCACCACGTCGGAGACGATGGTGCTGGCCGTGGTCAAACGGTCCGGAGCCACCGAGCAGTTCAGCCGGGACAAGGTGGTCAACGGAGTGCGGCGGGCCTGCCAGGGCCGTCCGGTCGACGACGACGCGCTGCAGAAGCTCGCGCAGCGCGTGGAGGAGTCGATCCGGTCCGCCGGGCTCGCCGAGATCCCCAGCCACGAGGTCGGCCTCGCCATCCTCGGCCCGCTGCGGGAACTGGACGGCGTCGCGTATCTCCGGTTCGCCAGCGTCTACCGCTCCTTCTCCTCGGTCGAGGACTTCGAGAAGGAGATCTCCGACCTGCGGAAAGCGATGGCGGGAACTGCGGAGGACCAGGAAGGCGAGCGCGCCGGCGACGACTGAGCCGTCACCGGGTCGCGGGGAGCGAGGGACAGGACCGCATGACCGAAACCGTGGGAACCGGCGCCGCGGCCGGACAGAACAAGAAGCCGAACAAGGGCCTCACCGTCCAGCGGGTCTTCACCACCGAGGGGACCCACCCCTACGACGAGGTCGCGTGGGAGACCCGCGACGTCGTCATGACGAACTGGCGCGACGGCAGCGTCAACTTCGAACAGCGCGGGGTCGAATTCCCCGAGTTCTGGTCGGTCAACGCGACCAACATCGTCACCAGCAAGTACTTCCGCGGCGCGGTCGGCAGCCCGCAGCGCGAGAGCAGCCTCAAGCAGCTCATCGACCGCGTGGTGCGCACCTACGTGAAGGCCGCCGCCGAGCACGACTACTTCGCCGGTCCCGCCGACCTCGAGATCTTCGAGCACGAGCTCACCTGGATGCTGCTGCACCAGGTCTTCAGCTTCAACTCCCCGGTGTGGTTCAACGTCGGCACGTCCTCGAAGCAGCAGGTGTCCGCCTGCTTCATCCTCGCCGTCGACGACACGATGGAGTCGATCCTCAACTGGTACCGCGAGGAAGGCCTGATCTTCAAGGGCGGTTCCGGCGCGGGCCTCAACCTCTCGCGCATCCGGTCCTCGAAGGAACTGCTCACCTCCGGCGGCACCGCGTCCGGCCCGGTCTCGTTCATGCGCGGAGCCGACGCGTCCGCGGGCACCATCAAGTCCGGCGGGGCCACCCGGCGCGCGGCGAAGATGGTCGTGCTCGACGTCGACCACCCGGACATCGAGGAGTTCATCCAGACCAAGGCGCGCGAAGAGGAAAAGATCAAGGTCCTCCGCGACGCCGGGTTCGACATGGACCTCTCCGGCTCCGACATCTCCTCGGTGCAGTACCAGAACGCGAACAACTCGGTCCGCGTGTCCGACGAGTTCATGCACGCCGTCGAGAACGGCACGGACTTCGGCCTGCGGGCCCGGCTCACCGGCGAGGTCATCGACCGCACCGACGGGAAGAAGCTGTTCCGCAGCATGGCGCAGGCGGCGTGGGAATGCGCCGACCCGGGCGTCCAGTACGACAGCACGATCAACGACTGGCACACCTGCCCCGAATCGGGCCGGATCACCGCGTCGAACCCGTGCAGCGAGTACATGCACCTCGACAACTCGAGCTGTAACCTCGCGTCGCTCAACCTGCTGAAGTTCGTGTCCGAGGAGGGCACGTTCGACGCTCCGCTGTTCGCGAAGGCCGTCGAGTTCGTCATCACCGCGATGGACGTCTCGATCTGCTTCGCCGACTTCCCGACCGAGCCGATCGCCGACACCACGCGCAAGTTCCGTCAGCTCGGCATCGGCTACGCCAACCTCGGCGCGCTGCTGATGGCGCTCGGCCACGCGTACGACTCCGAGGGCGGCCGCGCGCTCGCCGCCGCGATCACGTCCCTGATGACCGGCGTGTCCTACCGTCGTTCGGCCGAGCTGGCCGGCGTCGTCGGGCCGTACGAGGGCTACGCGCGCAACGCCGAGGCGCACCAGCGCGTCATGCGCAAGCACGCCGCGGCCAACGAGCTCGTCCGCACCTACCACAGCAACGACGCCGCAGTCCGCTCGCTCGCGTCGGAGGAGTGGCAGAAGGGCATCGAGCTGGGCACCCGCAACGGCTGGCGCAACGCGCAGGCCTCGGTGCTCGCGCCCACCGGCACCATCGGCTTCATGATGGACTGCGACACCACGGGCATCGAGCCGGACTTCTCGCTGGTGAAGTTCAAGAAGCTCGTCGGCGGCGGGTCGATGCAGATCGTGAACCAGACCGTGCCGCGCGCGCTGCGGGTGCTGGGCTACCAGGCCGAGCAGGTCGAAGCGATCGTCGAGTACGTCGCGCAGCACGGCCACGTGGTCGACGCGCCGGGCCTGCGTCCGGAGCACTACGAGGTGTTCGACTGCGCGGTCGGCGACCGGTCGATCGCGCCGATGGGCCACGTGCGGATGATGGCCGCGGTCCAGCCGTTCATCTCGGGCGCGATCTCGAAGACGGTCAACATGCCGGAGTCGGCGACCGTCGAGGACGTCGAGGAGATTTACTTCCAGGGCTGGAAACTCGGCCTCAAGGCGCTCGCGATCTACCGCGACAACTGCAAGGTCGGCCAGCCGCTGTCCACGGGGAAGAAGAAGGAAGCCGCGGCGGAGACCGAGCCGGAGAAGGTCGTCGAATACCGTCCGGTGCGCCGCCGCCTGCCGAAGAAGCGCCCGAGCCAGACGGTGTCGTTCACCGTCGGCGGCGCCGAGGGCTACCTGCACGCGGGCTCGTACCCGGACGACGGTCTCGGCGAGATCTTCGTGAAGCTCGGCAAGCAGGGCTCCACGCTGTCCGGCGTGATGGACGCCTTCTCGATGTCCATTTCCGTCGGCCTGCAGCACGGCATCCCGCTGGAGTTCTATGTTTCGAAGTTCTCCAACCTGCGCTTCGAACCGGCAGGGATGACCGACGACCCGGACATCCGGATCGCCACGAGCGTCATGGACTACCTGTTCCGCCGCTTGGCGCTTGACTACCTGCCGTACGAAAAGCGCGCGCAGCTGGGCATTTTCACCGCGGACGAACGCTCGGCCGAGGTCGAGGCGAACTACGGCGGCCAGAGCCTCGACATCGACGCGCTGCGCAGCAGCGTGGATTCGTCGCCCGCCCGCGCGGAAGAGTCCGCAACGGACACTTCGGGGCGCGACGCGCACAGCACGGCCGAGCTGATGGAACTGCACCTCGGCAAGGCCGCGGACGCACCGCTCTGCATGACCTGCGGCACGAAGATGCGGCCCGCGGGTTCGTGCTACGCCTGCGAGGGCTGCGGGGCGACGTCCGGCTGCAGCTAGGGAGCGCTTTTCGACAGCTGAACGACGGGTCGGGGCTGAGGCGGCAGTGCTGCCTCAGCCCCGATTTTTTGCCTGTCGCCGGGACCATCCCAGTACGCGACGTACTTGACGTACTTGACGTACTTGGGGCACTCTGGTGGGGACCGTCTGGGAGGCTGACATGTCTGCTGTGCACTACGACAGCTACACCGATGCGCGTGCACATTTGAAGGATTTGCTGGACGCCGCTGAGAAGGGGCTCGTCGCGACAGTTCGGCGCGATTCGGCTACGACCGCTGTGGTGGATGTCGTGCGCCTGCGGCACGTCCTGGCGTCGGTCGTCCCGTCGCACGCTCAGGTCGTCCCCGAGGCCGGCGGCTGGTCGGTGTTCATCCCGGGGCTGCCGGTGGCCGCGGACGGAGCGTCGTTCGACGAGGCGGTCGACGAAATGGTCCACGCCCTGCGGGAGTACGCGGAGGACTGGCAGGAGCGCCTGCTGAACGCTCCGAACCACCGGGACAACTGGGGGTTGGTGCAGCTGATCAGCTTCAGCGATGACGAGCAGTTGCGCGACTGGCTTGTCGGTGCCCCGCGATGACTTCCTGGCCGCAGCCGACCCGCACCGATCACGAGAAGTTCTGCCAGGTCGAAGAATGGCGCAGAGTGCGCGACGCGCGCGGGCGCACGGGAACGCATCATGTCACTTACGAACTCGGCCTTGTCGACGGCAGGGTTCTGCGTACCCGCGTCTCGCATCCGGTGGACCGCAGCGGCTACGGCCTGGGACTGTGGAAGCACATCCTCCGTGACCAGATTGAGGTCGATGAGCCGGTGTTCTGGTCCTGTGTGCAGGACGGCGTGAAACCCGATCGCGGGGCGCCCGAGCCGCCGGCCGAGGCCCTGCCCGCCGACCTCGTGTATCTCCTGCTCTCGCGCGTCGGTCTGGAAGAGGCCGAGGTGGCCAGGATGAGCAAGGACGAGGCCGTGGCCAGGGTTCAGCGCTACTGGGCGGAGGACGCGTGATCAGGCGACGAAGTTTCACGGTTTCGACGGCAGCATGTGCGCGACGCCCTCGCCGAACGACCAGTCCGCCTCGTGGTTTTCGGTCAGGCTGAAGAACACGTTCCGCGGTTCGATCCCGGCCGCTTCGGCGAGGAGTTCGGTCGCTCGCCGGTACAACGCGGTTTTCTGCTCATCGGTGCGACCGGCACGCATCGTGATGGCGATGTACACGATGCCGTCGTCGCGCTGGACGCCGAAATAGCCTGGGTCGTAACGCAATCGGCCGGCGGCGTGGCTGCTCATGATCTGGAACCGGTCGTCGACGGGGACGTCGATGGTTTCGGTCATCGCCTGGTGCACGGCGTCGCCGATGGCGGGGAGGCGGTCGGCGTTGGGTTCGGAGAGCACGTCGATGCGGACGAGCGGCATGGGAGACCTCTCAGCTCAACTGGTCGATGTTGGGGCGGGACAGGTGAAGCACCCGGTACTGGACGTCGCTGTCCTCGTTCGGGGCGGTGGTCCAGAGCGTGAAGCGCACGGTTTCCCAGCGCTGCGGGTCAATGGCCAGCGCGGTGGTGTGCACAGCCGGGTTTTGGGACAGTTGCGCGAGTTCGGCTAGTTCGCGGTCGATGCTTTCCGAAAACTGCCCTGCGCGTTTGGTCGCGAACGCCGGGGCAGCCGCTCGCGATGGGCCGGGCAGGCAGCGCGCGCCGGTCCAATGGCGCACCGGCGGCCGGCCGAAATCCTGGACTATGCCGTCGAATCCGCCGCCGCCCCACAGGAACCGGCTCATTCCGGCGGTGTCGGCCCAGAGGTAGAACGGCGCGTACTGGTTGTCGCGCGCCAGATATGCCTTGAGTCCCAACCCGGGGAACGCGTCGGTCCGGTGGCCTCGGGTCGCGACCCGGTGTGCGATGTCGTACCCGGCGGGCAGGTCGATCTCGTACTGCATGGCATACATCGACATCACCGCCGGCCGAGGAGCGCGAGCGCGCCGCGGATCGCTTGGTCGAACGGCTCGGCCGTCCCGGACGACCGGGCGAGGACGTATCCGCCTTGCAGCACCGCGACCAGTGTGGTTGCCGTTNTTGCCGTTGCCTCCGCGTCGAGATCACTCGGCAGCTCCCCGTTCGCGATGCCCTCGGCAAGCACTCCGGCGAGACGGCCGCGCAGCCAGTCGAACGTTTCCTCCAGTGGCGCGCGCAATTCCGGGTTCGCGACGATCTCGGGATCCAGCGCCAGCCGTCCGACCGGGCAGCCGCGCAGGACGTCGCGCTCGCGCAACAGGTAAGCCGAAACGCGTTCGACCGCCGTCGTGCCCTGGGCGAACGCGGCTCCGGCGGAAGCGCGCAGATCGTCGGCGTTCTGCCGGATCGCGGCGAGCGCAAGGTCGGCCTTGCCGGTGAAGTGGTGGTACATGCTGCCCTGCCCGGCCCCGGCGCGCTGCTGGATCGCCTTCGGGCTGGTGCCGATGTACCCCCGCTCCCACAGCAGGTCCTGAGTGCTCGCGATGAGCTGGTCTCTGGTGGACATGAACCCACCGTACATACTAGTAGGTACAGAGACAAGCGGCGGTGCGGTTCCTCTCTCGCACGGTGAGCCCCTCGGCACGACGCAAATGCCTCCGGCGGTCCTAAGATCCGGCGTGGACCAGGTTTGCGCTGGGAGCTGAGCGGGGACCGTGCGGGCGGACCGGGGCCGTACAGCGGCGTTCCGGCTTACGCCGACTGGATCCGGGTGAACTGCGGAGACACCTGGGCCGCTTCTCCGGCAGAGCTCCACCGAATCTCCACATCCTCCCCGCGACACCGGCACATCCGGGCGGCAGCATGGCCGCCGTGGACTGGAGTGCGGTGTTCGAGGCGGAAGCGCGGCGGCGGAAGGTCCGGCCGCAGCCGGCGTGGGGGAGCGGGGCGCCGCTGGATCCGGTGGTGGCGCGCAGTGTCCGGCGGTTCCAGCACCCGCCGGACGAAGCGGAAGACCGGCGGCTGCTCGCCCGGCTGCTCGAAACCGCGAGCCAGCCAGGGAAAAGCGACGTGATGAGCCAGCTTATCTCCGACGTCCTCGCGCTCGGCTACTACCGCGCGCTGCGGGACGGCGCCCGCGACCCGGTCACCGTGGAGGTCGCCGCCCGGGTGTTCGCCGGGGCGGAGCGGCGGCTCAGCTGTCACGTGGACCGGTTGCGGCGGCAAAGAATCGCAGCGAGCGCGAGATGGCGAGCCAAAGCGATACTCGAAACCGGCGGCGTGCTAGCCGGCCACGGGCGCGCGTTGCGACGGCTCGGCGTGCCGTGGCTGGCGTTCGTCACCGACGCCTGGGCGCGGTTCGAACGAGCGCTTGAGCAGGTCCGCAGAGGACCGTCGATCCGCCCGGGGCCGCGCGTGCGGGCGCGGCCCCGGGGACTGCTCTAGGAAAGCTTCGACCAGAGGAATTCGTACGCGACCGCTGAACGGAACGCGAGTTGTTCGTTGTCTGCCGCCGCGCCGTGGCCGCCTTCGATGTTCTCGAAGTACTCCACGTCGTGGCCCTGTTCACGCATCCGCGCGAACATCTTGCGCGCGTGCCCGGGGTGCACGCGGTCGTCGCGGGTGGAAGTGACGAAGAGGATCGGCGGATACTCGCCGCCCGGGGAAACGTTCTGGTACGGCGAGTATTTCGAGATGTACTCCCACTCCTCCGGGACGTCCGGGTCGCCCCATTCGGCCATCCACGACGCACCGGCCAGCAGCAGGTGGTAGCGCTTCAGGTCGAGCAGCGGCACCTGGCACACGATCGCGCCGAACAGCTCCGGGTAGCGGGTGAGCATCACGCCCATCAGCAGCCCGCCGTTGCTGCCGCCCTGGATGCCGAGCCGTTCCTTCGTCGTGATGCCCCGCGCGACGAGATCGCGCGCGATCGCGGCGAAGTCCTGGAACGCCTTGTACCGGTTCTCTTTCACCGCCTGCATGTGCCAGTCCGGGCCGTATTCGCCGCCGCCGCGGATGTTCGCGACCACGTACGTGCCGCCGCGCGACAGCCAGGACCGGCCGACGACCCCGCCGTACGACGGGGTCAGCGAAACCTCGAAACCGCCGTACCCGTACAGCAGTGTCGGGCCGTTTTCCGCGCCGGGCGGGCGGACCACGAAGTACGGGATCTTCGTTCCGTCGTCCGAGGTCGCGAAGTACTGGCTGACCTCGATCCCGGCCGCGTCGAAGAACGCCGGAGCCTGTTTCAGCACCTCGACGTCGCCGCCGACGACGCCGCGGGTGAGCGTGGACGGCTGGAGGTAGCTGGAGGAATCCACCAGGTACTCGTCGTCGACGTCCGGTTCGGTGTCGACGATCTGCGCGCTGCCGAATTCCGGCGCGCCGCCCAGTTCCGCCTCGGCCCAGCCGTCCGGACCGGGCGTCAGCACGCGCAGCTCCGACTTGACGTCGTGCAGCGTCGCGAGCAGGAGGTGGTTGCGGGTCCACGTGTAGTAGTCCAGCGAGGTGTGCGCGTCCGGGGTGAACAGCGCGGTGAACTCGCGGTCGCCGGACTTGAACGCGTCGTACCGGATCGCGAGCAGCGTGCCCGCCGGGTGTTCGGCGCCGCCGACGGCCCACGCGCTGCGCGGGTGCACGAGCAGCCATTCGCGGTGCGTGGACACCTCGACGTCCTCGGGCAGGTCCAGTTTGGTCAGTCCGGACGGGGTCCGCTCGAAGTTCTCGGTGCGGTAGAAATCGATCGCCCGGCGCACGAAATCGCGTTCGAAGCCCTCGGTCGGGTCGTGATACGCCATCATCGCGACGTCGTCCGGCTTGCCCTCGGCGACGAGAACCGCGTCCTCGAGCGGGGTGCCGCGCCGCCATTCCTTCACCAGCCGCGGATAGCCGGACGTGGTGAGCGAACCCGGACCGAAATCCGTTCCGAGGTACACCCGGTCGGCGTCGATCCACCCGATCCGGTGCTTCGCCTCGGGCAGCGTGTAACCGTCCTCCACGAACTCGTGCGCGTCGAGGTCGAACTCGCGGACGACGGTCGCGTCCGCGCCGCCCCGCGACAGCTGCACCAGCCCGAGCCGGTGCCCGGGACGCAGCACCGCGGCGCCCTTCCAGACCCAGTTCTCGTCCTCGGCCGCGGCGAGCGCGTCGACGTCGAGCAGGATCTCCCAGTCCGGTTCGGCGGTGCGGTACTGCTCCAGCGTGGTGCGCCGCCACAGCCCGCGCGGGTGGTCGGCGTCCTGCCAGAAGTTGTAGTAGTGCGTCCCCCGGCGCACGACGTACGGGATCCGGCCGCCCGCGTCGAGCACCTTGCGGATCGAGTCCCGCAGCTGCCCGAACCTCTCGCTCGCGGTGAGCACGTCGAGCGTCTCCGCGTTGCGCGAACGGACCCATTCGAGCGCCTCGTCGCCCGTCACGTCTTCAAGCCACAGGTACGGATCTTCGACAGTCATAGGGTCCAGTCTCGCTGCCGGTCGCGGATCCGGCCAGGATCCCGGCGTTCCCGTTTCGTGATCCGGGGCCGAGTGCGGTCTCCGTATGCTGGCCGGGAGGGGGAGGAATGACGTCTTACGCCGGAGGCTCCTGGCCTCCTCCAGCACCGCCGCCGAGCCGCAGGCCGGGCAAAGCGCTGGGCGCGGTCGCCGCGGTGGCCATTGTCGCGGGCACGCTCGCGCTCATGGCCGTGGTGCCGCACGAGGTGTCCGGGCACGCGATCGCGGCCCCGGACGCCGACGCGATGCCGGACCGCCAGGACGCCAAACCGGTGCGCAAGCTCAGCGGCAACCCACTGCTGGCCGACGGGGTCGCGCTCGGTCCCGTGTCGTGCGACCTGCCGGACCTGAGCCGGGACGCGCAGCAGCTCAAGACCTTCTACACCGCGCTCGTGGGCTGTCTGAAGCAGGCGTGGCAGCCCGCGCTGGACAAAGCGGACGAGCCGAACCTGCCGGTCAAGGTGTCGGTCACGCTGCCGAAGACGAGCGCGTGCGGCAACGCGCCGTCCCGGGACGAAGCGGTCGCGTACTACTGCGGCGGCGACGCGACGATCTACGCGCCGACCGAGTGGATGCTGTCGGATGCCGGGCTGAGCCGAGCCCGCCATCTGGCGACGCTCGCGCACGAGTACGGCCACCACGTACAGCGCGAGAGCGGCATCCTCGACGCGGCGAGCACGGAGATGGGTTCGCCGGAGCCGAGCAGCGACGCGGACAAGGCGGTCGTGCGCCGGATCGAGCTTCAGGCGAACTGTTTCGGCGCGCTGTTCCTCAATGCCGCGGCGGACCGCGGGTCGATCAGCCGGGCCACCGCGAACGCCGCCGTCGCCGACTACGGCCGTGCTGACGACAGCGGCGACCACGGCACCCGCGCGAACCAGCTGGCCTGGGCGAAGGCCGGTTACACCGGAGCCGGCCCGGCCGCCTGCGACACCTGGTCGGCCCCGGCGGACAAGGTCAGCTGACGCGCCACTGCGGGTCGCGGCCCAGCCGGCCGAGGAACTGGTCCAGTTCGCTTTCGTCGGTGCCGATGGGCACCACCGGCGCGAAGGTCCCTCGTTCGACGCGTTCCTTCGGGTCGGTCGGGATCATGAGCGCGAATTGCAGGGCGGCGTGCACTGCGTCCGGCACCGGGTCGTACGCGACGTCGAGAGTCTTGGCCAGATCCCAGCCGTGCGCGACGGTGTCGACGAGGTGCATCGTGATCGCGACTGTGCCTGGGAAGGTGCCGAAGGCGTTGACGGCGATCTGGCGTTCCGCGACGTCGGCTTCGCCGTACGCAGCGAGGTAGTCGGTCACCGAAGCTGCGTACGCGGCGTACGGGTCTTCGCCGAGCTGACCGCTGTCCCAATCCTTCGCGGAGCCGTTGCGCGCGGCTTCGGCGAAGGCGTGGTTTTCGCTGACTTGGTGGCGGAGCAGGTCGGCGAGCGTCCAGCCGTCGCACGGCGTGGGCCGGCCGAGATCCGCCGCGGTGATCTTCGAGACGATCGGGTCGAGGACGAGCAGGGACTGCCGGTCGAGGTCGAACGTGGTCATGGGCTCACGCTAGCCGCCAGATCGGTCCAGGAAGAGAGCCAAAGCGGAGCCAGCTGCGGTGGACCAATCTAGGCTGGACGCGTGGACCTGCACCTGGACCTGTCCGGCACTCGCGGCCATCGCGACGAGATCTACCGCCAGATCCGCGAAGCGGTGCTCGACGGGCGGCTCCGCGACGGCGACGTGCTGCCGCCGACCCGGGAACTGGCGCAGCAGCTGGCCGTTTCGCGCACCACTGTCACCGCGGCGTACGAACGCCTCGCCGCGGAAGGATTTCTCGACGGTCGAGTCGGAGCCGGTACTTACGTGCGGGCCGGTGCCGCACCGCGGCCTGCCGAACCGGCTGGGACGGCGGAGGGCGTCCAGCCGCGTCCGGAGTGGACAGACGTGCCCGCGCCGCCGAAAGCGTTCACCACCCCGCCGGAGTTCGATTTCCGGGCCGGAGTACCGGACGTGCGGCTGTTCCCGTTCGACACCTGGCGTCGGCTGACGACCCAGGCGTTGCGCAGTTCCCGCGCGGAACTGATGACTTACGGCGAACCCCAGGGCGATCCTCGGTTGCGCACCGAACTCGCGAGGCACCTCGCGGTTTCCCGGAATGTTCGCGTGCGACCGGAACACCTCGTGATCACTTCGGGCGCGCAACAGACGATCGACCTCGTCGCGCGGGTCCTGTTGCGGCCCGGCGACCTGGCTGCCGTCGAGGATCCCGGGTACCCGCCGCCGCGCCTGCTGCTGGGCACGCTCGGGGTGCGCGTCGCGCCGGTTCCGGTGGACGACGAGGGCATCGTGGTCGACGCGATCCCGCCGGGCACTCGCCTGGTGCACGTGACGCCTTCGCACCAGTATCCGCTCGGTGTCGCGATGTCGCCGTCTCGCCGGCGAGAGCTGCTCGATTGGGCTGAAGAAAACGGGGCAGTCGTAGTCGAGGACGATTACGACACCGAGTTCCGCTACTCCGGGCGACCGCTGGAACCGTTGCACAGCTTGGATTCTCCCGGACGGGTGGTCTACGTCGGCTCGTTCTCGAAGGTCCTGTCTCCCGCGCTGCGACTGGGTTTCCTCGCCGCGCCACCCGCTCTGGCCGAAGCGATCGTCAAGGCGAAATACCTCGCCGACTGGCATTCCCCGGGCATCGAACAGGCGGTGGTCGCGGCGTTCATCGCGGAAGGCGGGTTCGCCCGGCACGTCCGCCGGATGCGCGGCGTCTACCGTGCCCGCCACGCCCTCCTCGTCGACCGCCTTCGTGCGGAATTCGGCGATGTGCTGGAGCCGGTTCCGGCGTCGGCGGGGCTGCACCTGAGCGCGTCGGCGGATCGGGATTTGCGCGGCTTCGCGCGGGAGGCGTCCGGGGCGGGCGTCCGGCTGTTTTCGCTCGGCGATTTCTCCGTGGCGGCACGGCGGCACGGGCTGCTGTTCGGTTACGGCGCGATCGCGGCGGAGGAGATCGGACCCGGTCTCGCCCGGTTGCGCCGGGTGTTCGACAGCAGGCCCGGATGAGCCGGTTACCACGAACGGACGCATCCCGCCGGACTTTCGCAGTCGGCACCGGGGCCCTAACCTGATGTGACCCGACTCACCGAGGAGAGGGCATCGCCATGCGGATTGCGGATGTGCTTCAGCGCAAGGGCGCGACGGTCGCCACCGTGTCGCCGGGGACGACGGTCGCCGAGCTGCTGACGGGACTCGCCCGGCACAACGTCGGCGCGATGGTCGTGGTGGACGCCGAAGGCGGGATCGCCGGGATCGTGTCCGAACGCGACGTCGTGCGCAGGCTCAACGACCACGGACCCGCCGTCCTGCATGGACCGGTCGCGGACATCATGACCACCCTGGTCGCCAGCTGCACCCCGGACGATCCGGTGGACGAGCTCAGCGTCGTGATGACGCAGCGGCGGATCCGGCACGTGCCGGTGCTCGACGACGGGCGCCTGGCCGGCATCGTGAGCATCGGCGACGTGGTGAAGATCCGGATGGAGCAGCTGGAACAGAGCCAGGAACAGCTGGAGGCCTACATCTCCCAGGGTTGACGCGTCACTCGCGCCAGCCGCTGAGTTCGACGCCCTTCGCGACGTCCACCCGGTAGCCGAGCGAGACCGTCGCGGACGCTCCGGGCGCGATCGTGAGCTGCCAAGTGAACTGGCCCAGCTCGGTGCGCTCGACCGGCTCCGGTTCGAGCCGCAGGTCCCGCACGGTGATCGCGTCGTCCCGCGAGACCGGGGCTTGGTCCAGCACGGCTACCACGGCTTCGCGCGGGCTGTGGTTGGTCACCGTCGTCAGGTAGTCGGCTTCGCGGCGGCGTTGTGCGGAGAACGTCGCCTTGCCGGCACTGCGCTTGACCAGTTCGCGTTCGACGCGGATCCGGTCGTCGACGCCCAGCGCGAGTTCGCGTTCCTCGCCGGGTGCCCACAGTTCCAGCTGTGTGCTGCCGACGAACTCGGCTTCGTGGAACACCGCGGCGCGACCGGCGCGGAGCGTGTGCTCGCCGGTGTTGACCACCTTCGCGCGCAGGTATGCCTCTTCGGCCTGCGTCGGCGCGGTCACGTAGTCCAGCTCCGCGGTGAAGTCCAGCTGCGCGAGCGTCGTCCGGTGGCCTTGCGCGCCGGACGGGATCGCGACCGGACGGGCAGGGCGGAAGGTGACCGCGGTGGTGCCTTGCTCGACTTCGGCGACGTGCGCGGCGAAGCCGTCGCGACCAGCGGGCGCGGCACCGCCGTACGCCATCGCAGCGGGTGCGTGCGGCACCATCGAGCGCCGCTCCGGCTGCTGCCGATCCAGGTACCAGGGCTGGAGTTCCGGGATCACGACGGTGTTCGCCGGGCGGGCGGTGGACAGCGTCAGCTCGCACTCCGGCCAGTCCTCGCCGGTGTGCTGGCTGACCAGTCCGTACGAGGTGACGGTGACGTCGGTGCCGCGTACTCGGACGTCGTACCCGGGTTCCCAGCGCGCGCCCGGAACCACATAGGACAGTTCGATTTCGGCGGCGGCGGGGGATTCCAGCTCCACCACGATCGTGGAACTGTCCTGTTCGGACTGTGCGCTGCGAGTTTCGATCTGACGGTCGAGCGCGGCGAGGTCTTCGCGCAGCCGCTCCAACCGCGTGGCGAGCGCGCGACGTTCCTTGAGCGCTGCGGCTAACTGCGTGCTGAGTGCTTCGCTCACTTCCTGGACACGCCCCGGTTCCGCGTCACCTCCAGCCAACGCCTTCGCGAAGCTTGCTCCGCTGCGTCGCGAGACTCCGGTCAACAGGTCGACGCGCGCTGCCGCGGCGCTCTCGTCGTCCGCGACCTCGTCGACAGTCGCTTGGTCCGCGCGACGCTGCTCCACGAGCGCGCGCAGCGTTGGGTCGGCTGGCGCGGCGTGTTGCGCGTACGCGACGTCGACGCCCGTGACCAACGCGTCGCCCGCGCCGCTGACGCGCACCGAAGCAGCGTCGAGCGACAGGGGGAGACCCGTGATCTCTACGCGGGACCCGTCGGCCGGAGTGACTTGACAGCGGCGGGTGACGCGCGCGTGTTGCGGATAGACCGTGACCGTGACTATCGGTGCGTCCATGGCTCCGACGTTAGTCGGTTGACGCGAGTTGCGGTTGACGGAACTCTGCAACTTGCTCGCCTGCTTCGTCCAGCTTGGGGGTTCTGGTGGGAGTTGCCACCCGGGTCGCTGCCGTTTTCGTCGCAGTGGCCACGTTGTCCGTGCCCGCGGTCGCTGAAGCTGCTTCGCCGCCAGCGTCGGTGTTCACCGACGGTCAGGCGCAGCCGGTCTTCGATCCGGCTGACGTCATCCGCGAGGACGTCTGGGTCACCGCACCCGTCGACAGCGACCACGACGGCAAGCCTGACCTCGTACACGCGCAAGTGGTGCGTCCGCGCGCCACGGAGCAGGGCATGAAGGTGCCGGTCGTGTACGAGGCGAGCCCGTACTTCGCGGGCGGCAACGACGTACCGANGTACCGAACCACAACGTCGACACCGAGCTGTACGTGCCGGGCCCGCACGTCGCGGCACCGATCGGCTGGAGCTACCAGGACTACTTCACCGCACGCGGATTCGCTGTGGTGTACGGCGAATCCCTCGGCACCGGGTTGTCGACCGGCTGTCCGACGACCGGCGACGTGAACGAGACGATCGGCGCGCGCTCGGTCGTCGACTGGCTGAACGGCCGCGCTGAGGCGCACGACAAGGCCGGAGCGCCCGCCGCGGCGAGCTGGAGCACCGGGAAGACCGGCATGATGGGCGTGTCGTACAACGGCACGCTGCCCAACGCGGTGGCCAGCACCGGGGTCGAAGGGCTCGAAACGATCGTGCCGATCGCCGCCATTTCAAGCTGGTACGGCTACTACCGCAACGCCGGGGCGGTCGTGGCTGCCGGCGGGTATCAAGGCGAGGACGCGGATGTGCTCGCCGGGTACGTCTACTCGCGCGCTGACCAGCAGATCTGCCGTCCGGTACTCGACGGCCTCACTGCCGCGCAGGACCGCGTGACAGGAGATTACAGCCAGTTCTGGGACGTGCGGAACTACCGCAACGACGTCGGCAAGGTGCACGCTTCGGTGCTCGCGGTGCACGGGCTCAACGACTGGAACGTGAAGACCGAGCAGGTCGCCACCTGGTACGAAGCGCTGAAGAAGCACGGCGTCGAGCACAAGATCTGGCTGCACCAGTCCGGTCACGCGGACCCGATTTCGCTGCGCCGCGAAGTCTGGCTCACGACGCTGAACAAGTGGCTGTCGCACTACCTCTACGGCGTCGGCAACGGGATCGAGCGCGAGCCGAAGGCGACCATTCAGCGCGAGGACAAGTCGTGGGTCGACGAGGCGGAATGGCCCGCGCCGGGCACGTCCGACGTCGAGCTGCACCCGTGGCCGGGCGGACGTTCTACCGGGGCGCTCGACCGGCAGCCCGTGCCCGGCCGTCCGGCCGTCGAGACGCTGGCCGACGACGCGAGCAAGAAGATCGAGCAGCTCGCCGACGCGGCGTCGTCCGGGAACCGCTTGCGCTACCGCACTTCGGCGACCACGGAGCCGCTCCGGTTGTCCGGCACCGCGAAGGCCGAGCTCCAGCTGTCCTTCGACCGCCCGGCCGCGAACGTCACCGCGGTGCTGCTGGACCGTGCGCCGGACGGCACTTCCCACGTGATCAGCCGCGGCTGGACGGATCCGCAGAACCGGGTCAGCCCGTCGGTCACGTCGCCGATCACCCCCGGACAGCGGTACCGCATCGAGGTTTCGCTGATGCCGAAGGACTACATCGTGGCCGCCGGACATCGCCTGGAGTTCGTGCTGGCCTCCAGCGACCACGACTTCACGCTGCGGCCGAAACCGGGTGCCGGACTGGCGCTGGAGCTGACCGGGACGACGGTGAAGCTGCCGATCGTCGGCGGGAAGAAGGCGTTCTACTCGGCGATCCCGGCGCGGTAGGCGAAGGCGACGGCCTGCGCGCGGTCGCGCAGGCCTGCCTTGGCGAACAGGTGATTGACGTGCGTCTTCACCGTCGCCTCGCTGACCACGAGGGTGCGCGCGATCTCTGTGTTCGACAGGCCGGCCGCGATCAGCCGCAACACCTCGACCTCGCGCGCGGTGAGGCCTTCCAGCTCCTTCGTGCGTACCGGCGCGCGGCTCGTCGCGGCGGCTACCAGCCGTTGCTGGAGCGCGCCGTCCACAGTGGACTGACCAGCGGCCGCTGAGCGGAGGGCACGGACGATCGCATCGGCGTCAGCGTCCTTGGTGAGAAACCCGCGGGCACCGGCTTTGAGCGCGGAGAGCAGGGAATCGTCGTCGGCGTAGGTGGTGAGGACGACGACTTCGGTCTTCGGATGCTGCGCACGGACCAGCTCAGTCGTCTCGACGCCGTCGCGGTTCGGCATGCGCAGGTCGACGAGCAGCACGTCCGGCTGGTGTTCAGCGACAAGATCGAGAGCCTGTACGCCGTCTGCGGCCGCGCCTACCACCTCGATGCCGGGCAGCAGCCCGAGAAGCGTAACGAGGCCTTCGCGCACTACAGCCTGATCGTCGGCCAGCACTACGCGCAGCGTCACGCCGGTACCGTCAGCTGAATCCGCCATCCGTCCTCCCCGGGGCCGCATTCGAGCTTCCCGTTCAACAGCGCGACCCGTTCGCCCATGCCTCGCAAACCGTATCCCGGCGACGGCGGCTCCGGTGGACGGCGGCCCTGGTGATCGACGATCGTTAAGTCGACTTCGTCGTTCTTGAAAGCCACTGTGACGTCTACGGCGGGACCTGCGGCATGCTTGCGCGAGTTGACGAGGGCTTCCTGTACGGCGCGTACGAGCGTCGTACCAACAGCTGCGTCTAGCTCACGTGGTTCGCCCTCGATCACCATGTCGGCGCGAGAGCCAGTGTCGAGCCTGTACGCGGCTAGAAGGTCTGAGACCGAGCGCTCGACGGGTACGGGGTCTTCGCGCAGCGCGGCGACGGCCTTGCGTGCTTCGGCGAGACCGTCCGTCGCTAGTTTTTGCGCGCGTTCTATCTGCGCGAGAGACTCTTCGCTCGCACCGTCGCGAACCATCATCAGGCGCGCGCCTTGAAGGTTGAGCGCGAGACCGGCGAGGGAGTGCGCGAGGACGTCGTGCAACTCACGAGCGATGCGCGTGCGTTCGGCGAGGGCGGCCGCGCGGGCGTGCTCCTCGCTGGCGGTCTGGGCCCTGGCGAGCGCGAGTTCGGTCTGTTCCAGCCGTTCCGCGCGCCCGCGGCGATTGGCGGCGAGCAGGATCATCACGACCAGGACCGCGAAGAGGGCGAGTGCGTTCAGCCAGTCGAGGTCGTAGACGATCGACCAGGTGACGATTGCCGCCGAGGCCACCACCAGCGCGGCCGCCGCGGCGATCCGGCCGCTCACGCGGAGGGTGTAGAAGGCGGCGCCGAACATCGTCGTCGAGGTCCAGCTGCTCGGCTGCAGGACCCAGAGAGCGCCTGCCGCGGCGACGACGGCGACCATGGTCGCGGGCATCAGCCAGCTCGGCCGCGACTCCCGGGTGAGCCAGAGCGCCGGGACCGACAGCAGGAGGACCAGCCCGATCAGCGGCCACGTCCACGGCCGCGCGTTCGGGATCGCGAACAGGGCGGGCACGCCGAGCAGGCCCCAGCGCACCCAGTCGGCGCCCTCGAACCGCCGCCTCGCCTTCGCGAGCGGGGCCGCCGGTGTGCCCATGGGCCCTCCCGAGTCGTCTTGTACGGAAAATGTACTGGTTCGGGCTTGGCTGGAGGCGCTCGGACATTTCCCCCACCAGGAGGTACGCCCCATGTCCAGATTGAGACGGTTCGCGGCGGTCGCGGCCGCGGTGGCCCTGCCCGCGTGCGGCCTGACGCTCGCCGCCCAGTCGACGGCGGCCGCGGCCCCCAACTTCCAGGTGCCGTTCAAATGCGGCGTCACGGTCACCGCGGCGACCTTCAGCGGCCACAACCCGGCCAACTCGGTCGACTTCCAGAAGTCCGGCATCACCGGCATGCCAGTGCTCGCGGCCGCGTCGGGGAAAGTCACGCGCGTCGCGAACGAGGGCAGCACCAGCTACGGCCGCTGGATCGAACTGGACCACGGCGGCGGCTGGCGGACCCGGTACGCGCACCTGTCCGCGCAGGAAGTGTCGGTGGGCCAGAGCGTCGCGCTGGGCAAGGAGATCGGCAAGGNGACCGGCCCGCACCTGCATTTCGAAGAGAACCTGAACGGCGTGACGCAGAAGGCCGTGCTGAACGGCGTCGCGGTGCCGTACTACGGCAAGAAGGACTTCACGAGCAAGAACGGCTGCGGCGGCAACCCGTACTCGGCGACGCAGGTGTGCGGGTCGGGTTTCTCGGTGATCGACCAGCAGGCGCTGGGGACGGCGGGCACCGCGTACCTGCTGTACAACTCGTCCTCCAAACAGAACTGCGTGACGACCCTGAAGGCGGTTTCCCTCGGGACGGCCAGCCCGGTTTCGGCGTTCCTGGAGGTGAAGGGCTCGGCCAGGGCGACGGATTCCGGGAGCTTCACCTACTACGCGGGCCCGGTGAAGAAGAGCGCCGGCTCCACGTGCGTCAAGTGGGGCGGCTCGGTCGGCTCGTCCGCATACGAAAGCCCGTTCGAACACTGCGGTTGAGCGTTGTCCGCCGATGCTGCCGGAGCCTGGCCGGCTCCGGCAGCATTTGCCTGTTGTGGACAGTTGCTGCCGATGCACACCGCACTGACATTTTCCGGTGCTTCTCTTGCCTGGTGACGTGATTGTCCACAACCGCCTGCGGGCGTCCACAGATTTGCCGTGCCGGCCCCGGTTCGCCGGTTCGCGGCGCACAGTGGAGGCGTGACCACCTCGACGCCGCCCGGCATCTCCCGGGCCACCCTCAGCAACCCGGCCGACCTCATCGCCTCGCTTCCGTACCTGCTCGGTTTCCGTCCCGCTGATTCTCTCGTGCTGCTGGGCCACCGCGTCCCCGGCACGACGATCGGCCTGATGGTGCGCGCCGATCTTCCGCCGCGTGAATTCCAAGCACAGCAAGCGGATGCACTGATCCCGCGCTTCGACGATCCCGAGCACAACGGCGTCACCGTCGTCATCGTCGGCGGTTCAGCGGATGAAAACGGCCCACCCCACCAGCCATTCGCGGCCGAGCTGGAACGCGGCTTGGCACGGCACAACCTCCGCCTGTTCCACGCACTGTGGACCTCCGAGATCGAACCCGGTGCGCCATGGTCGTGCTACCGGGACCCGGACTGCGGCGGTGTTCTGCCCGATCCGCAGGAAACAGTCGCCGCCGCCGCGACCACCGAGGCTGGTTTCGTGGTCTTCCGCAGCCGCGAAGAACTGGCTGCGGTGCTGGAACCCCGCTCCCCGGAAGCGATCGCCCGCCGCGCTGACCTGCTGGCGTCCTCCCCGGAACCGTTGTGCGGTCCAGGCATGTCCGCAAGCGATGTCCTGGACGCCGCGGTCACTGAACTCCGCGACGCGTTCCTCCGCCACCGCCGAGGCGAGGGTCCTCCCGACGACGACCAGGCCGCCCGGCTCGCTCACGCGCTGATGCTCACCCCCATCCGCGACGCCTGCCTGGCCCTCGCGGTCCCGCCGCACACGTCGCTGACCCGCGAGGCCGAGGAAGTGTGGCTGACGCTGGTCCGCGAACTGCCTCCGCCGCACCGGGCCGAGGCCGCGCTGCATCTCGGCTATACCGCCCTGATGCGCGGGGAAGGCGCGCTCGCCGGAATGGCGCTGGCGAACGCAGTGGAAGCAGATCCGGAGCATGTGGTGGCGCAGCTGTTGCAGACCGCCTGGAACATCGGCACGGATCCGGCGAGACTGACCGGCCTCGCCGACTTCAGCACAGCGGCGGATCTGGGGCTCTCTCCGCCGCCGGATCCGGGGAGCGCTGAGGAGCCTGGCGCGGGGCGAAGACCGGGACCGCCGAGCGGGACGAGATGACGGCCGCCGGAGCTGGTAGCGCGGACGGCGAGCGGACGTGAGCCGTGGTTTCCTCGGAATGAGGTTTCCTGGCGAAGCCCTGGCTGTGCGCCGGAATGGCCTTGCTTGAGCCGTATTCGGTCTGGTGCCCGTCGCGTGCGGTGCGGGGCGGCGGTCGTCCGCGAGCGGAACTTCGCCATTCGCGGTGCCCGAGCCGGACTTCGTCCGCGGCACCCGCCCTGCCGTCGCGCTGGCGAGTCCTCAATGGACCTTCGGGGTGCCCGAACGATGCTCGCCGCACACGATGCGGGGGCGGGGACCCGTCCGAATCCCTGCCCCGCGCGAAATCACGTCCGGACCAGACCCGCGGCCTCCGGCCACGTCCGGAGCCTGGTCCGGAATCGCCGTCAGGAACGACGCGACTGGGTGAACTGCCAGGCGTCCGACACGATCCCGTCGAGATCCGTCAGCTTGGGCGTCCACCCGAGTTCGCCGTTGGCCTTGTCGCTCGACGCGACCAGCACCGACGGGTCGCCGGCGCGGCGCGGGGCCACCTCGGCGGGGATCGCGTGCCCGGTGACCCGGCGGCAGGCTTCCACGACCTCCAGCACCGAGAACCCGGTGCCGCTGCCGAGGTTGTAGATGCGGTGCTCGCCGGCGGCGGCGTGGCGCAGGGCGAGGAGGTGGGCGTCGGCGAGGTCGACCACGTGGATGTAGTCGCGGACGGCCGTTTTGTCGGGCGTCGGGTAGTCGTCGCCGTAGATGGAGATGTGGTCGCGGTCGCCGGTCGCGACCTCGAGGACGAGAGGGATGAGATGGGTTTCGGTGGTGTGCCGTTCGCCGAACGCGCCGTACGCGCCGGCCACGTTGAAGTAGCGCAGGCTGACCGCGGCGAGGCCGTGGGCGCGGGCGAAGCTGGTGATCGCGTGGTCGATGGCGAGCTTCGACGCGCCGTACGTATTGGTCGGCCGCGTCGGGGCCGTTTCCGGGATCGGCGAGACGTCGGGCTCGCCGTAGGTCGCCGCGGTGGACGAGAACACCAGGCGCGGCGTGCCGTGCTTCTTCATCGCCTCCAGCAGCCGCAGCGACGTCACCACGTTGCCTTCCCAGTACTTCGCCGGGTCGGCCATCGACTCGCCCACCAGCGACTTCGCGGCGAAGTGCAGCACGCCGTCGAAACCTTCGCCGAGCAGGTCCGCGGCGATCTCGGCGGCGTCGCCCTCGACGAAGCGCGCCTGCGGGTGAACCGCGTCCGCGTGCCCGGTCGACAGGTCGTCCACCACGGTGACCTGGTGACCCGCTTCGATGAGGCGGGCGGCGCACACGCTGCCCACGTACCCCGCGCCGCCCGTCACGATGAGCTTCAGGGGGCTTTGCTGGTCCGTCACGTCAAGGCCTTTCTGCTGAGGGGCGGCGACTCTGCGGCACAGTCTCCCCTCAGTGCGACGCGACGGACCCTCCGGGGGTTGCTCCGGAAATCAGGCTTCGTCGCGGCCCGCGCCGCGCGACGGCACCGCCGTGAACATCCGCGGACGGCGGAACCCGGCCTGCTCGCAGGCGGTTTCGACCGCGGTGCGGACTTCGTCCAGATCCTCGTCGCGGACCAGCGCGATCGCCGAGCCGCCGAACCCGCCGCCGGTCATCCGCGCGCCCAGCGCGCCGGCCGAACGGGCCGAATCGACCGCGAGGTCCAGTTCCGGCGTCGAGATGCGGTAGTCGTCCCGCATGCTCACGTGCGAGGCGTCGAGGTGCGGCCCGATCTCGGCGAGCTTCTTCTCGCGCAGCAACGCGACCACGTCGAGCACCCGCTGGTTCTCGGTGACCACGTGGCGCACCAGCGGAACCAGATCCTCGGGGAGCTGCGCGAGGGCTTCGCCGAGCCCGTCGAGCGTGACGTCGCGCAGCGCTTTCACGCCGAGCAGTTCCGCCGCGCGCTCGGTGCCGCGCCGCCGTGCGCCGTAGCCGCCGTCGGTGTGCGAATGCTTGGTGCGGGTGTCCATGATCAGCACCCGGAGCCCGGCCTCGCCGAGCGGGAAGGGCACCTGCTCCATCTCGCCCGAGCGGACGTCGAGGAACAGCACCCGCGAGTCCTCGCAGCACAGCGACGCCGTCTGGTCGAGCAGCCCGGTGGGCGCGCCGACGAAGTCGTTCTCCGCCCGCTGCACCCAGCGCGCGATCTCCGGGCGTGCGGGAGTGCCCGCTCCGCCGTCCTCGAGTTCCACCCCGGCCACGCCCAGCAAAGCCAGCGAAACCGCGCATTCCAGCGCGTGAGAGGAGGAAAGCCCCGCCCCGGACGGCACGTCGCCCGCGATGACCAGGTCGGCGCCGCCCGCGTAGCCCTGGTCGCGCAGCACCCACGCCACCCCGGCGGGATACGCGGCCCAGCCGCCGAGCGATCCCGGTTCGAGCGCGGCGATGTCGTGCGGCCCGGAGCGCTGCAGCTGCCCGTCGTCGCCGAGGGTGGCGACCAGGAGCTTGCCGTCCTCGCGCGGAGAAGCCGCCGCGGCCAGCCGGTGCGGGAGCGCGAAGGGCAGCACGAAACCGTCGTTGTAGTCGGTGTGCTCGCCGATCAGGTTCACCCGGCCCGGCGCCGACCACACGCCTGCCGGGGCCCGCCCGTGGACGTCCTGGAACGCGCGTGCCGCGTCGGCCGCCGGGGTCACTTGGCGAGCGCCAGCACGGCGTGCAGCGCCGCGGTGGACACCTGCGCCGTGGTTTCGGTGCCCTTGACCTCGACGGTGGCGCTTCCGCCGGAAGCCTTGCCCACCGTGACGAGGCCGCCGGGCACGATCCCGACCGTCCGCAGCTCGGTGAGCAGCGACTCGTCGAGCTGCACGTGCTCGGCGATGCGGCGGATCTCCACCTCGCCGCCGCCGGTGCGGGCGAACTCGTCGAGGCGCACCAGCCCGTCCTCGGCGCGCGGCGCGGGATCGCCGTCGCCGAGCTTGTCGAGGCCCGGGATCGGGTTGCCGTACGGCGACGTGGTCGGGTGGTCGAGCAGCTTCACCAGCTTGCGCTCGACGGCCTCGCTCATCACGTGCTCCCAGCGGCACGCTTCGTTGTGCACGTGCTCCCACTCAAGGCCGATGACGTCGACGAGGAGGCGCTCGGCGAGCCGGTGCTTGCGCATGACCGCGACGGCGAGGTCGTGGCCGTGGTCGGTGAGCTGCAGGTGCCGGTCGTCCGCGACGACGACCAGGCCGTCGCGCTCCATCCTGGCCACGGTCTGGCTCACAGTGGGCCCGCTCTGCTGCAGGCGCTCCGCGATCCGGGCCCGCAGCGGGACGACACCTTCCTCTTCGAGCTCGTAGATGGTACGCAGGTACATCTCGGTGGTGTCGATGAGATCGTTCACGCTGTCCCCTTCGTCCGCGTAGCTCATCGTAGTCGTTCGCCCCGACAGCGACGGCTCGCCTCGGCGTAACGGCCCGGGCCCGGCGAAAAGTCCTGCCCTGATGCGCGAACCGCGTCCGGACCAGCAGGATGGGGCCATGCGACCGTTGATTTCGCCCGCGGAGCTCGCCGCGTTCCCCGACCGAGACCGTCCCGTAGTGCTGGATGTCCGCTGGCGGCTCGGCGGACCGCCGGGTGCCGAGTCCTACCAGGAGGGACACCTGCCCGGCGCGGTGTTCGCCGACCTCGACACGGCGCTGGCCGCACCGCCCGGCGAGGGCGGCCGCCACCCGCTGCCCGACCCGGCCGCGCTGCAGCGTGAGCTGCGGAAAGCCGGGGTCCGGGCCGGGCGTCCGGTGGTCGTCTACGACGACGNCGACGACGCCGACGGTTCGGTCGCCGCGCGCGCCTGGTGGCTGCTGCGCTGGGTCGGCCATCCGGAGGTCGCGGTGCTCGACGGCGGTTACGCAGCGTGGCTGGCCGGAGGGCGGGAAGTGACGACTGACGTGCCTTCGCCGGAGCCGGGCGACATCGAGGTCCGGCCGGGTGCGATGCCGGTTCTGTCGGCGGACGAGGCGGCGGCGCTAGCGCGCGAAGGCGTGCTGTTCGACGCGCGGGCGCACGTCCGCTACACCGGCGAGACCGAGCCCGTCGACCCGCGGGCCGGGCACATCCCGGGCGCGGTCAGCGCGCCGTCGTCGGAGCATGCCGGTGCGGACGGGCGCTGGAAGTCGCCGTCCGAGCTTGCCGAGCGGTTCGCGTCGCTGGGCTTGGCTGACGGGGTTCCGGTCGGCGCCTACTGCGGTTCGGGCGTCACGGCGTCGTCGGTAGTGCTCGCGCTGGAGGTCGCCGGGCATCCGGAGCCGGCCGCGCTGTACGCGGGGTCGTGGTCGCACTGGTCGCGCGATCCGGAGCGTCCCGCGGCCACCGGTCCCGAACGCGGCTGAATCCGGCGGAACTTTCCGCGCTGGGCACCGACTTCTCGTCCGGAAGGTTTTCCAGGCGAGAGGCGGCGTTCATGGAGCGAAGAACATTCCTGCGCGGGTCGGCGGCGGCCGGAGCGGCGATGGCGGCGTTGCCCGCCGAGGCTGCGGCGACGACCGGGGAGACGACTGGGCGTCGGCCGTTGCGGGTCCAGGTCGTGTTGTTCGACGGCGTCGAGGAGCAGGACTTCGCCGGTCCGTACGAGGTGTTCTCCGCGGCCGGCATGCACGCTAAGCGCGGCACGGACGTTTCGTACGTGTGCGTGGACGGGCCGGGCGTCGTGCGCGCGGCGTACGGGACGAAGGTGGAGGTCGAGCGCGGCTGGTCGCCGCAGGACGCCGACATCATCGTCGTGCCGGGCGGTGGTTACGCGAAACGGAAAGGTCCGGGCATCTGGGCGGAGATCGACCGCAAGGTGCTGCCGGACGCGCTCGCGGCCGCGCCGCGCAAAGGGCTGACCCTTGCGTCGCTCTGCACGGGCACGCTGCTGCTCGGTGCGGCCGGACTGGTGCGCGGACGTCCGTGCACGACGCATCACGGCGCGGCCGACACGCTCGTCCAGCAGGGCGGCCTGCTCAAGAAAGCCCGCGTGGTCGACGACGGCGACATGGTCACCTCGGGCGGCATCACGAGCGGGCTGGACCTGGCCTTGTGGCTGGCGAAACGGGAACTCGGCGCCGACGCGGCGGCCGGGCTGGAGGAGATGCTCGAATACGAAGCGCGCGGCGTCGTCTGGACGCGCGGCTGAGTCCTGCCTTGTCGCGGAACCCGGCTGGGCGCGCGGTGGGGAAGTACAGTGCGGTGCATGTCGTCGCCTGCAGTTGTCTGGGATCCGTCGCTGCTGAAGTACGACCTGGGCGGGCAGCATCCGTTCAACCCCGTCCGGCTCGACCTCACTGTGCGGCTCGCTACTGAGCTGGGCGTACTCGACGGCGTCGAACTGCTCGTGCCCACCGCGGCGGGCGACGAGGAACTGCTGCGCGTGCACGTGCCCGAGTACCTGGCCGCCGTGCGGGAAGCGCCGGACGTCGGGTGGGACGTCGGGCACGGGCTCGGGACCGACGACAACCCCGTGTTCCCCGGAATGCACGACGCGACCGCGCTGGTCGTCGGCTCGACGCTGCTCGCCGCGCGCAAGATCGCCGACGGCGAGGTCCGGCGGGCAGTCAACATCGCGGGCGGGCTGCACCACGCGATGCGCGATCACGCGTCCGGTTTCTGCGTCTACAACGACTGCGCGATCGCCATCTCGTGGCTGCTGGACCACGGCTTCGACCGCATCGCGTACGTCGACACCGACGTGCATCACGGCGATGGCGTCCAGGCCGCGTTTTACGACGATCCGCGCGTGCTCACCGTTTCGCTGCACCAGCACCCGTTCACGCTCTGGCCTGGCACCGGCTACTCCGCCGAGGTCGGCAAGGGCAAGGCAGCCGGTACGGCGGTGAACGTCCCGCTGCCGCCGCATACGCGGGACCCCGGGTGGCTGCGGGCATTCGACGCGGTGGTTCCGGCTGTGCTGCAAGAGTTCCAGCCGCAGCTGCTGGTCACCCAGTGCGGAGTGGACTCGCACGAGGACGACCCGATGGCCGACATGTCGCTGTCGGTCGACGGACACCGCACCATCTACTCCACGCTGCGCGACCTGGCCGAACGCTACGCGAACGGCCGCTGGCTCGCCGTCGGCGGCGGGGGATACCAGCTGATCCGCGTCGTGCCGCGCTCGTGGACGCACCTGATGGCCACCGTCCTGGACCGTGACGTCCCGCCGGAAACGCCGCTGCCGCCCGGCTGGGTTTCGACGGTCAAGCGCGCCGCCCCGGCCGTCGACCTCCCCGCCGCGATGACCGACGGCAAGGACACCGCCTTCAAGCCGTGGGGCGACGACGCCGACGACCCGGTGGACATCGCGATCCGCGACACCCGCCGCGCGATTTTCCCGCTGCACGGCCTCGACCCGGACGATCCGAGGGACTGACCATGCCCGACCAACCTCGCCGCCCCGGCGCCGGCAATCCCGGTCCGGGCGACCCCGCTCCCGGCACTCGCCCGACGAGCGGTTCCGGCGGAACCGATGCCCCGAATCCCGGGCGCGACGCCCGTAGCACGGCTGGAGGGCCGGAGTCCGGCGGACCTGATGCTCCGGCTCCCAGTGGCACTTCCGCGCGCGACGCCCGTTATCCGGCGAGCGGGTCCAGCCCGGCCGGAACGCCGAAGTCCAGCGGCTCTTCCTCCGGCGCGGCCGCACCGGCTGCGGAGGGCAAGCACAGCGAAAGCGGTTCGCCGAATGGACCTGCCCAGGGCGAGCTCGGTGCGGACCCGGCTGCCGGCGGCGCTGCGTCGGCACGGTCTGGCTCCGCAGGGAGTTCCGTTGCGGCGGGCGGCAAGGCGGCACCTGGCGACTCTGCGGCAGCCAGGCCGGACGCGGCAGCCGGAAGCAGTGCGTCGGGGGAGACACTGAGTCCCGCCGCGGGCGGGAAGCGCGACCCCTACGACTACCCCCGCGACTGGGAAGCCGACGTAGTCCTCTCCGACGGCGGCACTGTCCACTTGCGACCCGTCGTGCCCAGCGACGCCGACGGTCTTGTGGCCCTGCACGGCAGGCTGTCCGACCGCACCCGGTATTTCCGGTATTTCGGTGCCTACCCCCGCATCCCGCCGCGGGATCTGGAGCGGTTTTCCACTGTGGACCACCACGATCGGGTCGCGTTCGTGGCCTTGCTCGGGGACGACGTGGTCGCGGTGGGGCGTTACGAGCGGCTCGATCAGGGGCCCTCGGCGGAGGTCGCGTTCGTCGTCGACGACAAGCATCAGGGGCGCGGGCTCGGCTCGATTCTGCTGGAGCACCTCGCCGCGGCGGCGTCGGAGTGCGGGTTGCGGCGGTTTGTCGCCGAGGTGCTGAGCGAGAACGCGGCGATGGTGCGCGTGTTTCGTGACGCGGGCTACCAGGTCAGTCGCGCGATCGAGGAAGGCGTGCTGCATCTCGAGTTCGATATCGACCCGACGGAGGAATCGCTCGCGGTCGCGCGATCGAGGGAGCAGGCCGCGGAAGCACGGAGCGTGCACAATTTGCTGCATCCCGGCACGGTCGCGGTGATCGGGGCGTCCGCCGATCCCACCAAGGTCGGGCATGTCGCGTTCGCGAACCTGCTCGCGGCCGACTTCGCGGGGGCGGTGTATCCGGTCAATCCGGAGCATCGGTCGGTTCGCGGGGTGCGGGCGTATCCGTCCGTGCTGGATATTCCGGATCCGGTTGATCTGGCGCTGGTGGCGGTTCCGGCGGAGGCCGTCGAGGCGGTGCTGGACGCTTGCCTGGCCAAGGGCGTCAAGACGCTGGTGATCGTGTCCGGCGGGTTCGCGGAGTCGGGGCCGCTGGGGTTGCACGCGGAGTTGCGGCTGGTCGGCGAGGCGCGGGCGCACGGGATGCGCGTGGTCGGGCCGAATGCGCTGGGCGTGTTGAATACCGCGAAGGACGTTCGGCTCAATGCGACGCTCGCGCCGCGGTTGCCGAAGCGTGGGCGGACCGGGTTCTTCTGCCAGTCGGGTGCGCTGGGGACGGCGATTCTCGCCGACGCGGGGTCGCGCGGGCTGGGGTTGTCGACGTTCGTGTCGGCGGGCAACCGGGCGGATGTGTCCGGCAATGACCTGTTGCAGTACTGGGAAACCGATCCGGACACCGATCTGGTGTTGCTGTATCTGGAGTCGTTCGGCAACCCGCGCAAGTTCGCGCGGCTGGCGCGCAGGTTGGCGCGGTCGAAGCCGATCGTCGCGGTGAAGTCGGGGCGGCATGCGGTGCGGCCGCAGCTCGCGGCGACGTCGGCGGAGGTCGACGAGGCCAGTGTGCAGGCGTTGTTCGAGCAGGCCGGCGTCGTACGCGTGGAGTCGCTGGCGCAGTTGTTCGACACAGCGCTCGTGTTCGCGCATCAGCCGCTGCCGGCGGGGCCGCGGATCGGGATTGTCGGGAACTCCAGTGCGATCGGGTTGCTGGCCGCCGATACCGCCCGTGCGGAGGGACTGCGGCTCGCGTTCGATCCGGTGGACATCGGGCCGCAGGCTGGGCCGGACGAGTTCGCGACGGCGGTGCGGGAGGCGTTGGATTCGCCCGACACAGACGCGTTGATCGCAGTCTTCGCACCGCCGGTGGCGATTCCTGGGGCTGCGTACGCGCGAGCGTTGCGCGAAGCGGTGTCGGAGATGAAGCAGTCGAAGCCGATCGTCTCGACGTTCCTCGCTGCGGAAGGCGTGCCGCATGAGTTGGCGGTGCTTTCCGACGACGGCGTGCCGACGCGTGGGTCGATTCCGTCGTATTCGAGTCCGGAGCGTGCGGTGAACGCGTTGGCACGCGTGGTGCGATATGCCGCGTGGCGGCAGCGGCCGCAGGGGACGTTGGTGCGGCCTAGTGGTCTGCATGTCGAGCAGGCGCAGGAGATCGTGCGCGAGCTGGTGCCGGAGGACGGCAGTTCGACGTTGCTGTCTGACGACGACGTGGTGCGGTTGCTCAGTTGTTACGGCGTGGACGTGGTGCCGTTCCGGGTGGCGGCCAGCGAAAGCAAGGCAGTGGCCGCGGCGGCTGAGCTTGGGTATCCGGTCACGCTCAAAGCGGTCGACGAGCGGTTGCGCGGACGGCCGGACTTCGCCGGCGTACGGCTTGACCTGGTGTCCGAAGAGTCCGTACGTGTCGCGTACCGGGACCTGTGCGCGGTGTCCGGCGACGAAGACGTGTACGTGCAACAGATGGCACCGAAGGGGCTGTCGTGCGCCATTGGGCTGCAGGACGACCCGTCGTTCGGCACGCTGGTGTCGTTCGGGCTGTCCGGGTTGGTCAGCACGCTGCTTGGGGACCGCGCGTACCGGGCGGTGCCGTTGACGGACGTTGACGCGGCGACGCTGATCCGGGAGCCGCGTACGTCGCCCTTGTTGACCGGGTATCGCGGTGACGAGCCTGCGGACCTCGCGGCGTTGCAGGACATGGTGTTGCGCGTCGCGGCGCTCGCGGAGGACAACCCGGAGGTGCGGTCGTTGACGTTGGACCCGATCCTCGCGTCGCCGGACGGGGCGTTTGTCGCCAACGCGCGGCTGGTGGTGGGCGCACCGCCGACGCGGCCGGATACCGGACCGCGTCGGCTGCGGCACATCACGCCGGTGGACTCGTGAGTGGCGATCGCGGTTCTAACCGGGATTGCCACTCACGAGAACCTGACCCAGCCCCAACAGTTGCTCCGTCGCCCCGCCTCCGCTGAACTCCAGGCGCTTCGCGGCGGCGAAGTAGCGGTGTACGGGATGCTCCACATCAATGCCGACACCGCCGTGCAGGTGCACCGCAGTGTGCGCGACGCGGTGTCCGGCCTCTGCGGCCCAGAACTTCGCGGTGGACACGTCAGCGGCGGCGGGAAGGCCTTCGGAGAGCTTCCAGGCTGCTTGCCACAGCGTCAGCCGTACGGCTTCGACGTCGATGTACGCGTCGGCGAGTCGGTGTCGGACGGCTTGGAAGCTGCCCAGCACCTTGTCGAACTGCTTGCGCTCACGCGTGTACGCAGCTGTCAGTTCGAGCGCGCGCTCCAACACACCCAACTGTTGTGCGCAAGCGCCGAGAGCGCCGCGAAGGCGCAACTGTTCACCGACATCGCCGAGAGCGATTCCGGGGGTGTCGTACAGCGTCACCAAAGCAGCGTCGGCATGGTCAGTGGTGGACTGCGCTTCGATAGAGACACCAACGGCGTCCTTCTCGACGATGTACACGCCGTCGTTGGCTTCGACGAGTAAGGCGTCTGCGAAAGCTGCGAAGGGGACCGCGGTCTGCATACCGGTGAGGCGTCCGTCTGAAGCGACGAACGAGCCGCCCAGCGCGACGGAGAGGACAGCTTTGCCGCGCGAAACCGGCAGCAGCCATCGCTCAGCCAGCATGGGGTCGGTGAGGACCGAACCAGCCTGGACCACAGACGACAGATAGGGGACCGGAGCGACCGCGCGGCCGATCTCGATCAGGACAGAACACTGTTCCAGCAGCCCGAAACCACCGCCGCCGACTGTCGACGGCAGGGCGGCGTCGAGGACTCCGGAGCGGGCCATGGTAGTCCACAATGGAGCGTCGAAGCCGCCGGATCCGTGCGGGCCCAGCGATTCCGCGGTGACCTGA
This sequence comes from Amycolatopsis sp. M39, assembly GCF_001651785.1. Lineage (NCBI taxonomy): Bacteria > Bacillati > Actinomycetota > Actinomycetes > Pseudonocardiales > Pseudonocardiaceae > Amycolatopsis > Amycolatopsis sp. M39. The sequence goes on from NZ_LWSF01000033.1 coordinate 65,213, forward strand.
TCGGTCAGGATGCGCCGGGTCAGTGCGGAGAGGTCGGTTTGTGCTTCGGTGAGAGAGAAGTCCACCGGGAGAACTCCTAACGCGTCACGGGCTGGCCGAGGGCGGTGGCGGCGACGATGTCGCGCTGCACCTCGTTGGTGCCGCCGCCGAAAGTGAGGATCAACGCCGAACGGTGCAGCCGTTCCAGCCGTCCCGCGAGCACCGCGCCGGGGGAGCCGTCGCGCACCACGGCGGCCGCGCCGACCACCTCCATCAGCAGCCGGTACGCCTCGATCGCCATCTCGGTGCCGTAGATCTTGGTCGCCGACGCTTCGGCCGGTCCGAGTTCGCTGGCTGCGGCGGCCCAGGCGATTTTCCAGTTCCGCAGCTTCAGATACTCGGCGTAGGCGTGCACGCGCGCGAGATGCGTCCGGACCCACTCGCGGTCGGTCAGCGACTCCTCGCTGGCCCATTCCACGACGTCGGCCAGCGCCTTCCGCACCGGCGCGGCGGAGGTCAGCGCGACGCGTTCGTGGTTGAGCTGGTTGGTGATCAGCGGCCAGCCCGCGTTCTCCTCCGCGACCCGCGACGTGACCGGCACCCGGATGTCGTCGTAGTACGTCGCGCTGGTCCCGGGGCCGGCGACGGTGTGCACCTTCGTCCAGGAGAACCCCGGGGCGGAGGTCGGCACGATGAGGATCGACAGGCCCTTGTGCTTGCGCGCCTCCGGATCGGTGCGCGCGGCGAGCCACACGTAGTCGGCGTACTCGATCAGGCTGGTCCACATTTTCTGGCCGTTGACCACGTATTCGTCGCCGTCGCGGGTTGCCCGCGTGCGCAGCGAGGCGAGGTCCGTGCCCGCGCCCGGTTCGGAGTAGCCGATCGCGAAATGCAGTTCGCCCGCGGCGATCTTCGGCAGGTAGAACGCCTTCTGGTCCGGGGTGCCGAACCGCATGATCGTCGGGCCGATCGTGTTCACCGTCAGGAACGGCACCGGCACCCCGGCGACCGCCGCCTCGTCGGTGAAGATCAGCTGGTCGAGCATGCTGCGGTCCTGGCCGCCGTACTCGCGCGGCCAGCCGAGCGCGAGCCAGCCGTCCTTGCCGAGCTGCCGCACGATTTCCTTGTACGCCAAGCCGTCGCCGTACTCGCCGCCGGGCGCGGCGAGGCTTTCCCGCCGCGCCGGCGTCATCAGTTCGGCGAAGTACTCCCGCAGCTCAGCGGCCAGTTCCCGCTGCTGCGGCGTGTAGTCGATCCGCACCCGTCACCTCCACCCCGCCGGTCTCGTTGTGGTGTCGTACCGGGCCCCGGCGGTAAGCTAGAACCTGTTCTAGTTGTACCAGGAGTGGCGGACGGGAGGAAGCATGGAGGTCAGTGTCGACCGGTCGCTGTGCGAGGCGAACGCGGTCTGCGTGGGGTTCGCGCCGGAGGTGTTCGATCTGGACGACGACGAGAACCTGGTGATCGGACCGGTTCCCGAGGAAGAAGTAGAACGTGTTTCGCAAGCGGTGACGAACTGCCCAAAGAACGCCCTGTTCAAGACCGGTTAATCGGGACTTGCTCAATACGAGAACAGATTCTAGTCTGTGCTGCGTCAGGCAGGCTTCGACGAGGAGGCTCGCGGGTGGAACCGACCGCAGGGAACACGCACGGCGACCGGGCTGGGGCTTCTTCGGCGACGCTCGAAGGCAAGGTCGCTGTCGTCACCGGGGCCGGAGCGGGGCTCGGCCGGGCCGAGGCGCTCGCGCTGGCCCGCGAAGGCGCGTCCGTCGTGGTCAACGACATCGGCGAGGCGAAAGACGTCGTAGCCGAGATCGAACAGCGAGGCGGCAAAGCGCTCGCGGTGGCCGGGGACGTCTCGGCGGCCGAAACCGCGAAGGAGCTGCTGTCGGCCGCGGTGGACCACTTCGGCAGCCTCGACATCGTCGTGAACAACGCGGGCGTGCTCCGCGACCGGATGCTGTTCTCGATGTCCGACGAGGACTGGGACAAAGTCATCGCAGTGCACCTGCGCGGGCATTTCCTGCTGTCCCGCAACGCCGCCGCGTACTGGCGCGATCGCTCCAAAATGGAGGGACAGCCGGTGTACGGCAGGCTCGTGAACACCGCGTCCGAGGCGTTCCTGGTCGGTTCGCCGGGCCAGCCCAACTACTCGGCGGCCAAAGCGGGCATCGCGGCGCTCACCATCTCCGCGGCGCGCGGGCTGGCGAAATACGGCGTGCGCGCCAACACGATCTGCCCGCGCGCCCGCACCGCGATGACCGCGGATGTCTTCGGCGAAGCCCCCGAGGACGGGCTCGATCCGCTGTCGGTAGAGCATGTTGCTCCGTTTGTCGCATTCCTCGCCTCGCCGGAGGCGGACTCGATCAACGGTCAGGTTTTCGTCGTGCACGGCGGCATGGTCGCCTTGCTGAAGCCGCCGTCGGTGGAGGAGCGGTTCGACACCGCGAACGGCGCCTGGACCGCGGGCGAACTCGCCGAAAAGGTCGGCGCGCATTTCGCCGATCGCGACCCGGAGCGGATGTTCGCCGCGACCGAGCTGCTTTCGCTGCCCTGAACCCGGAGGACGCATGACTGAGCACCGGCTGTCCGGCAAGGTCGCCCTCATCACCGGCGCGGCCCGCGGACAGGGCGCGGCCGCCGCGCGAGCGTTCGTCGCGCAGGGCGCGAAGGTGGTGATCGCCGACGTCCTCGACGACGAAGGCGAAGCGCTCGCCGCGGAACTCGGCGAAGCGGCGGTGTTCTGCCATCTCGACGTGAGCGACGAGGACGGCTGGACCGCCGCGGTCGAGACCACGGCGGCCGCGTTCGGGCCGCCGACGGTGCTGGTCAACAACGCCGGGGTGCTGTACTTTTCGGAACTCGCGAAGACGCCGCTGGCCGAATACGAACGCGTCGTGCGGATCAACCAGATCGGGGCGTTTCTCGGCATGCGCTCGGTCGTTGAACCCATGGCCGGGGCCGGCGGCGGCTCCATCGTCAACGTGTCCTCTGTGGAGGGTCTGGCCGGGATGCCGTTCCTCGTCGCCTACACCGCGACCAAGTTCGCGATCCGCGGGATGACCAAGGTCGCCGCGCTGGAGCTGGGCGCGCGCGGGATCCGGGTCAACTCGGTGCATCCGGGCATGATCGACACGAAAATGGTGTCCGACGCGGCGGGCGCGGAAGTGGACGTGTCCTGGGTGGGCAAGAAGGTCGCGCTCGGCCGGGTGGGCCGCGCCGACGAGATCGCGCCGCTGCTGGTGTTCCTCGGCAGCGACGAGAGTTCCTACTGCACCGGGGGCGAGTTCGTCGCCGACGGCGGGGCGACCGCCACGCACGCGCTGAAATTGTGACGGGCAGCCGGGGCTGCTGCGCCTAGGGTGACGGCTGGGGGCCGAAGGGACGGCAGTGAACACCGCTAACCGAAATCGGCGGGCGGGGATGGGCAAGACTCGGGGGTGACTACTGGGAGGTGCGGTGGGCGGAAGCGGCTCGGTCACTCTCCCGGGCACCGCGGCGCTGACCCAGGTCGGCAGGCTCGCCACGCTGTCCTGGGAGGTCCTGCGGGCGATCTTCAAACGCCCGTTCCAGTTCCGCGAATGGATCCAGCAGTGCTGGTTCTTCGCGAGCGTGACCATTCTGCCGACGGCGCTGGTCGCGATCCCGTTCGGCGCGGTCATCGCGCTGCAGCTCGGATCCCTGACCACGCAGATCGGCGCGCAGTCGTTCACCGGGGCGGCCAGCGCGCTCGCCATCGTGCAGCAGGCGAGCCCGCTGATCACCGCGCTGCTGGTGGCCGGAGCGGGCGGCAGCGCGGTCTGCGCTGACATCGGCGCGCGCAAGATCCGGGAAGAGATCGACGCGATGGAAGTGCTCGGCGTCAACCCGGTGCAGCGCATCGTGGTGCCGAGGGTGCTCGCCGCGATCGTGGTGGCGGTGCTGCTCAACGGCCTGGTCAGCGTGGTCGGCGTGCTCGGCGGCTACTTCTTCAACGTGGTTCTGCAAGGCGGCACGCCCGGCGCGTACCTGGCCAGCTTCAACGCCCTCGCGCAGGTGCCGGACCTCTGGGTCAGCGAGATCAAGGCGTTCCTGTACGGCTTCGTCGCGGGCGTGGTCGCGGCGTTCCGCGGGCTGAACCCGGCGGGCGGGCCGAAGGGCGTCGGCGACGCGGTGAACCAGGCGGTGGTGATCACTTTCCTGCTGCTGTTCCTGATCAACGTCGTGCTGACCGCCGTGTACCTCAAAGTCGTGCCCCCGAAGGCGTTGTGACATGACGGCCGAACCGATCGAGCAGACGCGCGCGTCCGACCGGACGCTGGAGATCATCGCGCGTCCCGGCGCGAGTCTCGAAGGACTCGGGAAACAGCTGTCGTTCTACGGCCGGGCGCTCGCCTGGTCGCCGCGCACGATCCGCCGCTACGGCCGCGAAACCACGCGGCTGCTCACCGAAGTCTGCTTCGGCACCGGCGGCCTCGCGGTGATCGGCGGCACGCTCGGCGTGATGATCGGCATGACGCTGTTCACCGGCCTCATCGTGGGCTTGCAGGGGTATTCGGCGCTGAACCAGCTCGGCACCGCCGCGCTCACCGGGTTCATTTCCGCCTACTTCAACACCCGCGAGGTGGCGCCGCTGTCGGCCGGGCTCGCGCTGTCGGCGACCGTCGGCTGCGGGTTCACCGCCCAGCTCGGCGCGATGCGGATCTCCGAAGAGATCGACGCGCTCGAAGTGATGGCCGTGCCGAGCATGCCGTACCTGGTCACCACGCGCGTGCTCGCCGGGGTCACCGCGGTGATCCCGCTGTACGCGGTGGGCCTGCTGTCCTCGTATCTCGCGTCGCGGCAGATCACCATCTGGCTCTACGGCCAGTCGGCGGGCACGTACGACCATTACTTCACGCTGTTCCTCCCGCCGGAGGACGTGCTGTGGTCGTTCGCCAAGGTGATCGTGTTCAGCGTGCTGGTGATCCTTTCCCATTGCTACTACGGCTATACCGCGTCCGGCGGACCGGCCGGGGTGGGCATCGCGGTGGGCCGCGCGGTGCGCACGTCGATCGTGCTGATCTCGGTGCTGGACTTCTTCCTGAGCCTCGCGATCTGGGGCGCGAACACGACAGTGCGGATATCCGGATGAGTACCCGCCGAGAGGTGCGCAAACGGCTCCAGTACCAGCTGCTGGGGCTGGTCTTCCTGGTCGTGGCGGCGTTGTTCTTCACCACCACGATCGCCGCCTACCGCAAGGTGTTCACGCCGGTGACGCTCGTGAAGCTGGAGACCGACCACGTCGGCAGCCAGCTGCGCGTCGGCGGCGACGTGAAGGTGCGCGGCATGCTCGTCGGCGAGATCCGCGACGTGCGGCCGGTCGGCGACCACGCGGAGCTGGAACTGGCGCTGCAGCCGGACAAGACCGACGTGATCCCGTCGAACGTTTCGGCGCGGCTGCTGCCGAAGACCCTGTTCGGCGAACGGTACGTCGCGCTCCAGCTGCCCGAGCAGGCGCAGCGGCCGATCAAGGCGGGCGACGTCATCCCGCAGGACCGCAGCAGCACCGCGATCGAGCTGGAGCAGGTGCTCAACCACGTCATGCCGCTGTTGCGGGCGGTGCAGCCGGAAAAGCTTTCCAGCACGCTCAACGCCGTGTCGACCGCGCTGGACGGACGCGGCAAGAAGCTCGGCGAGACGCTGACCCAGCTGTCGGACTACCTCGGCAAGCTCAACCCGTCGCTGCCCGATCTGAAAGCCGACATCACCGGGCTGGCCACCGTTTCCGGCATCTACGACAAGGCCGCGCCGGACGCGTTGCAGGCGCTGTCGGACCTCACCACGACGACGCAGACCATCGTGGAGAAACAGCGCGGCCTGACCGATCTGTACTCCTCGGTCACCGGCACCGCCACCGACCTGACGCGCTTCCTGGAAGTCAACAAGGACAACATCATCCGCCTCACCACCGCCGTGCAGCCCACGCTCGACGTGCTCGCGAAGTACGCGCCGGAATACCCGTGCCTGTTCAAGCAGCTGGCCGGGACGGTGCCGAACGCGGAGCTGGCGTTCGGCAAGGGCACCGCGCATCCGGAGGTCAGCCGCGTGACGATCGAGTTCTCGGCGAGCCGCGGCAAGTACCTGCCCGGCGTCGACGAGCCGAAGTACGACGACAAACGCGGCCCGCGCTGCTATCCGCAGGTGCCCAAACCCGGGCACTGGCCGCAGTATCCGCCGGACGGCGCGGTGCGGGACGGGACGACCAAGCCCGCGCCGCCGCACAATCCGGACGGCACGCTGCCCGGCGACTTCACCAACGGCCCGCTGCCCGGCGGGTCCGGGTCGACCGGCGGCGCGCCGAGCATCGTCGGGTCGGCCGACGAGCAGAAACTGCTCGACCTGCTCGCCTCGCCGACGCTGAACACCACGCCGGACAACGTGCCGGGCTGGTCGTCGCTGCTGGTCGGACCGCTGTACCGCGGGGCGGAGGTGGAGCTGAAATGAGGTCGTTCGTTCCCGCGCTGGTCAAGATCGGCATCTTCGCCGTGGTCACCGTGCTGCTGACCGGGGTGCTCGCCACCACGATCGCGAACACGAACTTCGGCGACACCGCGTCCTACGTCGCGAAGTTCACCGACGCGTCCGGCCTGCAAGCAGGCGACGACGTGCGGATCTCCGGCGTGAAGGTCGGGCAGGTCGAGACGATCGGGGTCGACCAGGGCGAGCAGAACTACGCCGAGGTGCGGTTCCTCGTCGAGTCCGCGTACCGGCTGCCCTCGCTGGCCACCGCGACCATCAAGTACCGCAACCTCGTCGGCCAGCGCTACCTCTCGCTCGGCACCGACGTCAGCGGCGGCGACACGCTGTCTCCCGGCGACACCATCCCGCCGGAGCGCACGAAACCGGCGCTGAACCTGACCGTGCTGTTCAACGGGTTCAAGCCGCTGTTCAAGGCGCTGGACCCGAAAGAGGTCAACCAGCTCTCCGCCGAGATCGTGCAGGTGTTCCAGGGCGAGGGCGGCACGATCACCAGCCTGCTGTCGCACACCGCGTCGATCACGACGGCGATCGCGGGCAAGGACAAGGTGATCGGGCAGGTCATCGACAATCTCAACCAGGTGCTCGGCACGGTCAACGCGCGCGGGCCGCAGCTGGGCGACCTCGTCGACCAGACGCAGCGGCTGGTGAGCGGGCTGGCCGAGCAGCGCAAGCCGATCGGCGACGCGGTGGGCGCGCTCGGCGACCTGACGAACGCGACCGCCGGGCTGCTCGCCGACGCCCGTCCCGCGGTGCAGCAGGACGTGACCCAGCTCGGGAAGCTGGCGAACAACCTCAACGACGCGCAGCCGCTCGTCGAGCATCTGCTGCAAGTGCTGCCGGGCAACCTGGAGAAGTTCACCCGGACCCTGAGCTACGGCAGCTGGTTCAACTACTACCTGTGCGGGATCGAAGGCACCATCGGCATCTCCTCGCTGGACGTGACGCTGCCGATCGTGCCGGTCCCCGGCACCGAACGCGCGCCGAGGTGTGGCCCGTGAAACGACTGAAGGACCGGAACCAGGCGAGCGTCGGCGCGGTGACGCTGGTGCTCATCGTGCTGGTGACCGCGGTGACGTATTTTTCCGACAGCATCCCGATGTTCGGCAACGGCACCACCTACACCGCGGCGTTCGCCGAGTCCGCCGGGCTCGCGCCGGACAACGAGGTCCAGGTGGCCGGCGTCAAGGTCGGGCAGGTGACGTCGGTGGAACTGGGGCACAAGCAGGTGCTCGTGAAGTTCCGGGTGAAGGGCGTGCGGGTCGGCGACGCGTCCACGGCGTCGATCGAGATCAAGACGCTGCTGGGGGAGAAGTATCTCGCGCTGGACACGAAGGGCGGCGGGACGCAGACGCCCGGCGACACGATTCCGGTGCAGCGCACGCGGACGCCGTTCCAGTTGCAGGACGCGTTCAACCAGCTGTCGACCACGGTCGGCGACATCGACACCCAGCAGCTGGCGCAGAGCTTCACCGCGCTGTCGGATTCCCTCAAGGACAGTCCGAAGTACTTGAAGGACACGTTGTCCGGGCTGTCGGCGTTGTCCAAGACGGTGTCCTCGCGCGACGCCGATCTGCACGCGCTGCTGTCCAACACGAGCAAGATCTCGAAGACCTTGTCCGACCGGAACGCCCAGCTGCAGCAGGTGATCAGCGACGGCAACCTGCTGCTCACCGAACTGCGGCAGCGCCGCGAGCAGATCAGCACGCTGCTCAAGGGCACGCAGGAGATCTCGAAGCAGCTGTCCGGGCTGGTCGCGGACAACCGTACGCAGATCGGGCCGACGCTCGCCGCGCTCGGGAAGGTGACCGACGTGTTGCAGCGCAATCAGGGCAACCTCGACCGGAGCCTGCAGCTGATGGCCCCGTTCGCCCGGGTCGGCGCGAACGCGACCGGCAACGGGCGCTGGTTCGAGGGGTATCTGTGCGGGTTGCTGCCGCCGACGATCACCGCGGGCGGGCTGTCGATCAACCCGGAGGGCTGTACGCCGCCGATCTCCGCGCCTGATCAGGGGGTGGGCGGACGATGACTGTCGAAACTCGCGCAGGGCGCAATGTGGTCACCTGGCTTGGGTTTGCTTGTGTAGCAGCGCTTTTGCTGACCGCGGGCATCTACCTGGTCCTGCGCGACACCGGCGGAACGAAGATCTCGGCGTACTTCGGGAAGACCGTCGGCCTGTACGCCGGTTCCTCCGTGCGCGTGCTGGGTGTCGCGGTCGGCGAGGTCACGGCGGTGACGCCGGAGGGCCAGGCGGTGCGCGTGGACATGAAGGTCAACGACGATGTCCCGATCCCGAAAGACGTCGGCGCGGTGGTCGTTTCGCCGAGCCTGGTGAGCGACCGGTACGTCCAGCTGACGCCGTCGTACGACAGCGGCCCGACGCTCGCGAGCGGAACCGTGCTGGCGCGCGACAAAACCGCGACGCCGGTGGAACTGGACGACCTCTACGCGAGCCTCGACAAGCTGTCCACCGCGCTCGGGCCCAACGGGGCCAACAAAAACGGCGCGTTCTCCGACCTGCTGGACACCGCCGCGGCCAACCTCAAGGGCAACGGCAAGGACCTGAACTCGACCGTCAGCAGGCTCGCCGAACTGGCAGGCACGCTCGACGATTCGAAGGACGACCTGTTCTCCACGGTGAAGAACCTGAACTCCTTCACCTCCGCGCTGTCCCAAAGCGACAGCCAGCTGAACGAGTTCTACCAGCGGCTCGCGGACGTCAGCGGCTTCCTCGCCGACGATTCGCACGACGTCGGGGCCGCGCTCGATTCGCTGTCCACGTCGCTGCGGGACGTGAAACAGTTCGTTGCGGACAACAAGAACGGGCTTTCGTCCAATGTGGCCAAACTGGCGTCGCTGACCAAGGTGCTGGTGGACCAGCGGGCCGCGCTCGCCGAGGTGCTCGACATCGCGCCGACCGGGGCGACGAACTTCATCAACACCTACGACGCGGCGTCCGGCACGATCGCGGTGCGCGACAACCTGAACGAGATCACCAACCCGCCGATCCTCACCGTCTGCCGGCTGATCAGCGCGGGCACGCCGAAGCCGCTGCCGGACACGCTCGGCACTATCTGCAAGAAGCTCGCGCCGGTGCTCGACGGCACGCTCAAGCTGCCGTCCATCCCGCAGGCGCTGAACTCGCTGCAGAACGGCCAGCTGCCCCCGTTGCCGCTGCCGCTGTCGGACGTGCTGACGCAGAAACCCGGAGGTGGCAAGTGAAACGCCTCCGGAAGCGGCTGGCGGGCGTGCTCGCCGGGGTGCTGGTGCTCGCCGGGTGCAGCGACGGCGGGTTCAACGGGCTGTACTCGACGCCGTTGCCCGGCGGCCCGGACATCGGCGACCACCCGTACCACGTCACCGCGTTGTTCACCGACGTGCTGGACCTGGTGCCGCAGGCGAACGTGAAGGTGAACGACGTCGCGGTCGGCCGGATCGACCGGATCGCGCTCACCCCGGACACCCGGTCCGCGCTCGTGTCGATGACGGTGAACGGCGACGTCCGGCTGCCCGCCAACGCACATGCCGAACTGCGCCAGTCCAGTCTGCTCGGCGAGAAGTTCGTCCAGCTGAGCGCGCCGACCGCGGAGAAGCCCGCGGGCAGGCTCGCCGACGGGGCGCGGATCCCGCTCGGGCGCACGAACCGCAACCCGGAGATCGAGGAGGTGCTGGGCGCGTTGTCGTTGCTGCTCAACGGCGGCGGCGTCGACCAGCTGCAGAACATCAGCCGCGAACTCAACGACGCGCTGTCGGGCAACGAACCGCAGATGCGCGCGCTGCTGTCCCGGGTGGACGAACTCGCCACCCAGCTGGACGGGCACAAGGGCGAGATCCTGCGCGCGATCGACGGCCTGGACAAGCTGTCCGCCACGCTCGCCGGGCAGAAGCAGAACCTCGCCACCGCGCTGGACAAACTCGCGCCGGGATTGAAGATCGTCGCCGACCAGCGCGACCAGCTGGTGGGGATGCTGAACGCGCTGAACAAGCTGTCCGGCGTCGCGGTCGACACGGTGAACCGCAGCCGCGACCAGCTCGTCGCGAACCTCAAGGCGCTGGAGCCGACGCTGCGCCAGCTCAGCGCGGCGGGCCAGGACCTGCCGAACGCGCTGCGGATCCTGCTGACCTACCCGTTCCCGGACTACGCGGGCAACGTGATCAAGGGCGACTACGCGAACGTCGACGCGCGGATCAACCTCGATCTCGACAAGCTGGTGCAGAACTTCACGAATTCGTCGCAGCCGCCGTTCCAGCTGCCGACGCCTTCGACGTCCGGCGCTCCGCCCGCCGCGGGGCAAGGGATGCCGCAGTTGCCGTTGCCGCTGCCGAACACGCCGGCCACGGGCGGAGCGAAACCCGGCTACGGCGGGGTACTGGGCGGCTTGCTCGGCGGTCTGGTGGGAGGCGGCTGATGAACACGCGCAAGGTTCGGATCCAGCTGCTGGTGTTCTTCGCGATCGCCGTCGTTTCGGTGGCCTACGCGGGCGGGCACTACGCCGGTCTCGACCGGATTTTCGGCAACCGGGGTTACCACGTGACGCTCAAATTGGCCGACTCCGGCGGGGTTTTCGTGAACTCCGAGGTCGCTTACCGGGGCGTGACAGTCGGCCGGGTCGGGGCCATGACGCTCACTCCGCAGGGCATCGACGTCCGGCTCGACATCGACTCCGGCGGCCCCGACATCCCGTCCGCGCTGCACGCGCAGGTCGCGAACCGGTCGGCGGTGGGGGAGCAGTTCGTGGACCTGCTTCCGGACCGCGAATCCGGGCCGTACCTGGCGGACGGCGCGGTGATCGCGCAGGATCGCACGTCGCTGCCCGCGACGCCGGATTCGGTGCTGACGCATCTCGACGGCCTGGTCGCGAGCGTTCATCCGGAATCGCTGAAGACCGTGGTGGACGAGACGTACGACGCGTTCGCCGGGTCGGGGCCGCAGCTGCGGAAACTGCTGGACAGCACCAGCTCCCTCACCGCGACGGCCGCCCAGTACGTGCCGGACACGCAGGGGTTGCTGGCGAATTCCCGCACGGTTTTCGCGACGCAGGAGCGGCAGGCGCAGAACATCACGGCGTTCGCGTCCGGGCTGAAGACGATCGCCGGGCAGCTGAAGTCGTCGGATCCGGCCGTGCGCAAGGTGATCGACGAGGCTCCGCAGCTGAGCCGGCAGATCAGCGACGTGCTCGCCGCGTCCGGGACCGACCTCGGGGTGCTGTTCGCGAACTCGCTCACCACCGCGCAGGTCACCTCGATGCGCAAGGACGCGATCGAGGAACTGCTGGTGGCGTACCCGGTGATCTCGGCGTTCTCGCCGACGACCTCGCCGGACGGCACCGGGCATCTGGGCGTGGTGTTCAACTTCTTCGACCCGCATTCGTGCACGAAGGGGTACGAGGGGACGAAACAGCGTCCGGCCAACGACACGAGCGACGCGCCGGTCAACATGAACGCTTACTGTGCGGAGCCGCCGGGCAGCCCGACTGAGGTTCGCGGTGCGCAGAACGCGCCGTACGCGGGGAAGCCGCCCGCGATTCCGGCCGCGCCCCAGGCTTCCGCGCCTTCGGACCAGGGTTCGCAGCAGCAGCTGCCGGGTCTGCTTGGCCAGCTGACCGCGCCGCTGAAGGGCGGGCTCGGGGCGTTGCTGGGCGGTTCGTGATGGCTGACTCGGCCGAAGTTTCCCGGCCGCCCTTCCTGAGCGGACGGGTGCTGACCGTGCTGGCCGCTGTCGCGGTGCTGGCCGCCGCGTGGTTCGGCTGGTCGTGGTGGAGCGCGGCGCAGGACGACAGCCTCGCCCGCGGCCGCGCCCGGGACGCCGTGCTGGCCGCCGCGAGCACGGAACTGGTCACGCTCAACACGATCGACTACCGCACGAGCGCGGTCGACGTGGACCGCTGGATCGCCGCGACGACCGGGCAGTACGGCAAAGACCTCTCCGGCGACCGGCAACTGCAGATCGACCGCGCCAAACGCACCAGAACCGTGTCGACGGCTTCCCTGGTGCAGGCCGCGGTCACCGACCTGAACCCTTCGGCGGGAACGGCACGGCTGATCGCGGTCCTGAACGTCCGCGTGAGCACCGGCGACGGCGCGCCCTCGGCGAAACAGGCGCGCTTGGCCGTGGACTTCGCACGAGACGGCGACACGTGGAAGATCGGCGGCGTCCAGGCGGTGGGCTCGTGAACCGGCGGACGATCGCCGCGGGGGTGGCCGCGGTCGCGCTGGCGTGCGCGGTGTGGTTCGGGGTGCAGGCGTCGCTGCTGCACCCCGAGGACGACGAGGCGATGGTCGACCCCGTGGCGACCTCGCAGGTCACCGACCAGGTGAGCGCTGCGGTGAAGGCGGTTTTTTCCTACGACTACGCGAACCTGGACCGCACCGCGCGCGCCGCGGCCGACGTCCTGACTGGTTCGGCGGTGGGGCAGTACCAAAGCCAGTTCGCCGCGGCCCGTCAACGCGCGGCGAACGAAAAGCTCGTCCGGACAACCACAGTGCGCGCGATCGGAGTCCGCTCATTGCACGGCGACGACGCGAGCCTGCTGCTTTTCCTGGACCAGCAAACGATTCTGCCCGGCGGTGGCGCGCCTCAGTCGTCTGTCGGGCAGTTGTCGGTGACCGCGCATCGCACCGATGGGCAGTGGAAGATCACCGCGCTGGATCCGCTGTAGCCCTCCGGCCGAGCAGTGCGCCGACCTCGCGCGCGAGGGCCACCGAAGCCTCGATCTCGACCTTGCGGATGGACACGCTCTCCACGAGGAAGCCGAACGGCATGCCGAGCTTGCGGCAGAAGGCGGCCAGTTCGCGGGCGCTCGCCAGGCACTGCTCGTAGGACTCGGCCAGCGTGTCGTCCGCGTGGCGCAGGGAATTCTCCAGCCAGCGCGGGACGTGGACGCCGAGCCACTGGAGGAACGCCAGCGTCTTCGCCGAACCGCAGACCGAGAGGGTGAACAGGACCGGCCTGGGTTCGAGCTGCTGCTCGCGGCAGGCGTAGAAGTAGTCGGAGACCATGCTCTTGGCCGCGTCGGCGCTGTAGATCACCTGGGAGATGAAGTACGCGCAGCCGGCCTGCTGCTTGGCGATCAGCCGCAGGTGCTCGTCGGGCCGCTCAGTGATGGCGACGCCGCCGAGCAGCAGGTCGGGGCGCACCTCCCGGCGCAACGCCTGCGCCTGCGAGAGCCGGGTGTGCACCTGCTTGCCCTTCGAGGAAGCCCCGACGAACACCGGCAGCACCCGGTCGGTGTCGGCGGTCCGCAGCCAATCCCGCAGCTCGCCCTCGGGGTACTTGCCGACGCACCGGTAGATGACCGCCGGACGGGTCCACTCGCTGAGATAGTCCGCGTGGTAGCCGGCCGGGTCGAGCGTCGGCAGGTAGGGGAACGGCCGCTCCCGCGGGTTGCGGTCGCTCTCGTCGTCGATGTCGTAGAGGGCGAGCCCGTCGACGTCGAGGTCGCTCAGCCGCGCGAGGGTGGCGGCGGTGATCTCCCGGATCCGCTCGGGAGTGTTGCTGAGGCGGGGCGGGGTGATGCCGAACAGCAGGACGCCGCGATCGGGGTGGGTCAGCTGGGTCCGGAGAGTGTGGTCCGCCATGAGGCGGAAGTTAGCAGCCGGGGCCGTCCGGGCGCCGCGCAGCCGTTCCGGCGGCGGGAACGGGATTGCCGTCCGAAGACGCGGTCGGACGGCTCAGCTCGCGAACGGACCGCCGTCCCCGAAGAGCTGCTTGGCGAACCGTTCCCCGGCCGACCGATGCGCCGCCGCGTCCGGATGCAGCGAGTCCGGCAGCGGGTGCGCGGCGAAATCCTCTTCCCCGTACAGCGAAAGGCCGTCCACGTAGTGCAGCGCCGGATCCTCCCGGTCCCGGACGACCCGCGCCAGTTCCTCCCGGATCACCTTCAGCGTCAGCTTCCCCTCCGCGACGGCGGCGGGATCGCCGGTCGCCTTGAACCGGAGCGTTCCGGTGCTGAAATCCGGGGTGCCCGGACCCGGCGTGTCCTCGTGGATCGGGCACAGCCAAGGCGAGATCACCGCCAGCGGGACATCCGGGCGCCCCTCCCGGATCGTGTCCAGGAACCCGTGCACGGCCGGGCCGAAAGCGCGCAGCCGCATCAGGTCCGCGTTCACCACGTTGATTCCCAGCTTCACGCTGATCAGATCGGCGGGAGTGTCGCGGAGGGCTCGCGCGGTGAACGGGTCGAGCAGCGCGCTTCCGCCGAAGCCCAGGTTGACCAGATCGACCCCGGCGGCAGCGGCGGCCAGCACGGGCCACGTCCGCGCCGGGCCTGCCGCGCCGGTGCCTTGGCTGATCGAGCTGCCGTGGTGCAGCCAGACGCGCCGGGCGCGGGGCAGCGGAGAGATCGGGGCAGTGGTGCGCAACGCGACCAGCCGGGTGGTTTCGTTGTACGGCAACCAGATTTCGACATCCTTGCTGCCCGAAGGCAGGTCGGAGAACTGGACCGTGCCGGGCGGGCCGGGGCGGGTCTCGCCCTCGCCGGTCATCATGTCGAGGATCAGTTCGTCGCCGCCGGAAACGGTCGCGGAGCCGCCGGGGCGCCCGTTCAGCACCAGGTCGTAGACGCCGTCCGGCAGCGGCGGCATGCCCGCGTAGCCGACCTTCGCGCGGTGGGTGTCCAGTTCGATCGCCGTCGACTCGGTGCGGAACGCCAGGCGCACACCGGACGGCTGGGTTTCCGCCATCGCGAGCCTGCTGTCGGTGTTCTGCGCCCGCGCCCGTGCGGTCAGCCGGTGCGGCAGCAAGCCCTGCGGCGTGCGTTCGAGCTCAAGTGCACCGAGCACGAACTCTTCGCCGAGCTCGGTGGTGATCCACTGCATGCCGCCGAGTCTGCCGTCCGCGGCCGCGCGCCGCCAACGGGATATCAGCCGTCCCAGACCCCGGGGCCTTCGCGCAGCACCGCGACCGGGGCGGCCCCGGCGGACGGCCACAGGTCCAGCACGTACCGGAAATGCTCGCCGAACTCGTGGTCGTGCCAGTCCGCGTCCGGCGGGCCGCTCTCCACATAGGACACCCGGACCCGGTACCGCCCGGACGGGACCGCGATCCGGTGTTCCTGGCGCGCGTAATCGGCGGGACCGGCCAGCGTCGCCACGCCGCCGGGGAGGTCGAGATCGGCTTCCACCACGTGGGACGCGTCCGGCGACACCGGCGGTATCGCCGTGCTGACCGCCACGTCGACCTCGACCCAGTCGGAGCGAGCGGTCGCCACGGAGAGCGACGACGGCTCTACCGCCACGCGGTGCACCGACACCGCCTCGCCGGTCCACCCGCCGTCGCCGGGACGCCAGGCGTCCTTGTCCCGCAGGGAAAACTGCCGTTGCTCGGCATGCACCAGGTACCGCACGGGCCCCCACGCTAGCCCACGAGAGCCGGGGGTCACCCGAACTGGCTTGCGCGAGCGGTTTAGCGTGGTGGTATGACCACAGCTCCTGTCGATGTCGACACTGCCCGTCGCGACTACGCCGCGCTGGTCGAGCGCGGACTGTCCCTGGACATCACCCGCGGCAAGCCGTCGCCCCGGCAGCTCGACCTCTCCGCGGATCTCCTGACGCTGCCGAACGGCCAGTACAAGGCCGAGGACGGCACCGACACCCGCAACTACGGCGGGCTCAAGGGGCTGCCGGAGCTGCGCCGCATCTTCGCCGGCGCGCTGCAGGTGCCGGTCGAGCAGCTGTTCGCGGCGGGCAACTCGAGCCTGGAGCTGATGCACGACACCATCGCGCAGGCGATGCTCAGCACGCTGCCGGGCGCCGCGCGCCGCTGGGCCGACGAGCCCCGGATCGCGATGCTGTGCCCGGTGCCCGGCTACGACCGGCACTTCGCGCTCGCCGAGCGGTTCGGCATCGAGCTGATCCCGGTGCCGATGACCGAAACCGGCCCGGACATGGACGTCGTGGAGCGGCTGGTCGCCGAGGACGCCGCGGTCAAGGGCATCTGGTGCGTGCCGAAGTACTCCAACCCGACCGGCGTCACCTTCGGCGCCGAGGTCGCCGGGCGGCTCGCCGCGATGCCCGCCGCCGCGCCGGACTTCCGGATCATCTGGGACAACGCCTACGCGGTGCACCACCTCACCGAGGACGAGCCGGAGCTGGCCGACATCCTCGCCCTCTGCGCCGAGGCAGGCAACCCGGACCGCGCGTTCGTGTTCGGCTCCACCTCGAAGATCACCTTCGCCGGGGCGGGCGTCGGGTTCTTCGGCGCGTCCGAGGCGAACCTCGCCTGGTGGCAGAGCGTGCTGAGCAAGCGCACCATCGGCCCGGACAAGGTCAACCAGCTGCGCCACGCGCTGTTCCTCAAGGACGCCGACGGCGTCCGCGCGCTCATGCGCCAGCACGCCGAACTGATCGCGCCGAAGTTCGCCGCTGTCGAGCGCATCCTCGCCGAGGAGCTGAGCGACCTGGCGACCTGGACCAAGCCGACCGGCGGGTACTTCGTCTCGCTGACCGTGCCCGAGGGCACCGCGAACGAGGTCGTGCGGCTGGCGAAGGAGGCGGGCGTCGCGCTGACCCCGGCCGGGGCCACCCACCCGCACGGCGACGACCCGGCCGACGCGGTCATCCGCATCGCGCCGACCTTCCCGGAGCTGGCCGAGGTGGAGGAGGCCGTCCGCGCCCTCGCCGTCTGCGTGCGGCTCGCGGTCGCGCAGCGCGCCTGATCTCGCCGGTGCCGGAAACCTCACCGCGCCGGCTCGGCCCGCCGACCGTATCGTCACGTTCGTGAGGGCGACCCTGAGGGAATCAGATTCCCTCAGCTTGAGTTTTAAGGTCCGGGTGTCAGAGGGGGCGCCCGGTTGATCA
>NZ_LWSF01000034.1:0-24807 GCF_001651785.1 Amycolatopsis sp. M39
ACCAAAACCAGTTGAACCACCCGCGTTGCAACGACCCCTCGAATCCACCCAGATTCCCGCGGGGTTCCCCTCACGGACGTTCGGTCAGGCCCAGAGCTGACCGTCAAGCCGTTCTGCCGCTTCGTCCAGCGACCCGGAATACGCGCCGGTCGACAGGTACTTCCAGCCGGCGTCCGCGACCACGAAAGCCACGTCCGCCTTCTCGCCGCGGGCAGCGGCCTTCTCCGCGACCCCGAGCGCGGCGTGCAGCACCGCGCCCGTGGAGATCCCGGCGAAAATGCCCTCGTGCTCCAGCAGTTCCCGCGTCCGCCGGAGAGCGTCGTACGCCCCCACCGAATAGCGTCCGTTGAGCACACTTTCGTCGTACAGCTCCGGCACGAACCCCTCGTCGAGGTTGCGCAGGCCGTACACTAGCTCGCCGTACCGGGGCTCCGCCGCGATGACCTGGACGTCCGGCTTGTGCTCGTGCAGGTACCGGCCGACCCCGACCAGCGTCCCGGTCGTCCCGAGGCCGCCGACGAAATGCGTCAGCGTCGGCAGGTCCGTCAGCAGCTCCGGCCCGGTCCCGCGGTAGTGCGCGTCCGCGTTGGCCGGGTTGCCGTACTGGTAGAGCATCACCCAATCGGGATTCTGCTTCGCCAGCTCCTTGGCGCGGCGCACGGCCTCGTTCGAGCCGCCCGCGGCAGGCGAGAACACGATCCGCGCGCCGTACGCCTGCAGCAGCTGCTTGCGTTCGGTGGACGTGTTCTCCGGCATCACGCACACCAGGCCGTAGCCCTTGAGCTTCGCGGCCATGGCCAGCGAAATCCCGGTGTTGCCCGAGGTCGGCTCAAGGATCGTGGACCCGCGCCGCAGGATGCCGTCCCGCTCCGCCGCCTCGATCATGGCCAGCGCGGGCCGGTCCTTGATCGAGCCGGTCGGGTTGCGGTCCTCGAGCTTCGCCCACAGCCGCACCTCGTCGGTCGGCGACAGCCTCGGCAGGCCGACCAGCGGGGTGCCGCCGAGCGTGTCGAGGAGGGACTCGTAGCGAGCCATCGGCTCAGCGCGCGCCGCCCGCGACGGCGGGCAGGATGGTGAGGGTGTCGCCGTCCTTGACCTCGGCGTCGAGCCCGCCGGAGAAACGCACGTCCTCGTCGTTGACGTAGACGTTGATGAAGCGGTGCAGCTTCTCCTCCTTGACCAGGCGCGCCTTCAGCCCGGCGTGCCGCGACTCGACGTCGTCGATGATCTCGAGGACAGTCTTGCCCGACGCCTCGACGGACTTCTCGCCGCCGGTGTGGGTGCGCAGGATGGTCGGGATGGACACGGTCACGGCCATGGTCTTCTACCTCCGGGTGGGTTCCTACACGCTGACGCATCGGACGCCGCGCTTTATTCCGCGGGAGTTCAGTCGAGGATCTCGACCGGCTCCTCGGTGATCTCGGCGTCCACGATCCGGTACGAGCGGAACTCGTGCGAATCGGGCTCTCTTGTCGAGACGAGCACGTAGTGCGCGTCGGGTTCGGCGGCGATGTTCGCGTCGGTGCGCGAGGGATAGGCCTCGGTCGCGGTGTGCGAGTGGTAGATGACCACCGGGACCTCGTCGTTCGCGTCCATCTCGCGGTACAGCTTGAGCAGGTCGCCCGAGTCGAACTCGTAGAACGTCGGCGAGCGCGCCGCGTTCAGCATCGGGATGAACCGCTCGGGGCGGTCCGAGCCGACAGGACCGGCCACCACCCCGCACGCTTCGTCGGGGTGGTCACGGCGGGCGTGGGCGACGATCTCGTCGACGAGTTCACGGCGGATCCGGAGCACACGGACATCTTAGTTCGTGGACCGAACGAGTCCACACTGTGAGAGCTACCGCTCATCCCCAGGTCAGGGCACAATTGGCGGATGCCGGTGTCCTCGAAGATCCGCGAACGCTGCCGTGGCCTGCTGGCCGAAGGGGACGTCGTCCAGTACGTGTTCCCCGCCACATCGCTGATGGTGACGATGATGGCCGCGCACCGGAACTTCCTCGTCGTGGTCACCGACCGGCACGTGACGGTGCTCACCTGCAGCACTTTCCGCCGGTGGAAGCCGGTTTCGGTGTGGGCGCAGCTGCCGCGCTCGACCGAACTGGGCCCGGTGGACCTGCATCCCTCGCTCGGGCCGACAGTGTCGTTCGGCGACCTGGTGCTGGAGATCGAGGACGAGTACGTGGCCGCCGTGCGAGCCGCCGACCTCGAACGGAGCGAGGACGCCCTCCCTAAGGACCCGTTCTGATCGTCGGTGCCTCCGGCCACACATCCCGATAAGCCGGGATGCCAGCCGCTGAAGTCGCCGACAGCAGCCCGTGCACCATCGCCCGCGCGAACACCCGCGCCGCCGCCGCGCACAACGCGTCCAGCGCGCCCGCTCGTGCCGCCACCGCGAACGACCCGGGCTCCCCCGGCAGCTGCTGCGCGCCCGTTGCCAGCGCGAACACGGTGTCGCCGTCGAACATCGAGTGCGCCGGACGCACCGCACGCGCCAACCCGTCCTGCGCGGCGACCGTCAACCGGCGCGCCTCGGCCTTCGTCAGCGCCGCGTCGCAGGCCACCACACCGATCGTGGTGTTCAGATCGGTCCGCTGCCCTGGCACTTCGCCGGGCCGATCCGGCCAGCGGACGCCGAACTCGCCGTCCACCTCGTGATCGGCGGCATAGGCCCGGCCAGTCGCGAAATCCACCGCCTGGCCCGCCGCGTTCACCGCGGCGATCGCGCCGACAGTCACGTCGCCGACGACCTCGCTCGCCGTCCCGATGCCGCCCTTGAGCGAACCGACCACGGCTCCAGCGCCCGCGCCGACGGTGCCCATCGCGACCGCCTCCCCGGCGGCTTCGCAAGCGGCGTAACCGAAATCGGCGTCCGGGCGGTTGCCCCACGCGCTGCGCGGCAGGTCGAACAGCACCGCCGCGGGCACGATCGGCACCACCTCATACGGCTGCGCGCCAACGGGGAACCCGAGATTCCGCTCGGACAGCCACCGCAGCACGCCGTCCGCCGCCGCGAGCCCGTACGCGCTTCCGCCGGACAGGCAGACCGCATTCACCTGCTGCACCAGGTTTTCCGGCTCCAGCAGATTGGTCTCGCGGGTGCCGGGCGCGCCGCCGCGCTGGTCGACCGCGCCGGTCGCGCCGTCCGGCACGAGCACGACGGTGGTTCCGGAGGCCCAGCCATCGCCGAGTCGCTGGTGATGGCCTACGAGCACGCCGGGAACGTCGGTGATTTTGCCGCCGGTCAGCCGGTCAGCGCCTGGATCAGCGTCTCCTGCACCCATGTCAGCCAATGGTAGACGCCGAGATGGGGGGCGCGGGGGTCGTCGTCCGGCAGCTCGTCGGGCATGTCCTCGGTGACGTCGAGCGCCGTGCCGAGCGCCAGCCGGACGTCGTTCAGCGCGCCGAGCCAGGCGTCGGCCTGCTCGAAGGTCAGCTTCACCGAGCCGCCGTCGCGCGGGAGCGTGTCGAGCACGATCTTCGCGACGCCGACCTTCTTCTCCAGCAGCTCCGGCTCGTGCAGCGAGCGCATCGCGGCCGCCGAATCGAGGTCCTCGCGGCTCGGGTTGTCCGGGTCGAGCCGGTGGAAGTCCGGCAGCAGCCGCGACAGCACCGGGTCGTCCGGCGATTCGGCGGGCCCGGTGCGGATCCCGGTCAGCTCGGCCAGTTCGTCCTGCGGGGCCTCCTCGGCCCGGGCGGTGAGCATGTCCTCCAGCTGCCCGACCAGCCCGCGCAGCACCGCCGCTTCCTGCTGTTCGAACCCGGCGAGGATGGCGTCCCCCTTGCGCCGCCAGGCCTTCACGAGGGCTGTTCCATGGTCGCCCACAGGCCCGCCGCGTGCAGCTTCGCCACGTCGGTCTCCACTTTCTCCTTGGAACCGGACGACACGATCGCCCTGCCCTTGTTGTGCACGTCGAGCATCAGCTTCGTGGCGTGGTCCCGGCTGTAGCCGAACAGCTTCTGGAGGACGTACGTCACGTACGACATCAGGTTGACCGGGTCGTTCCAGACGATCGTCCGCCAGGGCTGGTCGGATTCGGCCAGCTCGGCCCCGAGTGGATCGACCTGCGTCTGTTCGGATGCGACAGGCGTGGACATGCCCACCATGGTGTCACGGGGCCATCCCGGTACGCCGCGCCAGGTCCGTCCATGTGAGTGAATAGGCTGCTCCCATGGGTTCCCCCGAGCCGGTCACCAGCGCCAGCACGGCGCTGCTCACCGACCACTACGAGCTGACCATGCTGGCGAGCGCGCTCGCGGACGGGACGGCCGACCGGCCGTGCGTGTTCGAAGTCTTCGCGCGAAGGCTTCCCGACGGCCGCCGCTACGGCGTCGTCGCGGGAACCGCGCGCGTGCTCGACGCGATCGCCGACTTCCGGTTCACCGACGCCGAACTGGCCATGCTGGAGCAGACCGCGGTCGTCGACCCGGAAACGCTGGCGTGGCTGGCCGACTACGAGTTCCGCGGCGACATCGACGGCTACCGCGAAGGCGACCTGTACTTCCCCGGCTCGCCGATCCTGACCGTGACCGGCAGTTTCGCCGAAGCGGTCGTGCTGGAGACGGTGGTGCTGTCGATCCTCAACCACGACAGCGCGATCGCTTCGGCCGCGGCGCGGATGTCCGGCGCGGCGCACGGCAGGCCGATCATCGAGATGGGCGGACGGCGCACCCACGAGTACGCCGCGGTCGCCGCCGCGCGCGCCTCCTACCTGGCCGGATTCGCCACCACGTCGAACCTCGAAGCGGGCCGCCGCTACGGGATCCCGACCCGCGGCACCGTCGCGCACGCGTTCATGCTGCTGCACGACAGCGAGGAAGCCGCGTTCCGCGCCCAGGTCAGCAAGATGGGTGCGGACACCACTCTCCTGGTGGACACCTACGACATCACCGCGGGCATCGAGGCGGCCGTGCGCGTCGCCGGCCCGGAGCTGGGCGCGATCCGGATCGACTCCGGCGACGTCGGCCCGCTCGCCCGCAAGGCCCGCGACCAGCTTGACTCGCTCGGCGCGAAGGACACCCGGATCGTGGTGTCCGGCGACCTCGACGAGCACGCGATCGCGGCGCTGCGCGCGGAGCCGGTGGACGCGTACGGCGTCGGCACCTCGGTGGTCACCGGATCCGGCGCGCCGACCGCCGGGATGGTGTACAAGCTGGTCGAGGTCGACGGCCGTCCGGTCGCGAAACGCAGCGCGCACAAGGAATCCCGCGGCGGGCGCAAGCACGCGCTGCGCCGGCACCGCAGCACCGGCACCGCGGTCGAGGAAGTGGTCTGGACCGCCGCGAGCGGCCGCCCGGAAGCAGGCGAGAACGATGTCGATCTGCAAATCCCCCTGGTGCGCGGGGGCGTGCCGATGGATGATCTGCCCACGCTGGACGACGCGCGTGCCCGCCTGCGGCGCGCGCAGGTGAGCCTGCCGTGGGAAGGCCTCAAGCTCTCGCACGGCGAGCCCGCGATACCGACGACTTTTCTGTAGGGAGCCGACCATGGGGACCGCGCTGATCGTGGTGGATGTGCAGAACGACTTCTGCGAGGGAGGCTCGCTCGGCCTGCCGGGCGGCGCGGCTGCCGCGGCGGCCATCTCGCAGCGGATGGCCGAGGGCGGCTACACGCACATTGTCGCCACCCGCGACCACCACATCGACCCGGGCGACCACTTCAGCGACACGCCCGACTTCAACACCAGCTGGCCGCCGCACTGCGTTGCGGGCACGGCGGGCGCGTCGTTCCACTCGGCGCTGGACGTGGTGCCGGTCGAGGCGGTGTTCTCGAAGGGCGAGTACACCGCCGCGTACTCCGGTTTCGAGGGCAAGTCCGGCGACGGCAAGACGCTCGAGGAATGGCTTCGCGCGCATGAGGTGACCGACGTCGACGTTGTCGGCATCGCGACGGATTTCTGCGTGCGCGCCACCGCCCTCGACGCCGCAGGCGCCGGGTTCACCGTGCGGGTGCTGCTGGACCTGACCGTGGGCGGCTCGCAGCCGACCGTGGACGCGACGCTGAAGGACTTCGACGAGGCGGGGGTGCGCTACACCGGCACGCCCGCCCTGCCGCCCTCGTGAGTGTTAATCCCGGTTCTAACCGTCATCGCCACTCACGAGACCCCGGGCCAGGCGGCGGACGGCGGGCTCGCAGCGGAGACGTCGTGCGTGGCTATCCCGGGGAGAACCGGCATAGCCACTCACGACTCTGGCGCGCCGCCCCTCCCGTACGGGTTGCACGCCGCCGTGCCCAGGTAAATGTCCCCGCTGGCCGGACCGCCTTGCGGGAACAGCTTCACGTGCACCGCGTGCGTGACCAGGCTGCCGTCGGCGGGCTGCGGCGTCACGGTCTCGTTCAGCGTGATCGTCGCCAGCGCCGTGCCCGCCGCGCCGCCGGGGATCGTGACGCGGTAGTTC
This sequence comes from Amycolatopsis sp. M39, assembly GCF_001651785.1. Taxonomy (NCBI): domain Bacteria; kingdom Bacillati; phylum Actinomycetota; class Actinomycetes; order Pseudonocardiales; family Pseudonocardiaceae; genus Amycolatopsis; species Amycolatopsis sp. M39. Next base: position 6,399 of record NZ_LWSF01000034.1, read on the forward strand.
GCCGGGATCGAAGACGGCACGGTGAATCCGGAGACCTCGCCGATCGACATCGACCCGGTGCTGCCCGAATCCGTCGTGGTGGCGCAGCCGGCCGAGTACGTGCGGACCTTCAGCTCCGGCCCGCCGTACCGGGTGAGCAGGTCGGATTCGAACCGCTGCCCGCCGGTCCGCACGTCCGCGACCGGACCCTTCCGTTCGCAGGTGGTGCCGCCGAAGCCGAACACCGCGACCTCGCCAGCCGCGCCGCCGGGGGTGCGCGCGGAAGCCGGACCGTCGGCGTCGCAGCGGGCCAGTTCGCCGGTGACGACGTGTTCGTGATCCACCAGCACGTCGAGGCTTCCCGCGGAACCCCAGCCGGTGGAGGTCGGCGGATCGGCGTGCGCCACCGCCGGCGCCGTCGCCAGGAAAACCCCAGTGACCAGCAGAATCCGTCCGCGCATTCGACCTGTCTCCCTTCGCCCGTGCTTCGACATCGGCAGCGCGGCGGGAATCCCAAACGTCGACGGTCGCAGCTCACCCGGACGAGTGGCGGAAGACAGGGGTGGTGAGGAACGCAACTTGTCTCGTTCCACCGCCTCGCTCGACGATAACCTGCCCGGACGTCCGTTTTCCGTGGTTGGAGGTCCCGTGTCGTCACTGTCTCTCCCGGCCCGCCGTCAGGTGCTGGCCGACCTCGTGCCCGGCACCCTGGCGCGCGACCTGGCGCTGGTCGCCGGCGGCGCCGTGCTCACCGGCGTGGCCGCGCAGCTGGTCATCCCGCTTCCGGGCACGCCGGTGCCGATGACCGGCCAGACCTTCGCCGCGCTGCTCGTCGGCGCGACGCTCGGCATGCGCCGCGGTGCCGCTTCGATGCTGCTGTACTTGCTCGTCGGCGCGGCCGGCGTGCCGTGGTTCCAGGGCGGGACGTCCGGGCTGTCCGGAGCCTCGGCGGGTTACATCGTCGGCTTCGTGTTCGCGGGTGCGCTGGTGGGCGCGCTCGCCCGCCGCGGCGGCGACCGCACCCCGCTGCGCATGGCGGGGACCATGGTGCTCGGCAATGTCGCGATCTACGCGTTCGGCGTGCCGTGGCTGATGGCCGCCACCGGATTCGATCTCGCCACCGCTTTCGACAAGGGCGTCACGCCGTTTCTCGTGGGTGACGTGCTGAAGACCGTGGTCGCGGCCGGCGTGCTGCCGCTCGCGTGGACCGCGGTTTCGCGGTTCCGCAAGGAAGACTGAGCCGGATTTCCGGGAGCTTCGATCCGGCGCGAGGGGTCCGTTCGCGCCGGATCGAAGATCCTGTCGGACCTGGCGGCTATCGTGTCTCGCTGTGCCCGCCCGAACCGATTTCCCCGGCGTCCTCGAACTCCTCACCCACGCGGTGGAGTCTGTCGGCGGCGCTGAACGCCCCGGCCAGGTGAAGATGGCCGACGCCGTCGGCCACGCCATCCGCACCGGCGAACACCTCGCCGTGCAAGCGGGAACGGGCACCGGCAAATCGCTGGCGTACCTCGTGCCCGCGATCCGGCACGCGGTGGAGAAAGACACCACCGTCGTCGTCTCCACGGCCACCATTGCGTTGCAGCGCCAGCTGGTCGACCGTGATCTCCCGCGCCTGGCGAAGGCGCTCAAGAAGCCGCTCGGGCGCGAACCGACCTTCGCGATCCTCAAGGGCCGCCGCAACTACCTGTGCCTGCACCGGCTCGACACCGGCCCGGCCGACGAGCCCGAGGACGCGCAGCTGTTCGACCCGTTCGCGGTGTCCCGGCTGGGCAAGGAGGTCACGCGGCTGCACGAGTGGACGTCGGACACCGAAACCGGCGACCGCGACGAGCTGGTGCCCGGCGTGTCCGACCAGGCGTGGCGGCAGGTCTCGGTCACCGCAAGGGAATGCCTCGGCGCCGCGAAGTGCCCGGTCGGCACCGATTGCTTCGCCGAACGCGCGCGCGCCGAAGCGGGTCGGGCCGACGTCGTGGTCACCAACCACGCGTTGCTGGCCATCGACGCACTGCAGGGCTACCAGGTGCTGCCGGACCACGACCTGGTGATCATCGACGAGGCGCACGACCTGGTCGACCGGGTCACCTCGGTCGCGACCGGCGAACTCACCAGCGCCATGGTGTCGGCCGCCGCGCGACGCTGCGGAAAGCTGATGGACGCGGGCATCGCGGACCGGCTGCTGGAGTCCTCCGACGGGCTCGCGCTGATCCTCGACGACATCCCGGCCGGAAGGCTCGACGCGCTGCCCCGTCCGTTGCAGGGCGCGATCCCGGCGGTGCGCGACGCGGCGAAGGAATGCCTCACCGCGCTGGGTTCGGATCGCAAGGAAGACGTCGGCGAGGCCACCGCGCGCAAGCTGGCTCGGTCGCTGCTCGAAGAAGTGCACGACACCGCAGTACGGCTGCTCGAAGCGTACGACGAGGATCTGGCGCACCAACGCGACGTCGTCTGGCTGACCGGCGACAAATACTCGGCGAACCCGCGACCGCCGGCGTTGAAAGTCGCGCCGCTGGGCGTCGCGGGGCTGTTGCGGGAGCGCGTGTTCAACCAGCACACCACCGTGCTGACCTCGGCGACGCTCACCCTCGGCGGCGAATTCGACACCATGGCGCGGCAATGGGGTCTCCCGCCGAGCGGCGCGCGCGTGGTGAAGTCGCCGGGCACGGCCACCGACAAGGAAGCTCCCTCGGACGAGGACACCGGCCCGAAGTGGACCGGGCTGGACGTCGGCTCGCCGTTCGACCACCGCCGCAACGGCATCCTCTACCTCGCCAAGCACCTGCCGCCGCCGGGAAGGGACGGCCTCGCCGAGTCCACAATGGACGAACTGGCCGGGCTGGTCGACGCCGCGGGCGGCCGGACGTTGGGCCTGTTCTCCTCGATGCGCGCGGCGAAACAAGCCGCCGAAGCGATGCGGGAACGCCTCGACCACCCGATCCTCTGCCAGGGCGACGACGCCACGCCGTTGCTGGTGCGGCAGTTCTCCGAAGACGCGCGCACCTGCCTGTTCGGCACGTTGACGCTGTGGCAGGGCGTGGACGTGCCAGGGCCGTCGCTGCAGCTCGTGGTGGTGGACCGGATCCCGTTCCCCCGTCCGGACGACCCGGTGTCCTCCGCTCGCCAGCGCGCGGTGGAAGCCCGAGGCGGCAACGGATTCCTCACCGTCGCCGCGACGCACGCCGCGTTGCTGCTGGCACAGGGCACCGGACGGCTGCACCGCTCGGTCACCGACCGCGGCGTAGTGGCCGTGCTGGACTCGCGTCTGGCCACCGCACGCTACGGCGGTTTCCTGCGCGCGTCGCTGCCGCCGTTCTGGCCGACAACAGATCCGCAGGTCGCCCGCGACGCATTGAAGCGACTCGACGCGGCCGCGCCCGCCTGACCGAGCGAACCGGACAGGCGGGTACGGTGAGTGGAACGAACACGACAGGGAGCACCGTTGACCCAGGATTCGTCCAGCGCACAATCCCGGACCGTCAGTGTTGACGACACCGGGGTTCGGCGCCGGCTCGCCGATGGCAGCGAAGAAGCTGTGACGTGGTCGGAACTGAGCTCCGTCATGGTGAGAGTCATCCCGGACGGCCCCTGGAACGAAGACGTCTTCTTCATGCTGGTCGGCAACGACGGCAAAGGCACCGCGGTCCCGAGCGGCGACCCGGCCGCGGACGCCCTCATCGAACGCCTGCAGACCTTGCCCGGCTTCGACAACGAGAAGTTCATCGAGGCGATGACCACGGACGCCGACCAGGCGTACGTGGTGTGGCAAAGCTGAGCGCGTTTCGCTGATACCCCGCTCCAGAGTGGGGGGTGCTTATGGCCGGCGGGATCGGGAATTCTTGCCGGGCGAGGGTTGGCGAGCCGTGGTGCCGACGAGTTTCGTCGCGGCTGCGCGATGCCGGTGGCTCGCCGCGGCTGCGCGATGCCGGTGGCTCGTCGCGGCTGCGCGGTGCGGGTGGCTCGCCGCCTCAGCTCGGCGCGGTGCTCCGGCAACCGCTCACCGCAGCCGCTCGGCGCTCCGACCGCGAACTGCCCGTCGCCGCTGCCCAGCGCGCCATCGCGGAACGGCCCCACGGCAGCGTGACCACAAGAATCACCTGCGACCCCGGCTCAGCGGTCCGCTGCAAGCACCGCCCATTACGCCAGCCCGACCGCACAGCGCCGCCCGGCTTGTTCGGCAACGAGACCCACCCGCGGCTCGGCGGCCTTTGCCATGAACCGCCCGCGAGCGCGATTCGGCGGCCCGCCACACCGACCACCCGCCGCCGCGCCTCAAGCGGTCGGGAAGGTCTCCGTCACCGGAATGGCCTTCTTCAGCGTCCGGCTCACCGTGCACAGCCGCTCGATCGCCCGGTCCACCGCGCCCGCCAGGGCTTCCCGCTGAGCTTCGTCGAGAGCCGACACGTCGACGTCGAACGCGACGTGCACCGCGTCCAGTTCCGAAGCTCCCTCGCGCCGGTCGGCGGTCACTGAGACCCGGAACTTCGAGTCCTCGCCCACGCGCCGCGTGATCAGCTGTTCCGCGGTCACCGCGGAGCAGCCCGCGGCCGCGATCTGCAGGAGTTCCGCCGGGGAGAACGCGCCCTCCGCGCCGGCCCGGCCCAACCGCACTTCCGCGCCGCGCTCGTTGCGGCCTACGAAACTGTGCGTGCCTTCGCGCTGCACTTCCAAGGTCATCCGAGACGCCTTTCCACCCGTCGGGTCACTGCATGGGCGCAACCGCGCGGGTCACGCCGATGTTCCGGGCTGCTGCGCCAGCACGGTGATCGTGCCGGGATCGACCTCGGTGAATCCCGCGTCGCGGACAGCGATCACGCGATTGTCCCGCCAGGCCGCCTCCGGGTCCTCGACCGGGCACAGCTCCTTCCACCGGGCCGGACTGGGAGTGCGGACCGCGACCCGGTAGTCCTTCGCCGCCCACGCCGCCAGCTCGTCGTCCGGCAGCAGTGCCGCGAGGATCATCGTGGCGTGCCCGACCTGCGCGGACGCCTTGCCGACGGTCATCGGGACATCCGGGTTCAGCATCAGCAACGGGACGTCCGCCGGAGCCGGGCCGGGAGTGTCGGCGGGCAGTTCGCTGCCGGAGATCTGCAACCGCGAGACCTCTTTCGGAGCCTCCTTGACCAGCCCGGGCACGAGCGCCCGCGCCTGCGCACCGTCGACCTCGATGGTGCTTCCCGGCAGGTCGAGCACCGCCTGCCAATGCGCGCCACGAGCCCGGCGCGCGACCTTCCGGATGCGGTTGTCGAGCCACGCGTGCACCGGCTCGGCCCATTCGCCGCCGGGCTGGACGCGTTCGTCCAGGCACACCGCCAGCGCCGCCGCGGCCGCCGCTTCGAGCAGCGCGGTACGGCCGGGTGGTTCAGCGCGTTCGATCCGCAGGATGACCGGCATCGCGCGGACCTCGTCCGGGTGCTCGTCCGAGGTGTCCGAGGTGTCCTCGGCGGGGAGGCCGAGCCACGAGGCGTACCGGCTGCGCAGCGGTTCGAGCAGAGGGTTCACGGGCGGGCCAGTTCGAGTCCGTCGGCCGCGTCCGCTGCCTCGACCTCGGCGCGCGTGACGCCGAGGACGAACAGCACCGCGTCGAGGTACGGGTGCGAGAGCGCGGTGTCGGCGACCTCCCGCAGCGCGGGCTTGGCATTGAACGCGACACCCATGCCGGCCGCGGCCAGCATGTCGATGTCGTTGGCCCCGTCGCCGACCGCGACGCACGCGCCCAGCGGGATCCCGTACTCGCCGGCGAACCGGCGCAGCGCGGTCGCCTTGCCCGCGCGGTCCACGATGTCGCCGACCACGCGGCCGGTGAGCTTGCCGTCCACGACCTCCAGCTCGTTGGCCGCCGCGAAGTCAAGGCCGAGGTCATCCACGAGATGGTCGATGACCTGGGTAAACCCGCCGGACACGACACCGCAGCGGAACCCCATGCGCTTGAGCGTGCGGACGGTCGTGCGAGCCCCCGGAGTCAGTTCGAGCTTCCCCGCGACCTCGTCCATCACGCTGGCGGGCAGCCCCGCGAGCAGCGAAACACGCCGCTCCAGCGACTCGGCGAAGTTCAGCTCGCCGCGCATCGCGGCCTCGGTGATCTCGCGGACCTGCTCCTCGACCCCGGCGTACGCGCCGAGCATTTCGATGACCTCGCCCTGCACGAGCGTGGAGTCGACGTCGAAGACCACCAGCCGCTTCGCCCGGCGCGTGATGCCCGCGCGCTCGACGGCGACGTCAATGTTGGCCTCGGACGCCGCGTCAGCCAGCGTGGACCGCAGTTCGGCGTCGGTCTCCTCGGTGTCTTCGCGCACCGAGACGTACAGCTCAAGCCCGGTCACCGGGTAGTCGGCGACGCTGCGAATCGAGTCGATGTTCGCCCCGACGCCCGCCAACCGCCGCGCGACCTCGGAGAACGCGCGCGCGGTCACCGGACGCCCGAGCAGGACCAGCACGTGCGACGAATCGCGCCTGCCGAGCGCGAACGGGTCCGCGCCGATCGCGTCGCCGATCCGGACCTCGACCTCCATGCCGACGGTCGCCATTGCCTGCTCGACGGACTCCTGGAGCCCCTCCGGGTCGCGGTAGACCCCGGCGAGCACGCCGAGCACGAGCTGCCCGCGGATGACCACCTGCTCGATGTCGAGCACGTCCACGTCGTGCCGGGTGAGCACGGCGAACAGCACGGACGAGACCCCGGGCTTGTCCGGGCCGGTCGTGGTGATGAGGACGGGAGTCTGGCTCACTGGTTCGGTATCCCTCGTTCGTCTCGGCACCGACGCTTAGGCCACGGCGAGTCGGCACGCCCAGTCTGGCCTCCAGCGGCGGCGGGCAGAACGCCCCCGTGCCCTGCTTCACACCGCCAGTGCCACGAACGGGCGAGGAGAGGGCGGCGTGCGGGGAGCGGGGGTCCGGGGCTGGGGTGAGGTCGCTAAGCGGCGAGCACACCGCCGGTGCCACGAGCGGACGAGGAGAGGTCCTGAAGCCGGGCTGGCCGGGGGTGAGCGGGGCTGGCCGGAATGAGCCCGGCTGGCCGGAGTGAGCCCGACTGGTCGGGGTGAGCGGGGCTGGCCGGAATGAGCCCGGCTGGCCGGAGTGAGCCCGGCTAGCCGGAGTGAGCCCGGCTGGCCGGAGTGAGCCCGGCTAGCCGAGGTGAACGGAGCTGGCCGGAGTGAGGTCGGCTGGCCGGAGTGAGGTCGACTAGCCGAGGTGACGGAGCTGGCCGGGGTGAGCGAAGCCGGCCGGATGGCCGGAGTGAGCCCGGCTGGCCAGAGGTGAACCAGACTCGCCGGAGCGAGCCAGACTCGCCGGGGTCTGGCACGTGGAGCGTGTGTGAGCGGGGCGAGCGAATCTGGCTCGCCCCGAGTGAGACGGCTGGGCGGGCTCGCACGCGGAGCGTGCCGCTGGCGGCCGCACGGCCGGATGCGGGCAGCGCAGCGAGGCCCGCGGGGTAAGGGCTCGTGAGTGGTGATGCCGGTTCTAACCGGCATCACCACTCACGACGCCCCGGCGACCGGCGAGCAATTCCGGGTGCTCGCGCGATGTACCCGCTGACCGGGACGACCGCCTGGCACCGCTCGGGCCACAGCGCCGCGTGGAGCGTGCGAAAACGGCGCGTGCCCGGCCGAGGTTGTTCCTCGACCGGGCACGCGCCGGGCATATCTTCGAGCGCCGGTTACTGCTCGCTCGCGTTGTCCTTGCTGTGGTCGCCCGGCATGGTGGCGTCCACGAGCTTCTGCGACGGGGCCCCGATGTGCTTGGCCTTGCCGAAGAAGCCGATCTCGCCTTCCGCGTGGAGGCGTTCGACCATGTGCGGGTAGTGCAGCTCGAACGCGGGCCGCTCGGAGCGGATCCGGGGCAGTTCGGTGAAGTTGTGCCGCGGCGGCGGGCAGGACGTGGCCCACTCGAGCGAGTTGCCGTAGCCCCACGGGTCGTCGACCGTGACGATCTCGCCGTACCGGTAGCTCTTGAACACGTTCCAGATGAACGGCAGCGTGGACGCCCCGAGGATGTACGCGCCGATCGTGGAGATCGTGTTCAGCGTGGTGAACCCGTCGCTGGCCAGGTAGTCCGCGTACCGCCGCGGCATGCCTTCCGCGCCCAGCCAGTGCTGCACCAGGAACGTGGTGTGGAAGCCGATGAACGTGGTCCAGAAGTGCCACTTCCCGAGCTTCTCGTCCATCATCCGGCCGGTGATCTTCGGGAACCAGAAGTAGATCCCGGCGAAGGTCGCGAACACGATCGTGCCGTAGAGGACGTAGTGGAAGTGCGCCACCACGAAGTAGCTGTCCGACACGTGGAAGTCGATCGCCGGGGCGGCCAGCATGATGCCGGTCAGACCGCCGAAGAGGAACGTGACGATGAAGCCCATCGAGAAGATCATCGGCGTCTCGAAGGACAGCTGGCCCTTCCACATCGTGCCGATCCAGTTGAAGAACTTCACGCCGGTCGGGACCGCGATGAGGAACGTCATGAAGGAGAAGAACGGCAGCAGGACCGCGCCGGTCGCGTACATGTGGTGCGCCCACACCGCCACCGACAGCGCCGCGATCGACAGCGTCGCGAAGACCAGGCCCTTGTAGCCGAACACCGGCTTGCGGCTGAAGACCGGGAAGATCTCCGACACGATCCCGAAGAACGGCAGCGCGACGATATAGACCTCGGGATGGCCGAAGAACCAGAACAGGTGCTGCCACAGGATCACCCCGCCGTTGGCCGGGTCGAACACGTGGGCACCGAGGTGCCGGTCCGCCATCAGGCCGAACAGTGCCGCGGTGAGGATCGGGAACGCGAGCAGGATCAGGATGCTCGTGATCAGGATGTTCCAGGTGAAGATCGGCATCCGGTACATCGTCATGCCGGGCGCGCGCAGGCAGACCACCGTGGTGATCATGTTGACCGCACCGAGGATGGTGCCCAGACCGGACACGGCCAGTCCGGCGATCCACAGGTCGGCTCCGACGCCGGGCGAGTGGATGGCGTCCGAGAGCGGCGTGTAGGCGAACCAGCCGAAGTCGGCGGCGCCGCCGGGCGTCAGGAAGCCGGACAGCACGATCAGGCTGCCGAACAGGAACAGCCAGTAGGAGAACGCGTTCAGCCGCGGGAACGCCACGTCGGGCGAGCCGATCTGCAGCGGCAGGATGAAGTTCGCGAACCCGAACAGGCTCGGCGTCGCGTACAGCAGCAGCATCACCGTGCCGTGCATGGTGAACAGCTGGTTGTACTGCTCCTGGGACAGGAACTGCTGCCCCGGCTGGGCGAGCTCCGTCCGGATGAGCATGGCCATCGCGCCGCCGATCATGAAGAAGGCGAACGACGAGACCAGATACATGATCCCGATCTGCTTGTGGTCCGTCGTGCGGAACAACCGCAGCAGGTACGAACCCTTTGCCGTCTCGCGCGCGGGATACGGGCGCGTCGCGATCGGCTTGGGGGCTACGGCCGTCACTCCTGCCTCCAACACTGCAACCTTGTGGTGGTCAACTTCGGGGCGCTCGGGCTCAGGCGAGCCTGATCCGGGCGGTTAAGGGGATCGTAGCCCTCGGTACCGACAGTCGCGCGCACCGGCTGGTTAGATCACCGCATGACCGACCCGTACCGCACCGCGGCGGTCTCCTCCGCGCTCGCCGCCGGCCGCCGGTTCGGCCTCGCGACGGACTCGGCCGAGGTGCTGCACGAGCGCTCGAACGTGCTGGTGAGGATGGGTCCGGTCGTGGCGAGAGTCCCGGCCACCACCCGGTTGCTGCGGCCGGACGCGACCGCGTGGCTGGAGCGGGATGTCGCCCTTTCGGCCTACCTCACCGAACGTGGTGTGCGCGTCGTCTCACCGACCGCGGATCCCCCGGCCGGACCCCATTTCGCGGAGGGATTGCCGGTCACGCTCTGGCACTGGACCCCGCACGATCCGGACCATCGGCACGGGCCGGACGAGACCGCCGGATCGCTCGCCCGGATCCACGCCGCCTTGCGCGACTATCCCGGCGAACTGCCCTCCCGCGGCCCGGTCAGCGAGCTCCTGGACACCGTCGACCGCAGCGGTTCGCTGCTGGACGGCTTCGCCGACCGGATCCGCACGGAAACCGAACGGCTCGCCGCGCTGCTGCCGTCGGGCCCGGTCCAGGCCCTGCACGGCGACGCACACCCCGGCAACCTCATCGAAACCGCCGACGGCCCGTGCTGGCTCGACTTCGAGGACACCTGGCGCGGACCGCTCGAATGGGACCTGGCAATCCTCGCGCGACAGGGTGGTCCGGAGTTCCTCGCTGCGTACCCAGGCGAAGCGGACGAAGCCGTCCTCGCCACGTGTACGCAGCTTCGCTCGCTCTTCGCGGTGGCGTGGCGGTTCCTGATCGCACAGCGCTTCCCTCACCGCCTAGGCGAAGCACGCGCCGCGGCCGTCGACTACTTCAGCTGACCCAGCCGAGGATCGCTTCGACCACGCCAGCCGGGTCCTCCAGCGGTGTCAGGTGCCCGACGTCCGGGAGGACGGCGAGGGTCGCGTCGGGCAGCGCCTCGACCATGGTGTTGGCGGCGTCGAGCGGCGTGATCGCGTCGCGCTCCCCCACGATGACGAGCGCCGGGACGTCGGTTTCGCGCAGCAGGTCAACGGAATCGGGCCGGTTGCGCATTGCCCGCGCGGCCCAGGCGACCCCGGACGGCGGCTGCGCGTCGATCAATTCGCGCACGCGCGCGCGAACGTCGGCGGACGCGGTGTCGGCCAGCAGGTTCGGCAGGTTCCCGTCGGCCAGCCAGCCCTTGACGCCTTCGGCCTCGGCGCGGTTCGCGACATCGAGCCGGGTTTGCGCGGCTTCGGGGGTGTCCGCGGTGGCTTTGGTGTCGATGAGGACCAGCCCGCCGACGCGTTCGGGAGCCTGCCGCAGGACGGCCATCGCCAGGTAGCCGCCCATCGAACAGCCGCCGAGAACCACCTGGTCGAGTTCGAGCTTGTCCAGGAGCGCGACGACGTCCCTCGCCGCGTCCGCCAGCTCCGGCTCGGCTTCGGTCTCCGGCAACGGACTCCGGCCGAGGCCGCGCTGATCAGGCGTGATGACCCGGAGGCGTTCCGCGAGCGGCGCGCGGAGCGGGTCCCACATGCGGGCGTCGAGCGGGAAGGCGTGCAGGAGCACCAACGGCAGTTCGGTCATGGCGGAGATTGTCGCTGTTTTTCGCCGCGATTTTTGTCGGACCCGGTCGTTATGGTCGGGACGTGACAGAGATCGTGACGGAAAGGCTGGTGCTGCGGCACTTCGTGGAGACAGATCAACAAGCAGTGGTGGAGATCCAGAGCGACCCGGAGACGAACCGGTACCACCCCCGTCCGCCGGACACCGAGACCACGCTGGTGATGTTCGGCAGCTGGCTCGAGCACTGGGCGACGTTCGGCTACGGGTACCTGGCGGTCCGGGAGCGGGGCAGGCCGGAGGCCGCCGACGGGTCGGACGTGATCGGCATGACCGGAGTGCGCAACCGGGAGTTCCGGGGCGAGAAAGTGCTGAACCTGGCGTATCGCTTCCGTCCGTCGGCGTGGGGGAAGGGTTACGCGGCGGAGGCGGCGCGGGCGTCGGTGGAGTGGGCGGAGCGGGAAATACCGGCGATTCCGGTGCTGATCAGCGTCGCGGTGACGAACACGCCGTCGTTGCGGGTGGTGGAGAAGCTGGGGTTCACGGACTACGTGGAGGAGGAGTACGACGGAGCGCTTTCACGGCATTTCCGGCGGTGAGGGTGGCTGGCCGCGGGCTTGCGAGATCTTCCGGTTCTCGATCCGGCGCGGGGTTCGCGGGACAGCGCCGGTAGCCGCAATCGGTGTTCCCGGAGCGGCCGGGCGGACGCTCGGGCGTGGGATCGCGATGCCTTCCGCTCCCCGCTCCAACACAGGCTCCCCGCTCCAACACAGGCTTCGCGAGACAATGGATGCACCCGCGACCGCCGTCCCCTGGAGTGGCCAGGCGAACGCTCGGGCGTCGGGTCGCGACTTTTTCCAGGATCCGATCCGGCATGGGCTTCGCGAGCCAACGGCTGCACCATCCCCGAAAGAGCCCGGCCAACGCGACGTCCTCCATTCCCGCTCCGACACGGACATCACGAGCCAACGCCTGCACCACCCCCGAAGGAGCCCGGCCAACGCGAGGTCCTCCATCCCCACTCCGACACGGACATCACGAACCAACACCTGCACCCGTAACCGCCGTCCTGGAGCAGGCGGGCGAATGCGAGATCGCACGGCTTTGCTTTCCTCGCCGCGGCGCAAACTTCGCAAGACGACGCCGGTGCACGGACTCCGGCTTCCCCGAACCGGCCGGGCGGAACTCCGCCTCCACCGGACTCGCCACGCTCGGCGGCAGGTGAACGTGCCGCACGCCGGGTGACGGCATTCGTCGCCCTTGGGCCCGCGCCCAGCGGCAGTGGGGGAACGCGGGCCCGAGGACAGCGCGGGCGGAGGTCGGCGAGTCTCAGAGGCGGCTGGCGTTCTTCCAGTCCTCCGCGGTGCCGGAGTCGGCGAACAAGGTCACCACGGTGTCGTCCGGGGTGCGGGTCGCGGCCAGGCGGCGGGCGGTGAGCCAGTTGGCCGCCGCGGAGCCGCCGATGGCGGTGCCGGTGGCGTCGCGGAAGTCGCGCATGCTGCGGAGGACCTCGGGGTAGGACACGGTCTGGTGCTGGACGCCGGGGATCAGGTCGCTGACGAAGCGCTGGCGCATCCCGTATCCGAGGCCGCCCGCTCCGGGGAACTTGGCGGTTTCGTTGGGCGGGCTCGCGGTGCCGAAGGGAAGTTCGGCCGGGGTCACCGCGACGACGTCGAGGTCGCCGTACTCGGTGCACAGTGCGCGGGCGACTCCGCCGAGGGTCGCGCCGCTGCCGACCGCGGCCACCCACGCGGACGGGCGTCGTCCGGCCAGCTGGGTGATGATTTCCTGGCCGGTGAGGAACTGGTTCACCGCGAAGTTGTGCAGGTCGCGGTGCTGCGCGACCATCGTCCACCGGGGGTCGGCGTCGGCGATTTCCTTGGAGAGCTTGAGAAATCCGAGCACGAACTCCGAACCGCGGGAGAATTCGACAGTCGCTCCGGTGCCGCGGATCTCCTCGACGACGCTCTCGGCCATCGAACTCGGCAGCACGACCTTGATTGGGATTCCGGCCAGTTTTCCCAGCTGAGCCAAGGCTCGCGCCATGTTGCCGCCCGACCCGGCGACGATGCGCAGGTCGTCCAGGCGGTCGGCGTTGGCGTTCACCGCGCCGCACAGCAGCGAGTACGCGGTGCGGTCCTTCACTGAGCCGAACGGGTTCTCGAACTCGTACTTGGCGAAGATCTTCGCACCGCCGTCCGGCCCGGGGACCTCGACGAGCCGGGAGTGCCCGAGCCGGTCCCGGAACTCCTTCAACGCCGGGAACCGTTCCAGGGTCAGCCGCTCGTCGAACATCTCGTCCAGCGGCTCGCCGATCGTCAGGTCGATCACGTCCTGGTAGGCGTTCGTCATGACTCCTCTTTCTCGCCTCGGAAACCGCGTCGAACTGTAGCCGTTTTCTCTTGCGTATCAACGTTTTTCCGCACCCATGGCTGAACGCTTCAGCCAGCGAGCGCGCGGGCGAGGCCAGTCAGCTGAACCGCCGCCGCGCGGTAGCTCAGCGGCGGTTCGGGCTGCCACGGATAAACCCGCCCGGTCCGGACGGCTTCCTGCCGTTGCCAGAACGGATGCCCGGCGACGTCCGCGGGTTGCAGGCTCGTGGAACGGGCGTCCACCATCAGCACGTCCGCCGGGTACCGCAACGAGTTTTCCCAGGACAGTTTCAGTGCGTACTTGCCCCCGGGCGGCAGTACGATGGGCACTCCGAGCGCGAGGTACTCCCGCAGCAACGGCCATCCCGTGCGAGCGATCCGGATCCCGTCCGGGTCGATCGAAACGAACAGCACCCGAGGCGTCCGCCGCGCCACCGCACGCAGTTCAGCACTTGCCCGCAGGTACTCGGCCCGCTGCGCCGCGACGCCGGACGCGCCGAGCGAAGCGGCCAGGTCGCCGAACCGCTGCAGCGAATCCGGCAGCTCGGCCGCGTAGCTCTCGAAAGACGCCACCGGACAGAACTTCCGCACCTGCGCCCCTACCCCTGGATCGAGCTGGGAAAGCCCGTACTGCAAGGAGTCCAGCACCAGGTCCGGCTTCAGCGCGCCTGCTCGTTCCACGTTCAGCTGGCCCCACGCGGAGCCTAGAACAGCGGCGCGGTCAAGACTTCCCAGGGTCGCCCGATCAAGCTTGCGCCCCTGCGCCAGAACTCCGCCGTATACCCCGGCCACGTCGACGCCGTAGTCGTGCAGAGTGCTGGCCACGGTGACGTAAGCGATGATTCGCCTTGGCACCGAAGAGAATTCCAACCGCAGCCCGGCGTCGTCGGCGATCGTCCACGGGCCCGGCGGCGCCTCCCGGACCGGACCGGCGGCCGCGGAACCCGGCGACAGCCGTGGCGCGACCACCGCGGCTGTCGCGGCGACCGCGCCGAAGAGCACGGTCCGCCGGGCGGGCTTGCCCGCGCCCCTCGCCATCAAACCTCCTGTGCCGCAGGGAGAAAGTGTTCGTCCGTCCCAGTCGGACACTTGCCCGGATTAGGATTGCCTAACCATAATCCGGCTCCTGCGAACGGAGAAGCCGCTCGCCTTCTCCGGGGATGAACATGGCACCAGCTCAGCGAATACCCGCTCCGCACCGAATCGCCGTGCGTCCCGGCGCGGGATGGGCCGGCGCGCTCGCGGCGCTCGCGATCGTCGCGCTGGCCAGCGTGTGCGCGGGAGCGACGTTCGTTTCCCCCGGCACGGTCCTGGACGCACTGCTGCACTACGACCCCGCCCGGCTGGACGAGCTCGCGGTGCGGACGCTGCGGCTGCCTCGCACACTCGTCGGGCTCGCGGCCGGAGCCGGGCTCGGCCTTGCCGGTGCGATCCTCCAGTCATCGGTGCGAAACCCGCTGGCAGATCCCGGAATCCTGGGCATCAACGCCGGAGCGGCACTGGCGATCGTGCTCGGCCTGACCACCATGGGTTCGCTGACCGGATCGTCCACCGCTTGGCTCGCTCTGGCCGGTGCCGCGATCGCCGCGGCCGTGGTGCACCTGCTCGCCCACCGGTCGCGCGGCCCGGTGACGCTGCTGCTCGCCGGAACCGCACTCACCGCGATCCTCACCTCGGCGACCAGCGCTGTCCTGCTCACCGACGGCGGCACGTTCGCCCAGTTCCGGTTCTGGCAGGTCGGTTCCCTGACCGGACGGCCGGTCTCGGTGCTCCTTTTCGGCGCGGCGCTGCTCGTGCCCGCGCTCGGCTGCGGACTGCTGCTGGGCAGGGCGCTCAACGTGCAGGCGCTGGGCGAGGACCTCGCGATCTCGCTGGGGCAACGAAGCGCGCCGGCGAAACTGCTGTCCAGCGCGGTGGTCGTGGTGCTGTCCGGGGTCGCCACCGCGATCGCCGGGCCGATCGGCTTCCTCGGACTGCTGGTGCCGCATCTGGCGCGGCTGATCACCGGACCGGACCAGCGCTGGGTGCTGCGCTATTCAGTAGTGCTGGGCCCGCTGCTGCTGTTGCTCGCCGACCTCCTCGGCCGGTTCGCGGCCGGACCGGCGGAGCTGCCCGCGGGAGTGGTGACCGCGGTGTTCGGGACGCCGGTGCTGATCGTGCTGGCGCGCCGCAAGAAGCTCTCGGCGGCCTGAGGTGCAGCACGCCAGGCCCCGCCGCGATGGGCCTATCGATCCCGCCGGTCCGGCACCGCTCACGCGCGGCGGGCTGGCATGAATCGCGCCCCTCGCCCACCGGAGTCTTCCGGCCACTCGTCCCCGCCCACCGTGCGCAGTCCAGGCGCGACAACCCCACGGCAACCGACCATGAACCGAACCGCCCGCCTCGTCCCGCCGATCCTCGCCGTCCTCGTGGCCGGTCTCCTCGTCGCGGGACTCCTCTACGGCGACTTCCCCCTCGCGCCGTCGTCCGTCCTCCGCGCGCTCGCCGGAACCGCCGACCCGCGGGCGAGCTTCTTCGTCCTGGACGTCCGGCTTCCCCGGTTGCTGCTCGCCGTGACGACCGGCGCGGCCTTCGGGCTGGCGGGCGCGATCGTGCAATCCCTGGTCCGCAATCCGCTCGCCAGCCCGGACGTGCTCGGCACGACCTCCGGAGCCGCGGCGGCCGCGGTGTCCGCCTTGCTGCTGTTCGGCTGGACCGGGCCTGCCGTGTCGGGCGCGGCGTTGGCCGGCGGGCTGGTCACCACCGGCGTGGTGCATCTGCTGGCCACCGCGCAGGGGCGGAATCTCGTTCTCATCGGCGTGGCGATCGCGGCCTTGCTGGCCGGCGGGGTGTCTTGGCTGCTCACCGTCGGCGAGGTGACTGAAGCGCAGGCCGCGCTGGTGTGGCTGACCGGGACGCTCGACGGCCGGTCTTGGGCGGAGCTGGTGCCGGTGCTGTGGTTCACGATCCCGGCGGCTTTGGCCGTGGTGCCGTTCGCGCGGCCGCTGACGCTTCTCGGGCACGGCGACGACCTTGCCCGCTCGCTCGGGGTCGCGGTGGGCCGGACCCGCGTTTTCCTGACGATTGCGGCCACGGTGCTCGCTTCGGCCGCCACGGCGGCGGTGGGGCCCGTTGCCTTCGTGGCACTCACTGCTCCGGCGTTAGCCCGGCTGCTGACCGGCAGCCGGGAGCCGTCGCTCGCGGCGTCGGCGTTGCTGGGGTCCGCGTTGCTGATGCTGGCCGATCTGCTCGCGCGTTCGCTGAGTTCGCCCGCGGAAATCCCGGTCGGGGTGGTGACCGGGATCGTCGGCGGGGCGTATCTGCTGTTCTTGCTCGTCGGCCGGGGAATGCGGTGAAGGAATACCGCCGAAACCGTTCACACGATCGTTTCGCACTCTTCAATCGACGCCAGTAGAAAATCGCATCCGCCGGCACAATCGTCGATTCGCAGGGAAACGTTTCCGATCACCCGGGAAAGGTCCGCGGCCATCCGGCGCAGTTCCCGCTCGGCCGCCGCGGGGACGCCGGGGCCCGCGCTGAGCTGCCGGATCCAGCTCACGTCCTGCGCCGCCCAGGAAAGCAGCGCGCGGTCGTCCAGCCTGCCGTCCAGTGCCAGCAGCTGGTCCACCCTCGACCGCAGCGCGCGGATCATCAGCGGCTCGACCGTGACCGGGGCCGGGGCGGGCGGGCAGACGTCGCGGGCCGCCAGCGCGGGCCACAGGTTCGCCAGCCGGATTTCCTCGCCCAGCTCAGCGGAAAGGATCGAGACGACCACCGCGGGCAGCGGATCGCGCGGCGTGACCCCGCGCAGCCAGTGGTAGGGGGCCTTGGCGCTGATCGTGCCCGGCCCGAGCCTGCGGTTGATCTCGCGGGCGAGCCGGTCCGGCGACCAGGAAAGCCGCCGCAGGCAGGCGCCGAGAACGCCTTTGGCCGCAGGCGAAACCGACGGCCGGGAACCCGGGCGCGGCGAACCGGACGGGGCGGCGGCCGGGCCGGTCCGGCCCGCACGTCCGCGACTGAGCGCATTGCCTTCCGGACCGGGCACATGATTTACCCGTATCGGATACCGTGCCTGCACGAAATCCCCCACATCCGCCGGATCGCGACGTCTTGCCTCGATGCTAACGGACCGGCCGCGCCCCGACAATTGACCGGCGCCGGTGAGCTGCCTCACGAATACCGGGAAAATTCCTTCGCGACGGTTTTTTTCGCGGTCCGATTACGCGGTCCGCGGAACGGCGAGCACTTTGCTTCCCGCGGGCAGGTCGGAGACCACGAGCGCGGTCGCGCCCACGAACGAATCGTCGCCGACCTCGACCGGGCCGAGCACCGTGGCGCCGGCCCCGAAGGTGACCCGGTCGCCGACCGCCGGATGCCGTCGTTCGCCCGCGTCCCTTCTGTTGTCGCGCCACCAGCCGACCGCGCCGAGCGTCACCTGCTGGTACAGCGTGACGTCTTCGCCGACTACCGCGGTCTCCCCGATGATCACCCCGGTGCCGTGGTCGATGAACAACCGGCGGCCGATCACCGCGCCGGGATGGATCTCGACGCCGGTGAGCACCCGCGCGAGATTGGTCAGCAACCGTGCGGCGATCCGGTGCCCGCGCCGGTAAAGCGCGTGCGCGACGCGATGGATCCAGACCGCGGGCAGCGTGGAATGGGCCAGCGCCTCGGCGAGGGTGTCGATCGACGGATCCCGTTCGACGATCGTACGGAGGTCTTCGCGCATCCGTGCCAATGCGCCGAGGCGACCGGAATCCGCGGCGGCGCCGGACTCGGCACGACGCGGCGGCGCCGGGCGGGCGGACCGGACAGTGACCATCGTTCAGCCCTTCCCCTTCGTCTTTTCCCCAAGGTCGGCTACTGCGGTGACTTCGTGCGGGCCGTCCGGGAACATCGTGACGACGACGTCCTCCGGCGGCAGCTTCGCGGCGACTGCGCGGGCGACGAGCCAGTTCGCCGCTGAAGCCGAGCCGATCT
>NZ_LWSF01000034.1:24827-123685 GCF_001651785.1 Amycolatopsis sp. M39
CACGCTTTCCGTTGCCAAGTCCGGCAGTTCTCCCTCCACGAGCGGCTGCCGGTAGCCGTGGCCGAGTCCGGCCCATCCCGGCAGCCCGGACCTCGGCGCGGCGGCCGACCCGTACGGCAGCTCCGCGGCGGTCACCCCGGTGACGACCGGGTCCGCGCCCGTCGCGCGCAACGCCCTGGTCACCCCGGCGAGGCAGCCGCCGGTGCCGGTCCCGCACACCCACGCGGCCGGGACGAGTCCGTCGAGCTGGCCGATGATCTCGCGTCCGGTCACGAATTCGTGCATCGCCACGCACACCGGATCACGATGCGCGGCCAGGAGAATCCACTCCGGTCCGGCTTCCGCGATCTCCTCGGCCAGCGCGATCGCGCCGAGCAGCCCGTCCTCCGGAGCAGACCGGTCGACCCGCACGCCGGCCCCGTCCGGACCGAGCGCCGCTTCCTCGGCGAGCACCAGCCGCAGCGGCGCGCCGATCAGCGAGCAGAGGCGGCTCAGCGCGCGAGCCAGGTCCGCTCCGGCCGCGGCGACGAACCGCGGTTGCCTCGCCGAAGCCCCGATCGCCTGGCAGACCAGCGCGTAGGCCACCCGGTCCGCGTCGGATCCGGTCGGGTTCTCGTACTCGTGTTTGGCCAGCACCCGAGCCCCGCCCGCCGGTCCGGGCACCTCGGCGAGCCGGGTCAGGCCGAGCCCGGCCCGGAAGGCGCGCAGCCGGGGAAACCGGGAAAGCGGAACGCTTTCCCGGAACAGCGAACCGTGCGGCTCGGACAGTGCGGTCCAGTTCGGGAACCGTCGCGTGGACACCACGCTCTTCACTCCTTCGGTTCAGCGGGCACGGTCTTTTCCAGCGCCTCGGCGAACGCGGCCGGGGTAGGCCGCCCCAGCACGTCCGGCAGCGAGATCTCGCGGCCGAGCGCGGCGGCGAGACCGGCGCTCAGCTTCGCGGCGAGCAGCGAATGGCCGCCCAGTTCGAAGAAATCGTCGTGCACGCCAATCGGCCGGTACTGCAGGACGTCCTCCCACACCGCGACGATCCGGCGGAGCAGTTCGGTGTCCGGCTCGGCGAAACTCCCGCTCAGCTCGGCCGGCCGGGAAACGGCTTCGTCCGCCGGGACCGCGGCCGGTTCCGGAGCGCCCGGCTGCCGTCCGATCCAGTAGCGCTGCCGGGCGAAGGCGTACCCGGGTAACGAGACCGTCTGCCCAGCTCCGTCGTGCACCGCTTCCAGATCGACCGGACAACCCCGCTGCCAGAGCGCGCCCACCGCGCCCAGCAGCACCTCCAGTTCGGGCCGGTTTTCGTTCGGACGCGGCATAGTTCGCGCCACCGCGACCGGTTCGCCGAGCGTCGCCCGCGCGAACGTGCCGAGCGTGGCACCGGGCCCTGCTTCCAGCACCAGCCCGCCGCCCGCGCTGGCCAGCGCCGCGGCGAAGCGGACCGGTTCCCTCGCCTGTGCCGCCCAATACCCGGGATCGACGGCCTGCTCGTCGGTGAGCAGCGCTCCGGTCACCGCGGAGAACACCGGCACCTCGGGTTCGCTGAGCTGCGCGGTGCCGAGGAAATCGGCCAGCCGCGGCACGACCTCGTCCATCATCGCCGAGTGGAAGGCATGCGAGGTGTGCAGCGGTTTGTGCGGAATCTCATGCCCGGCAAGGACTTCAGCACATTTCGCGATCGCCTCCGCGGGCCCGCTCAACACGCACAGCTCCGGCGCGTTGACCGCGGCGACCGTGACGTCACCGGACAGCAACCCGGCGATTCGCTCCTCGGCCGCGGAAACGGCGAGCATCACTCCCGGCGGCTGCTCCGCCATCAGCCGCCCCCGCTCCGCGACGAACCGCAATGCGTCCGGCAGCGACAGCACTCCGGCCAAGCAGGCGGCCACCAGTTCGCCGAGACTGTGGCCGACCATGGCGTCGGCGCGGCAATCCCAGCGGAGCAGCTGGCGAGCGAGCGCGTAGGAGGTCACGAACAACGCCGGTTGCGCGAGTTCGGTCGCCCGCAGCCGAGCGGGATCGGTGTCCGGCGAGAACATCAGCTCCCGCAGGTCGACGCCGAGGCGCGGCGTCAGCTCCCGGACGCATTCGTCGACGGCTTCGGCAAAGCCGGAGAGTTCCCGGTAGAACTCCGCGCCCATCCCCGGGTACTGCGCGCCTTGCCCGGGGAACATCCACACCACCCGGGGCTTGTTCGCCGACACCGCGGCCGCTGGAGCCGCAAGCGCGGCGGACGACTCGGACACCACCACCGCCCGCCGGTACCGCCAGGCTTCCCGGCCACGGCGCAATGTCGCGGCGACATCCGCGATAGCCGGCGCGTCCGGCTCCCGAAGCACCGCGGCCAGCTCACCGGCCATCGTTTCCAGCGCTTCCTTCGTTTTCGCCGACAGCACCAGCACTTGCGGACGGCGCACCGGCGGCGTCGGCTCCGGCGGGGCCGCTTCTTCAAGCAGAACGTGGGCGTTGGTCCCGCCGATGCCGAACGCGCTGACCCCGATCCGCCTCGGCAGCCCGCCGGTCTCCCATTCCCCGGCCTCGGTTCGCACCACGAACGGCGTGCTCGCGAAGCCGATCGCCGGATTCGGCTCGGCGAACTGCGCCGTCGGGGCCAGAACACCGTGCCGCAGCTGGAGAACCGCCTTGATCAGCCCGGCGATCCCGGCCGCGGACTCCAGGTGCCCGACGTTGCCCTTCACCGAGCCGACCGTGCAGAACCCGGTGCGCGAGGTGCCGAACGCCCGGCTCAGCGCGGTGATTTCGATCGGGTCGCCGATCGGGGTCGCGGTGCCGTGCGCCTCCACCGCGGTGATCGTCTCCGGGTCGAAGTCCGCGTCCCGCAGCGCGGCGCGCACCACCGCCTCCTGGCCGGCGGCACTCGGCGCGGTGAAACCGACCTTGCCCGCGCCGTCGTTGTTCACCGCCGATCCGGCGAGCACCGCGAGCACCCGGTCCCCGGCCGCGAGCGCGTCGCCGAGCCGTTTGAGCACCACGACGCCGACCCCGTTGCCGAACACCGTCCCGGAGGCCGCCGCGTCGAACGGACGGCAGTGCCCGTCCCGCGAGAACACCATGCCGCGTTCCCAGCGATAGCCGACCCGGTGCGGAACCCGCACGCACACCCCGCCGGCGAGCGCGATCTCGCATTCGCCCGCGCGCAGCGCCCGCACCGCCTGGTGCACCGCGACCAGCGAACCGGAACACGCCGTCTGCACGCTCACCGCCGGTCCGGTCAGGCCGAGCCGGTGCGCGACCCGGGTGGCGAGATAGTCCTTGTCGTTGTGGATCTGGAGTTCGAAGACCTCCGAACCGAGCACCACCGGACGCCCGCCCAGCAGGTTCGACATCAGGTACGCGGGCATTCCCGCCGAAGCGAACACCCCGCCGCTGCTCGCGTCGCCCGGCCGGATCCCCGCGTCTTCCATCGCGTGCCAGGCACATTCCAGAAACACCCGGTGCTGCGGGTCCAGCAGCGCCGCCTCGCGGGCACCGAAGCCGAAGAAGCGGGCATCGAACAGATCGTGCTCCGCCAGGGTCGCCGCCACCGGCACGTAATCCGGGTGCGCGATTTCCTCGGCAGGCACGCCTTCCGCGAGCAGTTCGGCTTCGCTGAGCGGAGCGACGGATTCGACCCCGTCGCGAAGATTGCGCCAGAACGCCGCCGTGCTGGGCGCGCCGGGGAACCGGCCCGCCATGCCGACGACCGCGATCCGCTGGCCGGCACTCACTGGACGGCGGCCCGAAGGCCGGTCAACGCGTGCCGGGCGATGTCGTGCTCGGTCTTGCCGCGGGAAAGCAGGTCGGCGCAGATCCGGCCGAACAACGGGACCAGCTTGAACGCCCAGCCGCCCGCGGCGACCACGACGTTCTCGCCGCCCTCGACCAGTCCTTCGGCGGTGCCGAGGTAGAACTGCCGCTGCGGGTCCCCGGGCAGCACCGCGAGGCAGGTGCCGGTGGAGACCGGTTCCGGGTCCAGCCACGGCAGGTGCGCCCGGACCCAGCCCGACACCCGCTCGACGTGCGCGGGACGCGGACGGCCGGTGGCGAGGTCGGCGTCGGCCAGCGCGTCCACCTCGAAATCCGGGCCGAGCCGGGCGAGCCCGTCGTTCGACCACGGGTTGGGCGGGAAACCGTAGAACAGGTTGGTGTCCTCGGCGGTCGGCTCCTGGAAGGCGAACCAGAACGGCCTGCGCACGCCGTCGCCGCGATCGCGCAAGGTCACCAGCGCCATCTCGTAGGTGTGCAGGTCCAGCTCTCCCGCTCCCCACGGCCGGATCAGCTCGTTGACGTGCGCGTTGGCCGCCAGCACCACCTTGTCCGCGCGGTAGGTCGCCCGGTCGCTGCGCACCACGACGCCGTCCTGGCCCGGTTCCACCGCGAGAATCCGTTCGGGCGACTGCATCCGCACGCCGTTGAGGTGGCATTGCCGCACCAGTGCGGCGAGCGTGCCGCGCACGTCGATGGCTCCGCCGCTCGGCTGCAGGAAGCCCTCGAAGTGCGCGGGCAGGTCGCGGAATCCGTAGCGGCGCTCGATTTCCTTGCCGGACAACCATTCGTACGGCACGGACAGTTCGTCCATCGCGGCCGCGGTGTCGGCGATGTGCCCCTCGTTGGTCGGCACGTGGGTGTCGCCGAACCACAGACTGCCCAGTTCGTGCACCAGCGTGCGCCCGGTGTCGGCTTCCAGTTCCTTCCACAGCGGCGCGGTGGCCAGCGTGAGCCGGAAAATGTCCGGCTGGGTGTACTGCACCCGCCAATGCCGTTCGCCGCCGCTGGATCCGCAGCTCTCGTTCAGGAAGCCGAACCGGTCGGTGACGAGCACGCGCGCGCCGCCGGCCGCCGACCGCCACGCGGCGGACAGCCCGACCGGGCCGCCGCCCACCACGATCACGTCGAAATGCTTCTCGGCACTCATGCCAGTACGTCCTCTCGTCGGAGAATCCCGGTGATCGCGGCGACCGTCTCCGCCGCCGATTCGCGCAGATAGAAATGGCCGCCGGGGAAGACCGTCCGGTCGAAACCGGCCCGGCACCACGCGGCCCAGCCCGCGACCTCGTCCGGGCTCACCGCCGGGTCCCCGGCCCCGCAGAAAGCGCTGACCGGCACGGTGATGGCCGCCGTGCCCGGCCGGTAGGTCTCGACCGCCTCGTAGTCGGCGCGGACCAGCGCGGCCACGAACGCGCTGAGCCGTGAATCGGCCCGGATGCCGGAGGATCCGCCGGCCAGCCAGTCCACGAGGTCCAGCACCGCCTCGTCGCCGAAGTCGCGGACTCCCCGGTCGGGCAGCAGCCCGGGCGGGAACTGGCTGGACACTATCAACCGCCGCGGTGCCGGAAAACCGTTCTGCCGCAACACATTCACCAGCTCATACCCGACCAGCGCACCCATGCTGTGGCCGAACACGGTGTACGGCGCGTCCAGCGCCTCGGGCAGTGCGCCGGCCACGCCTTCGGCCAGCTCCGCCAGCTCGGTCAGCGCGGGCTCGCCGATCCGGTCCTCCCGGCCCGGATACTGCACGACCAGCAGTTCGACCTCCGGCGGAAGCAGCTGCCGCCACGGCCGGAACGACGACGCGCCGCCCCCGGCGTGCGGAAGACAGAGCAACTGCTGCCGGACCGGGCTTTCACCGGGAAGCCGTTTGAGCCACGCGGAACCGGTCATCCTCGTGCCCCGCTCAGCATCGTGGGCTCCGGCGGCCCGGTTACGTCCCGGCGCAGTGCGGCTTTGTCGACTTTGCCGGTGCCGGTCAGCGGAAGCGCGTCGAGGACGACGAGATGCTCGGGGAACTTGTACCGGGCAAGTCCTTGGCCGTCCAGGAATTTCCGGACCTCGCGCAGTCCCGGCCGCTCGGCACCGGCGGCAGGCACCACGCAGAGGCAGACCGTTTCCCCGTGGACCGCGTGCGGCATGGCGACCCCGGCCGCTTGTGCGATCGAGGGATGCCGCAGCACCATCGCTTCCAGTTCCTCGGCGGAGATCTTCTCGCCGCCGCGATTGATCACGTCCCGAAGCCGTCCGAGAATCGCCAGGTTGCCGCCGGGATCGACGCGGACGAGGTCGCCGGTGCGGTAGAAGCCGTCCGGCGTGAACGCTTCCGCGGTCGCTTCGGGATTCGCGTAGTACCCGGCGACGGTGTAGGGCCCGCGAGTGAGCAGTTCCCCTTCCTCGCCGGGCTCGACGTCCGAACCGTCGGCGGCGACCACCCTGATCTCGTCCTCGGGCAGCAACGGCCTGCCCTGGGTGTCGCGGATGACCTCGTCCGGGTCGTCCAGGCGGGTGTAGCAGAGCAGTCCCTCACTCATCCCGTAGCACTGCTGGACGGTGCCGCCGAGCGCGGTGCGGAGTTCGTCGGCAGTCCCTGGCGCGAGCCGGGAACCGCCGACCAGCAGCACGCGGAGAGACGACAGATCGCGGCTGGTCCGCTTCGCTTCGGCACTCCAGCGCAGCGCGACCGAGGGCACCAGCGTGCTGTGCGTGACCCGCTCTCGTTCGATGATTTCGAAAGCGCCCGAAGGAGATTCGGGCGAGCTCAGCACCACGGTCGCCCCGACGGACAACGCGCCGAGAATGCCAGGGCAGTTCATGACGAAGCCGTGCTCGGCGGGCATCACGACCAGGTTCACCGCGTCCCGGGTCATCGCGTTCACGGTGATCGCGTGCCGGATCATGCAGCCGTAGCCCTCGTGCGTCCGCGCGATCGCCTTGGGCAGACCGGTGGTACCGCCGGAAAGCAGGAACACCGCCGGGTCGGACGGGGCCGCCGCGGGCTTCCACTCGCTCGGCGTCTCGCCGCCGGGTTCGCACAGCAGCGCGAGATCCACCTCGTCGCCGGTGGTCTCCCCGCCGCGCACGAGCAGGTTTTTCAGCCCCGCATGGCGTTCTCTCAGCCGCCGGGCGACGGTCAGCGCTTCCGTGCGCCGTCCGGTCGCGTCCACCGCCAGCAGCACCGGCTCGGTCACCGCGACTACGTGGTCCAGTTCGTGTTCCCGGAAGGCAGGCAGGATCAACACCGGGGCGGCGCCGAGTTCCAGCGCCGCCAGCACGAGCACGACGTACTCGGCGCAGTTGGTCAGCGCGACCGCGATCCGATCGCCAGGACGCACGCCCAACCCGGCGAGCCGGTCTCGTGCCACGCCCACCGCGTCGCCGAGTTCCGCGTAGCCGATGCGGCGCGTACCGTCGACCACGGCACACCGGCCCGCCGCTTCGGCGAACTGCCGGCGGATCGGCGTCACCACGAGTTCGTCGTTCCACAGCCCGGATTCCCGGTACCGCCGGGCGCGTTCTCCGGTCACCCCGGTCATCGGGACACCGCCGCACCAGCCAGTTCGGCGAGCTGGCCGAGGGTGTAGTCCTCGGTGTCCCACAGGTTCACCGCGAGCCCGAACCGGGCGGTGAGCTCCAGTTGCAGGTCGGTCGTCTCGACCGAGCTGAGCGCGAGGTCCGCGCGGAGCCGGGTCGAGGAGTCGGCCTCGGCCAGGGTTTCGGCGTCGAGGCCGATTTCGGTCAGCAGGTCGAAGATCTCTTCCGCGGCCGGGGCCGGGTGCGAGGATGGCACAGCTCTCCATACCTTTCACGGTTTGGTCCCGCGTCCGGGCGCGCGGGAGTTCGGAACGGGCCGTCCGGGGCCTGCCGGACGCCGGGGCACAGCCAGGAATTCAGTGCGGATCCGGCAGCGCCGCGCGGATCTGCTCGGCGAGCCCGGACAGGTCCCGCGCGTAGGCCTCGGCCATCGCGGCCACCGCGGGCAGGCAGTGCGGCGGCACCGCGCCGAGGATGTCCGACCGGCGGCCGAGCGCCTGTCCGGTCAGGTTGAGCAGGTGCAGCAGCACTCGTCCGGGCTCGCTCGAACGCAGCGCCGGGTCCGTGCGGAGCTGGCGCAGCAGCAGCGCCGCGTCCACCCGCGGCGGGGCTTCCGGCACCGTCTCGGCGCGCGAACGCCGCTGGTCCGGCACCGGATCCTGGCCGGAATCCAGCCGCCGCCGCACGTCGTGCGCGGTGCCGAGCGAGATCCCGGCGCGGCGGGCGACCTCGCGCAGGGACAGGCCGGGCTCCTCGGCCAGCAGCGCGCCGGCCTGGCGGCGTCCCTGCGCCGCCGACAACGGGCGCGCCCGTCCGTCGCGGCCGATCCGCGCGGTGTTCGACTCCGGAATTTCCGAGGTCGAACGCCGCAGCGCACCCACCGTTTTGTCCGAGAGCCCGGCCAGATCCGCCACCACGTGGTCCGACCAGCCCGGGAATTCCCGCACAATCCGCACCGCCGCGGCCCGCCTGCTCTCCAGCGACAGCGGAAGGCCGTGCGCGATGTTCGACCGCACCGCGTAGAGGAAGCACTCGGCTTCGGTGCCTTCACACAGCACCGCGCGGATCCGCTCGTCCTCGCGCAGCACCGCCGCCCGCACGCGGTGTTCGCCGTCGACCACGCGCAACGTGTCGCGCTGCACGACGATCGGCGGCAGCACCTCGGGATCGCGGCCGGTCAGCATCCGGACGTGTTCGGCGACCGGGCCGTCCACCCGCGGCGAACCGCCGAGCACGAGGTTCCGCACCGGCAGCGAAACCGGGGTGCCGGACAGCACCGCGCCGGGTGTCGCGAAGCCGATCACGAGCCGCTCGCCCGCGCCCCGGCCGCCAGCAGCATCGCCGGCGCAGGCCCGTTGAGGTCGGCGAGCACCCGGTCCAGCGTGTCGACCAGATAGTCGACCTGCGCCAGGCGCAGCCCCGGATGGCATGGCAGGTTGATCAGCGAGCTGAACCACAATCGTTCCGCCACCGGGCATTCGCCCGGCCCGTGCCCGCGGTGGCGCCATTCCGGGAGCAAGTGCTGCGGGAAATAGCGGAGCTGGATCTCCACGCCGCCGCGGTCGAGCGCCAGCACCATTTCCTCGCGCAGTTCGGCGGTTTCCGCGAAGCAGGTGTACAGGTGGTAGGCGTGTGTGCTGCCCGCCGGGGCGGATTGTGGCGTGACGAAGGAATATCCGTCGATCACCTCGTCCAGCCGCGAAGCGATCGCACTGCGCAGCGCGGCCAATTCCGGCAACCGCGCGAGCTGCACCACCCCGACCGCGGCGGCGGCCTCGGACAGGGTCGCGTTCGTGCCGCTGCGGCGGACCCGGTGCACCGTGTCGCGGTATACGCCTTCGGAGTACTTCATCCACGGCAGCAGCAGTGGTTCGTCCTCGCCGGGCAGCGCCGAGGTGCTGAGGTGGCCGTCGTAATCGTTGCCGCGCAGCCGCTGCAGCCGGTGCGCCCAGACCTCGCTGTCGCAGGTGATCATCCCGCCCTCGCCGAGGGTGGTGATGTTCTTGGAGTTCTGGAAGCTGAAGCAGCCGAGGTCGGCCAGCCCGCCCGGCACTCGCCCGCGATAGCCGGCGCCGAGCGCGTGCGCGCAGTCCTCTACGACGAGCACCCCGTGCGCGCGGGCGATCCGCATGATCGCGTCCATGTCCGCGGGACAGCCGCCGTAGTGCACCAGCAGCAAAGCCTTGGTGCGCGGGGTGATCAGTGCCTCGAACGAGGCCGGGTCGACGGTGAGCGAACCCGGGTCGACGTCGCAGAACCGGACTCGCACGCGGTGGTCGAGCAGCGGCTGGACGGTGGCCTGGTAGGTCTGCGGGGTCGCGATGACCTCGTCGCCCGGCTCAAGATCGAGCATCTCGACCGCGAGCTGCACCGCGACCGTGCCGCTGGTGACCGAGACCGCGTGCCGGGCCCCGACCATCGCGGCGAACTGCCGCTCGAACCGCCCGCGGTGCTCGCCCATGGACAAGGTGGACTCGCTGGTGACCAGCTCGACGAGCGCGTCAGCCTCGGGCGAGGCCAGCACGCTGCCGCGCAGAGGACAGGGCACAATAAATTTCCTGGACACGGCCGAACACATCTCCCCAGTTCAGGTCGAATGCCATCCGCCTCATTCAAGCATCGCGGACGAACCCGCTGGAAGGGTTTTCTCCCGACCGGGAATGTCAACCGGGTAAAGCAGCTTTACCGACCCAAGTTCCTTGCGCGGCACGAACCAGCCTGCTATCGCCTGGTGAATTGGTCACCGCACCCGTGCGCTGAATGTACATTGTGGACAGACGATTTTGGCAAGGTCGAACAATAGCAATCGTCCCCCCGTTTCCAGCTTCCTCCTTTCAGGTGACGAAACAGCGGTCAACTCATCCCTGAGCGTTGCCCCCGGGGCTGTCCCGCAGCAGCCAGCCGCCCGTGAGACCGCTCACTGCCGCGAGCACGCCGCACAGCAGCAACACCAGCAACACCCCGTGCGTCGCCCCGGCGCTCCCCTCGCCGCGGGTCGCGTAGACCGCGCCGGACACCGCGATCCCGAGCGCCAGCCCGAGCTGCCGGGAGCTGTTCGCGGCCGCGCCCGCGGTGCCGCCGTACTCCGCGGGGACCGAGGCGATCGCCACCGCGGGGAAGACCGGGGACACGATGCCCGCACCGATTCCGGTCAGGACCAACGCCGGCAGCAGGGCGATCCAGGTCGGGCTGAGCAGCACCGCGACCCCGGTCAGGCAGCCGAAGCCGAGCAACATCGTCGCGCCGCCCAGCACCCGGCCCGGCGACTTGGCGTGCAACCGTCCGCTGATCAGCGCCGACACCGCGACGAACACCACCACCTGCAGCGCCAGCACCGCCGACGTCGCCGCCGAACTCAGGCCGGTCACGTTCTGCAACCACAGCGAAATCACCGGCAGCGCACCGAATCCGGCGAAGTAGTAGCTGAACGCGACGAGCACTACGCCGAGGAACCGGCGCGTCGCGAACAGGCCGGTCGGCACCATGGGCGCGGCGCTGCGCCGTTCCACCACCACGAACGCTCCGATGGCAACCGCCGTGACCAGGTACCCGATCACCGCACCGGCCGACGACCATCCGCGATCGCCGCCGGTGATGACGGAATAGGTGAGGCCCGTCGCGGCGAGCGAGAACGTGCCGATGCCCGGGTAGTCGACGCTGCGGCCGCGCACTCGCGGCCCCTCCTTCAACGACGTCGCCGCCATGATGATCGCGACCGCGCAGAGGGGCAGGGAGACAAAGAAAATCCAGCGCCAGCCGAGCAACTGCGCGAGCACGCCGCCGGAGAAGGTGCCCACCGCGCTGGCCACTCCGGCGACCGTTCCCCAGACCGCGAACGCCCGGGCCCGGTGCCGGCCCTCGTAGGTCAACCCGACCAGCGGCAGGATCGTCGCGAACATCGCCGCGCCCGCGACGCCCTGCACGACCCGCGCGGCGATCAGCTCGCCGGGCGTTCCGGCCAGCCCGCAGGCCAGCGTCGCGAAGGAGAACAGAACCAGTCCGGCGAGGTAGACGCGCTTGCGGCCGAGCAGGTCGCTCAGCGAGCCGAAGCCCAGCAGCAATCCGGCCAGCGCTACCGTGAAGACGTCCACGATCCACTGCAGCTGGCCGTACCCCGCGCCGAGCTCGGCCCCGATCGCGGGCAGCGCGACGGTGACGATGCTGGTGTAGATCAGCAGCAGGAACGTGCCGACGCACGCGGCGATCAACGGAACCCAGGACGGCGCGGCCACCGCGGGTTCGGCGCGACTCGTCAAGTGAGGCATGCCTAAGATCGTGGTGTAATAGGCTTATGACACATAACTCTTACTACCGGAGTTTCCTCAAGTTTGTGACCGGCCTCACCAACGATCGCCCGGCAGACCTCGCTGACCTGGTCGGACGCTGGGACGAGCCGGAGATGGGCCCGGTCCCGCCCGCCGCCGACGAGGATTTTCCGCAGGTGTGCGCCTTCCTGGACCGGTGGGTCGAGGTCATCGACACGACCGGCGAAGCGGACCGGGTCCGGTTGCTGAACGCCCTGCTGGCCGAGGCCGCCGCCTACCCGCGAATCACCGAGCACGACGGGTACAGCTGGCATCTGCACTACCAGGACGACGGGATGCGCCTGCCCGCGGTGTTGCGCGCGGTGACATCCGTGGCCGCGGCGCAGTACCTGACCTCGACCAGCCTGCACCGCCTCGGCCGCTGCGCCGCGACGGAATGCCGCCGCGCGTTCGTCGACTTCACCCGCAGCGGGACGCAGCGGTACTGCACCCACGCCTGCGTCAACCGCGACGCGGTCCGGCGGCACCGGGCGCGCCGGAAGGAAACCCTTTCGCCGTAAGGGTTTCTCTTCGCCAGCGCTGGTCCGGCCGCCGCCGGGGCGCCCAGCGGCCGGGCACGCAGCCACGGCAACCGGGCGCCGTCGGGACGGTTCGGCGCCCGCGGCGCTGCCGCGGCCACGCCCGTGTCGCCCGCGCCGCAGTCCGGCGGCAGCGGTTTCCGGGTTCACAGCGCCAGGTCGTGGTCGGCGAGCCAGGAGTCCAGCTGCACCATGAACTCCAGCCCGGACCGGGACGGCCAGCCGTTCGCGGACCCGAGCCGGGCCGTCGCGGTGCCGTCGATCAGCGCGTGCACGGGTGTACCGGGAGAACTCGCGAGCCGGGCGAACTCGGCGCGCAGTGCCGCGTCGTATCCCGGGTCGTGCGTGATCGGGTACGCGCTCTTCTTCCGGTTCGCCACCGGTTCGGGGAGCAGGTGGCCTGCCGCCGCCCGCAGCAGGCTCTTTTCCTTGCCGTCGAAGAACTTCATCCGCCACGGCACGTTGAACAGGTAGTCGACCAGCCGGTGGTCGCAGAACGGCACCCGCACCTCCAGGCCCACCGCCATGCTCATCCGGTCCTTCCGGTCCAGCAGCATCGGCACGAACCGGGTCACCGCGAGGTAGCCGACCTCGCGGATCCGCCGCGCCGCGGCGTCCTCGCCGGGTAGCACCGGCACCTCCGCCAGCGCCTCGGCGTACCGCTGGGCGCGGTAGCCCTCGACGTCCAGGTCCGCGAGCAGCCCGGGATCCAGCAGCCCGGACAGCGCCGGGAGCAGGTCGTACCCGGCGGCCACCCACGGGAAAGTGTCCGCGTCGCGCAGCTCCGGCACGTGGAACCACGGGTAGCCGCCGAACAGTTCGTCCGCGGCTTCCCCGGACAGCGCCACCGTCGACCGTTCACGGACCGCGCGAAACAGCAGGTACAAGGAGGCGAACGCGTCACCGAGCAGCGCCGCGGGCACGTCGTGCGCCCGCGGGACCACGGCCCGGGTCGAGGAAGCGGCGAGTTCGCCGAGCCCGAGCACCAGGTTCGTGTGCTCGGCCGCGACATGCCGCGCCATTTCCGCGGCGAACGGCGCGTCCGGCGATTCGTGCACCAGGCTGGCGGCGAAATCCCGTTCGTTGCCCGCGAAATCGACCGAGAACGACCGGACCGGGCCGGCGCCTTGAGCGGCGAGCGAGCGCGCCGCCAGCGCCGTCACCACACTGGAGTCGAGGCCGCCGGAAAGCAGGGTGCACAGCGGGACGTCGGCGACCAGCTGGCGTTCCACGATGTCCTCAAGCAACGCGCGGACCGTCCGCACCGTGGTGTGCAGATCGTCGGGATGCTCGCGTGCCTCCAACGCCCAGTACCGCTGGATTCGCTTGCCCTCGCGGTCGAAGACCAGCAGGTGTCCCGGCCGCAGTTCCCGCAGGCCGCGGAAGATCGCGTGCTCCGGGGTTTTGACCCCGGCCAGCAACTCGCGCAGCCCGTCCCGGTCCACCACCGGCGCCACGTCGGGATGCGCGAGGATCGCCTTGGCTTCCGAACCGAACAGCAGCCCGCGGCCGGCCGGGCAGTAGTAGAGCGGTTTGATCCCGAGCCGGTCGCGCACGAGCAGCAGTCGCTCGCTGCGGGCGTCCCAGATCGCGAACGCGAACATCCCGTTCAGCCGCCGTGCCATCGCCGTGCCCCACTGCAAGTAGGCGTGCAGCACCACTTCGGTGTCGCTGGCGGTCCGGAACCGGTGGCCGAGCGCGCTGAGTTCCGCGCGTAGTTCGCGGTAGTTGTACACCTCGCCGCTGTAGGTGATCGCCAGCACCGTGCGGCCGAGGTGCTCCAGCGTCATCGGCTGGCCGCCGCCCGCCGGGTCGATCACCGAAAGCCTGCGGTGGCCGAAGGCCACGTGCTCGTCGAACCAGCAGCCGTGCGCGTCCGGACCCCGGCAGGCCATCGCCTCGGTCATGTCCTGGAGCACCTGTGGTTCCCGGCTGGGAAACCGTTCGAAATCCGCCCACCCCGCGATGCCGCACATCGGATCTTCGCCTCCTCTACGCCCGGGTTCACCAGGTCACCGGGAATTCGTGGATGCCGTAGATCTCGGCATCGGTTTTGAACCGCAGCCGCCGCGCGGGCACCGCGGCGCGCAGGCCGGGCAACCGGGTGGCCAGCGCGGTATAGACGATTTCCAGCTCCGTCCTCGCCAGCTGCTGGCCGAGGCACTGGTGCGGACCGTGCCCGAACGCCAGGTGGTCGCGAGCGCCGCGCCGGGGACCGGGGAACACCGCCGGATCGTGATCGGCCGCGTTGCACAGCAGCACGACCACCTCCCCCGCGGCGATCCGTTCGCCGTCGAGGTGCACGTCCTCGGTGGCCACCCGGGTCGGGATGAACTCCGCGATCGTGAAGCGGCGCAGCAGCTCCTCCACGAGCAGCGGGGCGCGTGCCGGGTCCGCGCGCAGCGCCGCCGCCAGCAGCGGCCGCTCGGCCAGGTTCAGCGCGCCGAGCGAAATCATGTTCGCCGTCGTCTCGTGTCCGGCGACGAGCAGCAGGAAAGCCATCCGCACCAAGGCCGTCCGCCGGTATTCGCCGTCCTCGCGGCCCTTCCGGATCTGCCGACCGAGCAGATCCTCGGACGGGGCCGCTTCCTTTTCGGCGATCAGCGTCTCCAGCGCGGCCAGCAGTTCGTCGATCGCCCGCAGCCGCTGCGGCGCGGTGGCGGTGCGCAGCAGCATCGTGGTGGAGCGGGTCTGGAAGAAGTCGTGGTCGGAGTAGGGCACCCCGAGCTGTTCGCAGATCACCCGGGAGGGCACCGGCAACGCGAGCGCGCGGACCAGATCCGCGGGCTTCGGACCGGCCAGCAGGGCGTCGAGGCATTCGTGCACGATGCGGTCGATCCGCGGCCGCAACTGCCGGACCCGGCGGACGGTGAACTCGCCGGCCACCGCGGACCTGGCGGCGCGGTGCTCGGCGCCGTCCATGGAGATCATCGTGCGGCGGAAGGCGCCCGGCTGGCCGTCCACGGCAAAGGGGAAACCCTGCCGTTGCCGGTCGGCGCTGAACCGGTCGTCGGCGAGCACGGCGCGGATGCCGCGGTGACCGGCCACCGCCCACACCGGCATCCCGGACGGCAGCCGCATCCGCACCGGGCGGGCCGCGTCCCGCACTCGCACGTGCTGCGCGTTGGGCCGGTAGGGGCAGGCTCGGGCAAGCTCCAGTTCGGGCGCCGCGGTCAGTTCGTCTTCCGGAACGAGCACGGGATTCTCCTTTCGCTCATGCGGTTTCGGGCTCGCCGTTCCCTTCCCCCGGGCGCGCGAGCACGAACAGGGCGACCGCCGCCACGAGCGCGAAACCCAGCACCGCGACGGCGGTGGACAGCGCGGTGGTCGTTCCGGCCGCTCCGGGCAGCGGGGCCGCCGCCGCGCCGATCAGGAACTGCGCGCCGCCGATCAGGCCGGAGGCCGCGCCGGGGGCGTCACCGCCGATCGCGAGGATGATCGTCGTCGAAGCGGGCAGCACGATGCCGAATCCGAAGGTCGCGCCGAACAGGCAGATCCAGGTCGTGGGCACCGTGCTGACGCCGGCGAGAAGCAGCAGCACGAGCGTCCCCGTCGCGAGCGCCATCACGAGCACACCGATCGTGAGCAGGGTGTTCAGCCGCACGCGCCCGGCGAGCCGGGCGAACAGCGCGCCGGCCAGGACGGTGCCGACCGCGTTCGTCGCGAAAACGAGGCTGTAGACGGCGGGCGACAAGCCGTAGCCGTCCTGGAAGACGAACGGCGAGCCGCTGATGTAAGCGAACAACGCGCCGATCCCGCAGCCGGCCACGAGGAGATGCCCGACCAGCGCGCGGCGGCGGAGCAGCCGGCCCATCGCGGCGGCCGCCCGCCGGGAGCCGCCGGGCAGCCGCCGGTGCGCGGGCAGCGATTCCGGCACCCAGGAGCCGACCCCGGCCAGCAGCAGCATCCCGGTCACGGCGAGCACCGCGAACACCAGCCGCCAGGAGCCCAGCCCGACGACCACCCCGCCGAGCACCGGGGCCAGCACCGGCGCGGTCGACCCGATCACGCTCAGCGCGGTCAGCCTGCGGGCCGCGCCCGCGCCGGTGAACAGATCGCTGATCACCGCCCGTCCGAGCACGATCCCCGCGCCGCCGGCCACCCCCTGGCACAGCCGGGCGAGGTCGAACACCGCGAGGTTCGGGGCAAGCGCGCACACCACGGAAAAGACCGCGAACAGCGCGGCCCCGGCGAGCAGCAGCCGGCGGCGGCCGAGCGTGTCGCTGACCGGGCCGAGCACGAGCTGCCCGGCCGCGAACCCGACGAGACACGAGGTGAGCGAGAACTGCACCGCCGCGGTGGTGGTCCCGAACGAGGAGACGATCTGCGGGAATCCCGGCGCGTACATGTCGACCGCGAACGGCGACACCGCGGAAAGACCGCCGAGGACGAGGACAAGCCGTCCGGTTCCGGTACGCGGGGTCGCGGTGTCGATGCCGCCGTTCATGAGCCTCCACTCCGTCCGAGCCACAACGCGGCCGGCGAGCGACCGCTGCCGTTATCGTCGGCGGCTCGGCCCGGTTGTGGTGTGGAGCGCGCTGCTCGGTGCTGTGGAGATCGTTGCGGCGTCAGGTTCGGGCATGCCGGAACCGGGCGGGCGAACTCCCGCGGTCCCGGCGGAAGGCGTACCCGAAATTGCTCGCCGAGGCGTACCCGATCTCGGACGCGATCCGCGCGATCGGCCAGTCCGTCTCGACCAGCAGGACCGCCGCCCGGTCGAGGCAGCGGCGCCGGTGGTGCTCCATCACCGGAATCCCGTACAGGGACCGGAAGCCGGTGGTGAGCCGACGCACCGACATCGCGGACGCCCTGGCCAGCTGGGCCAGCGTCGGCGGGTCGTGGCGATGCTGCCACAGCAGGTCGGGCACGCGGCGCAAAGCGGTCTCCTCGTGGTCGGCCAGCTCGGGTTCGCCGGTTTCGGCTGGCGTGGCCACCAGACCGTCGGCCAGTGCGGCGAGCGCGGCCATCAACCGCGATTCCAGGAACAGCAGGCGGCCGGCGGAACCTCGGCGATGCGCGAAGATCTCCCGCAGCGGATCAGCGGCGGGCAGCAACGCCGTCGAGCGGCCCAGATACCGCTCGCGGGCGAGGTGTTCCGGCCCGATCGCGGGCAGCGAATACGCGCCGAGGTCCTGGAGATAGGACTCCAGCCCGGTCCACGTCCCGGTCACCGAGACCGCGCGATAACGCTCCCCCGGCTCGTATTCGACCACTCCTTCGAGGGCGCTGCGGGAACTCAGCGACACCGCGCTGGCGCGCATCTCGCCGGTGCCGGTGCCGGACTCGCGGATGCGCATCCGCCCGCCGAGGCAGTGCTCCAGCTCGAAATGATCGCCCGGGAACCGGTATTCGACCCGGTGGGTCCCGGAGAACTCGACGTCGTAGCGGACGAGCGACAGCCCGCGGCGCAGCGCCGTGACCTCGATCGCGCCGTCGCCGAACTCCGGCCGCAGCCGGTGCCGGACCGTCCCGTCGGGACCCGGTTCGGGGCACGCGATCGACGACAGGTAGGCGGCATGGCTGTCCTCGGCCGAGCCGGTCGGACCGCAGATCTGGTGAGACTGGATCACGACAAGCAAGGGTAGCCTTACTCGCCGGCCCGTGTCGCTTTCCCGTTCACCGGCGCCGCTGCGGACGCCGCCGGGCCCGGGCCTCCCAGCAGGGCCGATGCCAATGCCTGCGGTCGGCGACCCCGCCGGTCTCGTCCGCGGGCCACACGACCAGATGCGGGACGCCCGGACGGATCTCGTGATCGCAACCGGGACAGCGATAGGTCTTGGCGGCCTGCGAACCGGGAACGGTGCGCACCAGCCAGTCGCCGTCGGGAGCGGATTCGCTGCGGGCCCAGCCGCTGACCGCACCGGCATCCGGCCGTTCGACGGCACCGGAACGGCCTCGGCCGGGTCGATTGCGTCTGGGCACGCAGCCACGGTAACCGGACGTCGGCGGGATGGTTCAGCCCCACACCGAACCGCTGCCCGCCGACGCTGCCGAGCGCTGTGCAAGGTAGGTCAGGGTTCCCCTCACGTACCTCGGCGAGAGCGAAGGCTCCGCATGGATCAGGCCCGGGCGATCGCAAGCGGGACGAGTTGCTCCGCTGACGTCAGCGAGCCGTGCTGGCCTACCAGGTTCGACTCCACTGCCTCGGCGAGTTCGCGAACCATGCCGAAGGTTCCCGTCGCCGCGGCGATCACGTCGCCGATTCGTGGGCGCACCCGGTCGCTCACCGCGGCGCCGAACCAGCCCGCCGCGATCGCTTCCTCGCGCGACAGCACCCACGCCCGGGAACCCAGGACCTCGCGCCACGCGGCCACCACGTCCGCAGTCGCACCGGGCTCCGTATAGACATGCCGCGCGCGAACCTCCCCGCCGAACGCGCGGACGCCCGCCAGCAGCTCCGGAGTGTCCTCCAGGTTCAGTTTTTCCTCGACGGTCACCATTCCGTGGTCGGCCACCACCGCCAGGACGGCACCGGCGGGCAATCCGTCCACAATGGACTCCACCAGCCGGTCGACCTGGCGGAGCTGCATCCGCCACGCGGTCGAGCCGGGGCCGTAAAGGTGGCCCAGCAGGTCCAGTTCACTGTGGTAGGCATAGCAAAACGCGCGCGAAGAGAGTATGTCCAAGGTTCGCGCGGCCAGGTCGCCCAGCGCGTGCACGCCGGCGTATCGGGCACCGCTTTGCGTCGCTTGGGTCAAGGCGGTGTTGGCGAACTGCGCCGAAGACACCACCGCGGCCTCGATGCCCGCGGCGGCGGCGCGTTCGAAGGTCGTCGGGAGAGGTTGGACATCGCGGGGCGGCAGGGCTCCGCGGAGGTCGCTTCCGTCCTCGTGGGAGCGCCAGCGCAGCGCGTTCAGGACGCCGGTTCCTGGGATCTCGAAGGTGTAGCCGACCATGCCGTGCTCGCCCGACGCCAGACCAGTGCCGATCGCGGCGACGCCGGCGGCGGTGGTCGACGGGAAGCCGACTCGCAGGGGGCTGCCGGCGAGTTCGGTGAGAACGGGAGCGTCCGCCGCGTGCTGGGCCAGCAGTTCCCAGCCGAGGCCGTCGATGAGGAGCACGCACGCGCTGCGGGCTTCGGGCACTGCCAGGCCGCCGTCCTCGCCGGGCACGCCCAGCGCGCCGAGCAGGGCGGGAACGACCTGGCCGAGGTGCGGAACATCCGCGTACTGGGGCACATCCACCCGGACAGCTTCCCACCAACGCGGCCCGCCAGCGATAATCAAGCCATGCCCACTTACGCCTACCGCTGCCGCGACTGCACCGAGACGTTCGAACTCCAGCGCCCGATGGCCGAGTCCAGCGCGCCCGCCCCCTGCCCGGAGGGGCATGCGGACACGGTCAAGCTGCTCACGACGGTCGCGCTCACCGGTTCGGCCGCCGCGCCCGCACCGGCTGGCGGAGGGTGCTGCGGCGGCGGTTGCTGCGGCTGATCGACGCGTCGCGGCTGACGAAGGGCTGGCCCCGGTCAGTTGCCGAAGCTGGCCAGCAGAACGTCCCGCCCGGCGTGCTCGCCGGTTCGGCGGGCTGCCAGGCGAGGGCTGTGCCCAGCCGGGCCGCCCGGTATCCACCGCCGACCCGGGCGGTGGATACCGCGTGCGCACCCGATCAGCAGGACTTCAGCGCCTGATCCAGATCAAGCCACAAGTCCTCGACATCCTCCAGCCCGGCCGAAAGCCGCAGCAAACCGTGGGTGATGCCCGAACCGGTGCGATCGTCCTCGGCGACGATGCGGTGCGTCAGCGAAGCCGGGTGCTGGATCAGCGTGTCGACGCTGCCCAGGCTCACCGCGGGCGTGATCAGCCGGACCGCGCCGATCACCGCGTGCGGGTCGCCGGTCACCTCGAAGGCCACCAGCGGGCCGCCCAGTTTGGGGTAGTGCACGGTGCGTACCGAAGGGTGCGAAGCGAGGCGCTCGGCCAAGACCGCCGCGGTTTCCGAAGCAGCCTTCACGCGCAGCGGGAGTGTCGAGAGGCCGCGCAGCAGCAGGTATCCGGCGAGCGGGTGCAGCACGCCGCCGGTAGCGAAGCGCAGGGAGCGCAGGCGCGCGGCTTCTTCGGCGTCGCAGGCCACGATGCCGCCCATGACGTCGCCGTGGCCGCCCAGGAACTTGGTCGCGCTGTGCAGCACCATTCGGGCGCCCAGCCGGCCGGGGCGTTGCAGGACTGGCGTCGCGAAGGTGTTGTCGACCAGGACCGGGACGTCGCCGCAGGCCGCGGTCAGGGTGGCGATGTCCAGTTCGCTCAAGGTCGGGTTCGCGGGGGTCTCCACGAAAACCAGGCCGGTGTCCGGGCGCAGGGCGTCGGCGACATCCTCGGGCGCGGTCCAGGTGACCTCGGTGCCCAGAAGGCCGGTGGTCAGCAGGTGGTCCGTGCAGCCATACAGCGGCCGGACACCGACGATGTGCCGTTTTCCTCGCGATACCGCGGAAAGCAGGCACGCGGAGACCGCCGCCATGCCGCTGGCGAAAGCCACCGCGTGGTCGAAGCCTTCGAGTTCCGCCAGCGCCTGTTCGAACCGTTCGACGGTCGGGTTGCCGATCCGGCCGTAGATGCCGGTGACGTTCCCGCCCGCGGCGAACTCGTCGATCCGGCGGGCCTCCTCGGCGCTGTCGCGCGCGGGGTAGGTCGTGGAGAAGTCGAGCGGGGCGGCGTGCAGGCCGAGGTCGGCGAGATCGTCGCGACCGGCGTGGACGGCTCGGGTGCGCAAGGCGGAAGTCATAGCAGCCACGTTCGGACACACAACGGCGGTAAAGCAACAATCTCGGATAAGATTCAACGATGAGCGACACCGTCGAACTGAGCCCGGTTGATCTTGAGATTCTGCGGGTGTTGCAGAACGATGCCCGGACGTCGAACAAGGAACTCGCGGCCGCGGTCGGGCTCGCGCCGTCGACCTGCCTGGACCGGGTGGCACGGCTCCGGGAGACCGGCGTGATCACCGGCCAGCACGCCAAGGTCGACCCGGCGAAGGTGGGGCGTCCGCTGGAGGCGTTCCTGTTCGTGCAGGTCCGGCCGCATCGACGGCCGCTGGTCGAGCAGTTCGCGGAACATCTTCTCGCGCTGCCGGAGATCCGCGCGGTCTACCACCTGACCGGGCCGGACGACTTCCTCGCACACGTCGCCACTACCTCGGCCGCCGAGTTGCAGCGGCTGGTGCTGGACGAACTCACCTCCCGCGACGAGGTCGCCCGCGTGCA
Source organism: Amycolatopsis sp. M39 (assembly GCF_001651785.1). Classification (NCBI taxonomy): domain Bacteria; kingdom Bacillati; phylum Actinomycetota; class Actinomycetes; order Pseudonocardiales; family Pseudonocardiaceae; genus Amycolatopsis; species Amycolatopsis sp. M39. Next base: position 46,163 of record NZ_LWSF01000034.1, read on the forward strand.
CACGAACCTCGTGTTCCAGCAATGGCAGGGCGGCCCGCTGCTGCCGCCGGACGGCGAACCCGCCCCAGGCGCGCGCATCCGGCGGCGCGACCGGTGAGCAGCGCGAGATAGCCCCGTGGAGATCAGCGACCTGACCGAATCCGACCGCGCCGACTGGGAAAACCTCGCTCGCGGCAAAGACGCCTACTTCGACGTCGAACGCACCGGCGACAGCTACGACCGGACCTGGCGCCGCCTGCTCGACGACGACCGGATCCGCGGGATCGCCGCGCGGCTGGACGGCACAATGGCCGGCATCGCGCACTACCTGTTCCACGCCAGCATCTGGTACTGCGGAAGGTGCTATCTCGCTGATCTGTTCGTCAACGAGAACGTCCGGCGAAAAGGTGTCGCGACCGCGCTGATCGAGTGGGTTGCCCGCGACGCCGCCGAACAAGGCTTTCCGTCGCTTTACTGGAACACCCTCGAAGACGCCCCGGCTCGCGCGCTTTACGACCGCGTGGGCAAATACCACGACGGCTTTATGCTCTACACGTACAAGCGTCAGTAGTCCTTGAAGCCCTTGCCGGTCTTGCGACCCAATCGTCCTGCCGTCACCAGGTGTTCCAACAACGGCGCCGGGGCGAAGCCTTCTTCGCGGAACTCGTTGAACAGTGTCCGCTCGATCGCCAGCGACACGTCCAGCCCGACCACGTCCAGCAATTCGAACGGCCCCATCGGCAGACCGCAGCCGACCTTCATCGCGGTGTCGATGTCGTCCGCCGACGCGTAATGCGCTTCCAGCATTTTCACCGCGTCGTTGAGATACGGGAACAACAACGCGTTCACGATGAACCCGGCCCGGTCGCCGCACTGCACCGGGTGTTTGCCGACCGCCGCGCACACTGCCGTCGCGGTGGCGGTGACGTCGGGAGCGGTCGCGATCGTCGACACCACTTCGACCAGTTTCATCACCGGTGCGGGATTGAAGAAGTGCAGCCCGATCACGTCGCCGGGCCGCGAAGTCGCCGCCGCGCATTCGATGACCGGCAGCGAGGAGGTCGTGGTGGCGAGAACCGCGCCCGGCTTGGCGACCTCGTCCAAAGCCGAAAACACCGCCTGCTTAACGGAAAGCTCCTCGGCCACCGCTTCGACCACCAGGTCGACGCCGGCCAGTGCCTCGAATTCCGTCACCGGCCGGATCCGCCCGAGCGCGGCCGCAGCGTCCTCTTCGGACAGTTTGCCCTTCACCACTGCCTTGTCGAGCGACTTCTTCACCTTCGCCACCGACGCTTCGGCCTTCTCCGTGCTGCGAGCCCGCAGCACGACGGCAAAACCGCGTTTGGCGAAGACTTCCGCGATGCCGGTCGCCATTGTCCCAGTGCCGATCACACCGACGGAACGCACTTCGCGAGCCACCGAAGAGTCCGCTTCGGCCGAAACGGCCGAATCCACCACCACCGGGGAATCCGGCGCGTCGTAGGCGTAGAAACCGTGTCCGCTCTTGCGTCCGAGCTGCCCCGCGGTGATCATCTGCTTCAGCAGTGGCGCGGGCGCGTGCAGCCGGTTCCGGGATTGGTGGTACATCGTGTCGAGGATCTCGTACGCGGTGTCCAGCCCGATCAGGTCGAGCAGCGCGAGCGGACCCATCGGGTAACCGCAGCCGAAACGCATTGCGGCGTCAAGATCTTCCCGGGTGGCATAGCGCTGCTCGTACATCCGCACCGCGTGGTTGAGATAGCCGAACAGCAGCGCGTTCGCGATGAACCCGGCCCGGTCGCCGATCACCACCGGCGATTTTCCCAGCCGCTGCGCGAATTCCACGACGTCGGACACCACGTCCGGCTCGGTGACCACCGTGCGCACGACCTCGACCAGCTTCAGCACCGGAGCCGGGTTGAAAAAGTGCATCCCGACGACCTTGCCCGGCCGCGCGGTGTGCACGCCGATCTCGGTGATCGACAGCGAGGAGGTATTGGACGCGAACACCACGTCCGGCCGGGTCACCTGGTCCAACTGGGTGAAAACCTCGGCCTTCGCCGCGAGGTTCTCCGGGATCGCCTCGATCACCAAGTCCGCTTCGGACAGTTCAGCCAGCGAGGTCGTGGCGCGGATCCGGCCGAGCAGCGCCGCGCGGCCCGCCTCGTCGAGTTTCCCGCCCGCGAGCGCCCGTTCGGTCGAATGCCGCAGGTGGCCGAGGCCGCGTTCGACCCCGGCCTCGTCGAGTTCCACCGCGACCACGTCGAGTCCGCTGCGGGCGAGCACCTCGGCGATGCCCGCGCCCATCGTGCCAAGACCGACCACGCCGACCGTCGAGATTTCCCGTGCCACAGGGCCTCCAGAGGTTACCCGCTGGTAATTGCCGCTCACTGTGCCACGCGCGACCCTCGAAAGCACATCGGAATCGAGTCAGTCCCGGCGAAGTCACCCGGTCGGAAACCGGCGTCACTCCCCGAAGTTCGACTCCACCAGCTCGGCCGCCTTCGCGACCGCCTCCGCCGCCTGTGGCCCGCGAGCCCGCACCACGATCCGGTCGCCTTGGCGCGCGCCGAGCGACATCAGCGCCAGCACGCTGTGCGCGTCCGCCTCCTGTTCGCCCAGCCGGATCGATACCTCGGCCTCGAAGTCCGCCAGGCTGCGCACCACGACCGCGGCCGGGCGCGCGTGCAGGCCGACGTCATTGGTCAGCGTGAATTCCTTCTCCACCACACCTTCCTCGCCGGCGACCGAAGGCTCCGCGGCGGTCAGGTCGGGTGCGACACCGGCGCTCGCCGCGGCCTCGCCCACCGCCTTGGTGTTCGCGCCGCCCTGCGCCGCGACGGCCGCGGCCACCGCGCCTTCCACCAGCGGCGCGTCGACCACCACCGCGGCGGACGGGTCGGCCAGTGACTCCACCGCCAGCTCAGCGGTCATCTGCGCGCTGCCGAGGTCGTACAGCAGCACCACGCCGTCGCCGGAATCCGCCCGCTGGGCGGCCGCGACGACCTCGTCGTAGTCAGTGCCGATGCCGCCGCCGTCGGGCAGTCCGCCCGCCGGGACGATCCGGACGTCCGGGGCCATCTGGGCGGCCAGGTCGGCCAGGCCTTCGGCCAGTTTCGCGCTGTGCGACACAAGAACGATTCCGACGGTCACCGGGCCGCCTCCGCGAACGCACGCAGCAGCAGCGCCGTCGAACGGGCGCCCGGGTCCATGTGCCCGACCGCGCGTTCCCCGAGGTAGGAGGCACGGCCCTTGCGCGGGATCAAGTCCACAGTGGACTCCGCACCGCGGTCGGCCCCGTCCGCCGCGGCGGTGAGCACGTCCGCGATCGTGCCGTCCGCAACGCCTTCGGCCGCGGAGACGGCCGGGATCAGCGCGTCGACCATCGTCGCGTCGCCGCCTGCCGCCTTGCCGCGCGCCCGCACCCCTTCCAGCGCTGCCCGCAGTGCGTCCAGCAACAGCGGCACGTCGATCTCCGCCGCGTCGCCGAGCTTCGCCGACGCACGCAGGAAAGCCGTGCCGTAAAGCGGTCCGGCCGCGCCGCCGACCTTGGAAATCAGCGTGGTGGCAGCGAGTTTCACGACGCCGGCCGGGGTTTCCGGCACCGCGGTCTCCAGCGCGGACACGATGGCGGTGAAGCCCCGGCTGAGGTTCTCGCCATGGTCGGCGTCGCCGATCGCGCGGTCCAGGTCCACCAGTTCGGTGCGGTGCTCGGCGATCACTTCGGCGGCGGCGCGCAACGCGGCCGCGACCCCTTCGGCAGTGCAGGCCATCAGATCCCCCACCGCAGCGCGGGCGTGCGCACCGGCGCGTCCCACAGCCGCGTAAGCTCGTCGTCCAATTTCAGCAGGGTCAGGCTGATGCCCTGCATTTCCAGGCTCGTGATGTACGGGCCGACCAGCCTGCGCTCGACCAGGATCCCGCGCTCGGCCAGCAGCCGCTCGGCGATGCCGTGCGCGAGGTACAACTCCAGCTGCGGGGTGGCGCCCATCGAGTTGGTGAACAGCAGCACCTTGTCGCCGGATTCGAACGGCAGGTCGGACACCACCGCCTCGACCATCCGGGCGACCAGCGCGTCGGCCGGTTCGGCCGGGATCCGCTCGCGGCCGGGCTCGCCGTGGATGCCGATGCCGAACTCGATCTCGTCCGGCCCGAGGTCGAAACTCGGCTCGCCGGCGTGCGGCACGGTCGGCGCGGACAGCGCCACCCCGATCGAGCGGACCTGCCCGATCACCTTGCGCGCCAGCGCTTCCACCGCGTCCAGCGAATCGCCGCGCTCGGCCGCGGCACCGGCGATCTTCTCCAGCAGCACGGTGCCGCCGACGCCGCGCCGCCCGGCGGTGAACGTGGAGTCCTTGACCGCCACGTCGTCGTCGATCACCACGCTGCGCACGTCGAGGTCCTCGGCCGCGGCCAGTTCGGCGGCGGTTTCGAAGTTCAGCACGTCGCCGGTGTAGTTCTTCACGATCAGCAGCGCCCCGGCCGGTCCGGTGGTCGCCGCGAGCGCGCTCTGCACCGCGTCCGGGGTCGGCGAGGTGAACACCGGCCCGGGCACCGCGGCGTCGAGCATCCCGGGGCCGACGAATCCGCCGTGCAGCGGTTCGTGCCCGGACCCGCCGCCGGACACCACCGCGACCTTGCCCGATACCGGCGCGTCCGCGCGCACGACCAGCGCCGGATCGTCGCGCACACGCAGCAGGTCCGCGTGCGCGACCGCGAGCCCTCTCAGCGATTCGGCGACGACGGCCGCCGGATCGTTGATGATCTTCTTCATGGCGGACCTCCGGCACCTCGGCGTCGTGGACGACCCCAACCTAGTGCGCCGGGCTCGTGAGTGCCCATCCCGGTTCTCACCGTGATCAGCACTCACGAGGCCGGCGGCAGCTTGCCGGCCAGCTGCTTGGCCAGCCCGCCGGTCTTGCCGCACGGGTCGTCCTTGTCCGCCTGCGCGTCGGAGTTCGTGTACTCCAGCTGGACCACCTCGACGTGGTCTTCCTTCCACTGCCGGTGCTGCCATTTGACCTGGCAGCTCGACCCGGAGGTGCCTTGCTTCGCGTACGCCTGGCTCGGCGTGCCGACGTCGGCCTTCAGCCAGCCGTCGCCTTCGGACGGCGCGATGCCGGGGAACATCGTCACCCGGACGCTCGGGATGAGGCCCCATTCGCACGAGTGCAGTCCGGACGGTCGCGGCTTCCCGCCCTTCACGACCCCGTCCACCGCGGCCGGGTCGAGCACCGTGCACGGGTCGACGGCGAGCAGCGTGCCCGGGCCGGGCGTGTACTTCTGCGGGTTGTTGTGCAGTTTCTCGACGGCTGTAGCCACGAGTTTGCGACCGGCCGCGCAGGCGTCGCCACCGGTGTAGTCGACCCGGAAGGAGACGCCGAAGGCCGGGTTCCGCGCGGTGAGCGCGCTGACCACGCACCCGGAGCCGCCACCGAGGTCGGGCACCTCGACCTGCGGCAGCCCGCCGACCGCACCGGTGGTCTTGTCGGAAGCGAACGTCACGATGCCGCCGACCTCGACGCTCGCCCGGATTTCCTTGCCGCCCGGGTCGTTCGCCTTCGCGACGCAGGAGTCGAACTGCGTGCTCGACGCGGTCGCCTCGCCCTGCATCGTGCCGAGCGGGCTCATCGCGGTCTTGTCCACGAACTGGCAGGGCAGCAGGTCGCGCAGCACGGCGGGGGCGACCGCGGGATCGGTGATCGGGCCGGACGTCGCGGCGCCGTCCCCGGCGGCGGGGACGGTCGTGCGCGCGAAGTTCTCCTTGCCCAGATTCGGGCCGCCGCACGCGGACAGCGCGGAGATCGCGACCGCGACCGCGGCCACCAGGGCGGACACCTTCAGGAACCGGCCGAACCGGGGATCGTGCACCACGTCCGGCAACCTAGCGGGCGAGGCCGCCGGACGTGGTGCCAACCCGGTTATTCGGCGGGTGACTCTTCTGTCGTTTCGGTCGACGGGGGCACGACCAGCGGCCGCAGCACCGCCCACAGCACGAACAACGCGGTCACCACCAGCAGGCCGATGCCCGACCAGAGGTTGATGTTCACGTCGGCGGCCTTCTTCAGATCGTCGTCGCTGGTGAACCCGGCGCCCATGATCGTGAGGATCACGCCGTAGACGCCGAGCAGCAGCGCGATGATCAGCCGGATGTCGAAGGCGCCCGCCTTGTGCGGCCGCGAGGTTTTCTCGGTCATGCGGGCCTCCTCAGAAGATGATGTTGAGGGCGATGGTGATGACGAGGACGATGCCGGCCAGCAGACCCGGCTTGCGGTACCAGCCGGCGTTCTCGCCGGTGTTGTCGTGCTTGAGCGCGTCGCGCGGCGTGAGCGAGTAGACCAGGCCGACCAGCTGCGCGTCCGGCTTCGGCTGGGTGGCCAGCGAAACCCCGACGCTCACCACGATGTCGACGACGAACGCGGTGCCCGCCGCCACGAAGCTGGTGCCCTGCCCGGCGAGCGAGAGGACGTCCGCCTGCGACAGCGCCCAGATCGTGATCGCCGACGCGGTGCCCGCCACCAGGCCGATCCACCCGGCGGCCGCGGTCATCCGCTTCCAGAACATGCCGAGGATGAACGTGGCGAACAGCGGCGCGTTGAAGAACGAGAACAGGTCCTGCAGGTAGGTCAGGATGTTCGAGGACTGGGACGCGACGAACGCGGTGCCGATGGCCAGCACGGTCGCGACGACCGTGGTCTTGCGGCCGAGGTTCAGGTAGTAGCCGTCCGGCTTGTCCTTCTTCACGTACGTCTGCCAGATGTCGTAGGTGAAGACGGTGTTGAACGAGCTGAGGTTCGCCGCCATGCCCGCCATGAACGACGCCAGCAGACCGGCGATCGCGATGCCGAGGATGCCGTTGGGCAGCAGGTCGCGCATCAGCAGCAGGAGCGCGTTGTTCGCGGTGACCCCGCTCGGCGCGGCCTTGTCCTGCAGCAGAAGTCCCTTGTCCTGCAAGTACTCCGGCACCACGACGCCGGCGATCATGCCGGGGATGATCACGATGAAGGGCACCAGCATCTTCGGGAACGCGCCGATGATCGGCGTCCGCCGCGCGGCCGACATGCTCTTCGACGCCATCGCGCGCTGGACCTCGACGAAGTTCGTCGTCCAGTAGCCGAAGGACAGCACGAAGCCGAGACCGAACACGATGCCGAGCACGGAGAGGAAGTTGTTGCCGAAGCCGGTGAGGTTGTCCCCGGGCCAGGAGTGCAGCTGCGCGGTGCCGCCGGGGCTGTCGGTGATCTTCTGCACCAGGCCCTGCCAGCCGCCGACCTTGACCAGGCCGACGATGGTGAGCGGCAGCAGCGCCACGACGATCACGAAGAACTGCAGCACCTCGTTGTAGATCGCGGCCGAAAGCCCGCCCAGCGCGGTGTAGCCGAGCACGATGGCGGCGGCGATGACGATCGACACCCACAGCGGCCAGCCCAGCAGCAGGTTCACGACGCTGGCCAGCAGGAACAGGTTCGCGCCCGCGATGAGGATCTGCGCTGCGGCGAAGCTGATGCCGTTGACGAGATGCGCGGTCGGCCCGAACCGGCGGCGCATGAACTCCGGCACGCTGCGGACCTTGGAGCCGTAGTAGAACGGCATCATCACCAGGCCGAGGAACAGCATCGCCGGGATGGCGCCGATCCAGAAGTAATGGACGGTCGGCAGGCCGTAGAGGACGCCGTTGGCGGACATGCCCATGACCTCGACCGCGCCGAGGTTCGCGGAAATGAACGCCAGACCGGTGACCCACGCCGGCAGCGACCGGCCCGACAGCAGGAAGTCGAGACTGCTCGACACCTGCCTTCGCGCGAGATAGCCGATGCCGAGCACCAGGACGAAATAGAACGCCAACTCGATGTAGTCGATCGGACTCGCGTCGAGCCGCAAGTTCGCGTCGGCGAGGAACGGCACCCTGCCACCTCCGAATCAAACATTCTCACACAGAAAACACCATCGTTCCTGTCAGACCGGCACAGTACTGCATGGATTCCGAAGCGGCACCCCGACACCGCGGTTTTTCACCAACCTGCCGCTGACCTGTGCATTCCGCGTGCCCGGAAGCACCCGTGTTGAGTCCTGTCGCTTCGCCGGCCAACCCCTCGCCAACCGGCCGGATTCACCCGTTCCGGGGCGGTGCTCGGCGTCGGGCCCCTCAGATCCCGGCACCTTCGGCGATCCCGGAGAGGCCCCTCCGCCGCGATGACCGGTCCCGCGCTGCCCGTGCCCGGACCTCCGGGCCGCTCTGGCAAGCGCTGCTGAACGGCGCGTTCGACGTCGCCCAGCGGCAGATCGACAAGCGCGCCGACGGCGAGGAGCTGTTTTCGATTCTGTACTCGCTGGAGTACCTGTCGTACGCCTTCGCCGCCGGAGTTGAGGCCGCGCGGATCGCGACCTTGCAGAGCGAAAAAGCCCAACTCGACGCGCTGGTGCGCACACCGAAGCATGAGGTCGCCGCGCTCGTGGTCGACCACCACAATCAGCGCGAAGAGATCGAGCGTTTGCGCGGCCGCGTCCGCAAATCAGAGGGCAGCCGACTGCGACCCGTCCCGTTTGGAGACGGAGATCAATCGTCCAGCCCAGCGCGGGCGAGCAGACGACGCGAGAGGTTCGTCTTACACCAGTGCGTGCGTCCGGGAGGCCAGTTGGCGCAGGCCCGGCAGGCTGGCTTGCTGGGGGTGGTGGAGCAGGTCGCTAACAAGGCGGCGGACGGTGGCACGGGTGCGGACTTCGCCGGGCGCGGTGCGTTCGGCGGTGAGCAAGGTCTGATACGCCCGGCCGGGTTTGTTCCATTGGGCGAAGCACAGGGCGACGTCGACGAGGAACCGGGCGCGGCGTTCGGTGTCGGGGAACTGCCCGAGTTGCGCGGCTTGGGCGTGATACAGGCCGGCACCGGCGTTGCCGAGCACGTAGTCGGCGGACACCCGGTGGCTGACCACGTTCGCGGTCAGCGCCTGCTGCTGCGCGGGATGGTCACCGAGCCGGCCGGCGGTGGCGTCGGCGTCGGCGAGAAGGTCGGTGGCGCGGTCGTGGTCGCCGGCGCGGGCGGCGGCATACCCGGCCGAGCACATCAGCACTCCATGCAAGGCCAGGTGCCGCGGATCGGGGGCTTTCCCGCCGACGTCGAGCTGGTCGGCCGCGGTCATGGTGAGGGTTTGGGCGCGATCGTGATGTCCGGCCCGACGGCACGCGGAGCCGAGCAGACGCTGCGCCTCCGCGAGAGCGAGGGGATCGTCGGCACCGGCGGCGGCGCGCAGCGCCCGGTCGGCGGAGACCCATTCCAGGCCGCTGGCCTCCAGCTTGATCAGCGCGCGCGTGACGAGGTTGTATGCCTGCGCCACCAGGCCCGCTGCGGCGGGATCACCGGTCTGCTGGTGCGTGGTTTCGGCGGTGGTGATCAGTTCCGGCAGCCGCGCGGCCAGGTCGACATAACGGCAGGCGCGGAAGTCGGTCCGCGCGGTGGTCAGCACCGTCTGGAGCGTGCTGATCGGCGCGGGGCGTGCTNCGTGCTGATCCGGCAGTGGTGCCCAGCAGGATGCCGTCGAGACGCTGGGCAAGGAACGCCGCCGGATCGACTCCCATGCCGTCGGCGGCGAGCGCGTTCGGGGAGGCGACCGCGGTTCCGGCCAGGCCCGCGGCGAGCAGGAACGCGCGTCGTCGCACCGGATCATCCCCTTCCTGGCTCAGGTCGATGCTCACCTTAGAAGCCAGTGCGGTCGAGGCGGGGGAGGCAGGCCGTCCACGATCGGCCCCGGTGAGGCCGAACGCTTCGGCGGGCAGGTCGAGGATGCTGGCGAAGCGGCGCAGCACCGCGACGTCTCGCAGCCCTCGGCGGCTGTTCTCGAACCGGGAGATCGTCGAGGCCGAGCAACCGAACCGCTCTCCGAGCTGGCCTTGCGACCAGCCCCGTTCCTCGCGGGCCAGGCGCAGCACGGTGGCGTGCTCGCCTCGGCGGGCGGCGTCCCACAGGGCGGGTGGCCACCAGTCCGGCACAGCGCACCCCCGAACTTCGCGCACGTGTTGTCCTACCTACCGTAGTCGCTCCACCACGCACGCATGAAGATTTGCGTGATTGGCACACCTTGTGCACACCTGGCACAGCGGGCTTCTCACCTGGTCGGCGCGTTCCTAGCGTCGAAGGCATCCGGTTCGGCGGCAGCAGGCCCCGACCTCCCGCCGGATCGGCCGGCCGGAACGCCGCATCGCGGCCTCCCCGAACACGGTGGTCCTGCCGGCCGGGACCACGCCGCACCAACGCCGGCCACCATCCGGCGGGAAGGAGCCCGAAGATCATGACCACCACCCTCGAAGCCGCCGAGCCGGAGCCGGGCGCGAATCCGTTGTCCTCGGCGAGCCTGCGCTACCTGGTGCACCAGCCCGCGGTCGCCGACGAGCCCGGACCGGACACGACCCGCCCGTTCGGGTTGCATGGCGCGACGCCGGTCGAGACGCCGGTGCGGCGGGAGTTTCGCTACTGCCCCGAGCAGCAGGTCGCCGTCGACGAGCGCGGCCGTCCGCTGATCGAAACGATGGGCAAGGACTGGAAGACCAAGTCCTCCACCGACGGCGACGAGGGCCCGGAGGAGAACTGGGGCTGGGAAGAATCATGACCAACCCGCCGGGAACCGTGGTGATCTTCGCCCAGGAGGCCGACGCCCCGGTCGACGCCGTCGTTCGCGAGCTCGATCAGCGCGGAGTGGAGGTGTTCCGGGCGGACACCGCCTGGTTCCCTCGGCACCTGTCGCTGGAGGCCCGCCTCGACGGCGACGGCCGCTGGCGCGGGGTGTTGTTCACCGAGCACCGTGCCGTCGACCTGGAGGACATCGCCTCGATCTGGTATCGCGACCCGTCGGCCTTCGCGTTCCCGGCGACGCTGACCGAGGTCGAGCGCGCCTATGCCCACCGCGAGGCACGGCTCGGCTTCGGCGGCGTCCTCGCCGCGCTGCCAGCGCTCTGGGTCAACCACCCCAACCGGGCCGCGGACGCGATGTTCAAACCCCTCCAACTCGCCACCGCCGCCGCTTGCGGGCTGCGCATCGCCCCGACCCTGGTCACCAACTCGCCCGCGGCCGCTTCCCGGTTCGCCCGCGAACACGGCGCCGCCACCACGATCTGCAAGTCGTTCGGCCCGAACACCATCACCGAAGGTGTCCAGCTCAAGATCGCCTACACCCGCCGTCTCGACGAAACCGACCTCGACGAGCTGGACGGGGTGGCCTCGACCGCGACCCAGCTGCAACGCTGGGTGGACAAGACCCGCGAAGCACGAGTGATCGTGATCGGCGAGCGCATGGTCACCATCGCGATCACCGCGGACTCGCCGGCGGCCCACGTGGACTGGCGGGCCGATTTCGCCGCGCTGCGCTACCAGCTCGTCGACACACCCCCGGAGGTTGAGAAGGGGCTGCGCCGCTACCTGAATACCCTGGGTTTGGCCTACGCCGCAGTGGATTTCGCGATCGCGAAGGACCGATTCTGGTTCCTCGAAAGTAACTCGTCCGGCCAGTACGGCTGGCTGGAAGCCCAGACCGGGGCACCGATCACCACGGCACTGGCCGACCTGCTCACCCACCCAAGGGGACGCCCGTGATCACGACCAACACCCCGGCTGACGCCGAGTGGGAGCCGCACGCGCAACGGCTCGCCGACGAGTTGGCCGCGGCGGGCAAGTTCACCGACCCGCGCCTGGCCGAGGCGGTCCGGGCGGTTCCCCGGCACGCGTTCGTGCCCACCTACCACCAGCAGACCCCGGACGGCAGCTGGGCACAGCGCACCAGCGTCGACGACCTCGCCGCCGTCTACTCCAACACGGTGCTGATCACCGCGCTCGCTCGGACCGCGACCGGCGGCACGACGGTGCTGTCGTCGTCGACCCAGCCAGGGTTGATGACCCGCATGATCGAAGCCCTGAACCTCGCCGACGGGGCGCGGGTGCTGGAAGTCGGCACCGGCACCGGCTACAACGCCGCCTTGTTGGCGCACCGACTCGGCGATGAGCAGGTCTGCTCAGTCGACGTCGAAGCAGACCTCGTCGAGTTGGCCCGCCAGCGGCTGGCCGAACTCGGCTACCACCCGACCCTCGTCGTCGGCGACGGCGCGGCCGGACTGCCGGAGCACGCGCCGTTCGACGCGATCATCGCCACCTGCGCCGTCCCCGCGATCCCGTGGGCCTGGATCGAGCAGGTCCGGCCCGGCGGAGTGATCCTGACCGACCTCAAACCCGCGCCCGGCGCCGGCAGCCTCGTCCGCCTCACCCGCACCGCCGAAGACCGCGCGGAAGGCCGGTTCGACCCGACCTACGCGGCTTTCATGGACCTGCGCCACACAGCGGGCGACAACCCCGCCGGATTCCAGGTTGAGCGCGACCACGGCCAGGCCGAGCACCGCACCACCAGCCTGGACCCGAACACCCCGTGGACGTCGCTGCTGGTCTGGTTCCTCGCCTCGTTCGACCTCGGCCCCGGGATCTCCTACGGCTACACCCTTCCCGAGAGCGGCGCGGTTCCCGTGCGCAGCGACACCGCGCCGACTGCGTGCTGGATGGCCACCCCGGACGGCTCCTGGGCCGAAATCGCCCTGGCTTCTGACAACGGACAGCATGAGGTCGCCGAAGGCGGGCTCCGCCGCCTCTGGCAGCTCGTCGAGAACGCCCACGACACATGGACTGAGCTCGGTCAGCCCGGCTGGAACCGTTTCGGGCTCACCGTCACCCGCGAGATGCACACCGTGTGGTTCGACCACCCCGACGGCAAGCGTGCCTGGCATATCGCCAGCCACTGACCATATCCAAGGGATACGCCCCCACCACGGCGATCTCGTCGCGTTCGGCAACGACGAACCCCGACACAGTCACGGGCTTGCGCGCCCACGGCTACGCCAGCCGCCGCGTCGACCCGCGGCGATCAGCTTGGTGCAACACCTGCGCGGATTAACTTTGGTCGTGACAAATTGTTGCGACTGGTCAATCAGAACAGCCGGAACTCGTCCGAATCCGTGCCGCGCAACGCGTCGTAGTCCAAGACGACGCAGCGGATCCCGCGGTCCTCGGCGAGGACGCGCGCCTGCGGCTTGATCACCTGCGCCGCGAACACGCCCTGCACCGGGGCCAGCAGCGGGTCGCGGTTGAGGAGTTCGAGGTACCGGGTCAGCTGCTCGACGCCGTCGATCTCGCCGCGGCGTTTGATCTCCACCGCGACCGAACCGCCGCTGGCGTCGCGGGCCATGATGTCGACCGGGCCGATCGCGGTCGGGTACTCGCGGCGGACCAGGGTGTAGCCGTCGCCGAGGGTTTTGATGTGCTCGGCGAGCAGTTCCTGCAAGTGCGCTTCGACGCCGTCCTTCTGCAGGCCCGGGTCGACGCCGAGGTCGTGCTTCAGGTCGTGCATGACCTCGTCGATGGTGATGACGAGTTTCTCGCCTGCCTTGTTCTGGACCGTCCAGACGTCCGGGTCCTCGATCAGCCAGCACGGCGGCGACATCCAGTTCAGCGGCTTGTAGGAGCCGCCGTCGGAGTGCACGAGCACCGAACCGTCGGCCTTCACCATCAGGACGCGGTTGGCCATCGGGAGATGCGCGGTCAGCCTGCCGACGTAGTCGACCTGGCACCGGGCGACGACGAGCCTCATCGGACCCGCCCCGCACGGAGCGGGCTGGCTTGCTGGGAAGGGAGCACGAGACGCACCCGCCGAGGGTAGGACAGGCTCGGCGATACTGGCGAGGTGGACCCCATTCAGCGTGTCGCGACCCGCGAGGTGTATCGGAACAACTGGATGACGGTGCGGGAGGACGCCATCCGCCGCGCCGACGGCAGCGACGGCATCTACGGCGTCGTCGACAAACCGACCTACGCACTGGTCATTCCCCTCGACGGCGACCGGCTGCACCTGGTCGAGCAGTTCCGCTATCCCCTCGGGATGCGGCGCTGGGAATTCCCGCAGGGCACCGCGCCCGATCTCGCCGAGACCCCGCCCGTCGAACTGGCCCAGCGGGAATTGCGGGAGGAGACCGGACTGCGGGCCTCGGCGTTCACGGAACTGGGGATGCTGGACGTCGCGCCCGGGCTGGCCAGCCAGCGCGGGCACGTGTACCTGGCGACCGGTCTCACCGAGGGCGCGCCGGAGCGGGAGCTGGAAGAACAGGACATGCGGACGGCCTGGTTCAGCCGGACGGAGGTGGAGAAGATGATCTCCACCGGGGAGATCTCGGACGCGCAGACGGTGGCGGCTTATACGTTGCTGCTGCTGCACGAACGCCGCTGACCGCCCGAGGCTTCTCGCCAGAAGTCCGTGCGCGTCACCCTGAGGGAATCTGATTCCCTCACCGACGATAGCTGGTCAATCCGTCCAGTCGGGTTTGCGCTTCTCCAGGAACGCCGCCATCCCCTCCCGCGCCCCCGGCAGCTGCGAAGCCGACGCCATCACCTCGACGGCGATCGCGTACGCGTCCGCTTCCGGGCGGTCCAGCTGCGCGTACAGGGTCTGCTTCCCCATCGCCTTGCTGGCCCGGCTGCCGCGGGTCGCGCGGCCGAGCAGGTCGGCGACCGCCTCGTCCAGGGAGTCGTCCGGGACTACGCGGTTGACCAGGCCCCAGTCCAGCGCCGTCGCCGCGTCGATCACGTCGCCGGTCAAGGCCAGTTCCATCAGGCGTTTCCGGCCGATCGCGCGCGCCACCGGCACCGCGGGCGTGTGGCAGAACCAGCCGCCCTTGCCGCCGGGCAGCGCGAATCCCGAGGACTCCGCCGCGACCGCCAGATCGCACGACGCCACCAGCTGGCACCCCGCGGCCGTCGCCAGGCCGTGCACCCGGGCGATCACCACCTGCGGCACCGATTCCATCGTCCGCATCAGCGTCGTGCACAGGGTGAGCAGCTCGCGCACCCCCATGAGGTCACGGGCGGCGACGTCGCCGAAGTCGTGCCCGGCGGAGAAGACCGGTCCCGCGGCGGCCAGCACGATGCCGGTCGCGTCGGACTCGCCCGCCTCGCCGAACGCGGCGAGCAACTCGCCGAGATGCTCGGCGGACAGCGAATTGCGCCGCGCCGCGCGGTTCATCGTGATGGTGACCGTGTCCCCGTCCCGCTTCACGAGGAGGTGCTCGTACTCGCCCATGCCCCGACCGTAACCCCGACCGGCGGGATGCGGAAAGTGCGCCGATACGAATCCGGCCCGGCCCCGACCTCCGCCCGCAGCCGGCGCCGCAGGTTCGCGGCGCTGCCGAGCCCCGCCCGCTCGGCCACCCGGGCGACCGGCAGATCCGTGGTCTCCAGCAGCCGCCGCGCGTGCCGCACCCGCTGGACGAGCAGCCACCGCCCAGGCGTGCTCCCCGTCGCGGCAGCGAACTCGCGATGAAAGGTCCGAGCACTCATCCCCGCGTGTTCGACCAGATCCGGCACCCCGATCTCGTCCGCGAGCCGAGTCAGTGCCCAGTCCATTGTGGACGCGATCCCTGGCCGGGAAGCGCTGGCGGGCAACGGAGCCTCCGCGTACTGCCGCTGCCCGCCTTCCCGGACCGGCGGCATCACCAGACGCCGGGCAAGCCGCGCGGCCACCTCCGCCCCATGATCACGACGCACCAGATGCAGGCAAAGATCAAGACCGCCAACGACACCCGCCGAGGTGAGCACCCCGTCCTGCTCGGTGTAGAGCACGTCGCGACGAAGGTCTGCGGCTGGCGCGGCCGTCGCGAGTGCGTCCAGGTCGCGCCAATGCGTGGTGGCGGGGCGGCCGTCGAGCAGCCCGGCGGCGGCGAGGGTGAAAGCTCCGGAGCACAGCCCGGCCACCGTCGAACCGGCGCGATGAGCGCGGCGAAGTGCGGCACGAGCGACGGCGGGCACTTCAGCCAGCGGATCGTCCCGACCCGGGGCAAGGACCAGATCGCAGTCGGCCAAGCCGGAAAGTCCATGCGTGGCGACGACTTCGCCAAACGGCGACACCCGCGTCCGCTCTCGCCCCGGTGCGCACACGCGCACCGCGAACGGACCGATACCGCTGTCAGTGCGGTCCTGAGCCCACACCTCCGCGATCACCGCCAGGTCGAACATCCGGCTGCCCGGCAGAAGCAGCACCCCGATCGTAGGCATGGCAGAAAAGTATCGTATCGCGCATCTTGTGCCACTCCCCGCCGTGCGCTCCCCCGGACAGAATCGAGGCCATGACTACCGCATTGCTGCTGATCGACGTCCAGCGAGGATTCGACGACGCCGAGTTCTGGGGACCGCGCAACAACCCCGGCGCGGAAGCGAACATGAAGGCCCTGCTGCGAGCCTGGCAGGACCGGCGCGACCCGGTCGTGCTCGTGCACCACGATTCGACCACGCCCGGTTCGCCGCTGCGTCCCGGCCAGCCCGGCAACGACTTCACACCCGAACTCGACGGCGCCCGCCCGGACCTGCTCTTCGGCAAGAAAGTCAACTCCGCCTTCCTCGGCGACGTCGACCTGGACGCGTGGTTCAAGACCCGCGGCATCACCAGCTTCGTGCTGGCCGGAATCCAAACCAACTTCTGCTGCGAAACCACCGCACGCATGGGCGGGAACCTGGGCTACGAAGTCACTTTCGCCCTGGACGCCACCTTCACCTTCGATCTGGAAGGCCCGGACGGCACCACCATGACCGCCGACGAGCTGTATCGCGCGACCGCGACGAACCTCCATGGCGACGGTTTCGCGAAGATCAAGTCCACCAAGGAAATCCTCGCCACATTCCGTGAGGGGAACCCTGAGGGAATCAGAGTTCCGGAGGGTTCCCCTCACGACCCGCTGGTCTCGCCGGGCTAGCCCCCGCCCAACCCGTGCCGCTCCCGAACCAACTCCACAATTCCAGCCATAATGTCCGTCAGCTCATAATCCTTGGGCGTGAACACCCGAGCAATCCCCCGCTCAGTCAACAGGGCAGCATCATCAGGCGGAATAATCCCACCCACAATAACCGGAATATCCCCGGCCCCAGCCGCCCGCAGGCCGTCGACCACCAGCGGCACGACCTCCAGATGCGACCCGGACAGCACCGACAGCCCGACGACGTGCACGCCTTCCTGCACCGCGGCCGCGACAATCTGGTCCGGGGTCAGCCGGATGCCCTGGTAGACCACCTCGAACCCGACGTCGCGGGCCCGCACCGCGACCTGCTCGGCACCGTTGGAATGCCCGTCCAGACCGGGTTTCCCGACGAGAATCCGCAGCCGCTCTCCCAGTTCGGTTTCGGTTCGGCGAACCAGTTCCCGGACGCGCTCCAGCTCCGGATCCCCCTGCCCGGCCGCCGAGGCCGCGGAAACGCCCGTCGGCGCCCGGTATTCCCCGAACACCTCGCGCAGCGCGCCCGACCATTCCCCGGTCGTCACGCCCGCTCGCGCACAGTCCACAGTGGCCTCGAACAGATTGTCCGAAGTGGACGCTTTCGCCTTCAGCGCGGCGAGCGCCTCCGCCACCGCGGCGTTGTCCCGTTCCTCGCGCCACTTTTCCACCGAGGCGACCGCGGCCTTCTCCACCGCCGGATCAATGGTCTCGATCGCCTTGGCGCCCTCAGCCTGCAACGGCGACGGCTCAGTGGTCTCGAACTTGTTGACCCCCACCAAAACCCGCTCGCCGTTCTCCATCCCCCGCCGATACTCCGCGAGCGACGAAACCAGCTGCGACTTCATGTAGCCGCTCTCGACCGCAGCCACCGCGCCGCCAAGATCCTGCACCCGCGCGATCTCCTCGCGAGCCCCGGAAACAATCTCCTCGACCTTCGCCCGCACCACATGCGACCCGTCGAAAATATCCTCGTACTCCAGCAAATCCGTCTCGAACGCGAGCACCTGCTGCATCCGCAACGCCCACTGCTGATCCCACGGCCGGGGCAACCCCAGCGCCTCATTCCAAGCAGGCAGCTGAATCGCCCGAGCCCGCGAACCCCGCGACAACGACACTGCCAGCATCTCCAGCACAATCCGCTGGACGTTGTTCTCCGGCTGCGCCTCGGTCAGCCCGAGCGAGTTCACCTGCACCCCGTACCGCAGCCGGCGCGCCTTCGGGTTCTCGACGCCGTAGCGCTCGCGCGTCAGTTCGTCCCACAGCTGCGTGAACGCGCGCATCTTGCACATCTCTTCGACGAACCGGACGCCCGCGTTGACGAAGAACGAGATCCGCGCGACGACCTTCTCCATGTCGGCCTGGTCGACCTGGCCGGAGTCGCGCACCGCGTCCAGCACGGCGATCGCGGTGCACAGTGCGTACGCGACCTCCTGCGTCGGCGTCGCGCCCGCCTCCTGGAGGTGGTAGCTGCAGATGTTGATCGGATTCCACTTCGGCACGTGGTGCACGGTCCACGCGATCATGTCGGTGATCAGCCGGAGGCTCGGCCCCGGCGGGAAGATGTAGGTGCCGCGCGACAGGTACTCCTTGATGATGTCGTTCTGCGTGGTGCCGGTGAGCTTGGCCAGCACCTCGTCGACGTCGCGGCCCTGCGCCTCGGCCTGTTCGCGGGCCACCGAGACGTACAGCGCGAGCAGCCACATCGCGGGCGCGTTGATGGTCATCGAGGTGTTCGCCTCGGCCAGCGGGATGCCGTCGAACAGCTGCCGCATGTCGCCGATGTGCGACACCGGCACGCCCACCTTGCCGACCTCGCCGCGCGCGAGCACGTGGTCCGGGTCGTAGCCGGTCTGCGTCGGGAGATCGAAGGCGACCGACAGCCCGGTCTGCCCCTTGGCGAGATTCCGCCGGTACAGCTCGTTGGACGCGGCGGCGGACGAATGACCCGCGTAGGTGCGCATCACCCAGGGCCGGTCGCGCTCGTGGTCGGTGGGGTACGGCACGGTGCACCTCTCTTCGCCGAGACGACCGCCCGAGTGTACCCGCCGGTAACTTAATCGGCGGAGTGGATTCGGCCACGCCCGGGTGACGCGCCGGGCCGGACGACCACTACCCCGCGGTCGAGGTCGACGGTACCCAGCGGAGGCGCTCCCTGCGCGTCCTCCTCAAGCGTCATCTCCACCGAATCCCGGTGTTCGAGCTCATTGCGCTTGGTGCCGTAGAGGAACGCGGTGACCTCGTCGAGGTACGTCGAGGACAGCCGCGCCTTGAGCCGGGACGGCTTCTTCTTCCGGCGCAGCTCCCACCCGCCGACGATCAGCAGCGCGATGGTGGCGACCGGCAGCGAGAGACCCAGCAAGGTCAGCAGCATATTTCACCCAACGACCGGGGCACGCGGAGCGTTCCGGGCGATCAGCTCGGCGACGTGGGCCGGGTCGGCGATAGCCACCAGCTCAGGCAGCATCGGCAGGCCGGCTGCTGCGCCCGGTACTTCTGGTCCCGGAGCCACTCGCTGAGGGTCGGATGGAAGTCGACGGTGCCAGTGCCGTCACGGTAGTCGTGCACTCGCGGCGTGCGAAGCTCGGTGAACCACGCCCAGCGAAACTCGACACCTGACGGCCGCTCGGCGACGAACACGATCCGGCGGTCGGTCACCAGATAAGTCAGGACGCCCACCAGGCTCTTGCGCTGCCGGTTCCGCTCTGTCCTCAGCCCGAGCGCCGTCCCCAGCAAAGCTAGGCGCAGCACGAAGATCTCGAAATGCGCGCCGTATTTCGAACTGGCGACGACGCCGAGCGCAGCGAAGGCCGCCGTCCCTACGACGTAACCGTGAAGGTTCGACCGCCCGGACCAGAGCAGTTGTTCGCCTTCGGCCAGCGGGTACATGAGGCCCTCCTCGCTCCCGAAGAGCGCACGCCGTCCGGTTCGCCCGGTCGGCCGAAAGCACTGTGACGGAAATCCGCGAGACGTCGGCCGATCCGGGATCTACCGTGGTCAGACGTGACGTGGAGCGGGTACGGCAGTTATCTGGTGATCGTGGTCCTCATCGTGCTCGCGCCGGGGCCGGACACGATGGTGATGCTGAAGAACGCGCTGTCCGGCGGGGCGCGCGGCGGCTTGCTGGCGACGGCGGGCATCTTCGCCGGCAACGCGGTTCAGGGCACCGCGGCGGCGCTCGGGCTGGGCGTCGTCATCGCCCGTTCGCAGCCGGTGTTCCTCACGCTCAAGTGGCTCGGCGCGGCGTACCTGCTGTACCTCGGCTTCCAGGCACTGCGCGGCGCGTGGCGCGGCAACTACGACGCGGTCGCCGACACTCAGCGCAAGCGCACCAGCGGCTTCCGGCGGTGGCGCGAAGGGTTCCTCTCGAACATCACGAACCCCAAGGTGCTGGTGCTGTACCTGTCGGTGCTGCCGCAGTTCCTCGACCCGGTGCGCACGACGACCTGGGACGCGCTGGTGCTCGCGTACACGGTCGCCGTGCTGGGCACGATCTGGCTGCTGGTCCTGCTGTTCTTCGTGCACCGGGTCCGCGCGTGGCTCAGCCGTCGCAAGGTCCGCCGCGCGCTGGACGGGGTGACCGGCACCGCACTGGTCGGGTTCGGCGCGGCGCTGGCCCTGGAATCCTCGTGAGTGTTTATCCCGGTGAGAGCGGATACCTATTTGGTTACCTACTTGTGACGTGCATTTCTAGGCACTTCGAACCCTCTGACGCGGTTGGTACTGGCGTGGGAACATCTTGGAGAGCGAGAGTCCGCTGCTCCTCTCCCGCACGTCGGACGGGCCTGTATACCGCTTACCCGTACAGACCTGCCGGGCCGGGCGAGACGGGTCCGGCGGGAGCCCGGCCACCAGGTCCGCCTTTCATACGTTGCACGGGTGTGCACCTGGCGTCTGCACCTTGACACGGCTAGCCGTCAGGCAGCGAGGTTCCACGTGCGACGCTGCATAGTCGCACCTTAGTCGAAACAGGTCGCAAAACGCGGAACTCTGCGTGTTCTCGACGACTACGCGCATCTTTTACTCGTAACGGCCGCAAGAGGATGGTTTGTTTCTGACGCTGGTCAATCGATGGTTTTCCATTGCGATCTTTCCTGTATGGTCTAGGCGTGAAGACTCCTTATCCGGTTCCGAAAGAACACAGTCAGGCGTTTACCGAGGTAGCTCAAGGAAGTCGGATCGCTTGGCACATGGTCCAGGCATGCGGCGATCCCATGGATGGATCAATCTTCGCGAATGTCAATGAGCTGTACCCGCACGAAAAGGTTTCCGACCGAGTTCGACATTATGTGGAAGCAGCTTTCGAACATCTACTTATGTGGGCCGACAATGCAGCACCACTTAAATTCCACCCCGAACAGACCGTAAACTTCACGCTCAGGCCAACCTATACACTGGCGCGAGCTGCATTGGAAAGCTCGGCTCAAGCCGTCTGGATTCTAAGTGCAAATAACTCGAAGGAGTGCGTCCGGCGGCATCTCAGCCTAATCCGATGGGATATTCAAGAACACAAAAAAAGCTCGCCTAGTCCGGAGCACAAGGAAGCCTGTCGAACGCGGGAAAACGAGTTGCTTGCCAGGGTGGGTTCAGTGTTCACCGAGCAGGATGTAAAGCCGCCGAACGGCTACCTTGCGGTGCTGAAATCAGCCTGCGAGCCTAATGATCTCGATCTTGAGCCAGTGGGCATTGAGCGACTTTGGCGAGCTGCAAGTGGGGCTGCGCACGGCATGTACTGGCCAAATCTTGAACTACAGACTCTGACTACGGGCAATGAAGATGAGCGCGGGCATTTCCGTGCGCAAAGGCTTCCCGACTCCACCGTCATGGTCGAAGTGATCCAATCCGCTCTCAAGATGAGTCAATATGCCGCATACAAGTATGTGGTACTTTCAGGGCTTGACCTTTCTGCACTCGTGGGGCCTGCGATGCGTTGGCTTACCAGCAACATGACATTGAAGCCGGATGCCGACCCCGAGCTGCTTAAGCAGCTCAATGCCGACCGTCCGCCAAATTGGGGCATGGAATAAGCGTGACTCAAACCGCATCAAAGGAATCAATAGGTATCTGTCCAATTCATTTCCGGCTTCATTGGCGCGTTTGTCAAATTCTCAGCCATAAGAGTTTGATAAACCTATCAAATTGAAAAATTCCTGTCGCGACCCCTTCACTTGGTTGAAAACGTTAAATTCCCATAGGGTCCACTAGGGCTGACTTGCATTTTGTTGCCTGCTCGCAACCTGGAATTATGTGAGTCAGGTCAAGTGATCAGCAGCGTGAAGTCGCCTGCGCGGGCGGGCTTTCTCTTGACACAAGAGGGCAGCCACAGGTCATCGTTAAGGTAACGGGTCTTCGACGTCCAGGGATGACGCTGCGGGTGGCGCCCTCTCGGCGCCGCGAAGGTTCAGCGCTGGCTCACACCCGCTGGCCGTCTGATGCGGTTGCGTACTTGGCGGAGCGACTACGGCGCGCAAGTTGCCATCGGACGCTCAGATCGCTGGTCCCGCACCTCGCTTCGCGTCCTTGAGCTCGAGATCAAGTCGTGCTGCGTGTTGGGCGATCAGTGCCGCCGACTCTCGTGGTTGGTAGGCAGTGACCGCGAGGCGATCGATAACCGCACTGTAGGCGTCCTGGTGGTCGAGCATGAATGAGCCGCAAAGCCCGTGAGGGAAATATGTGATCGGTCCGACGTGCGTGTAGTAGCGGGTGAATGCGGTCTCTGCGCCTGCGCTGTGGTCGGGCACGACGTTGATGGTGGTCTTCCGTGCACGTCTCTCGTCCGCGAGTTCAAGCAGGAACCTTAGTTGCTGCGCTGTGACGGCCGGATCAACGAGGGGGTGCGTGAGCGCGCGCTCGCCGACGAAGACGGCCAAGTCGGCTTCCTGCTTGTGCGAATGACTGGTTAGGGCCCGCGTTCGTGCATTGAGTACGACCTGGGCCGCGACTCCTCGCGGAAACGTTGCGAGCTGGACAGCTTTCGCGTAAGTGGGGGTACGCAGTGTATCCGGCACAAGCAGTGGATGCCAGTCCACGATGCTGCGCGCCGTACTGGCGCATGCGTTCGCCACTGCGATGTGGCTCGGTCTGCCTGCTTGGCCCAGCACGATGACATCGGACTCGGCGAACTCAGCGATTTGCAGAATGCGGTGCTTTCGCTCACCGACGACCCCGAGGGCGCCGAGGATTCCGGCCACATCCGTGGGACTGGGACTACGTATTCCTAACTCCCAACTGCTCAATTGTGCTGGACTGATGCCAACTCGCCGAGCCAGTTCGCGCACCCCGAATGGCTTTTCTTCCCGTACGGCGCGGAGTTCTACACCGAGGACCGCCGCCCGTGCGCGACATCCGCCACTGCGGCTCTGTAGCGGCTTCACCGGGACTGCCCCTCTGAGGCGGCAGCTTCGCTCTCGCCGCGGTGGTGCTGGAAGCTCACTGCCGCAGGCTGGGAGAGAAGAAGTGGTGTGCAGGTGCCAGGAGATGTGGCGGAAACGAGCGTCCCTGCTTGGCTTCGGTGTTCGCGAGCGACTGCGAGCGCCGTCTCGATGACGCACTCGTCAAGGCCAGTTCGCGCGGCCAGGGCTTGAATGGTGACGCATCGCTCGACGTGGCTCAGAACGAATTCGGCGAAGAGCCGTACGGCCTCGCTGTCGTCGATGATCTCGCCGGTATCCGGATCGGTGTCGATCTCGGTGCCGTCGAAGCGGATCCACCAGCCCATTGGGACCTCCTGCGCGACTTGGCGCGTCTCGCAGAAGGTCGCCGACCTGTTCGTGATCCGCTGGCGCTCGAAAGCCACCCTGACCAGCGATAGCAACTGCAGACGCTGACATCAGCGTCGCAGGTGGAATGATTTCATTGAAAGGCCAGGGAAGGGCCACTGCGGTGCCCCAACGGGGCCACGCAGCAACCGAGCAGACGACCTGATCCCGTGCCGTCGTTCCCAGTCCGCAGGCTTCGATCGGCCAGAACGGCACTGTGTGGCCGCCAATGACGGCGCAGACAACGAACCTGAGGCCGGGCAGGAGCCAGTTTCTATCGTGTACCGCGTGAGGCGACGTAGTACAGCAACGGCACCAGCGCTCCCGCGCCGAGAAGCTCTTGCCGCTGCGCCAACTCCAGTATCCGGCTGAGCGGAACCCACTCCAGCCTGCCCACTTCTTCAGTGTCTGTGGGTTCGCCGACTTTTTCGGCTCCCCGCCAGAGATACACGTCGGTGCCCGCGGTCACCTGTCCGGGCAACGGCTCGAAGCTGATCAGGTGCTCGGCCTCGCCGAGAGGCTGGTAGCCGCTCTCCTCCCGGATCTCGCGAGCTGCTGTGACTGCCGGTTCCTCGCCGTCCTCGACGAGGCCTCCGAGCAGTTCGTAGCCCCATTGGTCAGTGGGGAACCGGTAGCGCCACAGCATCAGCACCCGATCCTGGTCGTCCACGATCAATCCGATGGCGATGCGCGCCAGGTGGACCACGTGGTAATCCCACCGCTCGCCATTCGGCGCTTGCACGTCGGCCAGGCCGAGCCGCACCCACTTGTTGTCGTAGATGGTCCGTTCGCCGAAGGTCTGCCACGCCCCATGCTCGTCAGTCACGCCCAGCACCCTACGGGGCTGTCAATGTCCGTGGAACGGACATGCGACGGACATTGAACGTCGCTCTGACGTCCCTGGTCGACCGCGACGCTGCTCCTGTATAGCCAGGTCAGAGCAGGTGCGGATGCCGGTTGGGGTGACCTGTGACGTTCCAGGGACAGTTTGTTGCCAATTGGCTACTATCGGTGCGAGGCGAGGTGCCCACAGTGTGTCAGGGGAGGCGTGCAGTGGCAGGGCAAGAGCAGGCGTTGAACGCGGCCATGTTCGTGGTGTCCGGCGAAGGCGGCGGAGGTGCCGGTGGCGGCGGGTCGGCCGGCGGAGCCTTCTCTCTCGACAGGGATGCGATGACTGCGGAACTGGCGAACTTGCAGAAGCTTCACCGCCAGATATCTGATCTGCTTCGCGAGGCGGTGCCGATGTGGTCAATCCAGTCGCCGGGCAACGATCCTGCGTCGCTGCGTAACACCGACGCTTCCAACAAATCTGGCACGGCCTACCGGGACTCGCTTGTCAAGCAACGAGATTTTGTAAGCGTTTTCATCGGCAAGATTCAGTCTGCGCTTGGCATTCACGAGGACAACGACCAGCAGGCCGCGCAAACCGTAAGCGTCAAGGGTAACGGGGGCCACTTCTAGTGACTGGCGTGTCGAGGTTTGTCAGTGTTGCAGCTGGCCTGGCTGTTGCGTGCACGCTCACAGGGTGTTCGGGGACCACGCCGGGCACCCCGGAACCGAGCGCGAGTTCAACCGCGCTGAGTACCGATCCGTCGGTCCCGAAGATCACTTCGCCCTTGCCTCCCGCTCTGATCCAGGGCGATCCGTGCGCGGCGCTTACCTCAGCCCAGGTCAATGGCCTGTTCTCGAAGACGCCCACGCGCAGCCCAGCGGCGAAGGACACCGGGGTCGCGAAGTCCTGTTCATGGGGTGATGATTCCCGCGGATCTCTGGTCGGTATTCAGTTCGTGTATGCCTGGAAGCGCGGCCTAGCCGACGTGTACGCGACGCAAGGCCGCGGCTTCCTCAAGGTTCTGGCTCCGGTGCAGGGATATCCAGTCGTTGCCTACGGCCCGTCCGACGAGCGTTCCAAGGGCATGTGCAACGTCGCCGTGGGGATCGCTGACAACGCAGCGTTCGAGGCCGATGTCCAGTTCGCCAGTTCGGCGGTGGGCCAAGGCGATCCGTGCGATGACGCACGGAAGGTTGCGGATCTGGCGGTCACGACGTTGAAAGCAGGCGCGTGATGTTCGATTCGGCAAATGAAGTTGTCAAGTCCTGGATGGAACAGCAACAGAAGGAAGGCAAGCTGATCCTGCCGGGCGAACTGGTGCGGCGAGTGAAGCAGGGTCCGGGACTGGGCAGTTTGGGGCAGGCCCAGGACGTGGCCCGGTCCCATGCCTTGAAGCAGCAGGAAATCGAGTCGGACACGCGGGCGATCGTGGCCCGGTTGGAAGCGGCGTGGTCCGGTCAGAGTGGTGACGCGGCCCGCGGCGGGTTGCAGCCGCTTGCGCAGGTGGCGATCGCGTCATCGTCGGCGTTGGGCACAGGTCAGAACACCCTGACCGATCAGAGTCATGCGTTCCAGTCCACTCGCGACTCGTTGCAGGACGTGTCCGATTGGCCGCCGACGCGGGACATGGTGGACAAGCTGTCGCCCTGGGACACCGACACCGAAGACCAGATCAACCAGCGCAACGCGGCGGTACAGCGGAACAACCAGATCTATCAAGGCTTTACGTCGACCAGCGACGGACATGCCCAAGCCATGCCGACCGAGTACGGCCAGATGTCCGACGCACAGGGCGACTTCACGGTCGGGAAGCCTTCTGCCACAACGAATCAGCAGGCTACGAGCGGCGGGCATTCGACGTTCGAGCCGCGCTCGTCGTCCGGTCCGGATTCCGGGTCGTCGCAGTCGGACCGGGCCAGCTCTTTCGTCTCGCCGTCCACGCAGCATTACGCAGGGAACAGCGCCGGGCAGGTCGGCAACCAACAAATCCCTGCCGCGCATTTGCCTGTGGCACAGGGCAACAGCGGCGACGGCACGCAGTCGGCGGGTTGGGTCCCGCCGACGGAATCCGGGGTGGGTGGCGGTGACGCGAACCGGTTTACCCCGTTCGCTCCGGGAGGAAGCGGGTCGTCTTCGTACGGTGCTGGAAACGGACCCGGCGGGAGTTCCGGCTTCAGCGGCGGGTTCGCCGGTGGCGTGCCCGGCGCAGGCGAGCCGGGGACCAGTGGGCGGATGCCGGGAACGCCTGGGGCGGGTGCGCGTGCTGGTGGCCCTGGCGGTCCGGGACGGTCGACTGGTTCGGGTCGGCTTGGACCAGTGGAAGAGCCGGTGACGCGAGGCGGGGCAGGCGCGGCGGGCGCTCGTGGCGCCAACGGCATGCCGATGGGTGCCGCTGGGGCGGGGAAGGGTGGCAAGGAGGAGGACAAGGAGAAGAAGTCCGCCTCGTACCTGCTGGAGCCGGATCCGAACGCGTTGTTCGGGTACGACGGCAAGGCCATACCGCCTGTCATCGGCAAGTAGCGGTTGCCGGTCATGCTCGTTGACGAACCGGTGACGGTGCCGCGCGTCGCTTTGGCCAGGGCGTGGGAGTGGGAACGGATCGGTGCGGCGCATCCTGTGCTGGGTGTGGTCGAGTGGTGGCTGGAAGACGACGCAGCGGCCACGTTTGATGATTTGATGCGGCAGGTCCTTGCCGAACCGGGGTTCTACGACTTGCGCCGGCAGCGGCTGACCGGGGATTTCCGCGACGTGTTGTGGGGAATCTCGACTGCGGACGCGGAGTGCTATCGCCTCTCCGGCGCTCGTGACGGACGGACTTCCGCGGCGTTGGCGGTCCTTGCCGGACGCGAAGGATTGCTGATCACCGTGGAGGACGAGACGGCGACGCTGGTTCGTATTCCGGCCGGGCGCTTGTGCCGGGCGGTGGTCGACACGCTGCCTGACGTTCGTCCGGCCATGATCGGTGAAATCAGGGTGCCTCGCGCAGAGTACGAGACAGGGTCGGTGTCCGAGTCGTACGACTTGGACACGACCAGCGACTACACCGCGCCCGATCCTGCCGAGCAGATGCGTACGCTCATGGCCGCGTCGCGCAGTGCCGTGCACCAGTTCTATGTAGCCAGTCGCGCGAACGGCAAGCGCTCGTCAAGCTATCCGCTGTCCGCGGTGGACACCGTCGACCACGGCCGGGTCCTGGCGATGCTTCAGAACGGTGCCGACAGCGAGGACATCATCTCCTGCGGCCCAGGCAGCGCCGACTACATCGCCGCGACTCTGGACGCCACCATGCGCGGACTGCACGACTGATCTCGGTCGTCAGTGACGGTTGTCCGTCAGCCGCGCCAGTCGACGTAGCTGGCGAGCCGAGCCGATTTCCGTTGCCAAGTCACGAGCTTCGGTGATGTGACGACTCGCTTCGTCGTGTTCGCCCGCGACGGTGAGAGCGGTGGCCAGATCGACACGGAGCCCTGCTTCTGCGCGGGTAAAACTCGGGTCGAGGTCTCGCAGGGCGGCGGAGAGAACGTCGACGGCACCCGCCTCGCCGATCCGAGCGAGCGCGTTCCCCCGCCAGCGGGCGAGATGCACCGGGTCGAGTACGACGTAGGGGCCGTCAGCCGCGGACGGGTCGGACGGGAGCAGCGACTCCGCACGGTCGAACGCGCGGAGGCTGTCGGAACGCCGGTTGCTCGCAGCGAGTGCTTCGCCGTGCGCAGCCGCCAGCCATGCACGCAGCAGACGGCCGGTATCGGCCCGCCCATCGTCTTCGGTCGCCGACAGCCGTTCGACGGCATCGGCCGCGTGCCCGATGTCCAGCAGCACGAAAGCTTGTTCGGCTTCAATGTGCCGGGCGAAGGAAGAATCATCAGCTTCGCTCGCAGCCTGTTTCGCGCTCTCGTAATGGTTCCACGCGGTGGCGACCCGTCCTTGGTCGAGTGCTTGCCACCCGGCAAGGGCGCTCAATTCGGCGAGCAACGCGGCAAGCTGGCTGCGCGTTCCGGCGGCCAGGCTGTACGAACGCAACCGGGCGACCTGGTCAATCTTGACCGCAACTTCGTCCGATGCGGTGGCTGCGCCTAGTTTCCGGTCGAGTTCGCGCGCTGCCGTCAGTTGCCCACGCATGAGTGCGACTACGCCCGGGTCGATCCGCTTGGCGGTCGCGATGGCGGAGCGCAGCTCCTGTTCGGCTGTATCGACAGCGGCGGTGGAAGGTCCGCTCGGCTCCAGAAGCTCGTCAATGCTCGTTCCGAAGAGACGTTCGAGCAGACGCGCAGTGGCGGGGCGGGGACGTCCGACCTTCGCGCCGTCCGTCCGGCGTCCGGCAACCAGCCGCTTGAGGTTGCGCTCGCTGAGCGTTCCCGGCTCGCCCGACCGGCGGGCGAACTCCTCTGCGAATGCCGCGAATTCGGATAACGACTGGTTACGCTCCCAGATCTTCTGTTCGAGCAGCGTCCGCGGTCGCCGGGTTCCCTCGTCGCTTGCTGCCATGTTCCCCACCTCTACGGCCCCGCAGCGGCCTCTAAATGGCCCGATCGTGCCCTTGCGCTGAAATAGCTACACCATACACGCTCATATCAGCTCAATGAAGGTGGCGGACTCCTGTAGCGGGCGTGCCGCGGGGAGGGACTTGGACGATGACACTCGATCCGGCGCGGCTTGACCTCGCGTGGCACCGTCGTGCGAATGCCTTCCGCGTCGAGGGCGGCGAGTGATGACGCGCTTCGTGTTCGTGAAAGGGTTTACCGAGGGGATCGATCCGATTCTGGTTCCACCGGTCCGGCTGCTGATCGCGGTCATCCTGGCTGATCAGCGGTGGCACGAATACGCCGCGCTGCGCTTGAGGCTGACGCTGGAACCGGCCGTGTTGTCGAAGCAACTAGCCAACCTCCGTACGGCTGGCTACGTGGACACGAGGTCGGCGACCGATGGCCGCCGGTCGGAATGGCGCATCTCAGACCGTGGAATCGACCAGCTGTCCACGCACCTGTCCGGATTGCACCGCCTCACTGTGACCGCGTCAAAAGCGCTTGCCGATGCCCGCGCGTCAGCTGGCGAATCGCACGGCGTCCGCGGCGCTCCCCGGCAAGATCAGGCCGCTGAGACGCCGTAACTGTCGATCCGACTTGATCTGCGAGGCAAGCCGTCGCGCTTGCCTCGCGTGGTCGAGCGAAGCGTCTCGGTCTCCCGCTGCCGCGTAGGCGAATGCCAGATCGACCAGCATGCCCGTCTTGGCGCGGATGAAGTCCGGCGGCAGGAGCGGCAACGCGGCGGTGAGCTGCTGGATGGCGTCCGGCTCGCCGAGCTTGCTCAATGCGTTGCCGCGCCATCGATCGAGGTGCGCTCCGCCCAGGAACAGGAACGGCAAAGCTGGGTCCACTGGGTCGGCGGGGAGGTGGGTGCCCGCCGCGTCGAACGCCCGCAACGCGTCGTCCCGCTGATTCGCCGCTGCGAGTCCTTCCCCGTGCGCTGCCGCCATCCACGCGCGCAGCACTGGCGGTGCCGTGCGTTCCGCCAGCGCACGCGCTTCGGCGAGCTGATCGACGGCTGCTTGGACTTCGCCAAGGTCGATCAGGATGAATGCCTGCTGCGCGGTCGAATGTGCGAGCAGAATCGGTGACCCCGCTTCGCGCGCGGCAGCCTTGGCCGTTTCGTGATGCTCCCAAGCCTGCCGGATCGCGTTACGGTCGAGCGCTTCCCAACCAGCCAGTGCCGACGCCTCGGTCAGCACGCCCGCCAATGCCTGGCGCTGTCCGTTCGTCGTGCTGAAACCGAGGAAGCCTTGAAGCTGCTCGATATTGCTGCGCAGCTGATCGAGCAGCGCTACGCCGCCGAACCGTCGGTCAACGTGCCGCGCTTGCTCTACCTGCCGCTTGAAGACTTCCACGGTTTCGGCGTCAACGGAGCGGGCCTGCGCAAGCCTGGAGATCAGTTCGTCCGCTTCGTCGTTCGCTTCCTCCTGCGGGAAGCCGAGTTCTTCGCTGGTGCGGCCGTAGACGTCGCGGAAGAGACGGCGGTACGGCTGACTGACCGCTTCCTTCCCGTTCTCCCAGCGCGACAGCTTGGTCTTGAGACTGGTCGCGGACATCACGGGAACGGCAAGTGCGTCGGCGCGACGCAGCAGCATTTTGATGACGTCGTCAGCTTTGTAGCCGAGATGCCTGCGGACGGCTTGGAGCCTTGTCTCAGCCATCTGAGACCTTTCGCGGATAACCGCTCTGACCTGCGTAGTTAATTGCAGTTAATGGGGCCGCGGTTAACCTCAGCCATCTGCGGAAACGGCCTTTGCTGCCGTTTCCTTGGGGCATGAACGCAAACGAAATCGCCACGGCGCTCCGGCTGTTTAGGCACTCGGCACCCATGGACATCGGGTGCCTACTGCTCGCCCGGCCGGCTCAGTGCGTCGGCGACGTCTGCCCGCAGCGCGGCGAGCTGGTCGGTGATCTCGGAAAGACGGCGCTCGATGACGGCAAGCCGTGCCGACACGGCATCTTCCATGTCCTCGCGCGGCTGCCCAAGAGCTGGCGGGATGCGGCCGTGCAACACGGCAAGCAGGTGTTGCGGGTGCAGGCCGAGAGCCAAGGCCAGCGCTTCGAGCGTCCGGTCACTGCGCTTGCGTTCCACGGTGTGGTTCTGGATTTCGCGGACGATCGCCTGCGAGACCTGCGAGCGTTCAGCCAGCTCGCGTTGTTTCCATCCGAGTTCCTGCACGCGCTCGTTGATGGTCCTCGCGACCGCCGCCCAGTCTTCCGACACCCATTCCTCCGTGGTCCGCCTCAGCGCCGACATTAGCGCTTGACGGAATCCGCGACGCCCAAGATCGGCACCGCGTCGCGCATTCGGACCATTCTCTTGCCTTTGTGCGCCTAAATAAGCGCATTAATTCAGCTTAAATCATCGTTCTTGCTTTCAAGGGACTCAACTCATGACTAAGAACCTTCCTGACGCCGGTCGACCGGCGTTCCACTCTCTGGCCGATGCGGCATGGATTCTCGGCATCGACCCCAACGAGGTACGTCGCGCAATCCGGGTTGGCACGCTCCGCGCGGAGCGTCGGCGCTCCCGGCTGGTGATCTCCGCCGCCGAACTCCGGCGTGTGCTTGACGGCGGTGCGCGATGACCGATTACGACTACAAGGAGATGGCTGCCCAACTCGACCGGTACGCCACGACGCCGGACGACGTTCTGAACGAAGTGGTGACCCGGGACGGCCTGTGCTTCTGGGCATTCGACCGGTCTGACGTGCCCCGACTGTCCGGCGAAGCTACCCCTGACCGGGAACTGGCGTTTCGCATGTGTGCGGGCTGCCCTGTGATCGATGAGTGCCGTGAACTGGACTTGCGTACTGCGGGACCGGACACAGTCGGGGTGTGGGGCGCGCTGCCAGACACGGATCGGCGTGCGCTCTACCCGGTATGGCGGCACCGCCGGGACGGGGGCCGTTCATGAACGTCTCTCCGACCGTGTTGTTCGCGGCGCTGGGTGTGGCGCTGCTGGTGTTGTGGGTGTGGCGTGCGTCCGCTCGCCGTGCCCGCCGGGCGGCGGACGCCGCGCGGGCGAGTGCCCGGCTGCTGTCTCTCGCGGGCCGTGTCGTGGTCGGCGCGGCGGTGCTGACCGGGGTGCAGTGGCTGGCGTTCACCTACCCCGGGGCGCCGTGGCTGCTGCGGGTCGCGGCGCTCGGCCTGCCCGCGCTGTTCTCCTCTTACACGCTGGTCCGGGCGCTCACGGTGACCGCTGTGGACTTCCGGCGGGAGACGCGGCGGGGTGGTCGCCGATGAACGGGGCCGAATCGGTCGAACGGGTTGCCGTACAAGTGGATCGGTTGTGCTGGGCGGGCGTGCTGCTCGGGTTGGCGTTCACGATGACCAACGTTCAGCAGTTCGCCGCGAACGGCGCGCGTTCATGGTCGTTGCCGTGGTGCACGGCGTGGCTGCTGGATCCGATGGTGTCGGTGGTGCTGCTGTCCATCCTGCGGGCAGAACAAGTCACCGCACGGCACGGAGTCCGCACGGGCCGGTGGGTGCGCGCGGCGAAGTGGTTCACGCTCACCGCCACCTACGTCATGAACACCTGGGAGGCGTTCACGGCCGGGAGCCCCGCCGGGGTGGTGTTGCACTCGGTGCCGCCGCTGGTCGTGTTCGTCGCCGCCGAAGCGGTCACCGACCTGCGAGACAAGCTCGGCGCGGCACAGTCCGCGGCGGCGGTCTCGGCGGGCCGCCCGTCGGCGCCGGGGCCGGAGCGGTGCTTGTCGGTGCCGGAACCGGGAGCGTCCGCCGATCGTGGCCAGCCGCGCCCGGCCACGATCGGCCTAATGCCGGCGACATCCGCGGCGACGTCGCCGGCTGCGGACGGGCCGAAAAAACCTGCCTCCGACCAGGGAGTTTCAGCGGGCGCCGCGTCCGGCCGTCGGCGCCGGACGTCGTTCGCCGAATATCTCGCCCTCGCCCGGAAGGTGCGGACGCCGGAGGTGACCGTGTCCCCGGCGTGGGTGCGGGAGGTCACCGGGTGTTCGCGCGGCCTGTCCTCCCGGCTGGCCGCCGCCCTCGACGCCGACGACGGGGGTGAGCGATGAACACCTCGGAGAACCCGCACGACCACGCGGGCGAGCTGGTGCCGAAGATATACGACGGAGAGATCGTGACCGCCGAGGACAGTGGAGCGACGGCGGACCGGCGGCCGGTGGCGGTGGTGCGGCGGGCGTTCATCGACTGCACCGGACGACTCATCGGGCGGGTGCGCGAGTCCGGTCGCGTGGCACGGTGGCGGGGCCTGCTGGCCTACCGGGCGCGGAAACTCCCGGCGGACGTGATGCGGCTGCTGTGGTTCCTGCTGCGCGGACACGGCCGCTGGATCGCCAAAGCCTGGACATGGGCCACCTACGCGGACCTCCGCAGCGACGCGCGCCAAGCCCGGATGTCCGGCGACGCGCAAGCACGCCGCGAAGCACAGGAAACCATCCGCGCCGACGCCAAAGCACGATGGGCGAAACTCGGAATCGGGTTGCGCCGCACCGTGATCAGCGCGGCCGTGCTCACGGTGGTGCTGGTCCTGCTCGCCTTGGTCGAGATGCTGTTCGATCGGGCGGGCATGCCCGGCTGGCTGGTCACGGTCTACGAGGTGCGGGACTTCGGTGCGGCGGCGGTCCGGTTCACGGTGTCGTGGCTGGTGATTCTCGGCCCGCTCGGCTGGATCGCGGCGGCGGTGTGGGAAGGACGCGACCGCACGCCCGGCGCGGGCTGGCTGACTCAGCCGGACCGGGCGGACGCGGATTCGTGGGTGGACGACCGGATGATCTCCCGGGCGCTGGCGCATCTCGGCATAGCGCCGATGAACGCGTTTTTCAAGAACGGCGGGGAACTGGTCTACCCCATCCCTCCCCGGACGGACGGAGACGGCACGTTCGCCCGGATCCGGATGCCGCTCGGGGTGACCGCCGACATGGTCGCCGACCGCCGCCCCACGCTGGCCGCGAACCTCGGGCGCGCGTCGCTGGAAACCTGGCCCACCAAGGGCGATGAAGACGGAGTGCTTGACCTCTGGGTCGCGGACAAGGGCACGTTGCAAGGCGGTGCGGGCGACTGGCCGCTGTTGCACGAGGGCACGGCGGACGTGTTCGAGGGCGTGCCGTTCGGGCTGACCCAGCGCGGCCTGGTCGTGAACGCGCCCTTGCTGGAAGCCAATTGGCTGATCGGCGGGCGACCGGGGCAGGGCAAGACGGCGGCGATGCGGACGCTGCTGCTCGGCGCCGCGTTGGACCCCACCGCCGAACTGCAGGTGTTCGTGATGGGCGAGAGTCCCGATTTCGAGCCCCTGAAACCGCGCCTGAGCCGCTATCGGATGGGGATGGACGACTCAGTCGCCGCCGACGCCGTCCAAGCGTTGAGGGACCTCACAGAGGAGATGGAACGGCGCGGCCGGACACTGGGCGCTCAGCCGGGGCAGCCGCCGAAGGTCTCCCGCAAACTCGCCGACCGCCCGGCGCTGGGCTTGCACCCGCTCATCCTCGCCATCGACGAGTGTCACGAACTGTTCCAGCACAAGAAACACGGGAAGCAAGCCGAAGAACTGGCCGTCCGGTTGATCAAACGCGGCCGCAAGTACGGAATCATCCTCTTGCTGGCCACCCAGTCGCCGACAAAAGACAGCATTCCCAAGGAGATCACCCGCAACGTCTCGTGCGGGGTCGCGTTCGCCGTGGCCGACCACATCGCCAATGACGGGCTGCTGGGCGCGGGCCGGTACCGGGCGGGCATCCGCGCAACCGAACTGAGGATGAAGACCGACCGGGGAACCTGTGTCGCGGTCGGCATCACCGACGAGCCGTGGGAACTGGTCCGCACCTTCTACGTGACCTTTGAGGACGGAACCGACCTGGTAACCCCGGTCATCGCCCGAGCAATGGCGCTGCTGGCCGAACACGGGCGGCCGGTCGCCCTCACCGCCAGGGCGGAAGACGAGACGCCGGAACCGGCCGATCACCTCGCCGACATCGCGGACATGTGCGCCGGAGAGGCGCGAGTACGCACGCAAACCGTCCTTGCCCGGCTCATCGCCCACAACCCCGACGAGTACGACGGATGGACCCTGACCGACCTCTCCGCCGCTCTCGCGGACTACGGCCTCGCCCCGGCCAAATCGCACGGAATCATGGTCATCCGCGCCGGTGACGTCGCCTCTGCGCTCGCTGCACGGGAGGACCGGGAAGGCGGGGAAGAGAGCGGGGAAGACACGGGGAGCCGGGGAGTTCTCCCCGGTCGCCGAAATGCCCCAACTCCCCCATCTGAACAGGGAGAACGCGACTCGGGGAGGCGCAAGCGCACCCGCCGGAACACCCCCCAAAGCCCCGAGAAACAGGGCGGAGAGATCGCACGCTCGCACTCCCTCCCCGAAGACGGGAGGACGGAGGCAAAGCGCCGATGACGGACAGATCAGCCCGCACGGTCGCCCCCGGACAGACCCACTCGACCCGTGCCCTTGACGATCCCATCACGCTCGGGCGAGCTGCGCGCATCGTGCGGTTAGCCCTGGCACGTCAGACCGGACGGCCCCATGACCAGACAGGCAAGGCAGCCACCCCCACGCCCGACAAGCGACCCTGAACACATCAGAGCCCCGGCAACCCATGGGTTGCCGGGGCTCTTGTCGTCTGGCCTGCACCGCTGGCGGCTCAATCGGAGTCCTCCGCCGCCGTGGTCTGCCGCAAGTTCCGCCACTTGATTTTCACCCGGTCCGAGTCATAAACGCGAGGCCGACCAGGGAGCGCAGGAACCACCGTCACCTTCTCGATGAACATCCGCAGAAACTCCCGCTGTTCGTCCAATGTCATGTCCGGCCACGCCCGGCGCACGGCATCAATGTCCACGTCCACCGCTTTGGGCGGCAACGTCGCGTGCTCCGTTCGCAAACGCTGCTCATTCGCCGCGATCGCGTCCCGCGCTTCCTGCCACTCGCCCGACGTCAACGTGCCCGGCGTGCCCCACATCGCCGCCAACTCGCGGCGTTGACGCTCTAAGCCGTCCAGTTCTTTGGTGATGGCCTCGCGGCGCGGACCATGCTCGTCCGCCGCGATCGACTGCAAGAACTCGGGCTTGTCCAGTTCTGCCCACAAGCTGTCGAGCACAAATTTTTCGGTTTCATTCAGCAAGATGCCAACACATCCCTTGCCTCCGACGTTGGGATGGCAAGTCAGATACGGAACCCGCCGTTTCTTAATTTGCTTGGGCGATCCGGTCAGGCGCGCCCCACACACCCCGCACACCACCAGGCCGCCCGTCAACAGGTACTTGCGTCCGGTCGCATTACCCTTGTGCCTCTCGGTTACCGGATACGTTCCCTTTCCATCCGCGCGCCTGACCCGGCGAGGCTGAGACAGCTTAAGCTTGCACGCTTGCCAGGTATCCTCATCCAAAATCGGCTCCCAATTTCCTCGACCCACAATCGAATTCCGGTAAACCCGGTGTCCCGCCACCGTGGGAAGAGTGACCCAGTTCCGCACTGCGCCAGGGCGAATCGTCCCGCCGTGAGCACCGCGCAAGCCCTGCTTGCTCAGCTCTGCGGCAATGTTCGCCAACGACCAGCCGGAGAGCACCCACTCAGCGGCCTGGCGAATCGCCGCCGCCTGCTCCGGAACCTGCACATACGTCTTAGAGCCGTCTTTTCTCTTCGCATGTTTGTAGCCGAACGGGCGGACGCCCGGCGGTTCGCCCAGCGCTGCCTTTTCCGCCAGCATGTCATTGACCCGGCTTTTGAGCCGCCGCACCTCGGCTGCGCCAAGCACAGCTTTGATGCCAGCGACTTCATCGCGGATGCGAACGATGCCGTCCCGGTCGGTGTGCAGTTCCGCGACTCCTGCCGCGTCCAGCGAAGCCGCCAACTCAAACCATTGAATCTCGCGGCGCTCGATGCGGTACTGCTCCACCGCCCACAGGTGCGCAACCTCTCCCCGTTCGATCGCTTCGCGCAACCGCTCGTATTGGGGACGGACAACATCGTCGGCGGCCGCAGACAGGTCATTGTCCGCAAACACCACGACCGGCACGCCCGGCCAGCGTGTTGCGGCGTACGCGCGGCCCCAGCGTTCCTGCGCCTGCACACCCTCCCGGCGACCCGCCCGGTCCACAGAAATCCGGCAATACAGTGCAACGTACCTGGTCGAAGGTGCATCCTTGCTGGTCATAGCCCCATCGTCACCCGGTTACTTCTTGATGACAACTTCCCGAGGGGAAGACCGGCAAGAACCGGCTGCACCTGGACATCGCGCCGGACACCGTGCACCAGCGCGACGAGGCGGCCCGTCTCGTCACCCTCGGCGCGAGAGTCGTGGAAAATCCGGAAAACGACCACTGGATCGTGCTGAAAGACCCCGAAGACAACGAATTCTGCGTGCTTCCCCGGCGGTCCTGACCCCGCGCTACGATCTCCGCCGTGCCCGACCCCCGGATGCCCGCGCACCCCGACCTCGGCATGCTCGCCGGGCGGTTGCTGTTCGCGGTGCAGCGGGAGCTGTTCACCGCGCTGGCCGCCGAGGGTTTCGGCGATCTGAGCCCCCGGCACGGCGCGGTGCTCGCCTACCTCGGCCCGGACGGCGCCCGCGCGACCGAGCTGTCCCGGCTGTCCGGACGGCGCAAGCAGGTCATCGGCACGATGGTCGACGAACTCGCGGCGCTCGGCTACGTCGAACGCCGCCCCGACCCGGCCGACCGGCGCGCGAAACTCGTCTGCCCGACCGAACGCGGGCAGGCGATGATCGCGGCCTCGACCCGCGTTCTCGCCGGGATCGAGGACCGGCACGCCCAGCGGCTCGGCCGGGGCGAGTACGCGGAGTTCAAGCGGCTGCTCGCGGAGGTCACCGACGAGCAGCGGCACTTCGCGGGGCAGTGATCACCGGCCCGGCCAGCCCTGCCGCGGCGGGCCGGAGGCGGGCCATCGCCCCGGCATCGGCTGCTGCGGACAAGGCTGTTGCGGCGGGTACGGCTGCGGCATTCCCGCAGCGCCGTACTGCTGCGGATACTGCTGCCCCGGGTACTGCGGCATCCCCGGAACCGGTGTCCCGTAAGGCATCCCGTATCCCATGGGCGGAGGCGTCTTCGCCGACACCGCGGGCAGCCACAGCACCACCGCCAGTACCGTCATCACCGCGAACGCGACGCTCTCCCACCAGGTATGGGAAAGGATCACCCCGACGAGCGCGCACAGGAGCTGCACCGGAGCGCCCCACAGCAGAATCCGGCCGGCCGATTGCCGCCGCGCGAAAATCATCGCGACGCCGACGAGCACCACGATCGCCAGCACCAGGGAGGCCGCAGACAGGCAATCGGAGACGCTGACGTTGCTCCTGCCGCCCACGATGTAGCCTGCCAACCGGACGCCTCTGTATGCCGCGTAGATCTCCAGCAGCGCGAGCAACACCGCCACCGCGATGCCGATCCCCGGCATCTTCGGCTGAGTCATTCCCGTCCCCCTTCGTCACCCTCCGGAGGGAAGACTCTACCAAGCGCATCCACAGTCCACAGTGGAACAACTGCCGGAACAACGCCCCCGCCCCCGGCGACCGGCCCGGACGCCCTCTACGATCGGCCGGTGACCGCCTACGACGACGTCTTCGACCATCTCGACGCTTCGGCCCTGCCCGAGCGGCAGCAGCACATCCTCGCCACCATCCGGGACTGGGTGGGCAGCCACGGGTACTCGCCGAGCACGCGCGAGATCGGCGAAGCGGTCGGGCTGCGGTCGACGTCCTCGGTGTCGAAGCATCTCGCCGCGCTGGAGGACAAGGGTTTCCTGCGCCGCAGCTCCACCATGTCCCGGCCGATCGACGTGCGCGCCTTCCTCGGCGACCTCCCCTCGCGCGAAAGCGGCGACTCCGTGCCGGTGCCGGTGGTCGGCGACATCGCGGCGGGCACGCCGATCTCCGCGCAGGAGCACGTGGACGACGTTCTGCAGCTGCCGCGCGGGCTCACCGGCCGCGGCACCGTTTTCGGGCTGCGCGTGCGCGGCGATTCGATGGTCGACGCGGCGATCTGCGACGGCGACATCGTCGTGGTCAAGCAGCAGCCCGAGGCGCATTCGGGCCAGATCGTCGCCGCGATGATCGACGAAGAGGCGACGGTGAAGGTCTACCGCCGCCGCAACGGGCACGTCTACCTTGAGCCCCGCAACCCGGCCTACGACGTGCTCGACGGCGACCGGGCCACCGTGCTCGGCGTGGTCGTCTCGGTGCTCCGCAGCATGTGAGCCGTCGTGAGTGGCGGTCCCGGTTCTCACCGGGACCGCCACTCACGACTCGCCCTACTCGACCGCCACCGGCACCCGGGTGCCTGCCAGCACCTCCGGCTCGGCCTCCCGGCCCTGCCACGGCCGTGCGACCAGCCACAGCACCAGCCCGGACACCACCAGTCCGCCGAACATCACCGTGGCCATCGCGACCGCGTTGTTGCCCAGCAGGCCGACCACCGGCGAGACCGCCGCGCCGACGCCGAACTGCACCGCGCCCAGCAGCGACGCCGCCGTTCCCGCGTTGTCCCCGTGCGCGTCGAGCGCGACCGCGGGCGCGTTCGGCAGGATCAGCCCGGCGAAGAACAGCACCACCCACACCGGTACCGCGACGCCGAACATGCCGCCGAAGCCGGTCAGCGCGGTCACCAGCAGCACCGCCGCCGAGGCCCCCGCCGCGACGCTCGCGAAAAGCAGCACCTGGTGCGGTTCGAACCGGTTCATCAGCCGGGCGTTGACCTGCGTCGCGGCGATCAGCCACACCGCGCTCGCCCCGAACATCAGGCCGAACTGCTGCTGGTCGAGCCCGTACTGCTGCTGGAACACGAACGACCCGCCGCTGACGAACGCGAACAGCCCGGCCATCGCGAACCCGGCCACCAGCACCAGCCCGACGAACGAGCGGTCGGCGAACAGGGTCCGGTAGGACCGCACGGTCGCCCGGACCTTGAACGGCTGCCGCCGCGCGGGCGGCAGGGTCTCCGGCAGCGCCAGTGCCGCCGCGACGCCGCTCGCCAGCCCGATCGCGGCGAGCGCCACGAACACCCCGCGCCAGTGCGTCCACGCCAGCAGCGCGCTGCCGAGCGTCGGAGCCAGCACCGGGGACACGCCCATCACCAGGATGAGCTTGGACAGCAGTTTCGCCGCGGCGCGGTCGGTGTAGAGGTCGCGCACGACGGCGAGCGCCAGCACCGCGCCTGCCGCGGCGCCCAGCCCCTGCAGCACGCGCGCCGCGCTCAGCAGCTCGACTGTCGGAGCCACCAGGCACAGCAGCGACGCGAGCACGTGGATCGCGCTTCCCACTACGAGCGGGATGCGCCGCCCCATCGCGTCCGAGAGCGGGCCGGCGATCAGCTGGCCCAGTCCGAGCCCCAGCACCGTTCCGGTGAGGGTCAGCTGGATCGTCGACTCCGTCGTCGACAGTTCGCGGGTGATGTCCGGCAGAGCCGGCAGGTACATGTCGATGGACAGCGGCCCCAGTGCCACCAGAACGCCCAGCACGAGCACCAGCTTCAGCTGGCTCCCGGCATTCGGCGCTTCGCGTGTTTCGTTCACGCCACTCCCCTTCGTCGTGAGCACGCCAGTCACTTACGACGAAGAGGGCCGGGAAATTCCGGAACCCGCGAACAGATCACACCCTGGGAATCCCGCTTGACAAGCTCACCCGAGACCGAGGGCGAATACGTGGAGGTCCGGATCGACCGGGAGCGTCACTGTCGCGATCTTCTTTCCGGCCGGGATTTCCAGCGGCGAGGTCGCGTAAACCGAGGCGCCGCTTCCCTGGCCGCCGGCCTGATTCCGGTACGCGGCGCGGGCCACGAGCGTATTGCCGAACACTGGTTCGGTTTTTCCTCCCGGCAACACCCAGTCACCGAACGAAAGATCGGCGGTCGCCGTCGTGCCGTCGGTGAACGCCACGGCCGCGGTTGCGCGATGGTCCCCGTTCGTCGCCGAACCGACGAAAAGCAGGCGGCCCGCCGGAGTTCCACCGAGATCGAGCTTCTGCCCGGACGGCACCGCGTTGTCCGGGCGGCCGGACGGCGCGGCGGGCCAGACGAACGTCGTGCCCGCTGCGTGTCCGGTCGAACCCGGAGCGAGACCGGCGTCCGCCAGCGCTTTCCGCGAA
Organism: Amycolatopsis sp. M39; assembly: GCF_001651785.1. Lineage (NCBI taxonomy): Bacteria > Bacillati > Actinomycetota > Actinomycetes > Pseudonocardiales > Pseudonocardiaceae > Amycolatopsis > Amycolatopsis sp. M39. Next base: position 87,102 of record NZ_LWSF01000034.1, read on the forward strand.
TAGCTGTTCCCGGCGCCGTCGAAATTCGCCGAACCGCCGTCGCCGTCGTCGGAAATTCCGGCATTGCCGAACGCGCCGGCCAGGCTTCCCTTCGGCGCGACGACCACAATTGCCGAGGAAGAAACCGAATGTCCGGCTCCGCGCAAGGTCACCGGCACTTCGTAGTAACCCGCGGGAGTGCCCGCCGCCGCGGTCACGGTCAGTTCCGTTTTCCCGCCGCCGGTTCGGCTGTCGAGCCGCACCGAACGCGGTCCGGACACGGTGATCCCGGCCGGTGCCGAGGTCGAGACGGTCAGCGAACGCGGGTGCCCGCCGAGCCGCTGGCCGTTCACCGCGACGGTGCCGGAGCCGCCCGGTTCGACGGTCACCTGGTTGGCCGCCGAGCCGACGAACGGTTCCTCGCCGTCCCGGTAGGAGGGTGGCTGTGTGGTCGCCGCCCAGTTCCGGTCCGGCTGCGCGGACAGCGCGAAGTCGAGCCGCCCGCCGTCCCGCGCCAGGCTCTGCGGCAACGACGTCCGATCCCACCGGTGCCCGTTCAGGGCCAGGCCGTGGACGTACTGCGTGGTCGTCGAAGCTCCCGGCGCGCGGATGTCCAGCGTGCGACCGCCGGGCAGGGTCAGCACTGCGCGCTCGAACAGCGGGCTGTGCACGGTGAGATCAGGCGTGCCGGGAGTCGGCGGATAGAGCCCCAGCGCGGCCCAGACGTACCAGGACGATTGCGCGCCGAGGTCGTCGTTGCCGGGCTCGCCGTCCGGCGTCGCGCTGAACAGCGTGGTCGCGATCCGGCGCACCACCTCCTGGGTCTTCCACGGCTGGCCGACGTGGTTGTACAGCCAGGGGACGCCGAAGTCGGGCTCGTTGCCCGCCCACATGTACGGCTCGTTCGGGCCGACGTTGAGCTTCTGGAAGAAGGTGTCGAGCCGCGCGGACACCGCGGCCGGACCGCCCATCGCGGTCACCAGCCCGGCCGTGTCCTGCGGCACGAGCCAGGTGTACTGCGCGGCGTTGCCCTCGTCGAAACCGTCCTGGCCGAAGGTGCCGGGCGCGGGCGGCTGGTAGGCCGGGCCGTCCGGGAACCGGCCGTCCTGGCCGCGCGGCTGGAGGTAGCCGGTCGCCGGGTTGAACAGGTGCTGCCAGTTCTGGCCGCGTTTCGCGAAGTCGCGGGCGACGCCGCGCTCGCCGATCGCGCCGGCGAACTGCGCGATGGCGAAGTCGTCGATCGCCCATTCCAGCGTGATCGAGGCGCCGACGCGCGCGTGGTCGCCGCGGGAGGCGTCGTTGTTGGGCAGGTAGCCGCGGGCGAGGTAGTCCGCGATCCCCCGGCGTTCCTGGTACGCGCCCGGCGTTTCGTCCACCGACGTCGCGCCCTTGACCAGGTACTTCAGCGCGGTCTTGACGTCGAAGTCGCGAGCGCCGAAGGCGTAGAGGCTCGACAGCAGCGCGACCGAGCTGTCGCCGGTCATCTGCCCGGTGTAGCCGTTGGCCATCGGCCAGCGCGGCCACCAGCCGCCCTGGACCGCGTCGTTGGTCAGCGACTGCGCCATGTCGCTGGCTTCCTTCGGGAACAGCATGCCGTGCAGGGGCGCGAGCGAGCGGTAGGTGTCCCAGTCGGAGAAGTTGGCGTATTGCGAGCGCCCGGGCGGGAGCGTGCGGATCCGGTTGTCGAAGCCGAGGTAGCGGCCGTCGGCGTCGTTGAACGTGTTGGGGTGCATCAGGCCGTGGTAGAGCGCGGTGTAGAACGTTTTGAGCTGCGCGGAGTCCTTGCCCGCCACGCGGATCCGGCCGAGTGCGTCGCGCCAGGCGTCCTTCGTGTGCTCGCGCATCGCGGCGAAGTCCCAGCCGGGCGCCATGTTCTTCTTCGCGCCCTGAACGTCCACATAGGACATCGAGACCTTGGCGTGGACCACGCCGGCGTCGCCGAACGTCAGGTACGCCCCGGCTTTCGGCGCGTCGGCCTGGTCGCTGCCCGGCTGGACGGTCTTGCCGTCCCAGGTGCCGTGCGCGGTGAACGGGCGGTCGAAGGCGATGTCGTAGTAGACGGTGTACTTGTTCGGCTTTCCGCAGAAATGGCCGGTCGTCGCCTGGCCGCTGACCTCGCGGTCGCCGGTGATCCGCAGCCCCGCCGCCGAGTTGCCCGCCAGGCTCGCGCCGCCCTTCACCAGCACCTGCGCGTTCTGCCCCGCCGGGAAGGCGAAGGCCGCCATCCCCGTGCGGGTAGTCGCCGTCAGCTCGGTACGCACGCCGGAATCGGGAAACGTGACGGCGTAATAGCCCGGTTCGGCCTGCTCGCCGTCGTGGGTGAAGCGCTCGACGCGGTCCCACGGATTCGCTCCGACGTCGCCGGTGATCGGCAGGATCGGGACGTCGCCGAACGCGTTGCAGCCGACCGACGCGTGGTCGAGGCTGAAGCCGCGGATCTTGTCGCTGTGGTACTGGTAGCCGGCGTAGGACCCGTCGGTGTCCGGCGAGAACTGCATCATCCCGAACGGTGCGGCGGGGCCGGGAAAGTTGTTGATCTCGCCGACCGAACTGCCGCCGCGTCCCGTGCCGACGAGCGGATCGACGTACGCCGCCGGGTCGCTTACGAGCGGCGTCTGCGGCGCGGCCGCCGCAACGGTTCCCGCTCCGACGACCGCTGCCGTCGCCAACGCTGCCACGACTGAGTACCGCACGGCACCTCCCAGACCTCGTGTTGTCCGACCTTTCCGGCTCGCGGGCGGCGAGGTCAACCGGATGACAGAGATCTGGCCGGTTTCGACCGGACAGACATCCGACCGGAGGCACGCCTCATACCCGCCGCGCTTCCCGTGCTCGCCGCGCGCGTCCGGCGGCTAGCCTCGACGGGCATGACAGAACCCGCCACCCGGAACGTCGAGGGCTACGAGGTCGGCTCCGGCGTCTCCGTCATCCGCGAATACGCCACCGAGCCCGGCACCGGACCGCGGCTGCACCGGCACCCCTACCGCGAAACCTTCGTCATCCAGCGCGGGCGCGCGTTGTTCACCATCGGCGACGAGCAGCGCGAAGGCGTCGCCGGGGAGGTGCTCGTCGCTCCGGCGGACACGCCGCACAAATTCGTTTCCCTCGGTCCCGGACCGTACGAGGCGGTGCACATCCACGAGAACGACCGGTTCGTCACCGAGTGGCTGGAGTGAGGCCAAGCCGCATTTGTACGTCCCGTGTATCCCGCTCGGCGATGCTCGGCCCGGACCGACCAGGACCGGGAGGACACGGATGCTCAGGAAACTCGCAGTGCTCACCGCCGGAGCCGCGGCGGCGGCCACGGTCGCCGTCGCCGTTCCGGGCGTAGCCGCGGCGCTGCCGGCGGCGAACATGGAGGCCGTGCTGCTCGCGGCCCAGATCGACCCGCAGCGCGCCGACAGCACGCAGACGCCGGGTGCGCACGACAGCGTCCTGCTGGTCGAGAAGGCGCTGCAGGCCAAGGGGCTGCTGGAGGCCAAGTACGTCGACGGCTACTTCGGCACGACCACGATCGACGCCTACTCGAAGTACCAGAAGTCCCTTGGCTACACCGGAATCGACGCGTCCGGCCTGCCCGGCAAGACGTCGCTGGAGAAGCTCGGCTCCGGCACGTACACGGTGTCGAACGTCGTGTCCGCGGGCAGCCACGTGACCTATCACGGCGTCACGCTGAACACGCGCACCAAGGCCATGCTCCAGGCGGCGGAGAAGCTGTTCGGCAAGGACGTCGGCCTCACCCAGGGTTCGTACAACCCGGGCGGCGTCGGCGCGTCGGCCGGAACGCACGACGGCGGCGGGGCTTTCGACGTTTCGGTGGCGAACATGTCCTCGGGGACCCGCGTCGAATTCGCCAAGGACCTCCGGAAGGTCGGGTTCGCGGCCTGGGTGCGCACGCCCTCCCAGGGCGACTGGGGCTACCACATCCACGCGATCGCGGTGAACGATCCGGATCTGTCCTCGGGCGCGCAGCACCAGGTCGGCGGGTACTACCTCGGGCAGAACGGCCTCGCCGACCACGGCAAGGACGACGGCCCCGCGGTCAACCCGAAGCTGACCTGGGAGCAGTACCAGCGCGGCTGACCCGCCCGGCTGCCGCAGTTGCTGGCGCGAGTGCGGCAGCCGTGGTTTTCTGGTGCCATGGCGGGAAACACATTTCGGTTCGGGGTCGTCGCGGCGGCGCAGGAGGGCGGCGCGAAATGGCGCGAAACGGCCCGCCGCGCGGAGGAGCTCGGATATTCGACCCTGCTGTCGCCGGACAATCTCCATCTCCCGACCCCGACCGCCTCGCTGGCGGTCGCGGCGGCGGTGACCACCGAACTGCGGGTCGGGACGTTCGTCTTCGCCAGCCCGCTGCGCACGCCGCGCGCGGCCGCGTGGGAGGCGCACAGCCTCAGCGTGCTCACCGACCGCCGGTTCGAGATGGGGATCGGCACCGGGATCCCGCCGATGCGCGAAGCCGCCGCCGAACTGGGCCTGCCCTATGGCACCGGCCCGGAGCGGCTGGCCCAGGTGTCGGACACGATCTCGCACCTGCGCCGTCTCGACGGCGACGCGCACACGCCGGTGATGGTCGCCGCGGGCGGGCCGAAAGCCCGGCGGCTGGCCGGTGAACGGGCGGACATCGTCACCCTCGCCGGCAGCGTCCTCGCGACGCGTGCCGAGGCCGCGGAGCACGCCGCCGAGATCCGCTCGGCGGCGGGCGGCAGGCAGGTCGAGCTGGCGATGAACATTTTCGTCGTCGGGGAAGAGATCCCGCCGTGGATCCGCGGTTTCATCGGGCACGACATCGAAACCCTCGTCGAGCACGACTCGCTCACCCTGCTGCGCGGCGGACCGGCCGCGATGGCCGAGGAGCTGCAGCGGCGGCGCGAGGAACTCGGGGTCTCGTACTACAGCGTGAACGGGGCTTTCCTCGAAGACTTCGCCCCCGTGATCGCACGGCTCGCCGGATGTTGACCCGGCCGCCACGACCCGCCGGCCACAACACCATCGCAAAGAACCCAGAGCGCCGTACTGCCGGCGTGAACGGCACCTTCCTCGAACACTTCACCCCGGTCATCGCACGACTCGCCGGACGCTGACCCGCCCGGCGGGAATAGCCGCGCCCGCCGGTGAATTGCATCGAGGGTGAAAGCTGTGACCTACCGCCAGTTCGGCGGCCCGGAAGTGCTGACCTTGTCCGAACTCGCCGTGCCGGAGCCAGGGCCGGGCGAGGTGCGCGTGCGGATCGTCGTGTCCGCGGTCAACCCGACCGACTGGAAAGCGCGCTCCGGCTCCCGTTTCGGCGCCGAGGCCGAATTGTCCGTGCCCAACCAGGACGGGGCCGGCGTCGTGGACGCGGTCGGCGCCGGGGTGGACGGATTCTCCGCGGGCGACCGGGTGTGGCTGCTGCTGGCCGCCGCGCACACGCCGACGTCCGGGACCGCGCAGGAGTACACCGTGCTTCCGGCGGACCGGCTCGTCCCGCTCCCCGACGAGTCCGGTTTCGACGAGGGCGCCGCTTTCGCGATCCCGGCGCTCACCGCGCACCGCGCGCTCACCGTCGCCGAGGACGGGCCGCGACGGCTCGCCCCGAAGGCGTTGGCCGGCAAGACGATTCTGGTCAGCGGCGGCGCGGGCGCGGTCGGCAACGCCGCGATCCAGCTGGCGCGCTGGGCCGGAGCGACCGTGATCGCCACGGTCAGCACCGAGGACAAAGCCTCACTCGCGCGCGCCGCCGGTGCGCAGCATGTCGTGCGGTACACCGAAGGAGACGTCGCCGCGGCGATCCGGGAAATCGCGCCGGAGGGGGTCGACGTGATCGTGGAGGTCGCCGCCGGCGTGAACGCTCCCCTGCACGCCGCGGTTCTCCGTCCGCGCGGGGTGGTCGCGGCCTACGGCGACGACCGCGGCACCGGAACCGTGACTGTCGACTTCGGACAGAACGTCTTCCTCAACAGCCGCTACCAGTTCCTGGTGCTCTACACCGTCGGATGGGACCACCTGCACGCCGGTGCGGAAGACCTGAACGCCGCCCTGCGCGACGGCGGACTGCGACTCGGCCCCGAGCACGGACTGCCCGTGCACCGGTTCCCGCTGGCGGAAACGGCTCGCGCGCACGAGGCGTCGGAGAAGGGCGTCACCGGAAAGATCCTGATCGACGTCAGCTGAACACCGGCTCGACCCCGGTCAGCTCCGCGCTCGCCGCCCACACCCGGGCGGCGGCTTCGGCGTCCGCGTACGGTCCGCGCACCGGCTCCGGCCGGGGCTTTCCCTTGAGGCCGAACACGCGCGGACCCCAGATCTGACCACTGTGGACATCCGGACCGACCGCCGCCCGCACCGCTGGCCGCGCGCCGCCGTCCTTGCCCTGCAAGGCAATGCGCGCGAGGTTCAGCTTCGTGCCCCGCACGTGCAACGGCGGCCGGTCCGGAGTCAGGCGGTCCAGCGCCCCGCCAGGATGCGCGACGACACTGAGCCTGCTGCTCCCGGCGGCCCGCAGCCGCCGATCCAGCTCCAGCGCGAAGAGCGTCTGCGCGAGCTTCGATCGTTCGTACGCGGTTTTCGGCTGATAATCCCGCTTGCTCTCCAGATCGGCGAAATCGAGCTTCGCCGATTTCGCCGCGAAGCTGCCCATGGTCACGATCCTCGCCCCTGGCCGCAACCGGTCCTGAAGCGCCGCGGTCAGCGCGAAATGCCCGAGATGGTTGACCCCGAACGACATCTCGTGCCCGTCCCGGGTCTCCCGCCGCTGCGGCCCTTCGAGACGCACTCCCGCGTTCAGCACGACCGCGTCGAGTCCCCCGACCTCGATTCCGTTGACCGACGCCAGGTCGGCAAGGTCCAGCCGCGCCCACGACGCGCGCGCCCCCGGCACCCGCTCGCGGAGGACCCGCAGCGCGACCTCCGCCTTCGCCGCGTCCCGGCTGCCGAGCACCACCTCCACCCCCGCCTCGGCCAGCTGCTCCGCGACGAAGTAGCCGATCCCGGCATTGCCCCCGGTCACCAGCACTGTCATGGCATCCTCCTAAAACTGAAGTGATTCCAACTTTAAACCTACTTCAGCTTTGGGGTAGCCTCGGGTCGTGGTCAACACCGGACGACGCGAACGCCGCAAACGCGAAACCCGCCGCAGGCTGGACGAGGTCGCACTGCGGCTGTTCCTGAAGCACGGCTACGACCGGGTGACCGTCGCGCAGATCGCCGAAGAGGCCGACATCTCCGTCGCGACCCTCTTCGCCCACGTCCCGGACGGCAAGGACGCGCTGATCTTCGACGACGGGTCGGAACGCCGGGCCGGAATCGTCGCCGCGGTCCGAGATCGCGCCCCAGACGAACCGGTTCTCGCGGCCTTGCACAAATTCTTCGCTGCCCGCGGCCCGTACTCGACGGACATCCCGCCGGAACACGCCCCGAAACGGGACCTGATCGTGCAGACGCCCGCCTTGCGCGAGTACGCGCGCCGCCTGTGGCATTCCTGCGAACCCGGCCTGACGACCGCGCTGGCCGAGGAAAGCGGCTCACCTCGCGACGACCCGGCCGTGCGGGCTTTGGCGCGGTTCGTGCTGGAGATCCCGGATCTCACCGGCGCCGCACCGGATCCCGCCGCCGCTTTGGCGTCGGTATTCGCGCTGCTCGAATCCGGATGGCCGCCGCGGTCGTGACCCGCGGCATCCGCCGCAAGCATCCTCAGCAGGCAGCACTGACCTCGCGCACTTCGGCGAGCACTTGCCGCACCAGCGAAGCGAAATCCTCGCCGTTCGTCGCGATCCATTCGTCGTGCGCGATCTCCCAGGCGAGCGCACCCAGTTTCGCGGCCACCCGCGCGGTCCGGCCGGGGACGCCGCGGTGTTCGAGCGCCTCGGTCATCGCATCGACGAGACCGATCCGTTTGCGCGCTTCGCGTTCCCGCAATTCCGGATTGGCCTCCAGCACGGCCTGCCGCCGGGCGCTGAACTCGCGCCGGTCATCGGCGAAAACCTCGCGGCCGAGCACGTCCAGGGCGTGCGCCACCGCCTCAAGCGGCCCGGCCGCGGCCGGCGCCGCCGCGATCGCCCCGGCGAGCAGGCCGGTCATCGCGCTTTCGCCGAAGAGCACCTCGCGCTTGTCCGGGAAGTGCCGGAAGAACGTGCTCTTGGTAAGGCCCGCGCGCTCGGCGATCCCGATCACGGTCGTGTTCTCGTAGCCGCGTTCCTCGAACAGGTCGAGGGCCGCGGCGGCGAGCCGCCCTGGTGCGTCCGGTTGCCAGCGAGCCATGGGACAAGTCTACGGGACTTGGTCTCGTCGCTCGGGTACGGTTGATGAGACCAAGTCCCATCACTGACCCGAGGAGAAGCGACCGATGAGCAAAGCTGTCCGTTACCGGCGATTCGGCGGCCCGGAAGCACTCGGCCTGGAGGAGGTGCCCGAGCCGCACGCCGGACCGGACGAGGTCCGCGTCCGGGTCACCGCCGCCGGGCTGAATCCGATGGACTGGCAGATCGCCGCCCGGCCGGAAACGGCGGCGCGGTTCGGCATCACGCTGCCCGCCGGATTCGGCAGCGATTTCGCCGGAGCGGTGGACGAAACAGGAGCCGAAGCCTCCGGATTCACTGTGGGCGACCGGGTGTACGGGGGCGCGATCGGCCGGTCCGTCGCCGATTTCGTACTGGTCAAAACTCCCGCCTCGACGCTGTGGCGCACACCGGAGGGCATCAGCGACGAGGTGGCGAGCACGCTCCCGGTGGCCGGTCTGACGGCCTCCGCCGCGCTCGCCGCGATCGGGCTCCGCTCCGGGGACACTGTCCTGATCGGCGGAGCAGCGGGCGGCGTGGGCATCTTCGCCGTGCAACTGGCGAAGCTGGCCGGCGCCCGAGTGCTCGGCACCTCCTCCGAGCGCACATTCGGCTTCCTGCGCGAACTCGGCGCCGAACCCGTGGCATACGGCCCCGGCCTCGCGGATCGGGTGCGCGCCTTGGCGCCAGAAGGGATCACCGCGGCGACCGACCTGTTCGGCAGGGAGACAGCCGAGACCGCGCTCGGACTCGGCGTGGCTCCCGAGCGGATCTCCACCGTCGCCGACGGCCCCGCCTTGCCGGGCGTGCGTGCGACAGGTGCGTTCGACGCGGATTCCGGTGCCCTCGAACGGATCACCGGCGCGATCCGCATCGGGGAGCTCACTGTGCCGATCGCCGCGGCCTTTCCGGTCGAGCAGATCCGCGAAGCGGTGACGATGCAGGCCGGACGCCACGTGCACGGCAAGATCGTGGTCGCGCTGTGAACCGTTGACACAGCGCCGGAAACCAAGTCCGGACTTGGTTTCCGGAACGCCGTGCGCCGCGGAACTCGCCGCAGCCGCGGCCGGGCCGCCCGGCGCCGTTCTCGACGGCAGACGCCGGAAACCCCGTTCCCCCCAACGGCCCTGCCGCTTCCCCGAACCGGACGCCGCTGCGTTCACCGGCCGTTACCACACGCCGCGGACCGGGCGGAACCTGACTTTCGCAGGTATCGCGGAGACTCCGGTCACCGGTATACCTTGACACCGGTCCAGGAAAGGTCTGGACCACTCTGCGGACCGGTACTGGTGTCCGAACGGACGTCTCCGCCGTCCGCCCGAGTCGTCCTATGTGGAGGCATCATGCACCGGCTGGACGCGGCACAGGATTACGCGCTCGGTTTGTTCCGCATCGTCGTCGGGTTCCTTTTCGCCTGCCACGGCGTGAAATCGCTGTTCGGAGTGCTCGGCGCGCACGGCACGGCGCAGGCGGGCGCCTGGCCGGGCTGGTGGGCCGCGCTGATCCAGCTCGTCGCGGGCGGGCTCGTCCTGCTCGGTGCCGCGACCCGCGTCGCGGCGCTGATCGGATCGGGGTCGATGGCGTACGCCTACTTCTCCGTCCATCTGCCGCAAGGACTTTTCCCCATCGAGAACGGCGGCGAAGCGGCCGCGATGTTCTGCTGGGCGCTGCTGCTGCTCGCGTTCACCGGCCCCGGCCGGCTCGCGCTCAGCGGGGCGCTTTCGGCTCTGCGGCCGCGTGACTCGCGCGTCGGCGCGGTCCCGCACGCCTAGCTAACCCACTGCCTGTCCCCGGGTCGACCCGCGCACTATCAGTTCGTACTCCGCCGGCCCGGGAACAGGCGGCTCGATCCCTTCGACCCGGTCGACGAGCACCGCCACGGCCGTGCGGGCCAGGCGCACCGGCCGCAGATCGACCGCGGTGATCGGCGGAACGCCCGACCGGGTGTGCTCGGAATCGGAATCCGCGCCGCAGGCGATGCGCACGTCGCCGGGCACCGCCAAGCCCCGCGCCCGCGCGGCGGCCAGCACCCCGGCCGCGTGCCGCCCGGTCTGGCAGTACACCGCGTCCGGCGGCGAATCCAGCGCGAACAGCTCCTCTCCCGCCTCGCGGCCGCCCGCCTCCCCCGCGACCTCCGCGCGGCGCACCGCCAGCGGCTGCTGCCCGCGAACGCCAACCCAGTCCAGGTAAGCCCTTTCGGCGTCCAGGTTCCATTCGTTGCGATCGGTGCCCAGCACCGCCGCGACCCGCGTGCCACCCGCCGCGGCCAGGTGGTCGAGCACCTCGGCGACGATCCGCCCGGTGCCGAGGTCGAGGTAGTCCGGCGACGCGGGCCGCGCCGGATCCCGCCCGACGCCGAGGAACGGCACGCATTCGCGGTCCAGCATGGTGATCAGCGGATCGTTCTCGACCGGTTCGGTGATCAGGAATCCGTCGCAGGCGAGCCCGACCGCGGGCGCGTCGGCCCGGGTCGGATCCGGCACCAGCATCAGGCCGTACCCGCGTTCCACCGCGGCCAGCGCGGCCGATCCGGCGAACCGCAGGAAGTAGTCGACGCCCTCCAGGAACGCGGTGTCCGACGGGTCGAGCGGCCGCACCACGAGCCCGAGCACCCCGAGCCTGCTCGACCGCAACCCGCGCGCGACCGTGTCCGGCCGGTAGCCCAGTTCGCGCGCCGCCTCCCGCACCCGCTCCGCGGTCTCGGCCGCGACCGTCCCGTTCCCGCTGAAGGCGTGCGACACCGTCGTCGGCGAAACCCCGGCGCGGCGGGCGACGTCCTTGATGGTCGCCCGCGTTCTTTTCCCGGCCATGGCGCAGCAGCCTAACCTCGCCCAAATCGTTTTGGAACCCGCCGCGGGACGAGCATTGCCCAAATCGATTTGGGTCCTTACCGTGGCCCGAGTCGATTCCCCGGCCCGGAGGTTCGCCATGACCGCTCCCGCCACGCCGCCCGTGTCGCCCGGCGCATCCGCCCCGCCCCCGCCCAGGTCCGGGCGCGGCCCCCGGGTGGAAGCCCACGGCATCGACGTCATCGGCGACGACGAACGGCACGGCCGGGCCCGGGACCTGTTCGGGGTGTGGGCCGCGCCCAACGTCAGCTACCTCAGCCTGGTCGTCGGCGGCGCGCTGGTGCTCAGCGGATTGAGCCTGCCGCAGGCGCTCGCGGTGATCGTCGCCGGCAACCTGTGCTGGGTGCTGGTCGGCCTCGTCTCGGTCAGCGGCCCGGCGGCGGGCGCGCCGAGCGAGGTCATCATGCGGGCGATGTTCGGCGTCCGCGGCAACCGCTTCGTGATCGGCCTGAACGGCTGGCTCGTTTCGGTCTGCTACGTGGCCTTGAGCTGGTCCGCGGCCTCAGTGACGGCCTTCAGCCTGTGCGCGCGGCTCGGCATCGAGCTGAACACCCTGGGCAAGGTCGTCGTGATCGTCGCGGTCGCCGCCGCGACGCTGGTGATCAGCGTCTACGGCCACTCCGTGATCGTCCGCCTCTACCTGCCGCTGGCCATCGTGACGACCGCGGTTTTCCTGGTGCTGGGCGGATTCCTGATCCGGCACACCGCATGGAGCTACCAGCCCCCGGCTCCGCTGCACGGAGTCGCGCTGTGGGCGGCGCTGGCCGGCGGCGTAGCGCTGGTCGCGTCGGCTTCCTTGTCCTACAACAACAGCGCGGACTTCGCGCGGTATCTGCCGCGCGACACCAAACCGTTCGCCGTCGCCGCATGGACTGCCGCCGGAGCCTTCCTGCCGAGCATCGTGTTCACCGCGCTCGGCGCGTTCGCGGCGACCACTTTGGACATGAGCGACCCGCAAGCCGCGCTGGAATCCGTGCTGCCGCCGTGGTTCACCCCGATCTTCCTGATCGCGGTGATCCTCGGCGCGATCGCCAACAACGCGATGACCGTGTACAGCTCCGGCCTCGCGCTGCAGGCGATCGGCGTCCGCCTGCGCCGCTCTCGCAGCGTTCTGCTGGACGGCACGGCCGGCGTGCTGCTCACCCTGTACGCCTTGCTCGTGTCCGATTTTCTCAAAGCAGTCAACGACATGATGCAGCTGATGGTCGTCGTGCTCGGCCCGATGATGGCGATCTACGTGACCGACCTCCTGCTGCGCCGCAACCGCTACGACGGGCACGCACTCGCCGACGAACGCCGCGGCGGCCCGTTCTGGTACGTCGGCGGCGTGCACTGGCCCGGAATCGCCGCCCTCGTCCTCGGCGCGGCAGCTTCGGCCTCCTTCCTCGCGCTTCCCGGGATGTACACCGGGTTCCTCGCGAGCGCGGCAGGCGGAATTGACTTCTCGCTGCCAGCGGGAATGCTGATCTCCGCCGGCGTGTACCTGCTCGCCGGCCGTCCCCGCGCCACCGCCTGACCCCGACCGCGAGGAACGCGATGCACCTGCTCGTCAACGACCCGGAACCGTACACCCGCGGAGTTTCTCGCGGCGTCCAGCTGCGCGAGGGCCTGACCGATGCGCTGGAGCTGTACCTGCGCTGGTTCGACACTCTCGGCCGCACCGAACAGCAGATCCGAGCCGACGCACTCCGGCTGCTGGACAACGTCGCCGCGTGGCGGAACCGCTACGCCGACGAGATCGCGGGCATCGCCGCAGGCGCCGGGATCGACAGTGGCAGGCGGCCGCGCTCAACGGACGCACCGAGATCATCGCGGCCGCACCGAGCACTCAACCGGAATGCTCCACTCTCGTGCGCGTTCCCGAGTCCGGCGCCCCTTACGGCGTTCAAACCTGGGACTGGCACATCGAGCTCGCGGAGTGCTGGCACACGCAGGAAGTCCGCGGCACGCGGTACGCCTTCGCCGGAATCACCGAACACGGCATCCTCGGCAAGATCGGCGTCAACAGCGCCGGTCTCGGCCTGTTCTTCACCATCCTGGGCCACCAGGACGACTCCGCCGCGGGCATCCCGGTCCACGTGCTGGCCGCGGCCGTCCTCGGCGAAGCAGGCAGCATCGCCGAAGCGCTCGACCTGCTGCGAACAGCCCCGATCCGCACGTCCGGCGCCTTCACGCTGCTCGACCCCGGCACGGCAGTCTGCGCCGAGCTGAGCCCGGCCGGAGTAACCGCCCTCGACCCCGAAGCAGGTTTCCTGGTGCACACCAATCACTTTCTCGACCCCGTCGCCGCCGCCCGCGAGAAGCGCGGGCTCTTCGAACCGGATTCCCAGCTGAGGCACGCACTGCTGACCACCCGGCTCCAGGATTGCCCGGCGCCCGCGCACGCCGTCGGCCTCGTCCCCTTCCTCCGCTCCGAACCCGGCGAACCGAAGCTGTGCTGCGTTCCGGACGCGGACGCTTCGTTCGGCGACAGATGGGCCACGCTGGCCACCGTGGTGCTCGAACCAGCTGCCCGAACCGTGCGGATCCACGCAGGCAGCCCGAACACGGCGGCCGATTGGCGCACGTTCGCCGCGGCGGAGACGGTGGTGGCCCGATGACGCCAGTGCACTACCGCGGCGGCCGGATCTTCACCGCGAGCCCGTCCGGCTGGGCGGAATCCATGGTCGTCCGCGGCGAGACCATCGAATACGCAGGCAGCACCGCGGCGGCCGACCGGATCGAAGCACGGGTGGTCGACCTCGACGGGGCCTTCGTGCTCCCCGGTTTCGTCGACGCGCACACCCATCTGGTCATGATGGGCGAAGCGCTGGAGCAAGTGGACCTCTTCTCCGCCACCTCTCCCGAAGACATCCAGCACCGGCTCGCCCGCGCCGCAGCGGACGACCCGGCCGCGCCCCGGATCCTCGGCCGCGGCTGGCTTTTCGACGCGCTCGGCGAGCAAGCGCCGCACCGGAAGCTGATCGACGCGGCGGTCCCGGACCGTCCGGTCTACCTCGCCGCCAACGACGTCCACTCCGCGTGGGTCAACAGCGCCGCGCTGCGCGAACTGGGCATCGACCGCGACACCCCCGACCCGCTCGACGGCCGCATCGGGCGCGACGCGTCCGGCGAACCGGACGGGATGCTCTACGAAACCGCCGCGCTGCAACTGATGCGGCATTTCCTCGACGACCAGACCAGCGACGCCGACCGCGACCGCGCACTGACCTCGGCGTTCACGCACTACCTCGCGGACGGCGTCACGACCGCTGTCGACATGGCGCTCACCGAAGCCGACCTCGCCGCACTGGAACGGGCGCTCGAAGGCGGACGGCTTCCGCTGCGGGTCGCCGGGCACTGGTTGATCGAGCGCACCGGAAACACCGAGGACGACCTCCGCCAGGTCGAGCGGGCGGCGGAACTGAGCGCGCGTCTCTCCGGGCCCTGGCTGCGGGTGGCCGGGATCAAGGTGATGGTCGACGGAGTCATCGACACGTGTACTGCGGCGATGAAGAAGCCCTTCGCGGACGGGAGCCACCCCGGGCCGTTGTGGCCTTGGGAAGCCCTCGCCCCGGTGGTCGCGGCGGCAGACGCGGCAGGCTTGCAGGTCGCGATGCACGCCATCGGCGACGAGGCGTCGGACATCGCGCTGTCGGCGTTGGAGCACGCGATCGAGGCCAACGGCCCGCGCGACCGGCGGCATCGCCTCGAACACCTGGAGACCGTGGCCCCGGAAAACGTCAAGCGACTGGCGGAACTCGGTGCTGTCGCGTCGATGCAGCCGGTGCACGCGGACCCGGCGATCCAGGACAACTGGCGCGCGATGCTAGGCGACGACCGCGTGCGGCGCGGCTACCCGTGGCCGGAACTGACTGCTGCTGGCGCCGTCCTCGCGTTCGGCTCCGACGCCCCGACCGCGCCTCATCCGCCACTGCCGAACATGTACATCGCGACGACCCGCCGTTCCGCGCTGAACCCCGGCCTGGCACCCAACCTGCCGGAATACGCCCTGCCCCTGGCCGAAGCCCTCGCGCACGGCACCCGCGACGCCGCGTACGCGTGCCGATGGGACGGCCTGACCGGACAGCTCGCGCCGGGCCTGGCTGCGGATTTCGTTGTGCTGGACGTAGATCCGTTCACCGAAGCGCCGGATGCGCTGCTGCGGGCCCAGGTGCGGCAGACCTTCGTGGCGGGCAAATCCGATTGACGGCTTCGCCGGGCGTGGGGCAGGGTGGTGATCATGCGGTTTTCGATCTGCATCCCGAACTTCGGCGATTTCGCCGACCCGCGCGCGGTGGCCGAGGTCGCCTCGGCGGCGGAAGAGGCGGGCTGGGACGGCCTGTTCGTCTGGGACCACGTGGTGCTGGACAAACGTCCCGGCCGCCCCTTCGGCGATCCGTGGATCCTGCTCGCCGCAGCTGCCCTGGCCACCAGCCGGATCCGGCTGGGCCCCATGGTCACGCCCGTCGCACGGCGCCGCCCGCAGCAGCTCGCCCGTCAAGTGTCCACTTTGGACCTGCTGTCCGGCGGCCGGGTGGTGTTCGGCGTCGGGCTGGGCGCTCCGCTGGAGGCGGAGTACGCCGACTTCGGCGAATCCGCCGACCCGAAGGTGATCGCCGAGAAGCTGGACGAGGGCCTCGACCTGATCACCCGCTTCTGGACCGGCGAACCGGTGACGTTCTCCGGCAAGCACTTCACCGCCCGCGACAGCACGCTGCTGCCGAGGCCGGTGCAGCGCCCGCGCCCGCCGGTCTGGGTGGCGGGCCGGTGGCCCCACCGGCGCCCGATGCGCCGCGCGGCCCGCTGGGACGGGGTGGTGCCGATCTTCGAATCCGCCGGTCCCACGGGGTTGCCGGACATCGCCGAGGTCCGGGACCTGATCGCCTATATCCGGAGCGAGCGGGAGACCGACGCGCCGTTCGACGTGGTGTTCGGCGGGACGAGCCCGGAGGACCCGGCCAAGGCGCGCGGCCTCGTCGAACCGTTCGCCGAGGCAGGGGTCACGTGGTGGGAGGAAAGCCTGCCGTTCGGGAGCGCGGAGGAGGACAAGCTGGAGCCCGTGCTGCGCCGGGCGGCGGCCGGACCGCCTGCGCTGTAGGCCGGTGAACCGGCTCGGGCAGCGCGCACGGCGAGCGCGGCCGGACGCCGCCCGGGATCCGGCGCCGCGGTGCCGGACCATCGCTCGACGGCGGAATCCGGGCCTGGCTGAACCCCGCCGATCCAGCGCGATCGACCGCCACCGACTCGCCCGACACCCGCCCCAGCGGAAACCCGCCGATCCACAACAATCAACCGCCACCGACTCGCCCAACGCTCGCCCCAGCGGAACCCCGCCGGTTCACAACGATCAACCGCCACCGACACCCCCGACACCCGCCCCAGCGGAAACCCGCCGATCCACAACAATCAACCGCCACCGACGCCCGCCCCAGCGGAAACCCGCCGGTTCAGTGCGACTGGCCCGACTCCGCCAACGCGTCGATCGCCCCCACCAGCTCGTTCAACGCGGGCACGGCGGCCGCGATCAGATGGCGCCACGCCGGATGCACCCCGTCCAGCGCCGCGGCCAGGATCGCGGCGTTGTGCCCCTGCCACCGCTCCACCGCGGCGCGCCCGGTGTCAGTGAGTTCCAGCGCCACCGTGCGCCGGTCGTCCCCGCCGCTGGTGCGGGTGACGAGGTCCCGCGAACGCAGCCCCGTCACCATCGTCGTCACCGAATTCGGCGCGAGCTTCAGCAATTGCGCGATCCGGCTCGGCCGCGCACCGGGGTTCTCGAACAGGCAAGACAGCAATTCCAGCTGCGCGACCGACAGCGTGTTTTCCGGATCGGCAGTGCGCGCGGCCCGCCGCATGGCTCGCCGGAGCCGGGCGACGACGTCGGCGAGGGCGGGTTCGGGCGCGGTCACCGGGCCCGCTCCGGGCGTGCCGCCAGCCCGGTCGCCGCGGCCAGGACGCCCGCCCCGGCCAGCACCGCGAGCGCGGCCGTTTCCCCGCCGGTGTGCAGGCACAGTGTCACCAGCGCCACGCCGAGCGCCGTCCCCAGTCCGCGCGCCATGTTCACCAGTCCTCCTCCGGTGGCCGACATCCGCGCCGGGATCGCGCTCATGACAGCCGAGTTGTTGGCCGGAATGAACACTCCCAGACCCAGCCCGGCCGCGACCAGCGACACGCCCACCTCCCAAGGAGCGGACGCCGGCCCCAGCGCCGCGCACCCGGCCGCCGCGACGAGCGCGCCCAGCACGGTGCGTCCGCGGGAACCGAGCCGCGCCGGCAGCACCCGGTCGGCCAGCACCGCCGCCACCGCGAACCCGGCGGGAAGACACGTCAGCACCGCACCGGTTCCGCCCGCCGTCCCGAGCACCTGCGGCAGCAACGTCAACGGCCCGAACAGCACCAGGTATCCGCAGAGCGCCCCGGCCAGCCCCAGCGAAACCACCGGCGGCCGCAGCACCGACAGCTGCAGGATCGGGCTGCTCGCCGCCTTTTCGCGCAGCACGAACCCGATCGCCGCGCAAACCGTCGCCCCGGCCAGCGCGATGAGCAGCCACCCCGGCAGCTCCAGGCCGGACACCCCGGAAATCACCAGCAGCAACGCCGTCGACGCGGTCGCCAGCAGCCCGACCCCGGCCCCGTCGAACCGGCCCAGCGGAGTGCGCTCGCGAGTACGCGGCAGCAGGTAGCGCCCGGCGATCAGCCCGGCCAGCCCGACCGGCGCGTTGACGAGGAAAACCCACCGCCAGCCGACCGTGTCGACCAGCAGCCCGCCCACCGCGGGCCCGAGCGCGAGCCCCAGCGCCTGCGCCGCCGCCTGCACCCCGAGCGCGGCGCGCGCCCGGTCCTCGCGCACGCTGCGCACCACCAGCGCGACGCTGTTGGCCTGCAGCATCGCCGCCCCGATCGCCTGCACGACCCGGAACGCGACCAGCCAGCCAAGCGTCGGCGCGAGCCCGCACGCGACCGACGCGAGAGTGAAGACGCCGAACCCCTGCACGTAAGTGAGCTTCCGCCCGACCGCGTCGGCCACCCGCCCGACCGCGGCCAGCAAGCCCACCAGCGCGAGCAGATACGCCAGCGACACCCACTGGACGGCGGCCAGCGGAGCCCCGTATTCGTGCTGCAGCGCGGGGAAGGCGAGCGTGACGATGCTGGCGTCGAGCTGCCCCATGAACGCCCCGAAACACACCGCGCCGACCGCGAACCACCCGGCGTTCGGATGGTCCCGCACCACCGCCGGCCGAGGCCGCTCCAGGCCGATCGTCACTGCCGCCTCCCGCTTGATTAGTTCTGCTACAGAACTACAATACGGGATGTACGTACATATGACAGCCCCGGGATGGTGACATTTACCTGAGCGGTGGGGTGAGGTAGATCGAGCGACGAGGTAACTGAAGGTGACGACACCTCACATGATCAGGTGTTCCTGGTAGTCCTCGTCGCTGAAGGCTTCCGCGATGCGCAGCAGCCGGTCCAGGAAGTCCGGGATGTCCTTCGCGATCCCGCCGGGGCCGATGGCGTCGATCGAACCCTCGTAGACCTGGTCCACCACGCCGCCGACGGGAAGCCGGAAGACGGTCCCGCTGCGGTACCCGACCGCGAACGTGCGTCCGCCGCCGTCCGAGGCGAAGACGGCGAGCCGCTCGGCGGTGACCTCGGGCGCCCAGGCGGGAATGCCGGAACGATGCAGGCTGTCCAGCACCCAGTCGAGGGAGTGGATGAAGTAAGCGTTGTGCAGGTGCTCGAAGCTGGCTTCCCTGATGGACGCGTACAGCTCAAGCAGCGACGGCGGCAGCGGCGGATCGGCCTCCCGGGCTTTCCGCAGCGCGACCGGATCGGCCTCGTCCGTCACCGTGTCCGGCTCAAGCTGGCCAAAACGGGCGAAGATGGCCTGAATACGGGGCAGATAGCCGTCGATCGCCCGGCGCATGTCGTCGCGCCACCGCAGGTAGTCCACTCCGGACACGCTACGGCGCACCCAGGCGTCCCCTGCCTGGGTGCACCGCGCTCGCTCAACCGCGCCTCACTGCCGATACGGAGCCGCCGCCGACTGCGCCGCCGTGATCAACGCGCCCTTGTTCTTCGGCCAGAACGTGCTGTCCACGCACGAATACCGCGGCAGGAACCCGCCGCAGCTGCCGCTCTGCCCGCCGACCTCGAACGTGTAGCTGGCGACTCCCAGCGCACCGTAGGTGAAATCGTCCGTCGTGCCGCTGGTCGAGTAGCCCACGGTTTCCGCGTTGGTCCCGACCAAATACCCGTTCGAGTCGCTGAACTTCGCACCGAGCTTGCGCAAGGCGGCGTCGTTCGGCGCGGGGTCCGAGGTGAAGCCCCACGGGACGATGATGTCGTTCCCGTAGCTGTGCAACGTGATCATCGTGCCGCGCGCGGTGTCGGGAGCCGGGTCGTTGTCGCCGCTGCCGCGCTGCTGCGGGTAGATCGCGCGGAAGAGCTTCTCCAGCGCCTGCACCTCGGGTTCCGATCCGGCACTCACGCCTTGGTAGGTCTCCGCGCACGGCGAGTTCGAGTCCGCGCCCCAGCGGAAGGTCGAGTTGCGGTTCAGGTCGATGCCGATGTTCGTCCCCCCGCAATTGCCCCGGCTGGTGTTCGCGTTCTTGCGCTGCAGTTTCGGCGAATTCCCGCCGGAAGCGACGATGTCGACGCCGTCCGGGTTCGAGATCGGCACCACCCACACCTCGGTGGTGTCCAAAATGGACGTCGCGGTGGCGTCGCCGCCGTACCCGTCGGCGAGGTAGTCGATCCAGCGCCAGGCGAGTTCGCCGGTGGAAATCTCCCTGGCGTGGATCTGCGCCATCAGCGCGAATTTCGGCTTCGGGGACTTCGTGGACAGCGTGCAGTCGCCGTCCTGTTTCCTGGTCAGGCAGATCGCCTTGATGTCGTGGCCGCCCTTGCCCTGGGTCTTCCGCCACGACTGGCCGATCGTGTACTCGGTCGCCAGATCCGGATGCGCCGCCGCGACTTTCGCCAGGTGCGCTTCCTGTGCCGCGACAGTGCGGTAGCCGCCGTAGAAGGTGTCGCCCGCGGCGCGTTGCGGCACTCCTTTGTAGACGGTGTCGAAGAATTCCGGTGCGTAGCCGCGGTTCCGCAATTGCCCGGCGACCGACTGGTCCCCGATGACATAGGCCACGCCCTGGCTGGTCCCCGCGACGTCGAACCCGGCGCGAGCCAAGGAAGCCGCCTCGGCGGGCGTAGCGGGCACGCGCCACGAAACCGGATCGTCCGGCACCGCGGCGGCCGCGGCGGTCGTGGTGCCGCCGAGTGCGACCAGCACTCCGACGGCGCTGAGGGTGAGCCGGATCGAGAACCTGCCCGCCATCGGAGCTCCTCACGCAGCGAAGGAAGGCCACCACGTGCGGACGGTGACCACTCGGCAGCGCACAGTGTGCTCTTCGGGACGAATCCGGCCCACCTTCGAAAGTCGGGTGTCAGCAGGTGAGCGAAACCTTCGCGCCGCGCTCGAACGAAACATGGACGTGGTCGTAGTGGTTCGCGGTCTCGCCGCCGCGGTCCTCCATCGCCGACCAGCCGCTGCCGTCGTTGTAGCGCTGCTGCCAGATCACGTACTTCGCGCCGAGCTCGTCCTGATGCGCGAGAACATAAGCGGCCAAA
Organism: Amycolatopsis sp. M39; assembly: GCF_001651785.1. Lineage (NCBI taxonomy): Bacteria > Bacillati > Actinomycetota > Actinomycetes > Pseudonocardiales > Pseudonocardiaceae > Amycolatopsis > Amycolatopsis sp. M39. Next base: position 107,791 of record NZ_LWSF01000034.1, read on the forward strand.
GCGTTTCCGGTCTTCGGATCGACCATGAAGTCCAGCGCGAGACCGGCCGGATGGTCGCTCGCGCCCGACCGTCCGGCCCGGCCGCCGACCGTGTCCACCGAAAACTTCTCCTTGAGGAAATTGCCCGCCCGGGCCACCGCGGGCCGCGTTCCGGCCAAAGTGGACGAACACGCTTTCGCCGCCGGAGTTTCCGAAGCACGAGGGGTCGTTTCGCTGGTCGGCGAAGAAGACGAGGGCGTCGCCGGGGCAGCGCTGGAAGACCTCGCCGGCGGCATCGAGGCAGTGGAGGGAACGCTGCTCGACGGCCGCGGCGCGCTGAACGCGTGCATCTCCGCGGCCGCGGCCGGGAACTGCTCCGGTTCGGCCGAACTGGCGGCCAGCCACACCGGCACCGCCAGGGCGCCCGCGGCCAGCGCGCCCGCCGCGGCCGGCAGCCGCCACGACTTCGATCCGTCCCGATGTCTACCGGACACCTCGCACCACCGTCTCCTCGTTCGGGTCGCAAAGCCGCCACGACATTACGAACTGGACACGGCAATGTCACCGGCAAGTGACGGCGGGCACAGCGCGAACGGGATCACCGCAGGTCAGCGCACGATTACCCGCCGAACGCGCGGCCTGCTCAGGACAGCGGAATCTCCGCCGAATCGGTGAGCCGCAGCTTGCGCCGGGCACGCTGGTAAAACGTCGTCATGCCGAGCCGGACCACCCGGGCCGCGTTCGGCCGGGCGTGCAGGTCGATCGTTTCGCCGGGCCCGACGTATCCCGCCACCTGTCCGTCGACCTCCACCGCGAGCCGCCCGCTCGACGGCAGCACCTCCAGTGTCACGGTGTCGTGCACCGACAGCACGACGCCGCGGCTGTACGCCGAATGCGGCGCGGCGGGCGTGACCAGCAGCGCTTCCACCGCCGGGCTCGTGATCGGCCCTCCGGCGGAGAAGCTGTACGCGGTGGAGCCGGTCGGCGTCGCGACCACTACCGCGTCGGCGGCGTAGCTCACGAACTGCTCGCCGTTCACCAGCACCGCGACCANNCCGTCGCCCGGCACGCGCACCACCGCGACGTCGTTGAACGCGGTCTCGACCCGGCCGCCGAACCGCGCGTCCACCGCCAGCCGCGGCTCGACGGTGAACTCCTCGCGGTCGATCGCGGACAGCGCGAGCGGCAGGTCCGGCACGTCGACCTCGGCGAGGAAGCCGAGCTTCCCCAGGTTGACGCCGAGCACCGGCGCGTGCTGCCCGTCGGCGAGCCGCATCGCGCGCAGCATGGTGCCGTCGCCGCCGAGGCTGACCACCAGATCCGACCGTTTGCCCAGTTCGGCGGGCTGGACGGCGGTCGCCGAACAGTCGACCCTGGCGACCTCGTCCGCGATGCCGAGGATCTCGATCCCGCGCTCGGCGGCCCAGTCCAGCACCGCGTCGACCGCGGCTTTCGCATCGCGGCGCGGGTGCAGGACGAGTCCAGCGGAATGCATGGGGTTCTCCTCGGTCGGCCTGTCCCCAGTCTGCCGCGCCGGAGCCGGTTAGGCTCGGCGCTCGTGATCGAAAACTGGGCTGGCAATCTCACCTACCGCGCACGCGAGGTCGTCGCCCCGCGCACCCTGGCCGAAGCGCGAGAGCTCGTCGCCGGCTCAGCCCGGATCAAGGCGCTCGGCAGCCGGCACAGCTTCACCACGGTCGCCGACAGCCCGGACGGCCTCCAACTCGATCTCTCCGCCGTCGGGATCGCCCCGGAGATCACCGGCGCGACGCTCACCGTCGGCGGCGCGACCCGCTACGGCGACGTGGTCGCGCAAGTGCACGAAGCCGGGTACGCGCTGGCCAACCTGGCGTCACTCCCCCACATCACCGTCGCCGGCAGCGTCGCGACCGGCACCCACGGCTCCGGACAGCGACTTCCCGGCCTCGCCTCGGCAGTGTCCGAAGTCGAACTCCTCACCGCTGACGGCTCCCTGCGCACGTTCTCGCGCTCCGACGCCGAGTTCCCCGCAGTGGTGGTGAACGTCGGCGCGCTCGGCGTTCTCACCCGGCTCAGCCTCGATCTGGAGCCGGCTTTCTCGGTCCGCCAAGACGTTTTCGACGCCCTCCCGTGGTCCGCCGCGTTGGAGCACTTCGACGAAATCCAAGCCGCGGGCTACAGCGTCAGCCTGTTCACGAACTGGGCACGAGACGTGGTCGACCAAGTCCTGCTCAAAAACCGCGTCCCGGCGGAAATCCCCGATGCCCTGTTCGGCGCGCTTCCCGCCGACGGTCCGCGCCACCCCGCCCACGCAGCGGGCATCTCGGCGGAAAACACCACCGCGCAAGGCGGAGTTCCCGGACCGTGGTACGACCGGCTGCCGCATTTCCGCCTGGAATTCGCGCCGAGCGTCGGAACGGAATTGCAGAGCGAGTACTTCGTGCCGCGTGCGCACGCGGTCGCGGCGTTCGAGGCGGTGCGCGGCATCGGCGACCGGATCGCGCCGCTGCTGGTGGTGTCGGAAATCCGCACCGTCGCCGGCGACGGCCACTGGCTGAGCCCAGCCTACGACGGCGACCGGGTGGCGATGCATTTCACCTGGCAGCAGCGGCAGCCGGAAGTGGAGGCGGTGCTGCCGCTGATCGAGGAGAAGCTCAGCCCCTTCGGCGTTCGCGCCCATTGGGGAAAGCTGTTCCACGGTGCGGCGCTGGATCTGGATCATCAAGGGGTGCGGCAGTTCCGGGATGTGGCGGCGGAGCTGGATCCGGCCGGGAAGTTCCGGAATCCGTTCCTGGACCGGCACTTGCTCCGTTAGTGCACAGTGGATAGTCGGTGGCAAGGGTGCGCGAAGCCGGGGGTCGTGAGGTGCCTATGCCGGTTAGAACCGGCATAGGCACCTCACGACCCCCGGCGGGCGGCCCGGGCGATCATCCGGGCCAGGTCCGCCACCAAAGCCGGATCGTCGGGCAGCTGCCCAGTCGCCACGCGGATGTGCGGCGTCCCCGGATTGCCCGCACGCGTCCCCGACCCGGCGGAAACCCCATTGGCCGCCAGCGTCATCACCGTCCGCGACTCCTCCGGAACCGGCACCCACAACGTCAACCCGTCCCGGGCCCGCACCGAAATCCCGTGCTCCCGCAACGCTTCGGTCAAAGCCGTCCGCCGATGCGCGTACCGATGCCGCGCCCGGTTCAGCAACTCCGCGCTGCCGGGATCGGTCAGCAGAAACGCCTGCGCGTCCTGAAGAATCCGGCTCGACCACACCGACCCCGGCCCGCGCTGCTGCCGCACCCGTTCCACCAGCACCGCCGAACCGCCGATCACGCAACTGCGCAGTTCCAGCCCGAACGCGGTGCAGTACGACCGCACCAGCAACACCCGGCCGGGCAGGCGGGCGCCAAGGCTCAGCGAAGGAGCCGAGGCCAACGGCCCGAAATCGTCGTCCTCGATCACCGCGACGTCCTCTTCGGACAGTACGGCGGCGAGTTCCGCGAGCCGCTCCGCCGGAACCGAATGCCCGAGCGGCGACTGAGCACGCGGCTGGTAGACGAACGCCACCGGCCGATGTTCCAACGCCGCGGCCAGCGAGGACGGCAACGGACCGTTCTCGTCGCACCGCACCGGCACCGCATGGATCCGCGACCGGCGCAGCAATTCGCGCAGCCACGGCGTCGTCGGCGCTTCCAGCGCGATCACGTCGCCCGGCCGCGCGACTGCCTGGCAGGCCAGCGCCATCCCGTCCTGCCCGCCGGCCGCGACGGTCCACGATTCGGCGGCGAACGGCCACGCCGGCTTCACCGCGGCGCGCAACTGCGGGGTGATCGAGTTCTTGACCGGACCGCCGAACCGTTCCATGTGGACTCCCGCCGCGACGGCGTCCTCCAGCGGCGGCAGCAGTCCAGGATCCGGGAGGCCGTGTTCCAGGTCGACGGTCTGCCAGCCGGAAAACGCGCGTTCCGGCGGCGGGCTCGACGGAGGTTCCAGCACTATCGTGCCGCGCCGCCGTCCCGTGCCGATCAACCCGGCCGCGCGCAGCTGCGACCACGCTTCGGCGATCGTCGTGGGACTGACCGAAAGCTCCGCGGCCAGCGCCCGCACGGTGGGCAGCCGCGTGCCCGGCGGCACCTCCCCGTCGCGGATCAGGCCGGACACCGTCCCGGCCACGCCCCGCGCCGTGCGCTCGCCGATGCGGGACCCGAGCCAGCCTGCCCCGACCGGCAGCGTCGTCGTCGCGAGTTCGCCCGTGGCCACGCACCGGCTCCCCTCGTCACCCGGAAATCCGAAAACCTCTGACCCGATCAGAAGCTAGAGCGGCAACGGCACGCGGCAAAGGCGTTTCACATCCTGGCGGGCCCGCCCGGTACAAAACGCCCGTGACGTCCGACACCGCCGCAGTGTCCGGCTTCGGAATTTCACTCGATCAGGTTAGGCTACCCTTCATGAGTCAACCCTGGCCGGAAGCACCGGCGCTCGCCGGCACCGGGCTCGCGCTCGGCTACGGCGCGAAACCGGTGGTCCAGGACGCCGGGATCGTCCTGCGCGCGGGCGCGGTCACCGTCCTGGTCGGTCCCAACGGCTCCGGCAAGTCGACGCTGCTGCGCTCGCTCGCCCGGCTGCATCCGCTCACCGCGGGCGAGGTCAGGCTGGCCGGGCAGGACGCGCTCGCCTTGTCCCCCAAGGAGTTCGCCCGCCACGTCACGCTGCTGACCCAGTCGCGCCCCACGCCCGGCGGCGTGCGCGTGCGCGACGTCGTGTCCTACGGCCGCCATCCTTACCGCGGCCGCTTCGGCTCCGGCGATCCCGAGGGACCCGAACTGGTGGAGCGCGCGATGCGGCACACCGGCGTCGACGGAATGGCCGAGCGCCCGGTGGACGAACTGTCCGGCGGCGAGCTCCAGCGGGTCTGGCTGGCCACCTGCTTCGCCCAGGACACCGGCGTCGTCCTGCTCGACGAGCCGACCACCTTCCTCGACCTGCGCTACCAGATCGAAACGCTGGACCTCGTCCGCGACCTCGCCGACGAGCACGGCGTCGCGGTCGGCGTCGTGCTGCACGACCTCGACCAGGCCGCCGCCGTCGCCGACGAGGTGGTGCTGCTGTGCCGCGGTTCCGTCCGCGCCACCGGCCGCCCGGCCGACGTGCTGACCGCCGAGGCGCTCAGCGACGTCTACGGCCTGCGCATCGACGTCCACGTCGACGACGAGGGGCACGTCCGCACGCGCCCGGTCGGACGGCACACCTCCCGGCCGCGGCCGGTCCGCTCAGCTTGACCCGTCCCCTAGTACAAAGGAAAACCCCCGTGTCCAGTGTGTCCCGTCCTGCCCGCAGGCCGTTCCGCAAAACCGCGGCGGCCGTGCTCGCCACGTTCGCCCTCGCCGCGTGCGGCACCACCGAAGCCCCCGCCGCCGGGGACCAGGCCGCCGCCGCGAAGCCGGCCGGCCCGGTCCAGTTGACCGACGAGCGCGGCAAGGTCGACCTCCCGGGTCCGGCCGCCAAGATCGTGTCGCTGGAATGGGGCCTCACCGAGAACCTGCTGGCGCTGGGCGTCAAGCCGATCGGCGCGGCGGACGTCAAGGGCTACAACACCTACGACAAGGCGATGCCGCTCGCCGCGTCCACTCCGGACGTCGGCACCCGCGGCGAGCCGAGCCTCGACGCGATCGCCGCGCTGCACCCGGATCTCGTGGTCACCACCACCGACCTGCCGGAGAACGTGATCGCGCAGCTCTCGAAGCGGACGAAGGTGCTCACCCTGCGCGGCTCCGATTCGACCGACCCGATCGGCTACCTGCGCAAGACCGTGACCATCCTGTCCGAGGCGACCGGAACGCAGGAACAGGGCCGCACGCTGCTGGCCGAATTCGACGCCAAGGTCGCCGAGGGCAAGAAGAAGCTGGCCGACGCGGGCAAGTCCGGGGCCAAGTTCGTCATGGCCGACGGCTACTCGACCTCCGGCACGGTCACCGTCCGGATGTACACGAAGGGCTCGTTCCTCGGCAGCATCGCCGACCAGCTCGGCACCGCCAACCAGTGGACCGGCGAGGGCGACAAGGTCTACGGCCTCGCGCCCACCGATGTCGAAGGCCTGACCAAGATCACCGATCCGGCCACGTCGTTCGTCTACGCCGCCAACGACTCCGAAGCCGACGTCTTCACCCAGGATCTCGCGGGCAACGCGGTGTGGAAGCAGCTGCCGTTCGTCAAGGCCGCGAAGCTGCACCGGATCCCGGACGGCATCTGGATGTTCGGCGGCCCGAAGTCGGCGATCGCCTACGTGGACGCGCTCACCGGCGCGCTGACGCGCTGATCCGATGACCGCACCAGCCCCCGCGTCCGCCCGGCCGCTCGCCGCGGGCAAGCCGCGGCTCACGGCGCCGGCCGTCTTCGTGACCGGGATCGTCGCGCTGCTCGTCCTGTCCGCTGTGCACCTGCTGCAAGGCACGTCGCACGTCGGGCTCGGTGAACTCCTGCGCGCCGTTTTCCCCGGCACGGACGACGACGCGCGCGGCCAGGCGGTGGCAGTGCTCGTGGCCAGCCGGATCCCCCGGCTGGCCGCGGCGCTGCTCGTGGGGCTGGCGCTCGGGTTCGCGGGCTGCGTGCTGCAGTCGGTGGCTCGGAACCCGCTCACCTCGCCGGACACGCTCGCGGTCAACGCCGGCGCGTACGTCTCGGTGGTCGGCGTCGCGGCGTTCGGGATCTCGCTTCCCTTCTACGTCAACGGAATCGTCGCCTTCGCCGGCGGTCTCGCGGCGGCCGGGCTGGTGTTGCTCGTCGCGCGCAGCAGCAGCGGCGGCGCGGCCCGGCTCGTGCTCGCCGGGTCCGCGATCGCGCTGGCGCTGACCGCGCTCACGTCGGTGCTGCTGATGTTGTTCCAGGAGCGGACCGCGGGCCTGTTCGGCTGGGGCAGCGGCACGACTGTCCAATCCGGACTGCGGCAGGTTTCCCTTGCCGCCCCGGTGATCGCGGTCGGCATCGTCGCCACCCTCCTGCTCGCACACCGGCTCGACGTGCTCGGTCTCGGCGACGACCACGCGCGCGTGCTGGGCATCGACGTCCGCCGCACCCGCACCTTCGCCGTCGTCGTGGCGGTGCTGCTTTCGGCGGTCGCGGTGACCGTGGCCGGACCGATCGGGTTCGTCGGCTTGTGCGCGCCGGTGATCGCGCGGCTGCTGGCCAGCCGGGTGCCCGGGCTCGGCAAACATCCGCTGCTGCTGCCGCTCTCCGGACTGACCGGGGCGCTGGTCGTCGTGGCCGCCGACGTCCTGCTGCGCGCTCTCGTCCCCGCGGACAAAGCGGTTTCGGTGCCGACCGGCGTCGTGACGACTCTCGCCGGCGCGACCGTGCTGGTCTGGCTGGCGCGACGGCAACCGTCTGGAACACCGTCCGCGCGCGGCACGCACGGCACCGTCCGGTCTCGCCGCTGGGTGGCCGGGACCGGTGTCGTGCTGGCGGTCGGCCTCGTCGCCGCGGTGATCGGCGCACTCCTGCTGGGCGACCGGATCGTGCTGCTCGGCGACGTGCTGAACTGGCTGCGCGGGGTGTCGGGCACCGAGGTGTCGTTCGCGCTCGACCTGCGCTGGCCGAGGATGCTCGCCGCACTGCTCGGCGGGGCCGCGCTGGCCGTCGCGGGCGCGCTGGTACAGGCGATCTGCCGCAACCCGCTGGCCGAACCGAGCCTGCTCGGCGTGACGCCCGGCGCGAGCGTCGGCGCGATCAGCGTCGTGCTTCTGGTGCCGGGCATCGGGATCTGGCCGATGATGGGAGCGGCGACCGTCGCCGCGTTCGCGACGTTCGCCCTCGTGCACTGGCTCGCCACCGGTCGCGGATCGAGCGGCCGCGCGCTGTCGTCGGACCGGCTCGTGCTGGTCGGCATCGGCGTCAGCGCGGGCGCGCAGGCGATCACGACGCTCGTCGTGGTGGCGACCTCGCCGTGGAACGCGCATCTCGCGCTCACCTGGCTCGCCGGATCGACCTACGGCCGGGAGTTCAGCCAGGTCCTGCCGGTGCTGTTGTGCCTGGTCATCGCCCTGCCGATCGCCCTGTCCAGCGCGCGGACGCTCGACCTGGTCTCGCTGGACGAGGACGTGCCGCGGGTGCTCGGCGTCCCGCTGGACCGGTCTCGCCTCGCCTTCGCCGCCCTCGCCGCGGTACTCACCGCCGCGGCCGCGTGCGCGGTGGGCGCGCTGGGATTCGTCGGGCTCGTGGCCCCGCACGCCGCGCGCGCTTTGGTGGGTTCCCGCCACTCGCGCTCGCTGCCGGTGGCGGCCGCGCTGGGAGCGGTGCTGGTGTGCGTCGCGGACACGCTGGGACGCACCGTCCTCGCCCCGACCCAGATCGCGGCGGGCCTGGTGACCGCGCTGATCGGGGCGCCGTACTTCGGCTGGCTGCTGTGGCGGAGCCGCGCGAACGCCTAGCCGAACCAGGTGTCGAGTGCGACCTTCAACTCGGCTTCGCCTCCGGCCCACGCGATGACGCCGTCCGGGCGCAGCAGGATGATCCGGCAGTGGCCGCTGGCACCGCTTCGACCCGTTTGCGGCCAGATCGCGGCTCTCCGGATCGAGCACACCGCGTCCGGTGCGAGTGTGGTCCGGCCGTCATCGTCCACAAGGGATCGGTCCGGACTGTGCAGCCTGGCTGGTTCTTCGTCGGGGTAAGGGAATTCGTACCGCTCCGCGACAACCTCGCGTAGCGCGTCGACGTGCGGCCCCGGCGCGAGCAGCGCCGACTGCGCCCGGGTATTGCGCCGCGTTCGCGGAAGGCGACCATCGAAAGCATCCCGTTTCCGCTGATGGCGCAGGGTTTGCGGGAACGGCAGACGGCCGGGAGCACTGTCGAGGACAGCTTCGGCTACGCACTCGGCATCGTGCTCGCCGGGCTGGAGGCGAAGCGTCCAGTCAAAGTGCAATGACTCACTAAGTTGTACGGTTGCACTTTTTGCATGGTTCCACTTATGCTGGGCGGCAGACCACACCGGCACGAGAGGGGAAGACCATGAACGAGACACCGCGCATCGCCATCGTCGGCGGCGGCCCGGGCGGGCTGCTCGCCGCGCACGTCCTGCACGGCCACGGCATCGCCGCGACCGTGTACGACGCCGACACCGCCGTGGACTCACGAGATCCCGGCGGCACGCTCGACCTGCACGCCGACAGCGGGCAGATCGCCCTGGAGGACGCTGGGCTGTTGCCCGCCTTCCGCGCGCTGGCCCGCGCCGAAGGCCAAGCCATGACCAGACGCGACCACCACGGCACCCTGCTGAAGGAGTTCATCCCCGCCGACGACGACACCGCGGCCCCGGAAATCGACCGCGGCCAGTTGCGCACGATGCTGTACGAACGGCTCGCGCCAAGCACCGTCCACTGGGGACACAAACTCACCGGCCTGACGACCGAAAACGGCGTCCACCGCTTGCACTTCGCCAACGGATCCACAGTGGACGCCGACCTCGTGCTCGGCGCGGACGGCGCCTGGTCGAAGGTGCGCCGCCGACTCACCGACGCGATGCCGGAATACCTCGGCGTGTCCTTTTTGGACGTCCGGTTCGACGACGTCGAAACCCGGCACCCGGAGATCGCGGCCTTGACCGGCAACGGACAGCTGTTCACCACCGACGGCGCCGGCCGGGCGGTGATCGTGCAGCGCAACAGCAACGGGGTGATCCGCGGCTACGTGGCTTTCCGCGCCGAAGAGGACTGGGCCGCACGGGAAAGCGTCGACCTGACCGACCGCGCCTCGGTACGGGAATTCTTGCTGCGCGAGTTCCGCGGTTGGGGCGAGGCAGTGCGTCCGCTGCTTACCGACAACGACGGCGACTACGTGGCGCGCGCGTTCACCGCACTGCCCGCTCCCCTGACCTGGAAACGCGTCCCCGGCATCACCGTCCTCGGCGACGCCGCGCACGCGATGGCCCCGTTCGGCGGGCACGGCGCGAACCTGGCACTGCTCGACGGCGCGGAACTGGCGCACGCGCTGCACGAGGAGCCAAGCGTCGAAGCCGCGTTGACCCGCTACGAGACAGCGATGTTCGCCCGCACCGGCCACCTGGCCGCCGACGCGAACGCGGCGCTGCGCGGTTTCTTCGCCGACCAGCCGGACGGTACCCCGCAGGACGTGCCGGATCGGGAAGAAGAACTCCGCGCCTACGAGGCCCAGGCTGCCGAGTACCGCGCCGCACGCACCCCCGCCGCCCGCTAACTCCCCTCCCCGCCACCGAACGCCGTGAGGGGAACCCTCACGGAATCTGATTCCGTCAGGGTTCCCCTCACGGACCGCCCCGCCGCCAGGATTTCTCCCGGCCTAGGGTTGCCGCCGCGGGCTGGCGGTCCGTGAAGGGCTTTCGTCAGGAGCGCTTGCGGCGCACCGCCACTGCCGCCACCAGCGCGCCGCCGATGAGCAGCAACGCGCCGCCGCCGATCAGGTAGCCGCGGATGTCCGCGCCGGTCGACGCGAGCGGGCCCTGGCCGGACGGGCCGGTTCCGGGGGCGACGCCGCCGGAGTTGTCGCTCGTGATCGGGGCCGGGGCCTCCGAAGACGACGAACCGGACGACGCCGGGCTTGTGCTGCTGGCCGAGGACGACGTCGGCGCGGTCGAAGAGGACGTCTCCGAAGGACCGCTCGGCGTCGTCGAACTGCTGGACGACGTGGTGCTCGTCGGCTCAGTCGTCGTGGTCGACGTCGTGGTGCTGGAGCTGGTGGTGCTGGAACTGGTCGACGTCGACGTCATGCTGGTCGGCGCCGTGGACGTCGTCGTCGGGGCGGTGCAGTCCGGCAGATCCCCATCGAAGGGGTAGGCGTGGAACTCCTGCCCGCCCGCCGCGCCCTCGGACGTGTGCAGCAGGTTGCCCGCGGTGAAGAACCGGCCGTTGGTGCCCGACGCGGTGACCGTCGTGTCGCTGGACGGGTCGCCGACCAGCACGCTGCCCTGGAACTGCGCCTGCCCGGCGATCTTCACCTTCGACGCGTCCGGGAAGTTCCACAGCAGCTTCTCGCGCAGGCGGTTGATCGGGTCCTGGTCGGCGAGGTCGCCGGTGTAGGTGTTGATCACCCGGTTGCCGCCGACGAGGTTCACCAGGACGGTCGCGCCCGCCGGGATGCCGGCGAATTCCAGGCCCTGCATGCCGCCGCCGGGGCCGGTGAGGTCGAAGTCGACGGTGAACACCTGCAGCGCGGACTTCCCGTCGCCGGTGAACAGCGTGCGATAGCCCTCGTTCTTCGCCGTCCCGGTCGCCGCGGACTTGCTGTAGCAGGTGCTGGCTTCCTGCAGCTGCGGCCGGAGCTGCTGGTACGGGTCGGCCGCGTTCGGGTCCTGCTTCAGCGTGCCGGTCACGGTCCCGGTGACGGTGCCGCCGTAGCGCACGACGCCGCCTTCGGCGAGCAGCCGCTGGTTCGGCGCGACGGTGACGTTCTTGCCGGTGGTGAGGAAATCGCCGCCGTCCGGCGGGGGCACGCGCGAGCCGACGCCCGCGATGCCGACGTTGTAGATCGCGGACGCTCCGGCCCGCTTCGCCATGTCGAACCCGCCGAGCACGACGACGCGGCCCTCGGCCTCGGCCGCGCCTTCGCGCACGAGGAAGTCGCCGCCGGCGAAGACGTTGATGCCGTTGTCCCGTCCCGCGAACGGGCCGTTGCCGACCGGCGGGTACTTGCCGGGGCAGGCGTCGCCGGCGCACGGACCCAAGCCCCCGGGCAACGGAGCGGCGCTCGCGCCCGGACCGGCCACGAACGCCACCGCACACACCGCCGCGGCGATTGCTCCGCCCGCGACGGCCATTTTCCTGGCACGCATGCGGCCGATCCTCACCCGGCGCGGGCGAAATCCGGCAATCGAAACACCGTAACCCACCCGAACGGGTCAGAAAATCAACTACTTCTCAGACAAGTAGACTAGTGACGCTCCACACTCGACACCCCGCCGGAAGAATGTCCCGCAGTAGCCTCGCTCCTGTGGCCCGGCCCGACCAGATAGCCCCCCGATGCCCCCTCTCGTGCACCGGCACCCGCTCGCCGCGCAGGCCGCCGAAGTCCTTCTGGGACGCATCCGCGCCGGCGAATGGCCGCTCGGCCGCAAATTGCCCGGGGAAACGACCTTGGCCGCGCAACTGGGCGTCGGCCGTTCGACGCTGCGCGAAGCGATCCGCGAATTGGCGGGCAAAGGCGTACTGGATTCCCGCCAGGGCTCCGGGGTTTTCGTGACCGCGCTGGACGTCGCCGAGGAGTGGGACGCGGTGCTGCGCCGCGCCGCCATCGGCGCGGTGCTCGAAGCGCGCATCGCCATCGAAGCGGAAGCCGCCGCCCTCGCCGCGCACCGCCGGACGCCGACCGACCTGCGCGCGATCCGGCGCGCGCTCGCCGCCCGCGCGATCGGCGACCCGGACGTCGAAGTCCTGGTGGACACCGACACCGCGTTCCACCGCACGGTGCTCGTCGCCGCGCACAACGACGTGCTGATCGAATTGTTCGGCAGTTTCGTCCCGCGCGTCCACCGCGCGATGACGGACCTGCTGCGCGCCCGGCCGATCACCGCCCCCGAGGAAGACCAAGCCGCGCACCTGGCGCTCGTCGAGGCGATCGCGGACAAAGACGCGTCCGCCGCCGCGGAACTGAGCCGGGCGCACCTGACCGCCTTGAAGGAGGCACTTTCGTGAGCGAGGTCGTGCTGCAGCTGACCGACGTCGTGTTCCGCAGGCAGGGCAAGGAAATCCTGCACGGTGTGAACCTGACCGTGCGAGCAGGGCAACACTGGGCGCTGCTCGGCCCGAACGGAGCCGGGAAAAGCACGATCCTCGGTTTCTGCGGGGCGGTCACGCATCCGACCACCGGCACCGTCGACGTCCTCGGCGGACGGCTCGGCCGGGTCGAACTGCAGGCGCTGCGCCGCAGCATCGGGCACGTCGACCCGCGGCATCCGCTGCGTTCGCCGCTCACCGTCCGGGAGGTCGTGCTGACCGGCGTCACCGGGAGCATCGACACGCCGCCGCGCTGGCAGCCCACCCCGGCGCACCTCGCGCAGGCCGACGAACTCGTCGATCTGCTCGGCCTGGCCGGCAAGGCAGGCGAACGCTGGCCGACGCTCTCCCAGGGCGAACGCGGCCGCGCCCTGATCGCCCGCGCGCTGATCAGCGACCCCCGGCTGCTGCTGCTCGACGAACCGTCCACCGGCCTGGACGTCGCGGCCCGCGAGCAGCTGCTCGAAACAATCGACCTGCTGACCAGGACCCATCCCCGGCTCGCCTCCATCGTGGTCACCCACCACCTGGAGGAGCTGCCGGAGACGACGACGCACGCGCTGCTGATCGCGAACGGTTCGGAGGTTTCGTCAGGACCGATCGACCAGGCGGTGACGACGGCGAGCATCAGCCGGGCGTTCGGCCACCCGATCCGCGTGGACCGCCACGACGGGCGGTGGAGCGCCCGCGCTGCCCGGACCCGCTCCACCGAGGTCGCCTGACGCGAGCCGCGGCCGGCTGCTGTCCGGTGAAAGGCTCCTTGCGGGAATCTGGTTCCCTCAAGGAGCCCTTCGCGGACTTCCGGCGGCCATGGACCGTCAAGCGGTCCGCAGCACCCGCCAGGCCGAGAACCCCAGCAGCACCAGCTCCGCCGCCGAAAAGCCGACCAGGGCGAGCGGGCTGGGCACCCACAGCAGCGTCATGCCGACCAGCAGCACCGGCACCACCAGCCCGGCGTACGCCGCCAGGAAGATCCCCGCCAGCACCTCGCCCCGGGACAGCGGATCGGCCAGCGCCGCCACCGTCCCGACCGCGGCGCGGAAGCCGAGCCCCATCCCGCTCCCGGCGATCACCGAACCGGCCAGGAACAGGGCCAGCGAAGGCAGCAACGCGGCCACCGAAAGCACCGCCAGCCCGATTGGCATCAGCACGAACCCCAGCCGCAGCTGCGACCGAGACGCCATCGACGCGAAGACCACCTGCGCCACCGCCGCCGCGCCCAGCATCGAGCCCGCGGTGACCCCGGCGAGCATCCGGCTGTGCTCGTGCAGTCCTTCGGCGAGCAGGGTCGGCGCGAGCGACATGAACAGCCCGGTGATCGCGAACGCGGCGAACACCCCGATCGCCGCGCCGACGAACGCCGGCCGCGCCCCGGCGGGCAGCGACACCCGCTGCGGCCGGTACGCCGGACGCTCCTCGCGCCGTTCGACGGTCTCCGGCACCAGGCACACCGCGAGCGCCGCCACCAGCAACACCACCAGGAACACGACGAACGTGCTGGTCAGCGGGCTGTCGATGTACTGCGCGAAGACCCCGCCGACCACCGGGCCGAGTCCGAGCCCGCCCATGTTCACCACGGTGGCGATCAAGCCGGAGCGGCCGAGGTCCTGGTCCGGCCGGGTCACGGCCCGCAGCTCCGACAGGTGCGCGGTGGCGGTGGCCGTCAGCGCGCCGATGCCCACGCCGCACACGAACCGCGCGATCAGCAGGCCCGGGACCTCCGGCCAGAGCAGGAACAGAACCGCCGACAGGGCCTCGGCGAGCGTCGAAGCGAGGATCACGCGACGGCGGCCGAGCCAGTCGCTGACGTGCCCGGCGAGGTAGAGGCTGGCCATCACGCCGACTGCGTACGCCGCGAAGACGACGGTGACCAGGAACGTCGGAAACCCGTCCCGCTGCTGGTAAATCGCGTACAGCGGGGTGGGCACGGTGGAGAACGCGAGGCACGCGGCGAACGCGAAAGCGATGACCCGGAATCCCCAGCCGTGGCTGACGCGCCATCCGGCCGGGGCGGTGAGAGCGGGCGGAGCTGTGGTGACCATGTCGACCTTCCAAACGGGAACCTGCCCCTGGAACGATCCCCCGCCGCACTCATCAAGTCCAACGAAAAGTGTTGGTCACAGTTATCGGGATCCGCGATAATCCGGGCATGGAGACGCGGCAGCTGGAGTACTTCGTGGCAGTCGCCGAGGAGCTGAGCTTCACGCGGGCGGCCCAGCGGCTGTTCGCCACGCAGTCCACGGTCTCGGCGACGATCCGCGCGCTGGAGACCGACCTCGGCGCGACGCTGTTCGACCGGTCTACCCGCCGGGTCGCGCTGTCCACCGCGGGCGCACTGTTGCTGCCCGAGGCGAAAGCGGCGCTGGAATCGGTGGAGCGGGCCCGCGAGGTGGTGCAGCAGGCGTCCGCCGGTCTGCGCGGGAGTCTCCGGATCGGCACGCTGACCAGCATGAACGCGTTCGACCTGCCGGTGCTGCTCGGCGCGTTCCACCGCAGGCACCCGCTGGTCGACCTGCATCTGACGGTGTCCCTGACCGGTTCGTCCGGTCTCGCCGAGGACATCCGCCACGGCCGGCTCGACGTCGCGTTGCTCGGCCTCTCCCGGGCAGAGCTGGGCGGCCTCGACGCGACGCAGCTGGCCAGCGTGCCGTACTACGCGGTGCTGCCGGACAGCCATCCGCTCGCCGGGCACGAGTCGGTCCGGCTCCCGGAACTGGACGGCGAGCTGTTCGTCGACTGTCCGCGCGGCTTCGGGAACCGGCTGGCCGTCGACCGGGAGTTCGCGGCGCGCGGGCTCTCGCGCCGGGTGGCCGCCGAGGTCGCCGACCTGCGGACGGTGCCGCGTTACGTCGCCGCCGGCCTCGGCGTCGCGGTCCTGCCCGGCACGGCGCGTCTGGGCATCCCCGGCGTCGTGGCGATCCCCGTCGCCGAAACGTCCCTGACCTGGCCGCTCACCGTCGTCGTCTCCGCGAAGCGCCCGCCCTCGCAGGCCCTGCGGACGCTGCTGGAACTGTTCGTCTCGGCCGCGGCGGAGGAAGATATTACGGAGTTCTGACCGGGCCCCCGGCGACCGGAATAGCGACCGGCTCCGCAGCGTCATCCTGGACACGGATTCCCGACGGGAGAGAAGGAAATGACGGAAAAAGCGATTCTGGCCGGCGGGTGTTTCTGGGGCATGGAGGAGCTGTTCCGCCACCAGCCCGGCGTGACCG
>NZ_LWSF01000035.1:0-18243 GCF_001651785.1 Amycolatopsis sp. M39
CACTCACGATCGCGGCTTGACTTCTAAGAACCTGAGATGTCTTTCTCGAGATGCCGCGC
Organism: Amycolatopsis sp. M39; assembly: GCF_001651785.1. NCBI lineage: Bacteria > Bacillati > Actinomycetota > Actinomycetes > Pseudonocardiales > Pseudonocardiaceae > Amycolatopsis > Amycolatopsis sp. M39. The sequence continues at coordinate 60 of NZ_LWSF01000035.1, forward strand.
GGGTCAGCCGCGGTCCGCCTCCGGGACGAGGTCGAGGTCGTCGGGTGCCGCGAATCCCAGTTCGTCGCGGCAGAACCGTTCCCATTCGGGCGTGACCGCCGCGAACACGACGTCCTCGCCGGGCCAGATCGCGGCGGTCACGGTGAAATCGTCGTGCAGGTAGACGAACTCCTCGGTCCGCTCCCCCGCGTCCTCGGGCCAGCCGGGGTACGCGCGCACCGCGCTCAGCGGATAGGCGCGGCAGTACGGCGTCCAGCCCGGCGACCGGGTTTCGCCGCCCGCGCTCTCGCGCAGCAGGAGGGCCGCTTCGCAATGACCGGCCGCCAACGCGATGTCGTAAGGGGTGCGCTCGTCCTCGGCTTTGGCCAGCGGATCCGCGCCTGCCGCGAGCAGCGCGGCCACCGTCGCCGGATCGCCGTGCCCGGCGGCCCAGTCCAGCGCGCTCCACCCGTCCTCGTCCCGCGCGGAAAGCTCCTCGCCGGTCGGCGCCAGCTCGCGGATCTTCTCGCTGTCGCCGGTCTTGCTCGCGGCAGCCAGTGCGCCGCGCCGCCGTTTGCCCGCTGTCATCAGGACTCCTCGGTTCGATCGGTCATCGCGTTCCGCCGGTGCTCGCGAGCCTGCGGTACAAGGGATCGGAGCGAAGCAGCTCACGGTGCGACCCGGCCGCGCGCACGCCGCTTTCATCGAGCACGATCACCAGGTCGGCCTGGCTGGCCACGGTCATGCGATGGCTCACGGCCAGCACGATGCGCACCCTCGCCTGTTCGGCGATCGTCCGCAGCAGGGTCTCCTCGCTGTCCGCGTCGAGCTGCGAGGTCGCTTCGTCGAGCAGCAGGACGTCGGCGTGGCGCAGCAGCGCCCGAGCCACCGCGAGCCGTTGCCGTTGCCCGCCGGAGACCGCGACCGCGCGCTCGCCGATGGCGGTGTCCAGCCCGTCGGGCAGGCTCGCGACCCAGTCCGCGAGCCCGACCGCGTGCACGACGTCGAGTAGTTCCGTCTCGCCGGGGCTCGCCGCGCCGTAGCCGACCGCCTCGCGGATCGTCGCGCCCAGCAGCGGCGCGTCCTGCTCCACGTAGGCGAGCCTGCGCCGCAGTTCGCCGCGCTGGAAGGCCCTGATGTCGACGCCGTCCAGCAGCACCCGGCCCCGCCGCAGTTCCAGGAAACGCTCGACCACGTTGAGCACCGTGGTCTTGCCGATCCCCGACGGCCCGGTCACGACGGTGAGGCCGCGGGGAACGTGCACCGAGACGCCGCTGAGCACCGGCTGGTCCTCGTAGCCCGCCCACACCCCGTCCAGCGCGATCCCGGCCGGGACCCCGTCGTCGGCGGGCGCGGGCTCCGGTTCGGCGGACGCGTCCTGGTCGTCGGGTTCGGCCGGGATGTGCTGGATCTGCTCGATCCTGGCCAGCGCCGCGAGCCCTTCCGACATCGCGCTCGCGGCCTGCGTCAGCGCGGCCGAGGGCGTGCGCAGATACGTGACGTACAACAGGAAAGCGACGAGATCGCTGACCGACATCGCCCCGGAGGCGATCCGGGCCCCGCCCATCCCCAGCGCGGTCAGGAACATGATGTCCATCAGCACCCAGCCGGTGCCGCCGACGACCGCGTTCCAGCCCGCCGCGCGCACCCCCTGCCGGCAGGCGAGCCGGGCCTGCCCGACGACGGCGCGGGCCTCGTCCGCCTCGGTGCCGAACGCCTTGACCGTCCGGAAGGCGAGCAGGACCCGCTGCAGCCCGGTGAGCATCTCGCCGACCCCGGCCTGCGCCGCTTCGGTCGCCTTCGCCAGCCGGTGCAGGATCAGCCATTCCACCCCGGCGCCCACGGCCACGACGGCCAGCAGCACCAGCACCATCGTCAGATCGCTCAACGCCATCAGCACCACGGTGGCGAGCAGCACGACCGGGGCGACCGCGCCCCGGACCAGCGCCTCCGACAGCGCGTGCTGCAACAGCGTGGTGTCGCTGCCGATCCGCGAGAGCACGTCCCCGATCGGACGCCGCTGCACCGTGCTGACCCTGGCTCGCAGCAGCGCGTCGATCATGCCCGCCCGCGCGCCGAGCACCATCCGCTGGCCGAGCTTGCCCAGCTGGTAGCTGCTGGTGACGATCAGGACTCCGGAGCACAGGGCGACCGCGGCGAGCGTCAGCAGGGCGGGCACGAAGCTCGCGCCCCGCGACACCGAGTCCAGCAGCCATTTCACCACCTGCGGCTGCACCAGCACGGTGGCGTAGGACAACAGCTCCAGCATCAGCAGCCCCGCCAGCGCCAGGCGCAGTCCCGGGCCCAGCCGCAGCAGCGCGGGCAGCCGCGACCAGCCGAACCGCCGCGGCGGCTGGTCCGGCCCGGGCTCGCCGGGGGGCGGAGCGGTCGTCGTCACTCGTACCTGACCTTTCCGTCCTTCAGCTCGACCGCCGAGGCGTCGACCTCGCGCAGATGCCGGGTGACCAGGCTGGCCGCCCCGCTGTCGGCGGTGAGCCGCAGGACGCCCTCAACCAGTTCGGCGCGTTCGATCCCGCGCTCGCCCATGTACGCCTTGATCCGGTCGTCGAAGGCGGTGCGGGCGGACAGGATCCAGTCCCGGACGCTTTCGTCGAGATCGGCGTGCGAGACGTCGAGCAGCAGCACGACGCGCGGTTCCGTGCCTTCGTGCCAGACCTCGTGTTCGAAGGAGTCGTCGAAGACCAGGCAGTCGCCTTCCCGCCAGCGCAGCACGCGGTCGCCGACCCGGATCCGCGGCCCTTCCGGGACGACGAGACCGAGATGAACCCGTTGCCGCGCATTGGATCCGCCGCAGTGCGGCCGGATGTGCGCGCCCGGGTGGAGCCAGGACAGGGTGACCACCCCGGGCCCGCCGCTGCTCGCCTCGGGGATGCCCTCGATGACGCTCGCGGTGACCGGGAACCGGTCGCAGGCGTCGGCGAAGCGGTGCCCCGCCTCGTAAAACGTCACCTGCTCCCAGCGTCCCTTGCCCAGCAGCGGTTCCTCGACCGGCAGGAACCCGCGCGCCGCCGGGTCGGTGACGGTGTCCAGTTCGGCGCGGATCCGCGGATAGCTTTCGCGCAGGTAGGCGGTGAACCAGAACTGCCCGGGGTCGTAGACCGGGATCGGCGGCAGGGACGGCACGTAGTGCACGGGGCGCTGCGCGGGATGGCGCCAGACGCCCTGTGCGACGGCGAGTTCCGCGCACGCCCGCGCCGCGGGTTCGTCGCCTTCGGCGAGCAGAGCCGCGATGAGGTCGGAGTACAGCTGCCGCGTCGCGTTCCCGCGCCGGGCCCCGGTGACCGGTCGCATCGGTTCACGCCCCCTTCCGGTCCGGGCCCGCGCGCTGCTCGTCCACCGCGGACAGAGCGCGGATCTCCCGGATGATCTTGCTGGTGGACAGCCCGCCGACGGTGCTCAGCAGTTCGACGACCCCGCCGAGGCGTTCGACCAGCGGCGCTTCGGGCAGGGTCTGGCGGGTGTAGTCGTCGCCCTTGACGTAGACGTCCGGCCGCAGCCGTTCGATCAGTTCCGCCGGGCTGTCGGCGGCGAAGGGCACCACGACGTCGACGCAGCCCAGCGCGGCCAGCACCCGCATCCGCTCGGCCAGCGGGAGCACCGGCCGGGCCGGGCCTTTGAGCCTGCGCACGCTCTCGTCGGAGTTCACGCCCACCACGAGCAGTTCGCCGAACGCCTTGGCCCGGCTGAGCAGGGAAACGTGGCCGCCGTGCAGGAGGTCGAAGCAGCCGTTCGTGAACGCGACGCGGGATCCCCGGCCCGGCACGTCGGTCAGCCAGGCCGGGAGTTCGCCGCCGGGCTGGATCTTGCCGGCGCCGGCGAGCCTGCGCCGCAGTTCCGCGGGGTCGCAGTTCGCGGTTCCCGGTTTGCGCACCACCGTGTCGGCGGCCGCGGAGGCGAATTCCGCGGCGGCGCCCGGATCGGCGCCCGCGGCCAGCGCCAGCGCGAGCGCCGAGGTGAAGGTGTCTCCGGCGCCGACCGTGGTCTTGGCCTCCCCGTCGGCGTACGTGCGCAAGCTCGGCCGCCCGGCCTGCAGCACCACGGCGCCGTCCCGGTCCAGCGTGACCGCCGCCAGGTCCGCGCCGCTGCGCTCCAGCAGCAGCCCGGCATGGTCCTGGATCTGCCCCGCGCGGTCGCCTTCCGGGGCCAGCGGGGGCTGCCCGAGGAGAGCGACGGCTTCGGCGTAGTTCGGCTTGACCGCGTCCGGGCGGATCGCGCGAAACACGGCCGGGGTCCGGGAATCCACCACGAGCAGCGGACGCCGCCGCGAGGCCGCCAGCACCTCGGTCACCTCTTCGGTGAAGGCGCCGTAGCCGTAGTCGCAGGCGATGACCACGTCGCACCACGACAGCTGTTCGGCCAGCCGCGCGGCCAGCGTCGCGGCGGTGCGCCGGCCGACCGGTTCCCGGCCGCCCTCGTCCATCCGCAGCAGCATCTGCCGCGGCGCCAGCACCCGGTGCTTGACCGCGGTCGGCCGCGACTCGTCGGTCACCAGGAGACCGGAGCCGAGCCCGGCCGTCGCCAGCGCCGCGCGCAGCCGCCGCCCGGCCGGGTCCGCTCCGGCCACGGCGAGCAGCCGCGGTTCGGCGCCGAGCGAGCGGAGGTTGGCCGCCACGTTCGCCGCGCCGCCGCACTGGTCGTGCGCGCCGGTCAGGTCGAGCACCGGCACCGGGGCCTCCCGGCACATCCCGGCGGGCGTGCCGACGAGATACCGGTCCACGATGGCGTCGCCGACCACCAGCGCCCGTGTTCCCCGGACGGCGGCCACGAGCCCGAGCAGGTCCCCGGTCACGGTCCGGCCTCCCCGTCGCCGGGCGCCAGCACCCGTTCGGCCATGCCCGCGACGGTCTGGGTTTCCAGCAGGACGCGCACGGACAGGTCCGTGCCGAGCCGGTCGGCGAGCGCGTTCACGATCCGGACGGCCGCGATCGAATCGCCTCCCAGGTCGGCGAAACGGTCCGTGCGGCCGATCCGCTCGCGCCGGAGCACGGCGCACCACACCTCGGTCAGCTCCCGCTCCAGCCTGCGCCGCCGGAACCACGCCGGTCCCCGGATCACGGCCGCCTCCGTCTCGTCACGACGGTGTGCGGCAGGACGAGGTGGTCGAGTCCCGCGGCCAGCAGGGTCCGCACGGCGTCCTCCGGGGTTTCCGCGATCGGCTCGCCCTTGGTGTTCAGGCTCGTGTTCAGCACCAACGGCACCCCGGTCCGGTCTTCGAACGCACGGATCAGGTCGTAGTAGGCCGGGTTGTCCTCGCGGCGGACCGTCTGCAGTCGCGCGGTGCCGTCCACGTGCGTGACCGCGGGCACCGACGGCTTGCGCACCGGAGCGGCGCGGAGCATGAACGGGCTGTCCGCCAGTCCGAACCACTCGGCCGCCCGCTCGTTGCGCACCGACGGAGCGAACGGCCGGAAATGCTCGCGCAGCTTGATTTCCGCGTTCAGCCGGTCCCGCATCGTCGGGCTCCGCGGATCGGCGAGGATGCTGCGGTGCCCGAGCGCGCGGGGCCCGATCTCCGACGCGCCCTCGTACCAGCCGACGACCGCGCCCGCGGCGAGCAGGTCCGCGGTCCGGCTCGCGTAGTCGTCGACGATCTCCACCGACAGCTCGTCCGCGTGCGCGCGCAGCGCGCGCTCCTCCGCCTCCTTCGGGTACTGCCGGACCGAATACATCAGCTCGGTGTTCCGGTACGCCCGCCGCGGATTGCCCAGCACGTGGTGCCAATGCCACAGGGCGGCGCCGATCGCGGTCCCGTCGTCCCCGCAGGCGGGATGGAAGTGGACGCGTTCGAACTCGGACGCGGCGAACGCGGGCTCCGTCGCGACCACGTTCAGCGCGGTTCCGCCGGAGAGGCACAGGTTCCGGCCGGCCCCGTTGCGGGCCGCGATCGGGCCGAGTTCGGCGAACAGCGCCAGCAGCTGGACGTCGAGGCCGCGCTGGATGTAGTAGGAGAGGCGGGCGTTGAGTTCCCGGTCCCCCACCGCGACCGGCACCGGGTCCTGCCCGGCCAGCGCGACCAGCTCGTCGAACCGGGAGAGCTTGGCCGGATCGAACGCCGCCGGGTCGTCGAGCGCGCCGTACGGGGCCAGTCCCATCACCTTGCCCGCGCCCACGATGCTGGACCCGAACTGCAGTTCGGCGACGTAGCAGTAGCCGATGTTGGCGGTGAACCACGTGTCGAAGTCCTGCCGAAGGGCCACCAGCTTGGTGCCCCGCCCCAGGTACGCGCGGCAGCCGGCGGGATCGACGGCCACCGAAACCGCCGAGTCGAACGGCGAGGTGTAGAAGCTCGCGGCCGCGTGCAGCAGGTGGTGCTCCGGGTTCACCGTGCACGGAATGCGGACGCCGTCGAGGGAGACCCGCGCGTTGCGCTGGTCCACCCAGAACTCCAGCCAGGTCTCCTTGAGGTCGGATCCGTGCAGCAGCGCGATGTCCGGCGAGTCCATCGAATGCAGGTTGCACAGCAGCACGTGGTCCACATCGGACAGTGCGAGCCCGGCTTGGTCCAGCAGTTCGGCCAGGTCGCTCGCCCGCAGCCCGGGATGCTTCTTGCGCCGCGAGAACCGCTCGGTGGCGACGAAACCGGCCATCCGGCCGTCCGACAGCAGAACCGCCGCGCCGTCGTGGTTGAAGTTGATCGCCAGGATGTTCCGGACCGCGCGGTCCGGGACGGGGCGCCCGGTGGTCATAGCGGGGCCTCGATTCTCGCTGCCCTGGACTGCCCGAGCCGCCGCGAGACCGCCGCCCACACCCGGTCCACGGAGAGATCGGCCAGGCATTTCGGGTAGGGGCCGTCGGCCGAGACGTACGCGAGGGCGCAGTCGTGCTCGCAGCTCCGGGCGGCGAGCGCGGCGGCCGGATTGGTCGCGGACTGGCAGGGATAGCGCAGGGAAACCCCGGTGTGGTGCGGATAGACGCGAGCCCAGAGGAACTCGGTCCCGGTCGGGCCGTACAGGACGACCGCGGGCGTGCGCACCGCCGCGGCCACGTGCGCCAGCGAAGAATCGTTGCCGAGCAGCAGATCCATCTCGGCGAGCAGGTTCGCCGTCCGGTCGAGCGCGGCGTCCGCGACCACCTCGGCGCCGGTCCCGGGCCGGTGCGCGGCGATCGCTTCCGCGAGCCGGTGCAGATCGTCGCGTTCGGACCGGTCGCCGAACAGGTAGCAGACCGCGCCGGTGTGCCGCGCCGCGAGACGGCACAGCTCCGCGTAGTTCCCGAGCGGCCAGCGACGGTTCCACTGCGAGGAGCCGCCGGGATGCACAGCCAGCCGGGGAGCCGCCGGTCCGAGTTCCGGCGGCGGCTCGCCGCTGCGCGGCAAGGGCGGCACCGCCTCGGCCGGGCGGAGCGGGCCCGGCAGGTCGAGCGCCGCGGCCAGCGCCGCGGCGTGGTCGAACAGGTCCGGCCTGCCGAACAGCGGGCGCGGCAGCCGCAGCGGATGGGTGAGGTCGCCTTCGCCGTCGCCGGGCGCCGGCACGCCCAGCCGGACCGGGATCCCTGCTCGCCGCGCCTCGGCAGCACCCAGCCCCTTGCTGTCCGGGTCGACGAAGCACGCCTGCGGGCGGATCTCCGCCAGGCGCGCGGAGAACCGCGCCCATCCTCTCGGGTCCTGCTCGCCGGGATCGGGGCACGGCAGCACTCCGGTGGCGTAGCTGTGCCGCCCGAAGAACTCCGCGAACCGCGCCGCCACCGTCGCGCCGGTGACGACGGTGAGCCCGGCCGAGGGGAAAGCCCTGCGCAGCAAGGAGAACGCGATATTGCGCTGCACGAGGTCGCCGAGCCCCGGCCCGGCCAGCCGCGCGAACACGCACATCTGCGACACCATCGTTCCCGCTTTCCGTGGTTCCGTCACACCGGACGGACCGCCAGGCTCCCCCGCCCGGCGAGAGTGGCCAGATCGATCGAAGCGGTGCAGGCGACCGGCACGAAGTCCAGCTCCAGCACCCCGCTGAGCCGGACCTCCCCGGTGCCCGCGGCGAAGTCCGCGCCGGCCAGCACGCAGTCCTCGGCGACCAGTTCCACCCCGAGTTCGGTGCCGCCTTCGGTGCCGGTGAACCGGAGGAAGACGAAACCCCGTTCGACGGCCTCGCCGAACGCGGCGGCGGTGCGGTCCGGGCGGAGCGAGACCTCGACCCGGTGGTCGCCGTCGCTGAGCCGGTCGACCAGGGACGGGGTGTCCGCGTACGGGTCCTCGGCCGCTTCTTCGGCCAGCCCGTCCGGATGTTCGGCCATGAACCGCCGCAGGCTCAGCGGCCGCATGTCGGTCCACACCTCGTCGATGTGGGACAGGCACTCCGCCCGGCCGCCGGTCTTGCCCGCGACCGTCCAGCCGTCCGGGAGTTCCTGTTCGGCGGGCCAGATCGAGTACTGCTCTTCGGCGTTGCGCACGACGTGGTACGTGCGGTCGTCGCCCTTCTCGTCCGTGGGGCCGGTCATGGCTTCGCTCCTTTCAGTCGGCGGCGCGCGGCAGCGGCGCCGCCGGAGTGCCGAGAACGTGGTCGACGGCCCGGTCCAGCTGACCGAGCAGGCGGTCCATCGCCGCGTCGGGGATTTCGGGCCGGGCGTAGTCGAAAACGGCGACCATGTCGTCGCCGAGTTCGCCGAGGTGGACGTCGAGCAGCACGCCGTCGTCCGTTCCGGCGCGGGGGCCGCCCGCCGGGCCGAGCAGGTCGGCCTCGCGGAACAGTTCGATCGACACTCCGAGCGGGCCCGGCGTTTCCCCGCTCCGGGTCCGGACGCTGCGCGGCGGGTTGCGGCAGAAGTGCACGGTGACATTCCACAGCTCGGCGGCGCGCGGGGCGGTCAGCGCACCGGTGCGCACGCCGTGCTCGACCAGCTGCCGGTAGGGCAGGTAGTGCACCACCGAGTCCAGGAAGCCCGTCTGGGCGCGCATCAGGACGTCGGGGAACGCGGGGTCCGCCAGTCCGTCGAGGTCGACCCGGAAGGCCAGCCGGTCGGTGAGCGGGCCGAGGACCTGGCCCAGTCCGAAATAGTCCCGCAGGTCGAACTCGCAGCCGAACCCGGAACTGCCCGGCCTGCCCCGCGTGTGCAGGCACCAGGCCAGCAGCGCGACGAAGGTGAGCGAGCCGTTCGCGCCGAGCGGGCCGCTCGTGCCGGTGAGCGCCGTCCAGCGGTCCCCGGCGATCCGCAGCCGCCTGCGCCCGGCCGGGCCGGACGTGTCCGGGCCGCCGAAACCCCCGGTGCGGTAGCGCGGGAACTCCCGGCTCCACCACCGCCGCCGCGACTCGTGCGCGCGGGCGGTGCCGACCGGGTCGAAGCCGGCCGCATCGGCGCGACCGCGATACGCGCTGGGGCGGAACCTGCCGAAGTACGCCTGCCAGACCGCTCCGAGCACCGCGTACACCGAGCGGATGTCGAGCAGGTCCGACGCCGCGACCAGGCCGAGCACGTGCCGGTCCGCGGCGAGCCGCAGCCAGTGGAAACCGTTGCGCGGAAGGGGATCGCCCGCTGCGCGGCGATCGCGCTCCGCCAGCAACGCGGCCACGCACGCCGTCTCCGGGTCGCCCGCCGGAAGGTCGTCCGGGACGTGCAGCCGAGGACCGTCGCCCGGTCCGGCGGATAGCAGCGCCGCGGACACCTCGCGTACCGCCGCGGCGAGCCGCCCGGTGTCGACTTCGCCGTCCACTCGCAGCGCCCGGACCTGGTACTGCGCCGGAGAGTCGCGATCCTCCGCCGGCCGAACCGGGACCGGGCCGCCCGCCGTCACCGGTCCGCTCCGTCCCGCACGGCGGACCAGGACAGCGGACCGGCCATGCCGACCGCCACTTCGCGCGCACCCGTGTAGGGCTCGCGGCCGTGCGCGGCGAGGAGGTTGTCCACCACGAGGACGTCTCCCCGCTGCCACGGCGTTGCGACCAGCTCCGCGGCGTAGGCCGCCCGCAGCTCGTCCATGACCTCGGCCGGGATCGGGGCGCCGTCGCCGTAATAGGCGTTCGCCGGGAGGTCCGCTTCGGCGACCTGCTTCCTGATCTCGGCGCCGACCTCGCCCGGCAGGCTGCTGGCGTGGAAGAAGACCGCGTGGTTGAACCACACTCGCTCCCCGGTGCCCGGATGCACGGCGACCGCGGGCCGGACCTGGCTGGTCCGGAGCCGGTCGCCCGCTCCCCACTCGAAGTCGATGCCCTGTTCCCGGCAATGCCGTTCGGCCTGGGTCCGCTGCCGGGTCTGGAACGCCTCCTGCCACGACAGGCCGAGGCCGGTCCCGTAGTTCCGGACGTAGCGCACTCCGCGGCGGGCGAACCCGGCCAGCACCTCGGGCCGGATCCGGGCCAGCACCCGGCGGGTGTCGGCCAGCGGCGTGGCGCCGCCGCCGTCGGCGGCGCGCAGGCAGCAGAACACCAGCCGCCGCGGGAACTCGCGCTGGTAGGAGTTTTCGTTGTGCAGCAGGATCGGCTGGTCCGCCGGGTGGTCGGTGGCGGTGTAGATCCGGTCGCCGAGTTCGGTTCGCGGGGAGGACCGCTCCCGGTACGGGCTCGGCGTTCCGGCGAGCGCCCGCAGCACCGCGCCGAAGCCTTCGAGGCGGACGCCGAACCCGCGGAACAGCACCGCGCCGTGCACGTCGAGCCAGGCTCGCACGGTGTCTTCCGCGCCGGAGGCCCAGCGCCCGAGATCGGTCCCGGCTTCCCCGGCCAGCACTCGCGCCGGCAGCGTCGCGCCGTCCGGCGGCCCGATCGGGCGCACCCCGCCGCCGGGCCCGGACGGCACCCGGCGCCGCAGCCCGGCCCGAGGCCCGCTCGCGCGCGGCGTCACGGCCGTTCCCCGGTCCCGGGGCGCAGCCTGCCGGTGAGATCCGGGACCTGCCTGCTTCCGGCCCCGCCCGCCGCGGGCGCGGGCACTCCGCCGAGCAGGGCGTGCACGAACCGGTCGTCCGGGCGCAGCCGCAACGGCGCGGTCAGCTCGGCGGGATCGAGCGTCCCGACCGGACAGAGCCCGAGCCCGGCCTCCCCGGCGACCGACATCAGCAGCTGCGCCATCGCTCCCGCCTCGAAAACCGAGAAATCCCAAGCCAGTTCGCCGTAGAGCGGGGTGATCGCGTCCATCCGGCTGATCAGGTAGAGCACGAAGGCGGACTCGGCGAGCGCCGCCCGGTTGACCTCGGCGTGCGCGGCGGCGGGCACCCCGGCTCCGGGACCGACCGGCACCAGTTCCGCGCGGGCGGGGTCGAGGTAGTAGACGCCCGCGCCGAGATCGGCGACCCGGCCGGGCGCGACGTCGAGATACGCGCCCAGCGGATACGCGCTGCCCGCCGAGGGATACCAGTACTTCGTCTCGCCCGCGTCCTCGGTGGTCCGCAGCGCGCCGAGCAGGACCGCGAGGTCCGCCAAAGCGACCGGCTCGGCCGAGAAACGCCGGTGGCTGCGGCGTCCGCGCGCCCGGGGGTCCGCCGAGCCGCCGAGCACGATCCCGGCCGTCCCGGCGTATTCCGCGCGGATGCCGGCGTGCGCGTCCTTGAACGCCTGGCGCTCCGCCAGGCCCAGGAGCAGGTCCCCGGCGGGAGGGCCGGACGGCCGGGGGTCGGCGACGGTGGCCAGATGCGGGCCGATCAGCACCGCGACCGACGGGAACCGCAGCAGTTCTTCCACGGCCACGCCGATTCCGAGTTCGTCCTCGACCACGGTGGCCAGCCGGACCAGCTCGACCGACGTCGCGCCGAGGTCGACGAGGTTCATGTCCGGCTCGATGTCGGCGACCCCGAGCACCCGGCAGGCGATCGCCGTCGCCGCGGCGAGCAGGTCTTCGCCGGCGCCCGCCGCCGGGGAGGCCGCCGCGGGAGGAGGCGGGGCCGGGCGGTCCAGCGCGGCCAGCGCGGTCCGGTCCACGCGGCCGTCCGGGGTGAGCGGGAAAGCGTCGAGGATCGCGATCCGGCCGGGCAGCAGGTACGGCGAAACCTTGCGGCGCAACTGGTCGAGCAGCCCGGGACCGGCGACGTCCGCGCCGGGCCGCAGCCGGGCGAACCCGATCGACGCGCTCTCCCCGGCCGTCGTGACCACCGCCGCGGCGTGCACCCCGGGCAGCCCGGCCAGCGCCACCTCGGCGTCGTGGACGTGCAGCCGCCTCCCGTGCACCGTCAGCTGCGCGGATTCGTCGCCGACGATCTCCACCACGCCCTCCGGCAGCACGCGGCCGAACTGGGCGGTGCGCAGCAACGGTTCGCCGGTCTCCGGATGGGTCGGCGGAGCGGTCACGGCCTCGGCCGCGAGTCCGCCGTAGTGCACCTGCCCGGTGACCCAGGCCGGGCAGACGCCGCCGTTCTCGCCCAGCACGTGGATCCGCTGGTTGCGCATCGGCCTGCCGATCGGCACGGTGGGCGTCTCCGGTTCCGCCGCGGCCGATTCGTGGCAGGCGGCCCACGGTCCGTGCTCCCCGGCGGCGGACAGGTTCGCGACGACGAGGTCCGGGCCGCTCAGCGCCCGCAGCCGCCGGACGAGAGAGCCGGGAAGCCGTTCCCCGCTCAGCAGCACCAGCCGCACCGGCTCCGGCAGCCGTTCCTCCCGCCGTTCCGCTTCGGTGACGAGGAGGTCGAGCAGCGTCGGCGTGGAATGCCACACGCTGACGCGTTCGCGGGCCAGCACCTCCAGCCAGGCGGCGGGGTTTCGCAGGTCGATGTCCTCGCCGAAGACCAGGGCGGCTCCGGTCAGCAGGCCCAGCGAGGTCTCCAGGACGCCTCGTCCGCTGGCGATCGGGGTCAGCGCGATCATCCGGTCGGCCTCGCCGATTCCGAACCGTCCGGCCAGATCGGCGGCCAGGTTGAGCAGATCCCGGTGCCGCAGCACGGCACCGTCGCCGAGCACGCACGCGGCCGCGTGCCCGTCGGGGCCTCCCGGTCCCGGAACGAACGACGCTTCGGGGAGGCCGTCGATCGCCACCGCGCCGAGGTGTTCCGGCCAGCGGAGCCGGTCGAACAGCCACGACTGCGAGACGACGACGGACGCGCCTTCCCGCTCGGCCCGCCGCCACCGCACCGTCTGGGCCGCGCCGGGATCCACCGGCAGCGCCGCCGCGCCCGCCCGCAGGATGCCCAGCAAGCCGATCACCTGCCCGGCTCCCGGCTCCGCGCACAATACGACCCGGTCCCCCGCTCGCACCGCCCGGTTCCGCAAGGCGGCGGCCACGCGATCGGCCGCCGAGAGCAGTTCGGCGCGGGTCAATCCGCGCGCCGGTTCCCGTGCGGCGAGAGCGTCGCCGTGCGCGTCCGCGAGCGCGGCCACCGCGTCCGGCAGGGCGCCGTCCGGGACGTCGCCGGTCAGCTCGTTCATGCTCCGCAGCAGTTCCCGCTGATCGGCGGGGAGCAGCGAAAGCCTCTGTTCGGCCATACTCATGCCGGGTCACCTCCAGATCGCACGGCCGTCGCGGCGACGTCGTCGAGTACCGTGTTGAACGCGTCGAACATGGTTTCCACCAGGCCGGGCGGGAACGCCTCTTCGACGAAATCCCAGGTGCAGACCAGCTTTCCGGCCTGCTCGCCGACCTGGTGGTCGAGCAGCACCTGCGGGGTCTGGCTCACCGCGTACACCGTTCTGGCGCGCCACGCCGGGGCCGCCGGGGCCGGGAGCGCGCCGTCGGAGAGCAAGGTGCTGGTGAAGACCACCGGCATCATCGCCTCGTCCCGGCGGGCCGGATCGCGGCGCAGCATGCGGAGCACCTCCACGCCGGTGACCAGGCGGTGCTCCAGATCCCGCCAGAGCCGGTCCTGCAGCCGCTTCGCCCGCTCCGGGAACGGGGAATCGCCCGAGACGTCCACGGCGAGCAGCGTCGTGGTGGTGAAGTCGCCGACCAGCGCGTCCACTCCGGGATGCAGCGGCAGCCGGTTGAACGTGGTGACGTTGAGCGTGAACCGCGGGCTGTCGCTCCAGACGGCGAGCACGTCGCTGAACGCGGCGCAGACCGCCGCGGACGGAGTGAGCCCGGCCGAAGCCGCCCACCCGCGCACCGCGCGCCACGCGTCCGGCGCGAGTTCGGTGTGCAGGCGGCGGAATCGCGGGCTGCCGAGGTCTTCCGGCCGCCGCAGCAGCGGCAGGCCGGGCGCGGCGGGCAGTTCGGCGAGCCGGCCCGCCCAGTAGCTGCGGGCCTGGCGATGCCGAGCGCTCCCCTTGAGCCGCTCGACGCCCAGCACGTAGTCGCGGAAGGTGCAGCCCGGCTCGGGCAGCGCGACGGCGGGATCGTGGTAGAGCGCCATCAGCTCGCCGGTGAGGATCCGGGTGCTGTGCGCGTCGGCGATCAGCAGGTCGACGCTCAGGTGCAGCCGGGTGACGAGATCGTCCACGCGATGCGCCCGCAGGTCGAACAACGGCCATCGGGCGGCGTCGGGGACCTGGTGCGACATCTCCGCGCGCACGGCGGCGAGCCGGTCCGCCGCGGCCTCCGGCGTCCGGTCGCGCAGATCCGCGGTCGCGATCCGGTAGCCGGGGACGGAGGACAGCACCTGCTGGTAGCCGTCCCGCCGGACGACGGTGCGCAGTGCGTCGTGCCGGTCGACGAGCAGCCGCAGGGCTTGCTCCAGCCGGGCGAGGTCGAGGTCCTCGACGTCGAGTTCCAGGTAGCTGTGCGTGGCCACGCCGCCGAGACCGAGACCGGCGCGGCGGCCCAGCCAGTACGCCTGCTGGAGATCGGTCAGCGGGAACGGTTCCGTGCGGTCTTGCGGGCACGGAACCAGCGCCGCCGGGAGGTCCGGCTCGGGGTCGGCGGCGGCCTGCGCCTCGGCCACCGCGGCGGCGAGCGCGGCCACGGTGGGGTCGCCGAACAGCCGGGGCAGCCGGATCCGGACGCCGAGCGCCTCCTGGAGTTTCGTGATCAACCGGATCGCTTCCAGCGACGTGCCGCCGAGGGCGAAGAAGTCGTCGTCGGGCCGGACGACGGGCACGGACAACAGGTCCGCCCAGATCGCGGCGAGCTGCTCGCTCAGCTCCGCGAAGCGCGCCGGGTCCGCCGCCGGAGTGTCTGCTGTGGACTTCGCGCGAGCGGGCGTGCGGGAACGCAGCGCGGACCGGTCGACTTTTCCGTTGGCGGTCAGCGGAATCCGGTCCAGCCGCACGAACAGCGACGGAACCATGTACCCGGGCAGGAGATCGCCGAGTCCCTCGCGCAAGGCCGCCGGTTCCGGCGCCGGTTCGCGCTCCGGCACGAAGAAAGCGACCAGCCGCCGCTCCGTCCCCGGTTCCCCGGCCGCGATCACCGCGGCGGCCCGGACCCCGGGCAGGCTCTGCACGCCCGCCTCGACCTCGCCGAGTTCGATCCGGTAGCCGCTGATCTTCACCTGGCCGTCCTCCCGGCCGAGGAACTCCAGGTTCCCGTCCGGCCGGTGCCGGGCGAGGTCGCCGGTCCGGTAGAGCCGTCCGCCGGTCGCGGGGTCCGGCGGGAACCGGAACCTCGTCTGCTCCTCGTCGCGCCAGTACCCGAGCGCCACGCCCCGGCCGCCGATGTACAGCTCGCCCGCCACCCAGTCCGGAACCGGCCGCAGGCGGTCGTCGAGCACCCGGATCGACTGGCCGGGCATCGGGACGCCGTACGGGACGCTGGGCCAGTCGCGGCCGGTCTCGCCGACCGGGTGCCAGACCGACCAGATCGACCCCTCGGTCGCGCCGCCGAGGCTGAGCACCTCCGCGCCGGGAGCGAGCGCGCGGATCCGGTCCGGCAGCGCGGTCGGGATCCAGTCGCCGGACAGCAGCACCAGCCGCAGCGTGGAGAGCGCGTCCGGGGCGAGCGGACTGGCGTGTCCGGCGAGCACCTCGGCCAGCGCGGGCACCGAGTTCCACACGGTGATCCGCTCGCGCCGGACGAGTTCGGCCCAGTGCGCGGGCTCGCGCCGCCGTCCGTGCTCGGGCAGCACCACCGTGCCCCCGGCGGCCAGCAGGCCGAACAGGTCGTAGACGGCGAGGTCGAAGCTGAGCGAGGACACGGCGAGGACCCGGTCGCGCGGCCCGACCCCGAAGCGGGCGTTGACCGCGTCCACGGTGCCGGACGCGCCGCGATGGTCGATCATCACGCCCTTGGGCGTTCCGGTGGAGCCCGAGGTGAAGATGACGTACGCGAGATCAGCGGGATCGACGGGCACTCGCGGCGGTTCGTCGGACGGGTCGAGGTCCGCGGGACGGTCGACCGCCACCACGCGCACGTCCGGCAGTTCCGGCGCCGCGTCCGCCTGGGTCAGCACGGTGCGCAGTTCCCCGCGCGCGATCAGGTGCCGCAGCCGTTCGCGGGGCAGGTCGGGATCCAGCGGCAGGAACGCCATCCCGGCCTCCAGCACCCCGAGCACGGCGACCGCCTGCGGCCAGCCCTTGGGAGCGGCGATCCCGACCAGCGTGTCCCGGCCGCCCCGCAGCAGCGTGCGCGCGACCCGGTGCGCGCGACTGGCCAGCTCGCCGTAGGTCATCCGGGTCTCGCCGTGGACCAGCGCGACCCGCTCCGGGTGTTCCCCGGCGACGCGGAACACCGGTTCGTGCAGGCAGCGCGGCGGCGCACCGGGGCCCGCCGCGACGGCCGCGCGCACCGCCCGCTGCGCGTCGGGAAGGCCGGCCTCCCCGGGGCGGCCCGCGGCCAGCCCGGCGAGGAAGCGCTGGTACGCCTCGAACATCCCGTCGACCACGCCGGGGCGGAACAGCTCGTCGACCGCGTCCCAGTTGAACACCAGCGCGCCGCGCTGTTCGCTGACCTGGTGGTCCAGGTGCACCTGCGGGGTCTGGGTGATCCCGTACTCCAGCTCGCCGAACACCGGGTCCCCGTCCGCGCCGCCGCCGGACCCCACCGGCAGGTTCGACGTGAACACCACCGGGGTGAGCAGTCCGGGCGGCCAGCCGCGGCTCCGGTTCCGCTCGCGCATCACCTCGACCCCGCTGACCTGCGCGTGGTCCAGGTCGTCCCAGAGCAGCCGCTGCACCGCGCGCGCACGGTCCGCGAAGGACTCAGCGGTGCGGTGGTCGACCTCGAACACCGACAGCGAGGTGAAATCGCCGACCAGCGCGCCGACTTCGGGATGCACCGGTTCGCGCCGGAAGACGGTGAGCATCAGGCTGTAGTGCGCGCTCCTGCTCCACCGCGTGACGATCTCGGCGAAGGCGGCCAGCAGCAGGGCCGACGGGGTCAGGCCGTGTTCGGCGGCGGTCGCTTTCAGCACCGCCCAGTCGCGCGGTTCCAGCCGTCCCGAACGTCGCACGAAGCGGGGCTGGTCGACGGTCTCCGGCGCGGCGGCCGTCGGAAGCTCCGGCCCGGCGGGCAGGTCGTCCAGCCGGTTTCGCCAGTACGCCAGCGCTTTCCGGTGCGCGGGCTCGCCGCGGCGGCGCTCGGCGGCCAGCACGTAGTCGCGGAACGTCAGGTTCAGCGGCGGGCGGGACTTCCCCGCGTAACGATCCGCCAGTTCGGTCATCACCAGGCCGAAGCTGTAGGCGTCGCAAATCAGCGCGTCGACGCTGAGGTGCACCAGCGCGGCGTCGCCGGGCAGCAGGGAGAGCCGGACCTCGAACAGCGGCCACCGGCCGGCGGGCAGGACCTGGTGGGACAGCTCCTCGCGCCAGCGGATCAGCCGCTCGCGGCGCCGGGGCCCGGTGTCCTGCCGCAGGTCCTGGCATTCGACCCGGTAGCGGGGCACCTGCGCCAGCACCCGCTGCGTCCCGTCGGCGGACACGACGGCGCGCAGCATCGGATGCTGCGCGATCACTTCGTTCAGCGCGGTCTCGAACCGGGCGGGGTCGAGCCGGGTCGCGGTCAGTTCCAGGTAGGCGTGGGTGGCGACCTTGCCGAGCGCGAACTCGGCGTCGCGGCCCGCCAGGTAGGCGCGCTGGATGTCGGTGAGCGGGAACGGCTCGTGCTGGGCGGCCTGGTCCGGCACCGCCCGGATCGTCTCCCGCGGGGCCGCCGTGCTCCGTTCCAGCCGTGCGGCCAGCGCGGCGGCTGTCGGCGCGGCGACGAGATCGCCCAGTCCGACCGCGACGCCCAGCCGTTCGCGCAGCACCGTCGCCACGTGCGCGGCGAGCAGGGAATGACCGCCCAGCAGGAAGAAATCGTCGGAGAGCGCCGGGCGCCCGGCGGCGGGCAGCACCTCGGCGAAGACGTCGAGCACGACGGCCTCGGTCGGCGTGAGCGCCTCGTCGCGCGGCCGTTCTTCCGGTGTCCGGCCGGGTTCGGGGAGCCGCAAACGGTCCACCTTGCCGCTCGGGTTCAGCGGCAGCGAGGGAAG
>NZ_LWSF01000035.1:18251-128953 GCF_001651785.1 Amycolatopsis sp. M39
GGCTTCGCAGGAGAGCGGTCAAGTCGCCGGGAATCTCGGACACCGGCGCCACGTACGCGGCGAGCGCGGGATCGCCGGCGACGTCGCGATGGATGACGACGGCGGCCTCCCGGATGTCCGGGTGCCGCAGCAGCGCGTGTTCCACCTCGCCGGGTTCTACGCGGTGTCCCCGGATCTGCACCTGTGCGTCGAGCCTGCCGAGGTAGCCGAGCGTGCCGTCCGAACGGCGGCGGACCTCGTCGCCGGTGCGGAACCAGCGTTGCCCCGGAGCCGCCTTTCCCGGCACCGGAAGGAAACGCGCGGCCGTCTCGGCGGGACGCCGGTGGTAGCCGAGAGCCAGCCCGGCACCTCCGACATGAAGTTCTCCGGTCCCCAGAGCGGGCACGGGGTCGCCGTGCGGGGTCAGCACCTGCGTGACCACGCCGTCGATGGCGGTGCCGATCGGAACTGCGGCCGGGTCGCCGCCGGGTTCCGTTTCGTGCCCGGTCGCGTCCGCCGCGACCTCGGCGCATCCGTAGAGGTTGAGCAGCCGCCGTCCCGGCAGCCGCCGGTGGAACCGCTCGGCGAGCCCGGTGCCGAGCGTTTCGCCGCTGCTGACCCAGGTGTGCAACCGGGGCAGTTCGCGGGACAGCTCCGGCCGGTCGTCGAGGAGGATGCGCAGCAGCGCCGGAACGGCCACCAGCCGGGTCACCCGCCGGGCGGCGAGCGCGGCGACCAGTCCGGCCGGGTCCGCGGCGTCCTCGGCGCTCACCAGGACCAGCGGCACGCCGGACAGCAGCGGGCCGAAGACCTCCCAGATCGCGTCGACGAAGCCGGGAGACGTTCTCGCCGCCCAGACTTCCGTCTCCCCCGCCGGATAGGCCCGGCTCGTCCACCGGAACCGGTTCGCCAGGCCGCGATGCGTGCCGAGCACGCCCTTGGGCTCGCCGGTCGAGCCGGAGGTGTAAACCAGGTAGGCCACCGAATCGCGGTGCACGGGCCGGGAGAGCCGGTGCGCGGGACCGGACGCGAGCCGGTCTCCCAGCTCGTCCGTAATCCACAGTGGACTGTCCACTGTAGAGCATTTAGCGCGGAGCGCGGCGGTGGCGAGCGCGCACGCGGGCCGCGCGTCGGAGAGGATCCGGCGCACCCGATCCGCGGGCTGATCCGGGTCGAGTGCCACGAAAGCTGCTCCCGCTTTGAGCACCGCGAGCATCGCGAGCACCGATTCGGCCGAACGCGGCAGACAGCAGGCCACGCGGTCGCCCGGGCGCACGCCGTGCTCGGCGAGCAGTCTCGCGAGCCGGTTCGCCCGCTGGTCCAGCGTCCGGTAGGTGACCGTGCGCGCGCCGTCCACGAGCGCGACCGCGTCCGGGGTGCGGTCCACCTGGTTTTCGACCAGGGCGGCCACGCTTTCGGTGCGGTCTGCCGGCCACGCGGGCGGGGCGAGCGATGCGGCCAGCAGCTCGGCTCCGGTCCGGCTGACGTCCCGCGCGGCACCGGCGAGCACCGTGCGCAGGTGCCCGGCGAACAGCCGGATCGTGGCCTCAGCGAACAGGTCGACGTCGTACTGGAAGGAGATCCGGATCCCGCCGTCCCGTTCCCAGATCTCCACCAGCAGGTCGAACTGGGCGGCGCCGAGTTCGACGTCTTCCCGCTCCGCGGTCAGGCCCGGCAGGTCGAGGGACGGGTGCGGCTGCTGGGCCACGCAGAGCACGCGGACCGGCTGGCCGCCGCCGCCCGCTTCCCGGTGCAGTTCCAGCAGTTTCTCGTAAGGCAGCTCCTGGTGCGCCAGGCTCTGCCGCACCGATTCCCTTACCCCGAACCAGGTTTCCCGGAAACTGCGGCCGTCCGCGACGGTCAGCCGCAGCAGCACGACGTTGACGAAATACCCGACGAGGCGCTCGAACTCCGGCCGGTCGCGCCCGGACACGAGAGTGCCGACCGCGAGCTCGGACTGGCCGGTCGTCGCGCGCAGCACCACCGCCAGCGCGGTCAGCACCAGCATGAACAGCGAGCCGCCGGTCCGCTCGCGCAGTTCGCCGAGCGCGGCGGCCAGTCCCGCGCCGAGTTCGACGCTGAAGCTGGCTCCTTCTCCGCGGCTGGCCGCCGGACGCGGCCGGTCGGTCGGCAGCTCGGTCCGCGGCAGGCTCGCGATCCGCTCGCGCCAGAAGGCGGCCAGCTCCGCGAACTCCGGTCCCTCGGCCCGCTCCCGTTGCCGGGCGGCGTAATCGCGGTAACCGACGGCGGGGGCCCGCAGGCGTACCGGCCGCCCGGCCGCGAGGTCCCGGTAGCAGGCGGAAAGATCCGCCGCGAGCACGCCGTTGGACCAGCCGTCGGTGACCGCGTGGTGGACGGCCAGCAGGACCAGGTGGTCCGCCGGGCCGAGCCGGAACACCACGGTCCGGAGCAGCGGCCCGCGGCCCAGGTCGAACCCGCGTCGGGTCTCGGCGCGCACGAGCCGGTCGAGCAGCTCCCCGGCCTCGCTCAGCGGCGCGAGATCGACAAGGCGGAAGGGGACCGCGACCCGTTCGGCGACCTCGCTGGCCAACGTCCCGTCCTCGGCCTGGATCAGGGTGGTGCGCAAGGATTCCTGGCACCGCACGACCGCGTCGACCGCGGCGCGCAGTGCGACCGCGTTGAGCGGGCCGCGCAGCCGCACGGCGGTGGCGTAGGTGTAGGCGCCCGGAGCGAGTTCGCCGAGCACCC
Organism: Amycolatopsis sp. M39; assembly: GCF_001651785.1. Lineage (NCBI taxonomy): Bacteria > Bacillati > Actinomycetota > Actinomycetes > Pseudonocardiales > Pseudonocardiaceae > Amycolatopsis > Amycolatopsis sp. M39. Next base: position 20,940 of record NZ_LWSF01000035.1, read on the forward strand.
ACATCCGTTCCTGCCCGAAGGACGGCCGCGCCGGGCCAGCGGTGCCGGTCAGCGCGTCCGCCGCCAGTCCCTCGCGAAGGACTCGCTCGAACACGGCCCGGCCTTCCGGGGGCAGCGCGGCGATCCGCCGTTCCAGGTCGGCGTCCGCCGTCCCGGCGAGCAGGTCGTCCACGCGCGGCTCAGTCATGACCGGCCCCCACGGTCTGCCCGGCGTCGGCGGTCATCCCGAATTCGGCGGTGAGCACGCTCGTTCCGGCCACCAGGTGCAGCAGGCGGTCGCTGCCCGTCCGCGGCTCGGCCAGGAGCCGCCGCACCGCCGCCGGATCGAAGAAAGGGTTGTCGCGCAGGGCCGAATCAGCGTCCAGCGCGCGAAGGAAACCGCGCAGCCCGGCCTCGGGCGGAGCGAAGAAGCCGCGTTTGCCGCCCGCGTAAACCTCTTCGGACAGATCGTCCCGCGCGGCTTCGCGGAGCACGTGCTTGGTGCGGCCTTCCGGCGAGTACCAGGAAAGCGCCGCGCTCCGGGCGACCGCGAACAGGCGGTGGTCGAAGAACGGCAGCCGGACCTCGACCGCGTGCGCGGCGTCCAGCCGTTCCGCGGCGAGGATGTAGTTGGCCAGCCAGCTCTTGGCGAACAGGTAGATCGACTGGTGCAGCGGCGCGCGCCCGGCGAGCTGAGCGCGCGACTGGTCGAGGAGCGGGCCGCCGGCGTCGGTCTCGTCGAGGAGCCGGGCGAATCCGGGACGTAGCAGGGACCGCGCCGGGGCCAGCACGGCGAGGTGCCGCTCGGTGATCCAGTTCGGCAGGAAGCCGATCCGGTCCAGCACGGCGCGCAGGTGCCGGGGCGCGCCGAACTCGGCGAGCTTCCGGTAGCCCGCCCTGGCCCGTTCCAGCGCCGCGGGATCCTGGCTCAGCGCCAGATCCCGCTGGAACTGCGGGTACCCGGCGAACAGCTCGTCCCCGCCCTCCCCGGCGAGCGCGGCCTTGAACCCGCGGGCGCGGATCGCGGCGCTGTGCCGGAATCTCGCCACGCCGTGCGAGTTCTCCTGCACCATCTCCCCCGCCCGGAGCGTGGCGGCCAGGTGCTCGGCGAACGACGCCGGATCGAGGTCGACGCGGTGGTTCGGCACGCCCAGCCGGGCCGCGGTGCGCGCCGCGACCGGGCTTTCGTCCAGCGCGACGTCGGCGAAGCGGACGGTGAAGGCGGTGACCGCCGCGTGCCGGGCGGCCGCCGCGGTCATCGCCGAGGAGTCGATGCCGCCGCTGAGGTGGCAGGCCAGCGGCACGTCGGCGACGGTGCGCAGCCGCACGGCTTCGTCCAGCCCCGCCCGGACCTCGGCGACGTGCTCGGCGAGCGACTTCCCCGGCCGGGCCAGTTCCGCGGCCGTCGGGTAGTCCAAGTCCCAGTACCGGTGGACGGCGATCCCGCTCGCGCTCGCCCGCAGGAAACAGCCGGGCGGGAGCTGGCGGACCCCGGCGAACAGCGTCCGGTCCGGGGGCAGCGCCAGTTGCAGGTGCGCGGCGAACGCGCCCAGATCCCACCTCGCCGGGACACCGCAGGCCAGCAGCGCTTTGATCTCCGAAGCCAGGTACAGCCTGCCGTCCAGCTCGGCGTAGTAGAGCGGTTTGACGCCGAACCGGTCCCGCGCCGCGAACAGTTCCCCCCGGCGTTCGTCCCACAGCGCGAAGGCGAACTCGCCGCGGAGTTCGGCCAGCGCGCGGCGCCCGTCCCGCTGGTAGAGGCGCAGGGCGAGTTCGCTGTCGCCCTCGGTCCGGCAGGGGTGTCCCGTCCGGGCGAGGTCGCGGCGAAGCCGCCGGTAGTCGTAGAACTCGCCGTTGACCACGACCTGGGTCTCGCCGGACTCGTCGCCGATCGGCTGGGCGCTGCCCGCCGGGTCGACCACCGCGAGCCGGGTGTGGCCGAGCACCGCCCGCCCGGACGGCGCGGCCCAGACACCGGCTCCGTCCGGTCCCCGGGGCCGCAGCACCGCCATCGCCGGAGCCACGACGGAGGCCGAAAGGCCGCCGCCCGCGAAAACGCCGATGATTCCGCACATCCCGGTCACCGCCCCGCTTCGACGGCGTGCCCGGCGGACGTACTGTCCGAAGCGGACTGTCCCGGTCGCGGGACGCGGAAGCTCAGCACGACCGCCGGTTCGGCGCCCCGGTGCCAGCGTTCCCGCTCCAGCCCGTCGTCGAAGATCAGGCAGCCGCCCTCGGGCCAGGAACCGGTCTTCCCGCCGATCCGGATCCCGCTTTCCGCCGGGACCGCGATGCCGAATTCGACCCGCAGGAACGCGTTGCTCGGCCCGCAGCTCGGCGGAAGGCGCACCGGCGGGCGCAGCTGCCACAGTTCCACGGTCGCGCCGGGGAACACCAGCGCTTCCGGGATGCCGTCGAGGACCCCGGTGGTGATCGGCAACGCTGCCGCGGCGGCGGTCCACGCGCCGTCCCGGTAGAGCAGCACCGGCGCTCCGGCCGGATCCACCGGCGCGGCGCGCACCTCCGCCGCGATCGCCTCGTGCCGCCCGGCGAGATGCGCGGTGAACCAGAAGTCCGCGGCGTCGTGGTCCGCCCGCACCGGCAGGTCGCGGCGGTACTCGACCGGGCGGTGCAGCGGAGACGACCACAGCCCTTGGCGCACGGCGAGTTCCGCGCACTCCATCGCGGCCTCGCGCTGGCCGTCGGCGTGCAGTTCGTCGATGAGCGCGCGGTAATGCCGCCGACCGCGGACCGCGGCCTCCTCGCCGACCCGCGCGCCGGTCTCCGGCGCGCTCTGCCGTCCCCGCGCGATGCGGGCCGCGAGCTTGGCGGCCTCGGCGGCCCGCTCGCGGCCGGTGCGCAGGAACAGCGCGTGGTCGGCGAAGGATTTCTCCCTCGTCATGCGGTGCCGCTGGTAGGTCTCGTCGAACGGGGCCTTGTAGTCCTGGTAGTGCCGGTGCTCGACGAAGATCCCGGAAACCGGGTACAGCCTGCCCAGCCGCTCGGCGAGGTCGAAGACCCACTGCTCGACCTCCCACTGCTGGAAGATCGTCGGCACGAAGTAGCCGAGCGTCTCGTACCAGGCCCGGCTGACGATCGGGAAGTCCCGGCCGTCGCCGGGGTACTGCGCGGCGTCGAAGTACAGGCAGAGCACGGAATCCTCGTGCAGCGCGGCGAGTTCGCCCGCGCGCCGGTCGAGGGCGGCGTCCCAGCCGTGGTCGACGTAGAGCTGGTCGTCGTTGGCCATCAGCAGGAACTCGCCGGTCGCTTCCGCGGCGAGCCGGTTCCAGGCCGCGGCGACGCCGATCGGCGGGCCCACGCGCAGTGCGCACCGCCCGAGCGGCCCGCGCCGCTGGCGCACCCCGCCGAACAGCTCCCGGTAGCCGGGCAGCGCCGGATCGTCCTCGTCGACATAGCACAGGACTTCGATCCGGCCGGGCGCCGCCGCCGTCCGCTGCACGCTGCGCAGGAACTCGGCGAGGCCGTCCACCCGGTTCCGGGTCGGGCACAGCAGCGACAGCGGCCGGGGGCGGGCCGGGACGGCCGCCGGGAACGCCAGCTTGGTCCGCAGCCGCCGCGGTTCCAGCCGCAGCGCGTAGGCCAGTTCCCGCCGGAACCGGATGGTGCTGTTCAGCGCGCCGATCATCCACGCGCGGCCGCCCTCGTCGTCCCGCAGCGCCTCGGTGACGACGTCCTGCAGCTTCCCGTCGCGGCACCGCCGGAAATGGCCCAGCAGCAGCCTGCCGAAGTCACGGGCGTTCCCGCGCGGGCTCATCGCGCGACCCGCTCTTCGGCGCGGCCGGCGGCGACTTGTTCTTCGATCCAGCGGTAGGTGCGGCGCAACCCGTCGTCGAGCGCCGTGCCGGGCTGCCAGCCGAGCAGCTCGCGGCACCGCGTGTTGTCCGAGACCCGGCCTTTCGGCCCGACCGGTTTGTCGCTCCGGTAGCGCGGGACGATCTCCTTGCCCGCGATCGCCGCGATCCGGCCGACCAGGTCGGCGATGCTCACCCGTTCCCCGGACCCGATGTTCACCGGCTCGTCCGCCGCGGACTCCGCGAGCCGGAGCAGGCCGGTGACGCAATCGTCGACGTAGCAGTAGGACCGGGTCTGGGTGCCGTCGCCCCACACCTCGATCTCGCCGCCGCGCCCGGGGACCGCGGCGACCTTGCCGCAGAGCGTCGACAGGGATTTCGCGCGCAGCCCGGTGAAACTGCCCCGCGGGCCGTAGACGGCGTGCAGCCGGGCGACCTTGATGTCCATCCGGTGGGTCCGGCGGTAGGTGGCGCACAGGATCTCGGCGGTGAGCTTTTCCCAGCCGTACTGCATGTCCGGCTCCGCCGGGAACACCGGCGTTTCGCGCAGCGGCGGGCTGTCCGGGCGGTCCTGCAGCGAGTTCGGGTACACGCAGGCCGACGAGGTGTAGACGACCGTGCCCGCCCCCGCCGCCCGGCAGGCGTCCACGGTGTTGACCGAGATCAGCAGGTTGTCGTGCAGGATCTCGGCGGGCGCGGCGTGCGTCCAGCCGATCCCGCCCATGTTGGCCGCCAGCGCGAACACGACGTCCGCGCCCGCCACCGCCTCCGCGCAGCGGGCCTGTTCGCGCAGGTCGGCGATCAGGAACTCGTCGGCCTCGCTCGGCCCGTACTCCGGAGGCCGCAGGTCCACCCCGCGCACCCGCGCCCGCGGATACCGCTCGCGCACCGCGCGGACCAGATGGCTGCCCACGAATCCGCCCGCCCCGGTCACCACCACCGTCGTCATGACCCCTCCCCCGCGTGTGTTCCGCCGATGTCCGCCGCGCCGCGCCGCCGCGCTGTCCGCAGTTGCTGTCCCGCGCTGTCCCGGCGGTCGAGGAATTCCTGCTCGCGGCTAAGCCGGTGCCGTTCGGCCAAGCGGGCGCGCAGCCGGCAAACCGGCTGCGCCGGATCGGCGACGAGCGCGTCGAGGCATCCGGTGCAGGCGTCGAGCATTCCGCGCACCTCCGCGGCGGTCAGCCGGGACGGATCGTGCCGGGCCCGCAAGCGGATCTCCGCGCCCGGAACCGCTTCGAGCACCAGCGGATAGCCTTCGTCGACGAGCGTGCGCACGTCCCCGATCGCCAGCGCGCCGGACGTCCCGCCGGTCACGGCGACGGGGAAGTTCTCGATCACGACGATGGTGTCGAACAGGGTCTCGCCGCGGTTCAGGCCGATCGCACGGGTGATCCGGGACAGCGGAAGATGGCCGTGCTCGCGCATTCCGGCCAAGCGGTCCCGCAGTTCGCGCAGCCAAGGCAGGACCGCGGCCTCGCCGGTGCAGCGCACCCGCAGCGGCAAGGTGTTGATCAGCATGCCGACCAGCTCGGTGGCACCGGGCAACGAAGGCGGGCGGCCGGAAACGGTGACGCCGAAGACAACGTCGGCACTGGCGCACAGTTCGCCGAGCAGGAGCCCCCAGACGCCGTACAGAACGGTGCTGACGGTGAGCCCGTGCCCGCGGCACAACGAGTTCAGTGCGGCGGTCGCGGATTCCGGCACGGTCACCGCGACCTCGCCGCGCCGAGGCGCGAGCACCTGGCCCCGGACGCATCCCGGCCCGGCGATCCTGGACGGCCCCGGCAGCCCGGCGAACTGCCGGCCCCAGAAAGCGAGGTCGGCGGCGGCGTCTCGCGGCCGGAGCCAGTCCAGGTAGTCCGGCATCGCGGGCCGCCGCGGCAACCGGGGTTCGGCGCCGGTCTGCAGCGCCGCGTAGCTCGCCAGGACGTCCGCGAGCACGAGCTGTTGCGACCAGCCGTCCAGGATCAGGTGGTGGTGGGTCCACACGCAACGCCATCCGGTCGCGGATTCGCGCATCAGCGCCAGCCGGAACAGCGGGGCCCGGCCGAGGTCGAACCCGCGTTCGCGGTCCCGGTCGAGGTACTCCGCCAGCGCCTCGGCCCGCTCCGGAACGCCGCGGTCCCGCCAGTCGAGGAACTCGACGTCCGGTTCGGCCGTCGCGGCGACCACCTGATGCGGCTCGGCGCGGCCGGCCCAGCCGAACGACCCCCGCAGCGCCGGGGTGGCGGCCAGCACGGCGGCCCAGGCGGCGCGGAACGCCGCCGGGTCGAGTTCCCCGGTCAGCGAACAGCAGACCTGCACCACGTAAGCGCCCGGGCCGCTGCCCCCGGCCGAGTGGTAGAGCATGCCCTCCTGCATCGGGCCGAGCGGATGCTCGGTGCGCGACGGGCCGGCCGCCACGGACGGCACCGCGCCGAGGACGGCCCGTTCGGCGACGCCGCGCACGGTGGCCAGGTCGAACAGGTCCTGCGCGGTGATCCGCAGTCCGGCCTCTTCCAGCTTGGCCACGATCACGATGGCGTGCACGGAATCCCCGCCCAGCGCGAAGTAGTCGTCGTCGCGCCCGACCTCGCCGAGGTCGAGCACCTCGCGCCAGATCGCGGCGACGGTCCGTTCGGCGCCGGTCTCCGGCGCCGCGGCGGCGGGACTGCCGGCCAGCCACCGGGACAGCAGTTCCCGTTTCGTCCCGGACAGCCGCTCGACGCGCGGATCAGGCTCGGCCATCGTGACCTCCGGCTCGCGACGGGTTCCCCGGCTCGCTCGCTTCTTCGCCCAGCAGCTGGGCCGCTTCCTCCTCGGTGAGCCGTTCGAGCCGGTCCACCAGCCGTTCCCGGTGTTCCGGCCGCAGCGCCAGCGCCGCGTGGTCGACCTTGCCGCCGCGGGTCAGCGGCAGCGCGGCCAGCCACCGGATCTCGGCGGGCACGAGCCGGGCGGGCAGCCGCCGCGCGACCCAGCTCCGCAGTTCCGCCGCGGGCCGTTCCGGTTCCCCGCTCCAGTAGGCGACCAGCCGCGGGGATCCGGCCGGCGTCTCCCGGAGCAGGACAGCGGCCAGCGCCACGGCCGGGTGCGCCGCCAGCGCGTGCTCGATCTCGCCGAGATCCACGCGGTATCCGCGAAGCTTGACCTGCCGGTCGGCCCTCCCCCGGAACACGAGCGCGCCCCCGGGGAGGCGGTGCACCAGGTCGCCGGTGCGGTAGCGCCGGGCGCCGGGACGATCCGGATCGGGCACGAACACCGCGGCGGTGTCCGCGGGCCTGCCGAGGTAGCCCCTGGTGACGCCGAAGCCGCCGACCGCCAGTTCGCCGGGCGTCCCGGGGAGCACGGTCGCGGAGGCGCCCGGGATCGGCCCGCCGATCGGGACCGGGCCGTCCGCCGCGCCGACCGGGTGCACGCAGCAGCCGACGACGGTCTCGGTCGGGCCGTATTCGTTGTACAGCAAGGCGTTCGGGACGGCGGACCGCAACGCGACGACCTGCTTTCCGTCCAGCTGCTCACCGCCCGCCACCACGGTGAGGCCGTCGAGCGCGCGAGGCCGCGCGGCGAGCTGCCCGGCCAGTGCGACCAGATGCGACGGGGTGATCTTCAGCAACGTGTGGCGGCCGGTCAGCGCCTTGCCCAGCCGGGTGACTTCGTTGCCGGGCAGCAGATGCGCGGTTCCCCCGGCGACCAGCGGGGCGAGCAGCGACGTGACGGTGAGGTCGAAGGCCGGCGCGGAGTGCACCGGGGCGACGGTGCGTTCGGTGAGCCCGTAATACGGCACGCACCAGCGCAGGTAACCGGCCAGGCCCCGGTGCGGCACGCCGACCAGCTTCGGGCGTCCGGTGGATCCCGAAGTGGGCATGACGCAGGCCAGGTGTTCTCCGCGCAGTTCCGGCCGCCGGTATCCCCGGCCGGGCCGGTGGAAGTCCGCGCGCAGCACGGTTTCCGGCTCGACGCCGCCGGGAGCCGGAACATTCGGAGGCAGCACCAGCGTGACCGCGCCCGCCTCGGCGAGCAGCGCGGACACTCGCTCCGGCGGGGTTTCCGGATCGATGGGCACATAGGCCGCCCCGGCGCGCAGGACGGCCAGCAGCGCGACGACGTACTCGACGCTGCGCTCGGCCCAGAGCCCCACCACCGTGTCCGGCCCGGCGTGGGCCGCCTGCAACGCTCCCGCGAGACGCGCCGAAGCGGTCCACAGGCCGCGATAGCTGAGCTGCTTTCCGTCTTCGAGCAAGGCGATCCGATCGGGTCCGTTGCGGACCGCCGCTTCGATCAGCTCGTGCACCGCACCGTCCGGTGGCGCCCCAGCGGGAGTCTCCGTCGGCCCAGGCTCCACCGCGGACTCGTGCGGACGCCGAGCCGCGGCATCGAGCGCGGCACGGAACAATCGGCCGATCTCCTCGGCCTGCTCGGCGGTGAGCCTGGCGGGGTCCGCTTCCAGCAGCAGGCGCAGCTGGCCGGAGAGGGCGTCGACGTTGAAATGCGCCGTCAGCGGCACGTACGTCTGGTCGGGCGCGCGCAGGTCCGACACCGCCAGATTGTCCACTGTGGACATATCGCGGTAGAGGTGGAAATGGGTGAAGACGAAGAGCGTGTCGAACAGCCGCCCGGCACCGAACTCGCGGTTCAGCGCGACGAGCGGGTAGCGGCGGTGCGGCGAGGTCCGGCGTTCGGCGCCGTAAGCGGCCGAGGCGAGGTCCGCCCAGGTGGCCCCGTCCGGCACCGCGACCCGCAGCGGGAGGATGTTGTTGAACACCCCGACCACGCGGTCCCCGTCCCGACGCTCCGGCCTTCCGTTGGTCTCCAGTCCGGTGATCGCGTCCGCGGACCCGGTCAGCGACCGCACCACCCGCAGGTGCACGCCGAGCAGGACGTGCTTGAGCCCCACGCCGAGTGCGGCGGCGAGCGCGCCGAGCCCGTCCCGGACCTCGTCGCCGATCTCCAGCACGATCCGCTGCTGCAGCACCGGCCCCCTCGCCTCCGGCGCCCGGTACGGCAGCGCGGACGGCCGGGCGCCGCGCAGTTCCGCCGCCCAGAACTCCCGTTGTTCCGGCGAGCGCATCGCGGCGCGTTCCAGTTCGACGAAGTCCGCGTAGCCGACGCTCGGCGGCGCCGGATCCCAGCTCTCCCCGCGCGCGGCCGCCCGGTATCCGCGCAGCACCTCGGTGAGCACGAGCGCGGTGCACCAGCCGTCGAGGGCGAAACTGCTGACGGTGAGCCGGAAACCGGCCCCGTCGTCGTGCGCGGTGAACCGCACGAGCGGCCCGTGGTCCAGGTCGAACTGCCGCTTGCGCTCGGCGGCCAGCCACGCGGCGAAGCGTTCCTCGCGGGCCGGATCGGCGCGCAGGTCCACCACCTCGACCGGCAGCCGGGGCACCGCCGACCACACCAGCTGCACCGGTTCCGCCTGACCGGCGAGGTCGAAAGAGGACCGCAGGTACGGATGCCGGGCCAGCACCTCGCGAACGGCCCGCGCCAGCGCGGCGGGAGCCAGCGGGAGGGCCACCGCCACGCTGGTCGCGTACACCTCGTACCCGGGGTCGTTGTCCCGGTGCGCCAGGACGGCCCGCTGCGCCATCGAGACCGGATACGCGTCGTCCAGTCCCGCGCGTCCGGCCAGCTCCGGGCACAACGCGAACGGCGGCAGGGTCGCTTCCGGTTCCGGGGCAACGGTTTCCGGCTGCGCGTCGAGGTGGGCGGCCAGTGCGGCGACGGTGGGGTTGGCCAGCAGTTCGGGCACGGTGAAACCGGACCCGGTCTCTCTCGCCGCCGCGGCGATCCGGATCGCCAGGATCGAGTCGCCGCCGAGGGTGAAGAAGTCGGTGTGCACGTCGACCGCGGGCCCGCCGAGGTGCTGTGCCCACAGTTCGGCGAGGCGGCGTTCGGTTCCGGTCCGCGCCGTGCTCGGCAGCGGTTCCGGCGCCGGTGCCGGAAGTGCTCGCCGGTCCAGCTTGCCGCTCGGGGTGACCGGCAGCGCGTCGACCGGAACGAGCTGGGCCGGGATCAGGTGGGCGGGCACCGTCCGGCGCAGCCGTTCGCGCAGCACGGCCGGGGCCGCCGGCCCGCTGACATAGCCGACCAGGCGGCCGTCCCGGACCACCGCCGCGGCGTCGGCGACCTCCGGCTGGGCACGGAGCAGTTCGGCCACTTCGCCGAGTTCGATCCGGTGGCCGCCCAGTTTCACCTGCTGGTCGGTCCGGCCGAGGAAGATCAGCGCGCCGTCCGCCCGGCGGCGGGTTCGGTCGCCGGTGCGGTAGATCCGGCCGCCCGTGCCGGACGGGTCCGGCAGGAACGCCGCCGCGGTCTGCCCCGGACGTCCGGCGTAACCGGTGGCGAGGCAGTCGCCGCCGAGGAACAGTTCGCCGGGAACCGGCCGCGGGACGGGAGCGAGCCGGTCGTCGAGCACCCGGGCCGAGGTGTTGCTGATCGGCAGGCCGATCGGCACCGGGCCGTCCTCGGACGGCGTGCAACGCCAGGCGGTGACGTCGATCGACGCCTCGGTCGGGCCGTAGAGGTTGTGGAGTTCGGTTCCCGCGCCGAACACCTCGTGGAACCGGGTCCTGGCCGCGGCGGGCAGTTCCTCTCCGCTGCAGAGCACCCGGCGCAGCGGGGACGCGTCCGGGCCGAGTCGGGCCGCTTCGGCGAGGAACGGGCCGAGCAGGCTCGGCACGAAGTGGGCGGTGCCGATTCCGGCGCGGGCGACGAAGCCGGCCAGCCCCTGCGGATCGCGGTGCAGGCCGGGCGGCGCGAGAACGACGGTGCCGCCCGCGATCAGCGGCCAGCACAGTTCCCACCACGAGACGTCGAATCCCACCGGGGTCTTGTGCAGCACCCGTTCGCCGGCGCGGAGCCGGAAGTGCTCTTGCGCCCAGCACAACCGGTTGACGATGCCGCGATGCGGGACGAGCACGCCCTTGGGCGTCCCGGTGGAACCGGAGGTGTGGAGCAGGTACGCGGGCTGCTCCGGATGGACCCGAGCCGAATACCGGCCGCCGGTGCTCCGGGCCAGCTCCGCGGTGTCCAGGGCCCGCACCGGCAACGCGGCGGCCCGGTCCCGCGATTCGCCGTCGGTGAGCAGGAATCTGGCTCCGCTGCCGGAAAGCAGCACGGCGTGCCGGGGCGCGGGGTCGTCCGGATCGAGCGGCAGCACCGCGCATCCGGCGTGCAGCACGGCGAGATAGGCGATCGGCAGCGCGGCGCGGCGCCGGTGCAGCACCGCGACCGGCTCGCCCGGCCGGGCGCCGAGCGCGCGCAGCCCGGCCGCCGCTCCGGTCGCCGCCCGGTGCAGCGCGCCGTGGCTGAGCTGGGTCCAGCCGCCGGCGGCGTCCGGCGCGAGCACGGCCGTCGTGTCCGGTTTCGCGCTCGCCGCCGCGGCCGCGAGCCGGTGCAAGCCCCCGGGATCAGGCCGGTAGCGGACCCGGCCCCACCCGTCTTTTTCGGTGTCCGGCACGGCGATCGACGCGACTGGCCGGTCCGGTTCCGCGACCGCGGCGCGCAGCAGCTCGGTGAAGTGCGCGGACATCGCCGACACCGTGGCGGCGTCGAACAGGCTGGTGCGGTACTCCCAGCGGCCGGTCAGCTCGCCGCCCAGCCGGGCCATGCTCAGGCTCAGGTCGAGCTGCGACCAGCGGCGGGGCACCTCGACCGGCGAGACGGTCGCCGCCCCGAACCCGGTCTGTCCCGTGCCGCCCCGCGCCAGCGCGAACAGCCCCTCGTCCGGTTCGCCGTACTCCTGCTGGAGCACGAACTGGCTCTGCACCAGGGTGGCGCGACCGGCGTCCCGGGCCGGAGCCAGCTCCGTGACCAGCTGCCGGAAGGGATACCGGCCGTGCTCGACCGCTTCGCGCACCAGGTTTCCGGTGTCCGCGAGCAGCGCGCGGAACGAGGTCGCGCGCGAACAGCGGGAGCGGAGCGGGACCGGGTTGACGAAGTAGCCGACGGCCCCGGCGAGTTCGGCGCTGTCCCGTCCGGCGAGGAGGGTGCCGAGGACCAGGTCCGGCTGACCGGTGTAGCGGTGCAGCAAGGTCCGGTACGCCGCGAGCAGGACGGTGAACAACGTGCAGGACGAATCCCTGGCCAGCGCGCGCAGTTCGCGGATCAGCCCGGGCGGCAGCCGGAAGTCCACAGTGGAGCCGCGGAAGTCACGGCCGGGCGAGTGGGGGCGGTCGGCGGGCAGAGCGAGGCCCGGCGGCGCGTCCGCCAGCGTCTCGCGCCAGAAGTCCCGGTCCCTGCGGTACGCCGGGGAGTCCGCGTAGTCCTTCGCGACAGCCAGCGCGAAAGCGTGCGGGTTCCGGCTTTCCGGCAGGCTCGCCGGGATCCCCGCCTCGTAGGCCGTCCGCAGCTCGCCGAGCAGGACCAGGAACGACCACAGGTCGGCGATGAGGTGGTGCGCGGTCAGCACGAGCAGGTGGGTGCGTTCGTCCCGGCGCAGCAGCGTCGCGGCGAACGGCGGCGCCGCGCTCAGGTCGAACGGCCGCTCGGCGAGGTCGAGCAGCCGGGCCGCGAGGTCTTCGCCGGGCACGTCGAGCACCTGAAGACGCGGTCCGGCCGGCACCGGCTCGCACCACGGCCTGCCGTCGCGGACCGGGAATCTGGTGCGCAGCGCCGGATGCCGCGCGACGACCGTGTCCACCGCGCGGCGCAGGGCCGCGACGTCGAGCGGTCCGTCGAAGCGCAGCACTCTGGCGAGCGTGTAAGCAGCGCCGCCGGGGTCGAGTTCGTGTTCGAACCACAGGGCTTCCTGGCCCTCGGTCAGCGGATAGCGGTCGCCGGCGCCGGGAGCCACCGGGGCATCGACCGCACCGGCCAGCACTCGCGCGGCGAGGTCGTCCGGTGCGGCGGCCAGCGCGCTGGCGCCGAGGTCCACCCGGTACCGCCGCTGGACCCGGTGCCGCAGTTCGGTCGCGCCCAGGGAGTCGAGCCCGAGCCGTACCAGCGGTTCGTCCGGCCGCACGGAAACGCTGATCCCGGCCAGCGCCGCCGCGACCCGGCCGATCGCGTCCGCCAGCACCGCCACCCGGCCCTCGGGCCCGGCCACCGCGAGTTCCGCGCGGCTCGGCAGTTCCGGGATCTCGGCCCGGCGGGCGCCGACGGCGCCGAGCACCGGCAGCTCACCGTCCAGATAGGACTGACGGCAGCGCTGCCTGCGCACCTTGCCGCTCGTCGTCTTCGGCACGCCGCCCTTGGCCACGAACACGACGAGGCGGGTTTCGACCCCGTGCCGCAGCGCGATCGCCCGCCGGACCCGCGCGGCGATCGCGGGAAGATCCGGCTCGCTGCCCGGAGAAGCGAGTTCGCCGCACAGCACCAGCTCTTCGGCGCCGTCGAAGTCCACCGGGATCGCCGCGCAGCAGGAACGCCGGAGGGCCGGGTCCGCGCGCTCGGCGGTGTACTCCACATCCTGCGGGAAGTGGTTCTCCCCGCGGATGACGACGAGATCCTTGCGCCGTCCGGTGAGATAGAGCTGGCCCGCCAGCAGGAAGCCGAGGTCCCCGGTCCGCAGCCACGGCGAGTCCCCGGTCCCGGCGAGGTGCGCGCCGAAGCTCTCCTCGGTCTCCGCGGGCCGGTTCCAGTACCCGGCCGCGATTCCGTCGCCCCGCAACCAGACCTCGCCGATCCGGCCGTCCGGCACCGGCTCGCGGGTCTCCGGGTCGACCAGCCGCGCCTGCGTGCCGGCCACCGGATATCCGCTGCTGACCAGGGTGCTGCCCGGCTCGTCCGCGGGCACCGGGGCGACCGTGCCGCGGCGGAGTCCGGCCGGGTCGGCCCGGAGCGTCGACGGCTCCTCCGCCACCGGGGCCGACGCCACGATCAAGGTCGCCTCGGCCAGGCCGTAGCAGGGAAAGTGCGCCGTCGGCGCGAAACCCGCCGCGCGGAACCCCTCGCCGAACCGGCGCATCGTGTCGTGCCGGACCGGTTCCGCGCCGTTGTAAGCCACCGCCCAGTCCGACAGGTCCAGCCCCGCCCGGTCCTCCTCGCCGATGCGCCGCAAGCACAGCTCGTAGGCGAAGTTCGGGCCCCCGCTGACCCGGGCCCGGTACTTGTCCACCGCGCGCAACCAGGCGAGCGGCGCCCGCAGGAAAGCGTCCGGCGGCATCAGCACCGAGCGGGAGCCGAGGTACAACGGCTGCAGCAGGTTCGCGATCAGCCCCATGTCGTGGAACAGCGGCAGCCAGCCGACGAAAGCGGAATCCCGGTCGTTGCCACAGGCCACCTCGATCGCGTGCTCGTTGGCGAGGATGTTGGCCTGGGTGACCAGAACGCCGCTCGGCGTCCGCGTGGACCCGGAGGTGTACTGCAGGAACGCGAGATCGCCGGAACGGGCTCCGGGATCGGTCCAGCTTTCCGCCGCGTCGTCGGGCACGGTGCGCACGTCGAGCCGGGGCAGTCCGGTCAGCGGCTCCGCGTCGTTCTCCGGCAGGCACAGCGCCAGCGCGGGCCGGGCGTCCGCGCGGATCGCGGCGAGCCGTTCCGCGCCGGGCCCGCTCTGTCCCGCATCGCACGGCACCGCGACGCTTCCCGCGTACAGGCAGCCGAGGAAGGATTCGACGTACTCCATGCTCGACGGGTACGCGATCAGCACCCGCTCGCCCCGGCATCCGCGCGCCGCGAGTTCCGCCGCGATCGCCCTGGCCCGCCGATCGATGCCGCCGAAGTCACGGCTCGCCGATTCGGTCGTCCCGTCGGCGAGGAAAAGGTACGCGGGACGGCCGGGCGCGGTTTCGGCGTGCGCGCGGGCGATGTCGACGATGCTCCGCGCCGTGCGGGCGGTCATCGCGCCTCCTCCCGTCCGACGGCTTCGGCCTGCCGCAGCGCTTCCCGGATCAGGTCGCGGCGCCGCTCGGCCCGGAGCCGGTCCACCGTGGCGGCCAGCGCCGCGACGTCCGGCGCCTGGTACACCTTCCGCACCGGCAGGTCGATCCCGAACTCGGCGACCAGCCGGAAGTGGAGCCGGGTGACGAGCAGCGAATCGCCGCCGAGGTCGAAGAAGTTGTCCTGCCCGCCGATCCCGGCGGGGCCGGGCCAGCCGAGCACCTCGGCGAGCAGCCCGGCGACGGTCCTCTCGGTCGGGGTGACCGGGGCCCGCCCGCGCGGCCCGTCCGGTTCCCCCGGCGGTTCGGGCAGCGCCGCCGAGTCGAGTTTCCCGTTCCTGGTCAGCGGAATCCGGTCCAGCACGACCGAGCGGGCGGGGACCAGATAGCGCGGAAGCGCGTCCGACAGGAAATCCCGCAGCGCTCCGCTCGACAGCTCCGAAACCGTCGTCCCCGGCTCGGCGACGAGGTACGCGACCAGCTGCCGCCGGTCGCCCGAGCCGTGCGGGACCACCGCGCAGTCGCGGACGCCGGGATGCGCCAGCACGGCGGCCTCCACTTCGGCGGGCTCCACCCGGAACCCGCGCAGGGACACCTGTTTGTCGATCCGGCCCAGGTAGTCGAGGTCGCCGGGCAGGACCCGGACGAGGTCGCCGGAGTGATACCTGCGCGCGCCCGGCCGGTGCGGCCCGGGCCGGAAGCGGTCCGCGGTCAGCCCGGGACGGCCGAGATAGCCCCGCGCCACCCCCGCTCCGCTCACCACCAGTTCGCCTTGGCCGCCGACCGGCAGCGCATGTCCTTCCGGGGCGAGGACTTCGACCCGCTGGCCGGGCAGCGCCCGCCCCAGCGGGCTGGCGACCGGACCCGCGATGTCGGCCTGCCGCAAGCGGCGGACGGTGACGTGCACCGTGGTCTCGGTGATGCCGAACATGTTGACCAGGACCGGAGCCTGGTCGCCGTGCCGGTCGAACCAGGGCGCGAGCCTCGCCACTTCGCAGGATTCGCCGCCGAAGACGACTACGGACAGCGGCAGGCCGCGCCGCGGCGCGGCGGGCAGCAGGGCGCGGAACGCCCCCGGGGTCTGGCTCAGCACGCTGACCCGCTCGGCCAGCAGCGCCGCCCCCAGCTCGTCCGGGGCGCGGACGACCTCCGGCGGCACGATCAGCAGCCGGTCCCCGCCGGTCAGCGCGCCCCAGATCTCCCAGGCGGAGAAGTCGAACGCCGGGGAATGCAGCATCGCCCAGGTCTGCCGTCCGCGCAGCTCCGGCAGCGCGGCCCGGCACCCGGCCAGCACCGAGGTGATTCCGGCGTGGCTGACCAGCACGCCCTTGGGCGCGCCGGTCGACCCCGAGGTGAACACGACGTAGGCCAGATTGCCCGGGCTCACCGGCGCCCGGACCGGCGCGCGGTTCCCTGCCCCGTCGATGTGCAGAACCTCGACGCCGAGGTCCGGCGCGTGCCGCACCTCCGGCCGGGTCAGCAGCACCGAGATCCCCGCCGCGGCGGCCAGTTCCGCCCGTCGCCGGGGCGGATCCGCCGGGTCCAGCGGGACGTAGGCCGCGCCCGCCTTGAGGATCGCCAGCATCCCGGTCACCAGGTCGATCGACGGCCGCGCGCACAACCCGACCAGGGATTCCCGGCCGACGCCCCGGGCCCGCAGGGCCCGCGCCTGTCCGTTGGCGCGCCGGTCGAGCTCCCGGTAGCTGACCTGGCGCCCGCCGTCGCTGACCGCCACCGCGTCCGGTCGTGCGGCGGCGATCCGCTCGAATTCCTCGTGCAGGCACCCGCTTCCGGCGGGCGCCTCGGCGACCGGCCCGGACGGAACCGCCGCGGTCCAGCGGATCTCCGACACCGGCCGGTCCGGCTCCGCGCTCGCGTGTTCCAGCGCGGTCACCGTCCGGGTCACGATCTCGGCCGCCGTCGCGGGGTGCAGGCGGGTCTCGTCGAACTCCAGTTCCAGGTCCAGCCCCTCGGTTTCGGGAGACACCGTCATGGTGAGCGGGAACTTCGCCGAGACCGGCGGCGAAGGCAGCACGGCCGCGGCGAGCCCGGGCAACGCGATGTGCGGCGCGGGAGTGTTCTGGAACGCGAAGGCGAGCTGGACGAGCGGGGTGTCGGCGAACGACCGTTCCGGGCGCACCGCCTCGACGATCCGCTCGAAGGGCACCTCCTGGTCGTCGAGCCCCTGTCGGACGACTGCGCCCGCCCGGGCCGCCAGCTCCGCGAAACCCGGGTCGCCGGACAGGTCGATCCGCAGCGGCAGCAGGTTCGCGAAACACCCGGCCAGCGGCAGCAGTTCGCGCCGGGTGCGGCCCGCCACCGGAGCGCCGATCACCAGATCGCGCTGTCCGGCGAGGCTGCTCACCGCCAGCGCGAACCCGGCGAGCAGGACCGGGAACAGGGTCATGCGCCGCTGGGCGGCCAGCCGCCGGAGCCGGCCCGAAAGCTCTTCGCCGACCCGGGACCGCACCAGCCCGGCCGGGCGGCCGGTTTCCGCGGCGGACGCACGGCCCAGCAGGTCCAGCCGGGCGGGCGCGCCCGCGAGCGCGGCGGTCCACCGGGCGAGGCGCTCGGCGAATTCCGGGGTTTCGGCCCGATTTCGCTGCCAGGCCGCGAAATCGCCGTACTGCACGGCGAGACCGGCCAGCCGCGCGGGCGTCCCGCCGGAGTGCGCGCGGTACAGCTCGGCGAGGTCGGCCAGCAGGATTCCCAGCGACCACCCGTCGCTCGCGATGTGCTGGCGGACCAGTACCAGGTCGTGGTCTTCCGGGCGCCGCCGGAACAGCACGGCCCGCAGCACCGGACCGGTCGCCAGGTCGAACGGCCGGGTCGCCAGCGCGGCGGCCATCCGGCGGCTCGCCCGCGACGCGGGAACGCCGACGAGGTCCACCAGCGGCAGCTCCGGGCAACCGAGGGCAGGATCCGCCTCGGCGACCGGTTGCCCGTCCACGACCGGGTAGCGCGTGCGGAGCACGGCGTGCCTGCGGACCAGGCCGCCCAGTGCCGTGCGCAGAGCGGGCACGGCCAGCGTTCCGGTCAGCCGGACGCGCAGCGGGAGGTTGTACGCGCTGGCTTCGGGGTGGAACCGGTGGGACAGCCACAGCCGTTCCTGGCCGAAGGACAACGGGAACCGCGTCCCGCCGAGCGCCGGGATCGTTCCGGCGTCCCGCAGTTCGCGGAGGATCTCCGGTTTGCGCGCGGCGATTTCCGCGCGAAGCTCCGCGGTGAGGACGCCGTGCGGCGCGGAGCAGCGCAGCCGATCGCCCTCGGCGGCGACGGTGATCCCTTTGCCGCGCAGCTCCGCGAGAAACTCCGGAGTGTCCACAACAGACTCGGCAGAGGCGTTCACAGCAGCACCTCCTCCTGGTCCCCGCCCGCGGCACGGCCGATCGCCGCGGCCTGGGCCGTGATCGTCGGCGCGTCGAACAACTGCGCCATCGACAGTTCGACCCCGTACCGTTCCCGCACGACCGACAGCAGCCGGAGCGCGATCAGCGAATCGCCGCCCAGTTCGAAGAAGTCGTCGTGCACACCGATCGCGTCGTCGCCGAGCAGGCTCGCCCAGCAGGCGGCCAGGCCCCGCTCCAGCGACGAACCGGGGGCCCGGTATTCGGCGGACAGCGCGGCGCGGTCCCGTTTCGACGGCGCGATCCGCAGACCGGCGACCGCGGCGCGGTGGTCGTCNCTCGCCAGCAGCGCGGCCAGGTCCTGCTTGCAGACCAGCACCCGCGGCGCCGGGCGGCCGGCGAGGACGCGGGCGAACAGCTCGGTCCCTTCGGCCCGGCTGATCCCGCCGAGCAGGTCTCCGCCCGGCCCGGCGACGTCCGGGCCCGGCGCCTCGTAGCGGGCGGTCAGCCGTTCCTGCGCGGAGGCCCACATCCCGGCTTCGGTCCAGTCGGTCCACCCGATCGACACCGTCCGGCCGCTCCGCCTGGCCGCGCGGTAGGCGGCGAACGCGTCGAGGAAGTCGTTGCCCGCCACGTATCCCACTTCGCCGAACTTCAGCTTGTGCAGCACGCTCCCGATCGAGGAGCACAGCACGAAGAACTCCAGCGGACGGTCGCCGAGGACGGCGTCCAGCACGACCGGCCCGAGGACTTTCGACGCGATCGCCTCGTCGGTCGCCCGCCGGTCGCGCCGCTGGATCATGCCCGCGGTGTCCGGGGTCCCGGCCGCGTGCACGACGCCGGTGACCGGCCCGAACCGCCGTTCCGCCTCGGCGACGACCGCCCGCATCCCGGCCTCGTCGGTCACGTCGGCCTGCCGGATCAGCAGACCGGTGCCGTCCGCGGTCAGCGCGGCGAGCCGGTCGATCAGCCGCGTGGTGTCGTCGCCGTCCGGACGGGCCGCGCGACAGCCCGGCCATGCGTCCGGCTCGGGGAACGGGGTGCGCCGGGTCAGCACCAGCGCGCGAGCGCCCGGCGCCAGGTATTCGGCGAGGCTGAGGCCGATTCCGCCGAGCCCGCCGCAGATCAGGTAGACCCCGTCGCCGCGCGGCGCGCCCGCCGGGTCGAGCCGCAGCGGCTCATAGCCGCGTTCGAACCGTTGCCGCCCCCGGTAAGCGATCTCGGCGGGCGCGGCCGGGTCCAGCAGCTCCGCGACGATCCGCTCCGCCAGTTCGGCACAGCCGGTTTCGGCCGTCCCCAGGTCGATCGCGGTGCAGGACAACGCGGGCAGCTCCCGGGGGATCACCTTGACCGCGGAGGCCACCGTCGCGTGTTCCGGATGGTCCAGGTCGCCGAGCACCGGCTGCGCTCCCCTGGTGACCGCGACCAGCCGGACCGGCCGGTCGCCGGGTTCCGCGCCGAACGCCCGGGCCAGCTCCAGCAGGCTGTGCAGCCCGGCGAGCTGTCCTTCGCGCGCCGAGTCCGGATCGAGCGGCCGCCCCGGCTCCGCCGCCTCGAACGGCCGGAGATGCACGACCAGCTCCGGCGCCCGGCCTCGCGCGGCCAGCAGTGCGCGGAAATCGTCGTGCCGAGCCGGACCGAAGACCGCCTCGACGCCGAGCGCGCCGAGCCGTTCCGCGACCGCCGTGCCGAGCGGGCCGTCGGCCAGCAGCAGGCAGGTCCGGCCGTCCTGCGGGCCCGGTGCGGGCGCCGGGGCCGCGTGCCGCCAGCCGGGCAGGTAGACCCAGTCGCCGGGATCCTCGCGGGACAGCGGATTCCCGGCGGTTCCCGGCGAGGCCGTTGTCCCGGGCCCGGTATCCGGCTGCCTCCCGTTTCCGGGCCCGGCCTGGTTCGGCTGCCCCGCCGTCGCGGCCTCGGCCAAGATCAGCGCTGCGTCCGGCTGCCGCTGCGCCGCGGTGCGCACCGCGGCGGCGAAACCGGCGTCCGCGAGCGCTTCCCGCCAGCGCGGGACGTCGAGCAGCGGGCCGTGGTCGCGGAATCGGTCCGAGTAGCTCCACCAGCCGGTCGTCAGCCCCCAGATCATCGGCAGCCACCGGTCCTGCCGCACCGTCTCGACCAGCGCGAGCACCCCGCCCGGAGCCAGCAGGGACTTCAGGTGGCGCAGGCTTGCCCGCACGTCCGGGGCGGCGTGCACGACGTCCAGCCCGCACACCAGGTCGTATCCGCCGGAAACGCCCTGGGCGGCCGGATCGCGGGCGATGTCGAGCACCCCGGTGGTCAGCGGCACGCCCCGCGCCGCGGCGGCCTCGGCCAGTCCGGCGGCGAACAGCGGCGAAACGTCGGTGGCGTGGTACCGCAGCCGGTCCGGGCCGAGCCGGTCCGCGAGGCGCTGGGTGAGCGTGCCTTCCCCGGCTCCGGCCTCCAGCACCCGCACCGGACGGTCCAGTTCGGCGGCGAGCCGTTCGAGGGCGTCGCCGAGAGTCCGCAGCAGCGCGTCGACCGACCGGTGCCCGGCAGTCCGCTCCCCCAGTTCCCGGCGCAGCAGCGCGCCGTCCGCGCCGGGGTAGAGCACGCCGAGCGCCGTCCGCGGATCCCGCAGCGCCTCCGGGTACGCCTCGCCGCAGCGCATCAGCAGGTCGGCGAGCCCGGCGAAGCCGGGGTGCTCGCGGACCAGCCGGGCGTGCACGGCCGCGGACTCGTCGGTCCGCACGGGAAGGAAGACGATTTCGTCGCCGTCGCGGCGCGCGACCGCGTCCTCGGCGAGCACGGCGAGCGCGAAGTCCGGGAACCGCGAGAACTCCGCCGCCACGCCGAGCGCGGCGCGCAGTTCGGCCACCTGGTGGCGCGCGCCCGGCGCCGTGGAAATTCCTACCGCGCCCAGATAATCCAGCAGGAGCGCCCGGCACAGCAGGTCGAGTTCGGCGCGCAGCCCCGGATGGCTGTCGATGCCCGGCGCCTCGCCCGGCACCACCGGATCCGGCAGCAGACCCGCCAGTCGCCCCGGCTCGCCCGGCGCGTCGATCCAGTACCGCCGGTGCTGGAACGGATATCCCGGCACCGATGTCCGATTCGGCCGCTGCGGCCGGTGGAAAGCCGCCCAGTCGACCGCGCACCCCGCGGCCCAGGCGCCGGCCGCCGCGCGCACCAGGTGCCCGGTCTCCCGCTCCGGTACCGGAGGCAGGCAGCTCGCGGCGAAGCTCGTGCCGGGACAGAGTTTGCGGGCCGCCAGCCGGGCCAGCCCGGCACCGGGGCCGAGTTCCAGCACCGCCGCCGGGGGCGACTCGGCCAGCCGGTCCAGCGCGGCGTCGAAGAGCACCGGGCCGCGCAGCTGGGCCAGCCAGTACTCGGGACGGGCCACGTCGGCCGGATCAGCCCAGTCCCCGGTGACCGTCGACAGGAACGGCAGCCGTGGGACGCCGAATTCCGCTCCGGCCAGTGCGTCCCGGAACCGGCCGAGGATCCCGTCGACCGCCGCGGAATGGAAGGCGTGCCGCACGGCCAGCAGTCTGGTCGGCACCCCGTCGCCGGATAGCCGGGCGGCCAGCGCCGACACCGCGCCGGGAGGCCCGGAGACCACGCACCGGTCCGGAGCGTTGACAGCGGCCAGCGCCACGTCGTCCCCCAGCATCGGCCGCAGTTCGCCCGCGCCGAGCGGCACCGCCAGCATCCGGCCGTCCGGAAGAGCGGACTGCGCCTCGGCGCGCGCGACCACCACATCGAGCGCAGTGGACAGCGAGAACACCCCGGCCACAGTCGCCGCGGCGTACTCACCGACGCTGTGCCCGAGCACGGCGCTCGTCTCGACACCCCAGCCGGTCAGGGTGCGGGCCAGCGCGTACGACACCGAGAACCCGGCGATCTGGTCCATGGGCGTCGCACCGGGCGCGTCGATCAGCTCGCGCAGCTGCACACCGCGCTCCGCCAGCAGCCGGACGCAGTCGCCGAAATGCCGCCGGAACCCCGGATCGCCAGCGCACAATCGGGTCCCCATGCCCGGATAACCGTTGCCCTGCCCGGAAAACAGGAACGCCGCCCGCGCCTCGGCGGCAGCGGTCCTCGGCGGTGCCTGCTCGGACAGCGCCGCGGCGGCTTCCTCGGCGGTCGCGGCCACCACGAAGCGCCGATGCCGATGCGCGCGCCGCCCGGCGAGCGTCGCGGACACGTCGGCCAAGTCGGTCTCCGGGTTGTCCCGCAACCATTCCGCCAGCTCGACGCCTGCCTGCTCCAGCGCCGCTGGCGTGCGCGCCGAAAGCAGCAACGGCTGGACCGGCCGCCGTTCCCGTTCGACCGGCACCGGCGCGGGCGGCTGTTCCAGCACCACATGAGCGTTCGTGCCGCCGACGCCGAACGAGCTGACCCCGGCCCGGCGCGGGGCGCCGGTCTCCGGCCACGGGACGGTGGAAGCGTTGACGCGGAACGGAGTGCTCGCGAAATCGATCGCCGGGTTGGGCGCGCGGTAGTGCAGGCTGGCCGGGAGCACGCCGTCCCGCACCGCGCCGACCGCCTTGATCAGCCCCGCGATGCCCGCCGCCGCGTCGAGGTGCCCCACGTTCGTCTTCGCCGAGCCGAGCGCGCAGAACCCCGTGCGGTCCGTGGTGAGCCGGAAGGCCGCCGTGAGCGCCTCGACCTCGATCGGGTCGCCGATCGCCGTGCCGGTGCCGTGCGCCTCGACGTACCCGATGCTCCCGGCGGAGACTCCGGCCGCCGCCTGCGCCTCGACGATCACGTCGCGCTGGCCCTGAACGCCCGGCGCGGTGTAGCCCGCCTTGTGCCCGCCGTCGTTGTTCACCGCGGACCCGAGCAGCAGCGCGTGCACCCGGTCGCCGTCCCGGCGCGCGTCCGACAGCCGTTTGAGCAGCACCAGCCCCACTCCGCTGCCGCCGACCGTGCCGGAGGCCGAGGCGTCGAACGCCGCGCACCGGCCGTCCGGCGAGTAGATCCCGTCCTCGGCGTACACATAGCCCTGCGCTTGCGGCACCTGCAGCGAGACCCCGCCCGCCACGGCCAGGTCGCATTCGAAGGATTCGAGACTGCGCACGGCCAGATGCACGCCGACCAGCGACGAGGAGCACGCCGAGCCGACGCAGACGCTCGGTCCGGTGAGGCCGAGCTTGTAGGAGATCGTGGTGGCCGCGAAGTCCTTGTCGTTGTGGATCAGCAACGGGAAACCGCCGAGGTCGCGCAGCAGCGCGGCGTTCGGCAGCAGGTTGCGCACCAGGTACGAGCTGAGGCTCGCGGAGAGGAACACCCCGGCCGGGACGCCCAGCGCCGCCGGGTCGTACCCGGCGGTGTCGAACAGGGTCCACGCCGCTTCCAGGCAGATCCGGTGCTGCGGATCCATCACCTCGGCCTCCCGGCGGGAGCAGCCGAAGAACTCCGCGTCGAAGCCCGCGATGTCCCCGAGCACGCCTTCGGCGCCCACGAAACGCGGGCGGGATTCCGGCGCGGGATCGGGGAACCGGGCGATGCTCTCGGTTTCCGCGCGAAGTCCCGCCCAGAACCGCTCGACGGTGTCCGCGCCGGGGAACCGGGCGGCCAGCGAAATCACCGCGACGGGTTCGGGGCCGGGCGCGCGGTCCTCGGGCAGCGAGTTCCCGGGCGACGGGCTGGGGGGTGACGGAGTGAGGGTCATGGCCGCCGCTCCGGTCCCCGCCCGGCGAGCTGCCTGCGGCGACGGCCGCGGGCCTGAGCCGGGTCGGCGGGCCGCGCGTGCGGTCCGGGTTCCGCGGGCCGGTCGAGATGCCCGGCGAGACTGGCGATGTCCGGGAACCGGAACAGATCCACCAACCGGAGTCCGGAATGGACGGTGCTCGCCAGCGCGTGGTGCAGGCGGAGCACGCCGAGGGAATTCCCGCCGAGGGCGAAGAACCCTTCGTGCACCCCGACTCGCTCGATCCCGAGCACCCGCTGCCATTCCCGCGCGATGTCCCGCTCCAGCGCGGTGCGGGGAGCCTGCCCCGGACGGCGGTCGCGGTGCGCGGCGGAAGCACGGTGCGCGAGCGCGGCCCGATCGAGTTTTCCGTTGGCAGTGTGCGGAAGTTCCGCCAGCACGACCATCGCCGAGGGGATCATCACCGCCGGGAGGAGCGGATGCAGCGCGGCCAGCGCCCGTTCCGGCGAAAGCCGCTCCCCCGGCACCGCGCTGGCGAACGCCACGAGCCGCCGGTCCCCGGCCGTCTCCCCGTCGGCCAGGACGACCACGTCGCGGATCGGAGCCACCGTGCGGAGCACCTGTTCCACTTCGCCGAGTTCGACGCGCACCCCGCGCACCTTGACCTGGGTGTCGCGGCGCCCGGCGAAAACCAGTTCGCCGCCGGACCGCCGCCGCACCAGGTCGCCGGTGCGGTAGACGCGGCTGCCGGGAGCGCCGAACGGATCGGGCACGAACGCCTCCGCCGTCCTCGCCGGAAGACCGTGGTAGCCGCGGGCGAGCGCGGGCCCGCCGATGCGCAGTTCGCCGGTCACCGTGTCCGGCACCGGGCGGCCGCGGTCGTCGGCCGCCCACGCGCGGACCGTGCCGACCGGAGTGCCGATGGCCGGCGGACGGCCGTCGGCGGCGACCACTCCCGCGGTGGCGTAGGTGGTGGCCTCGGAGGGCCCGTAGAGATTGCGGACCACGATCCGGCGGCGCTGAAGCCGGTCGGCCAGCTCCCTCGGCAACGGTTCCCCGGCCAGGTTCACCGCGTCGACCGAAGCGGGAACGCCGTTGACGTCCAGCAGCGCGGCGACCGCCGACGGGACGGAGTTCAGCAGCGTCGCACCCGTCGCGGCGGGCATTCCCGGCACCCGCAACGCGTCCTCGGCCAGCACCGCGGTCCCGCCGTGGGCCAGCGGCGCGAACAGCTCGAAGAACGCGAGATCGAAGCCGATCGAAGTGGTCGCGAGGACGCTCCGGAGCCCGTCCGGCCCGAACTCCCGCCCCGCCCAGCGCAGGAACGCCGCCGCGCTGCGGTGTTCGATGGCCACGCCCTTCGGCCTGCCGGTGGATCCGGAGGTGTAAAGCACGTAGGCGAGCGCCCTCGGCGAGACCGTCGTCCGACGCGCCGGGCCCGGCCCCGGTGCGGGGACCCGGATCGCCTCCGGCAGCGCGACCGTCGCGGCTCCGCGCCGGGCCAGCAGTTCGTCGTCGCCGAGCACCAGCCGGGAACCGGTTTCGGCGAGCATCAGCCGGACCCGTTCCGCGGGCTGTTCGGTGCCGATCGGCAGGAAGGCCGCGCCCGCTTTCAGGACGCCGAGCACGGCGGCGACCAGCGCCGGAGTCCGCGGGAGCCAGACCCCGATCACCTCGTCCGGCCGGCTGCCCCGGGCGCGCAGGTCCGCGGCGATCCGGTCGGCCCAGGCGTCCAGCATCCGGTAGCTCAGCCGGGCTGAGCCGTGTGCGACGGCCACCGCGTCGGGCTGCCGCGCGGCCGCGGCTTCCACCAGGCGGTGCACCAGTTCGCCTTCGCCGGGGTCGATCGCGGCCGGGGCGCGCAGTGCCCGCCGCTGTTCGGGGGTCGTCAGGTCCAGCCGCTCCACCGGCCGGTCCGGTTCGGCGAGCGCGGCGGCGAGCAGAATCCGGAACCGGCGGCAGCACTCGGCGAGGTCCGGCTCCGCACAGGAACCGCCGTCCGCCTCGAAGATCAGCTCCAGCCCGTCGGCGGTGTCGGCCGCGGTGACCGTCAGCTCGTACTTCGCGGCCGCGGCGGGCACGTCGATCAGCCGGGCCGCGATCCCCGGCAGGCCAGGCGGTTCCGGCGGCCGCTGATAGGCGAAAAGCACCTGGAAAAGCGGCGTGCTCTCCAGTTCGCGGGGCACGCCCAGCTCGTCGACGATCCGTTCGAACGGCAGCCAGCGGTGGTCGAGCGCGTCGAGCAGCGCGTTCCTGGCCCGCCGGAGCACCTCGGCGAATCCCGGCTCGCCGTCCAGCCGCAACCGCAACGGCAGCATGTTGATCAGCAGGCCGACCGTCCGCGCCGACCGCTCGCTCTCCCGCAGCGCGACCGGCGAGCCGAGCACGACGTCGCGCTGCCCGCTGTACCGGCCGACCCAGCAGCCGAGCACGGCCAGCAACGCCATGAACGTGGTGCTGCCGGTGCGGCGGCACAGCCTGGCCAGCGCGGCGAGTTCGCTCGGGCCCAGCCGCACGACCTGCCGGGACACCCGCACCGGCTCGCCGCCCCGCGCGTTGCCGAAGGGAGAGCTGCGCGGCGGCGCGGCGGCCAGTTCAGCACGCCAGAACGCCCGCGAAGCGGTGTCCTGGTCGCTGAGTTCCTGTTGCCGGGAAACGAGATCCCGGTAGTCCGCCGCGGGCGGCGGCGGCTGCGCCGGCACTCCGCTGACCGCGGCGCGGTACCATGCTTCGAGTTCCTCGCGCACGACTGCCAGCGAGCCGCCGTCGAACACCAAGTGGTGCAAGGAAAGCACCAGCACATGCCGTCGCGGAGCTGTCCGCAGGAGCAGCCATTCCACCGGCGGCCCCGCGCCGAAGTCGGCCGGGCGGGCGGCGACGGCGGCGAGCAGCCGGCGCAGCTCCGGTTCGCCCGCGGCGGCCTCGATCAGCCGCAACCGCGGCGCGGCGGAAGCGATCCGCTGCCCCGGACCGGCGCCGTCGTCGGCGAACACCGCGCGCAGCATCTCGTGNCATCTCGTGGCGGTCGCCGATCCGGGCGATCGCCCAGCGCAGCGCGGCCGGGTTGAGCGGCCCGGCGAGATCGATCGCCGTGCAGATGGTGTACGCCGGATTGTCCGGAGCCAGCCGCTGCAGGAACCACAACCGCTGCTGAGCGGCGGCGAGCGGCCCGGACGCCGCCGGCAGGGTCATCCGCGGCCTCTTCCGGGCCCCGCGCCGGACAGCTCGGCCCCGCTCCGCGCCCCGTCCACCACGAGCGCGAACTCGGCGATGGTGGGCGCGTCGAACAGCTTCCGCACCGACAACGCGATCCGGAAAAGCTTGTTCGTCGCGGCGATCACCTGCATCGCGCGCAGGGACTCGCCGCCGACGTCGAGGAAATGGTGGCGCACCCCGACCCGGTCGAGCTTGAGCACGGCGGCCCAGATGTCGGCCAGCAGCTGTTCGGTCTCCGTCTGCGGCGCGGTGTAAGGCAGTTCCTGCGCCGGACCGGGTTCGGGCAGCCGGGCCCGGTCCACTTTCCCGGTGCTGGTCAGCGGCACCGCGTCGAGCACGACGCAGGCACTGGGCACCAGATACCGCGGCAGCCGGTCCCGCACGTACTGCTGCAGCTCCGCCTGGGCGGGCTGCTCGCCGCTCTCGGGCACCACGTACGCGACGAGCTGTTTGTCCCCGTCCTCCCCGCGCGCGATCACCACCGACCGCCGCACCGCCGGATGGGCGTCCAGGACGACCTCGACCTCGGCCGGTTCCACCCGGAAGCCCCGGATCTTGACCTGCTGGTCGGTGCGGCCGAGGAACTCGACGTCGCCGGACGGCAGGAACCGGCCCAGGTCGCCGGTGGCGTACCGCCGGGAGCCGGGAGCCGGGCTGTCCGGGTCGGGCCGGAACACCGCCGCCGTGGCGGCCGGGTCGCCCAGATAGCCGCGGGCCACCCCGGCGCCGCCGATGTGCAGTTCGCCCGCCACCGCGACCGGCGCGATCCGGCCGTGGTGATCCAGCGCCCTGACCCGGGTGTTGGCCACCGGGCGGCCGATCGGCAGCTGCGGCGACCCGGTGTCCCCGGCCCCGGTCCACACCGTGCTCCACACCGTCGCCTCGGTGGGCCCGTACTCGTTGGACAGCAGGCATCCGGGGGCCTTGCTCCGGCATTCGCGCGCCAGCGCCGCCGGGGCCGCCTCCCCGGCGGTGATCAGCCGGACCAGCGAGGCGAGTTCGCCCGGGCCCGCCTGGTCCAGCAGCGGTGCGAGCAGCGACGGGATGCCGAGGGTGTGGGTCGGCCGCGACCGGGCGATCGCGGCGACCGCGGCCGGCGGGTCGAGCTGGGCGCCCTCGGGCGGGAGGATCAGCGTGCCGCCGGCAGTGAGCGTCCAGAAGATCCCGGCCACCGAACTGTCGAAGGCGAACGACGACAGCAGCAGGAACCGCTCGACGGGCTCCTCGTAGGCGGCGCTCCGGGCCTGGAGCGAAGCCAGCACGTTGCGGTGCTCGACGACGACGCCCTTCGGCTCGCCCGTCGACCCCGAGGTGTAGATGACGTACGCGGCGTTCGCCGGATCGGTCTCCGCCGCGGGTTCCCCGCCCGCCGGGCCGGGATCCCGGCCCGGAACGAACGGTTCGGCGGCCGCCGGGATCCGGGATTCCAGCTGCCGCTGGGCGAGCACGACCGTCGCCCCGCTGCCCGCCAGCACCGCCGCGGTGCGATCGTCGGGTTGCGCCGGATCGAGCGGCAGATAGGCCGCGCCGGCCTTGAGCACCCCGAGCAGGAACGCGATCTGCTCGGGCGAGCGTTCGGCGAAGACGCCGACGAGGTCCTCGCGGCCGATTCCCCGCCGCCGCAGCCCGTGCGCGATCCGCCCGGCCCAGCGGTCGAGCGCCCGGTAGCTGAGCGCGCCGCCCTCGGACTCCACCGCGATCCGGTCCGGGGCCGCCGCCGCCTGAGCCGAGAACGCCTCGTGCAGACTGCGCCGCGGCGAGGGCGCGGACCCGCCGTCGGCGAACCGGTCGAGCAGCGCGCGGTCCCGCGCGGGCAAGTGGTCGAGGGTCTCGAACCGGCCCGCCGGATCGTCCGCGATCGCCTCCAGCACCCGCACGTAGCAGTCCCGGACGCTTTCCATCACCTCCGCGGAGAACTGGAGGCTGTCGTACTCGATCCGGACCTCCAGCGCGCCGGACTCGCGGTTGAGCCGGAAGATGCCGCAGAACGGGAAGGTCGACTCGCCGTACAGCTCGTTCGCCACGTGCGCGACCCCGCGCCGGATCCACCGGTCCAGCACCCCGAACACGTGGTAGTTGGTGAAGAAGAACAGCGTCTCGGCCAGCGGTTCGTTGCCCTGGTGCCGTTTCAGCTCGGCCATCGGCAGCCGCCGGTAGGGCATCGACTGCCGCTCGGAGCGCAGGGTGTCCTCGATCAGCCGCTGCCAGCTGCCGCCGTCCATCCGGACCCGCAGCGCCAGGCTGTTGACGAACAGCCCGATGGCGGTGCTGCCGTCGGCGACCTCGGGCCTGCCGTTGGTCACGGTGTAGGTCAGCGTGTCGGCGTTGCCGCCGTAGGCCGACATCACGGCGAGGTGCGCGGCCAGCAGCACGCTCTTCAGCGGCACGGCGAGCCCGGTCGCCACGCGCTTGAGGGCGTCGGACAGCTCGCCGGGCACCGGCACGGCGATCCGGACGATCTCGCGGGCGCCCTTGTCGGCCGCCGGGCCGGAACCGGTCCTGGGCAGCCGCATGAGCGTCGCGCCGTCGAGGTAGGCATTCCAGAAGTCGTAGTTCTCCTGCCGCGCCAGTGCTTCCAGCTCGAGCGCGACGGCGTCGCGCATCCCGGATTTCGGCGGCTTGATCGCGATCGGCTCGTCGAACACGAGCGAGAAGTAGTGGCTGAACAGCTCGGTGATCATCAAGGCCTCGCTCCAGCCGTCGACGATCTCGTGGTGGAAGCCGTAGGTGAACTGGAAGTCGCCGTCGCCGCGGAGCTGCACCATGAACCGGATCAGCGGATAGTCGTGCAGTTCGAACCCGCGCAGCTTCTCCC
This sequence comes from Amycolatopsis sp. M39, assembly GCF_001651785.1. Classification (NCBI taxonomy): domain Bacteria; kingdom Bacillati; phylum Actinomycetota; class Actinomycetes; order Pseudonocardiales; family Pseudonocardiaceae; genus Amycolatopsis; species Amycolatopsis sp. M39. The sequence continues at coordinate 50,516 of NZ_LWSF01000035.1, forward strand.
GCTCGATCCACCCGGCGACCTTGCCCTCCTGCTCCGGCTCCGGCAGCCCGCGCAGGTCCTCGAACACCAGCGGCGTCTCGAACTCGCTGTGCACCAGCTGCAACGGCCTGCTGTAGGCGGTCATGTCGAACGACGTGCGCAGCATCGGATGCCGCTCGACCAGTTGCCGCACCACCGTGCGCAGAACGTCCAGATCGAACGGGGCGCGCAGCCGGACCGACGCGATGGCGTGGTAAACCGCCGATTTCGCGGCGAAGTCCCGGTGGAAGATCATCCCTTCCTGCAGCAGGTTGAGCGGGAAGGCGTCCTCCACCTCGGCGGGCAGCCGGTCCCGGTCCGGCACGCTGATCAGCGCGAACGGGCTGGTGACCGGCGGATCCGCGACCGGCTGGCCGCGGTCCAGCTCGGCGGCGCAGTCCTCGATGACCGGGTTGTCGTGCAGCGTCGCGACCGTGACGTCCAGCCCGCTGGCCTGCGCCCGGCTGGCGACCATCACGCTGCGGATGGAGTCGCCGCCGAGCACGAAGTAGTTGTCTCCCATGCCGACCCGGTCCACGCCGAGCACCGTGGCGACGGCCCCGGCGAGAATCTCCTCGGTCTCGGTGCGGGGAGCCACGTACTCGACCGCCGACCCGCTTTCCTTGGCCGGCTTGGGCAGCGCGGCCCGGTCGAGCTTGCCGTTCGCCGTCGTCGGAAGCGCGTCGAGCACCACGAACGCGGCCGGCACCATCGGCTCGGGCAGCTGTTCGCGGCAGTACCCGGCCAGCGCGGCCGAGGCCGTGCCGCTTCCCGGGCCGGGCACCACGTAGGCCACCAGGCGGAGTTCCCCCGCGAGCGGCGACGAACCGCCGGGGTCCTCGTCTTGCCGGGCGAGCACCACCGCGTGCGCGACCCCGGGATGCGCGCGGAGCACCCCTTCGATCTCCGCGAGTTCCACACGCACGCCGCGGATCTTGACCTGCTCGTCGGAGCGGCCGAGGAATTCGAGGGTTCCGTCGGCGCGGCGGCGGGCGAGATCCCCGGTCCGGTACATCCGGGCGCCCGGAGCGCCGAACGGATCCGCGACGAACCGCTCCTCGGTGAGCCGGGGTTGCGCGAGATAGCCGCCGGCCACGCCCGCGCCGCCGATGAAGATCTCGCCGATCGCCCCTTCCGGAACCGGCCGCTGGCGCGGATCCAGCAGACAGACCCGCGCGTTGGCGATCGGCGTCCCGATCGGCGCCATGCCGTGCCGCGGGGCCGACTCGTCGATCCGGTGCGCGGTCGCGCCCACTACGGTCTCGGTCGGGCCGTATTCGTTGACCGNGTTGACCGTCTCCGCGCCCGCGTCGAGGAACAACGCGGCGCTCCGCATCCGAAGCGCCTCTCCGCCGACCACGACCGTGTTCACGCTGCCGGAGATCTCGTCGGCGGCGACCAGCTGGCCGAGGACATCCAGATGGGTCGGCGTCAGCTTGACCATGGTGAGATCCCGCCGCGTGCGCAGCGTCGCCGCGAGCCCGGTGATCCCGGCGCTCTCCGGCAGCAGAACGACCCGCTGGCCGACGAGCAACGGGCCGAGCAGCCCGGTCAGCGTGAGGTCGAAACTGATCGAGGTGTGCACCACCGCGCCGTCGCCCTGGTCGAGCCGGTACGCGGCCGAAGCCCAGGACAGGTAGTTGACCAGGCCGCGATGCGGTACGACGACGCCGTTGGGCTGGCCGGTGGTGCCCGAGGTGTAAAGGACGTACGCCGGGTCTTCGGCACTGACCGGCGCGCCGACCGGCGTCTCCGGCTGCCCGGCCACCTCGGCGGACTGCCTGTCCAGCGCCAGCGTCGGCACCGCGCAACCGCCGAGCCGGTCGAGCACCTCGCCGGTCGCCAGCACGGCTTTCGGTTCCGTTTGCTCGATCGCGAGAGCCAGCCGGGCGCGGGGGTAGCCGATGTCGACCGGGACGAACGCCGCCCCGGCTTTGAGCACCCCGAGCAGCGCGACGAGAAGTTCGGGAGACCGCCCGACCGAGACGACGACCTTGTCGCCGCGAGCCGTTCCGGAGGCGCGGAGGTAATGCGAGAGCTGGTTGGCTCTGGAGTCCAGTTCGCCGTAACTGAGTTCGAGGTCCGCACAGCAGACCGCGACCCGGGCGGGGTGTTGCGCGGCCCGCTCCGCGATGAGTTCGTGCACGGCCTGATCCGGCACCGGCACCACCGGCCCGCACGCGGCTTCGAGCACGGATTCCCGTTGTGCGGCCGAAAGAATCTCGACGGCCCCGATCCGCACGGCGCCATCGGCCAGCCCCGCGCGGAGCACCGCCGCGAACGTGTCGGCGAGCGCCCGCGCGGTGGCCGGGTCAAGCAGACCGGGGTCGTACCGCACCGCGGTCTGGAGGGTCCCGCCGGACCGCACGCAGGTCAGCGCCGGTCCGGGAGTGTCCGGCTGCTCCAGCCGGGTCACTGTCCACTGTGGCTCTTCGGTGCCCGGCAGCTCGCCTGCTTCGCGGAAGTCGAACCGGGGAAGCACTTCCGCGCGGAGGCGGTCCACCAAGACCGGGTCCAGATGGTCGACCCGGTGCTCCGCCGACCGAAGCCACTCGGCCGCCGTTCGCGCGACCGTCAGGAACTCCTGATCCGCGGTGAACTCGCAGCGGAACGGGACTTCGCGTTCGTAGGGGCCGACCGCGTCCTCGAGCGCGGGGTAGCTCCGGCCGGGCGTCGTCAGCAGGACGAGGCGGTCGCTTTCCCCGCCCACGCGCCACACCGCCACTTCGAACGCGGCCGCCAGCACGGATTCGGCGTCGAGTCCGTGCGCCGCGGCGAATGTGTCCACCGCCGCGGCCAGTGGTTCCGGATCCCGCAGATACGTCCGCGGACGCCCGGACCGTTCTCCGGCCCCGGTGCGCAGCGCCGCACCGCCGTCGCTGCCGTCGAGGCATTCGGCCCAGGCGGCTCGCTCGGCGATATCGTCGGCCGCGGCGAGCAGATCGTTGTGCCAGGCCGAGAAATCCGCGTACTGAAGGACTGCGCCGGTTCGCGAGAGCGCTTCCCCCGACCGGTATCCGGCGGCCAGTTCCGTCGCGACCTGATACAGCGAGCGCAGATCGGCGTTGAGCGAATGCGCGGTCAGCAGGAGTGCCGGCCCGTCGCCAGATTCAGCCAGCACGGCACGGAACCCCTCACCGGGTCCCGTGCCTATCTCGTTCCGCTCCGCGTTCGCGAGTTCGGCCAGGTCACGCAGTTCCGCCGTGCGCAGTTCGATCGCCGCGGGATCGCCGACGACCTGCGCGGGCTCGGGCCAGCCGGCTCTGGAGACGAAACTCGTGCGCAGCGCTTCGTGCCGACGGGCCACCGCTCGCAGCGCGGAATACAGCCGCGTCCGATCGATCCCGCCGGTCAGCGAGACCCACATCTGCACGGAGCTTCCGGGCGCGGACGACCCCGGCCACAATCCGCGCTGGCGAGGCGAAACCGCGAACTCCGAAATTTCCTGCGCAACCACCAGTCACCTCCGCTGTACGTGGCGCCGACGGACCGCCGCCGGAAGGCGCCCCTCGAATGTCTCCGGGGGCATCAACGACTCCGGCATTCCCGCGCGCGACGCCGGACGAGGCCGCCGTCCGCCAGCGCCTACGACTCGATCCGCGATTCCCCGGAATACCACACGGAGCTTTCTTCGAACAACCACTAATTGCACAAAAAACATGCGACATAACGTTGAACAACCGCTCGCGGCCACTCCTGAAACCTGCTGTATTCCGCGTAGATCTCCACGGTACCAGCTACCGTGAACTTTTCGCGAAAAAGCGGCCGTCTGAGTGACGGACCGGAAGCGGTGTCACGTTCCGTCGACAGAATGAAGAAACCCGCGCCACCATTTCTCGCCGAGGGGACGCGTTCGGTCGGATCGGACGCGGACGGGGACTGCTCGGCACGAACGCTACGCCCCGGAGACAACAGCGGTCCGCAGGTTCGGGTCGGCCAGAATCGCCGGCTCGGCGAACAAGCAGTCCCGGACCGCGCCGCGGGCGAACAGCGCCTGCTGGTCGGCGAAATGCGGGGAGGCCGGGTCGCTCGATTCGGAGAAGGTGAGCAGCCCCTTGGCGACCGGACCGCGTCCGGTGAACTGGACCGCGAGCAGCATGCTCGTGCCGGTGTTCACCGGGTAACCGGCCTTGGTCAGCCCGCCGCCGGCGCCGGGCGGGACGACCGGCTCGGTCGTGGTTCCGGGTTCCGCGGTGTACTCGGCCACGTCGAGCGCGCCCAAGGTGTCGGGCGCGCCCGGCACCGGAAAGTCCCGGCCGCGTTTCTCACTGTGCTGCACCGCGCCGAGCGCTACGTCGAGCGGGAACCCGGCTGCTTCCAGCGTCCGCCGCGCTTTGTCCAGCGCTTGGCCGAGCACCTTCGGATCAGGCTTCGGCCCCCCGGGGGTATGCACGGGATCACGCGGATCGAAGGCGGAACTCAGCAACGGCCCCGGCGCGACCAGCGCGTCCGGATACGCCGCCAGCACGCCCGCCATAGTTTCCCTCCACAGGACCGAACCCCTGCTCTGCACGGAAAACCGGCCATCCCAGCCATCCAGCACCGCGCACGCTTTGACCACGTCGCGCCAGCCGTCCCCGGCCGACCCGGCGTGCTCGCGGCACAGGTCACGCACCGGCCCCAGCAGCAGCCGCGAACTCAGCGTTTCGTTGGAAAGGACCGCCGACACCAGATCGCCGAGGCCGAATCGCCGGTGCGGCCCGGGATCGGCGAGCAGCATGGCGTTGAACCGAGCGCGCGCGGGCAGTGCCGCCCGTTCTTCGCCCAGCTGCGCGGGAAATCCTTCGATCGGCTGCCGAGGATTCGCGATCCACGGACTGTTGTTCGCGTTGAAGACGTAATCACGCCGGGTCAGCCGCGGCCAGCGCGAGGCGGGCAGCAAGCCCGGTGCCGCCGCCCCGGGCTCGATCAGCCAGTCCTGACCGGGATCACTGCCGTCGAGCAGGCCGATCGGGCTCACCAGCCACGCCGCGGTCGCCGCGGGCGAGAGATCCGGAGTGCTCGCCGCGTCGCCGTACCAGGTCGCCCCCGCGCGGTCCGCCGCCACGGTGTTCAGCCACGCGGTGCCGTACTTGGCGTTCAGGGCGGCGACTTCGGCGACACTGCTGGATTTCGCGACAGCGAGCCAAAAGTCCAGCTGCCGGACGTTGCCGGCGTTCGCGTCGCGGTACTCGACGGCGCTGGTCGTGCGCCAGCCGTATGCGGGATCCAGCGAGGACAGGTCCACGATGGGCCCGTGCGCGCCTGACCACATCGTCCGGGTCAGCACGACGGTCCCTCCGTCCGGCTCCCGGACCGGCACGGACACCGTCTTCGCACGCATGCGCAGCACCCGATCGCCGACGCGGTAGCTCGTTGGGTCTCCCGGCGTCAGCTTGAGCTCGGCGAACGTGTACCTGGCACCCGGAGCGACAGTGTGCGTCCAGGCCACTCGTTCGTTGAAGCCGATCTGAATCCCGGGCAGGCCGCCGACCCCCGCGCCGTAAACGTCCAGCACTCCGGGAACGGTGAGCTGGCTCTCCCACAACCGCAGCTCGCCCTGCCAGGGGAAGTGCGGATTGGCCAGCAGCGCACCCCGCCCGCTCGCCGATCGTTCGTCGCCGATCGCCCAGCCGTTGCTGCCCACACCCGCAGTGGCGCCTTTCGCCGCGACCAGTCTCCTGGCCGCGTTGGCCACCACGTCCGGCGGGACATGCACATCCTTCGCCCCTCCGGCACCCGGCGGCTGTGCCACAGCGATCGCGGGAAGCAGTGCACGCCCGCTCGACACCAGAGCCAGATCCTGCTGATAGGCAAGGAGATCCACGGGCGAAATGGGGCCGATCCACTGCGCTCCCGCACACCATCCGCGGACCGCCGCGGGTCCGACGGTCCTCAGGTACCGGTTGTATCCTGCGGCGTAACCCGCGAGCATGGCCCGGGCGCCGGCCGACAGCTTCGGCAATTCCTGCCCGGCCCGGTCCGTCAGGCCCAGCGTCCGGTACGCGATGTCCGACGACAGGTACCGGTCGCCCGGACCGCGACCCAGCCACCGCGAGCGCTCTCCACGCACCTTGACGACCTGGTCGGCGAGATCGCACAGCCGGTCCTCGGCATAGGCCCAGCCCTGCCCGAACGACACGCTGCCCACATCCGCGGCCAGAATGTGCGGTACCCCGTAACTCGTTCGCCGGATCTCCGCCCGGTAGCCGATTTCGGAAACAGGCTCCGGCCGATTCGATGGAATTGCGGCAAACGCAGGCGTTGCCACTGCGGAAACCGCAGCCGGGGCCGCGATTTCCAGCGCTCCGATCAACAACGAAACGATGCCGCACGCGACGACCTTCATCATCTGGCAACACCCTGTCTCTCGCACTGGGCGAAACGTCTTGCGCACAGCCGGCAACCGTCTGAGCATTTCACGCGCACGCGGCGGCCCGAGCCATCCGCACCAACGCGCGGGCCGCCGGAAACGGAGGTCCGCCGCAGCCGAACCGAAGGCGAAGTTCGACGACTTCCCAGTCGCACCCTAGAAGTGCCCGGCATCCCAGGGCAAGGCTCAGCGTCGCGAGTCGCGCCCTGCCAGCGGCATCGCCGGTGACGCGCCGCGCTCGCCAAGGGGTACATGCGCACGTCCGCGAACGATCGGTCCCCTGCGCAACTCCTGCGCAGTAACGATCGGCCGGTTCGCCGGTCGAATCGTGACTGCTCATGCCCAAATTGCCGCCGATTGGGTTAATTCCCGTTCAGAGCCTTCGGAAATCCAGTCGATCGGTCGGGCTACCGACCGGCTGCTGGTCTAAGCTGCACCACCGGACCCTCACCCCGGTCATCGTCCGCCCCTCGTCCAGCAGCATGGACGACTTCACCCGCGGACGGCGTGCCTGCCGATCGGCATGCCATTGCGCCACCGAGGCCCGGTAGTCCAGGCGCCCACATCGGGTGGCCGCGTCGCGGCGTAGTTCACGCGAGATCGTCGAGGCGCAGCGGCCGATTCGGCGGGCGATCTCCCGGACCCCGCATCCCTTGGCGCGTAACAGTGCAATCTCCCCGCGTTCGGCGAACGACAGATACCGGCCCGATGATGGGTCAAGGCTGATCGATGGCATGCCGCCACCCTCAGAGGGTATTTCGAAACCCGCGTGGTCAGTCGCTGAATCCGTGTGTTACGCGGAAGCTTGCACACAACCGCCCAGCGAACGGCGCGCCACGCCGATATCACAGTCAACGCCCCCGACCACGCCACCGGGTTTCGAAACACCCGCTCAGGGTTCCCCTCACCGACCTCCCGCTGGCCCCAGCGGCGGGTACGGCAGGACGCTGCTCGCGTGATCGGCCACCCGCAGCGGGCGGCCGATCGCCGGGAACGCGCGCTGCGGGCACGCCGGGCGTTCGCACACTTTGCACCCCATGCCGATCGGCGTCACCGCCGCGTCCTTGCCGAGCGCCAGCCCGNCCAGCCCGTCCGAGTACACGAGCCGGTTCGCGTGCCGCAGTTCGCAGCCGAGGCCGATCGCGAACGTCTTGCCCGGTTCGCCGTGCCCGCCCGCCGCACGCGTGACGGTACGGGCGAGCCAGAAGTACTTTTTGCCGTCCGGCAGTTCGGCGATCTGCGTGACGATGCGACCCGGCGACGAGAACGCCTCGTAGACGATCCACAGCGGGCAGGAGCCGCCCGCGCGGGAGAAGTGGAATCCGGTGGCCGACTGGCGTTTCGACACGTTGCCCGCGCGATCGACCCGCACGAACGAGAACGGCACCCCGCGTGCGCCGCGCCGCTGCAAAGTGGACAGCCGGTGGCATACGGTTTCGAAGCCGACTCCGAACTCTCCGGAAAGCAACGTGACGTCGTAGCGAAGTCGTTCCGCCGCGCCGAGAAACGCCCGATACGGAAGCACCAGGGCGCCCGCGTAGTAGTTGGCGAGGCCGATCCGCAGCAGCCGTCGCGCGGTCTCGCCGGCGAACCCGCCGCTCGCGGCGAGCCGGTCGATCTCGGCTCCGGATTCCAGCATCGCCAGCTCGGACCCCAGCCGGAACGCGACCTGCCCCGGCCGGAGCATCGGCGAGAGCCGCAGCACCTTGCGGCGACGGTCGAAGAAATGCTGTCCAGTACCGAGTTCTTCAGTGACCACCCGTACACCGTGCCGTTCCTCCAGCGCGGCGACCAGGCCCGCGCGCACTTCGCCGGGATGCAGCCGCAGCGCCGCCGAAAGGCCTTCCGCGGCTTGGTCAAGCGTGCCGACGTGATTGTTGCGGGCGTAGAACCAGTCGCGGACCTTCTCGTGCGGCTGCTGCACCGACGTCTGGTCCATCCCCTGCTCCGCGGTGAGCGCGGCGATGTTCTCGACCGCTTCGCGATAACGGCGGTGCAGCGCGACCATCGTGCGGGCGACGCCGGGCAGTTTCGCGGTCAGTTCGTCCACTTCGGCCGGTGAGATCGCACCGTCCACAGTGTCGTCGGCGAACACCTCGCGCACGTCCGCGACCAAGCGGGCGGTGTCCTGCGGCGCGAAGAACTCGGCGTCCACGCCGAAATGCTCGGTGAGCTTCAGCAGCACCGGCAGGGTCAGCGGACGGCCGTTGTGTTCCAGCTGGTTCACGTAGCTCGGCGAGATTTCCAGCAGCCGCGCGAGGTCCGACTGCGACAGCGACCGGTCCTCGCGCAGCTGGCGCAGCCGCGCCCCGGCGTACAACTTCTCCACAGGCCAACTTTAACAACTATTACAAGCCCCAGGAAAACCTTCACAACACTTCACCGGCCGCAGGGCTGGCTGAGCGTGCGACCGGGTGCCAGGCTGACTCTCATGCCTCACAATGTTCACAGCAGCGGCGAGATCGCCCGGGTCGGCGTGGCCGGGGCCGGGCAGATGGGCTCCGGGATCGCCGAGGTGTGCGCACGGGCCGGGCTGGACGTCGTGGTCTGCGAGGCGGACGCGCCGTCCGCCGAAGCGGGCCGCACCCGGATCCTCGCCTCGCTCGACCGGGCCGTCCGCGCCGGGAAACTGGACCGGCCCGCCGCCGAGCGCGCCGCCTGGCGGCTGCGGTTCACCGCCGACGTCGGGGAACTGGCCGACCGGCAGCTGGTGATCGAAGCGGTCGCGGAGGACGAGCGGAGCAAAACCGAACTGTTCGCCGCCCTGGACAAAGCGGTCGCCGACCCGGGCGCCATCCTCGCGCCGACCACGTCCTCGATCCCGATCATGCGGCTGGGCATGGCCACCGGCCGCGCCGCGCAGGTCGTGGGCCCGCACTTCTTCAACCCGGCCCCGGTGCTGCCGCTGGTCGAGGTCGTCGGATCGCTGCTGACCAGCCCGGACACCGTCGACCGCGTTCAGCGCTTCGCCACCGGAACGCTCGGCGAGCAGGCCATCCGGCCCGCGACCGGTCCGGGTTCGTGGTCAACGCGCTGCTCGTGCCGTATCCGCTCTCGGCGATCCGGATGGTCGAGTCCGGGTTCGCCGCGGCCGCCGACGTCGACCGCGGCATGGAACTGGGCGCCGCGCACCCGAGGGGCCCGCTGCGGCTGGCCGACCTGATCGGCTTGGACACCGTCGCGGCCATCGCCGAATCCCGGTACGCCGAATTCAAGGAACCGCTCCACGCACCCCCGCCGCTGCTGCCGCGGATGGTCGACGCCGGCCTGCTGGGCAGGAAGTCCGGCCGCGGGTTCTACGTCCACGAAGGAAAGTGATGACCGACCACACCGTCCGCACGTACCGCTCCGCCGAACCGCTGCCGCGCGAGGAGCAGCTGGCCTGGAAGCTGGCGTCCGTCGCCACCGATCCGGTGCCGGTGCCGCCCGAGGTCGCCGACATGGTGGTCAACCGGGTGATCGACAACGCCGCGGTCGCCGCCGCCTCGCTGTCCCGGCGGCCGGTGTCCGCCGCCCGCGACCAGGCGCTCGCCCNCGCCCATCCGGCGAGCCCCGGCGCGGCCGTGTTCGGCGTCTCCGGCCGGTACTCCCCGGAGTGGGCCGCGTGGGCCAACGGCGTCGCGGTGCGCGAGCTGGACTATCACGACACCTTCCTCGCCGCCGACTACTCGCACCCGGGCGACAACATCCCGCCGATCCTCGCCGTCGCGCAGCACGCCGGCCGCACCGGGGCCGATCTGGTCCGCGGGATCGCCGCCGGCTACGAGCTGCAGGTCGACCTCGTCCGCGGGATCTGCCTGCACGAGCACAAGATCGACCACATCGCGCACCTCGGCCCGTCGGTCGCGGGCGGGCTCGGCGCGCTGCTGCGGCTGGACACCGAAACCGTGTACCAGGCGATCGGCCAGGCGCTGCACACCACGACGACCACCCGCCAGTCCCGCAAGGGCGAGATCTCGTCCTGGAAGGCGTACGCCCCCGCGTTCGCCGGGAAGACCGCGATCGAGGCGGTCGACCGGGCACTGCGCGGCGAGGGCGCGCCGAGCCCGATCTACGAGGGCGAGGACGGTTTCCTCGCCTGGCTCCTGGGCGGACCGGACGCGCGGTACACCGTTCCCCTGCCCGCGCCCGGCGAGCCTAAGCGGTCCATTTTGGACACCTACACCAAGGAACACTCGGCCGAGTACCAAAGCCAGGCGCTCATCGACCTCGCCCGCAGGCTCGGCCCGCGGATCGGCGAACTGGGCAAGGTGGAACGGATCGTCATCCACACCAGCCACCACACGCACTACGTGATCGGCTCCGGCGCGAACGACCCGCAGAAGTACGATCCGAACGCCAGCCGCGAAACGCTCGACCACTCGATCCCGTACATCTTCGCGGTCGCGTTGCAGGACCGCAGCTGGCACCACGAAGCCTCTTACGCCCGGGAACGCGCGACCCGTCCGGACACAGTGGAGCTGTGGCAGAAGGTGTCCACTGTGGAGGATCCGGAGTGGACCCGGCGCTACCACGAGCCGGAACCGGCGTTCGGCGGCCGGGTCGAGGTCACGCTGGCCGACGGGACCGCGATCACCGACGAGATCGCCGTCGCCGACGCCCATCCCGCCGGGGCCCGGCCCTTCGCCCGCGAGCAGTACGTGGCGAAGTTCCGCACCCTCGCCGACGGCGTGCTCGCACCGGCGGACCAGGACCGGTTCCTCGGCACCGTGAGCCGGCTGTCCGAACTGGACGCCGACGAGGTCCGCGAACTCGCCCTGCCGTCGGCGATCGCCGCGGCCCCGAAGACGAAGGGGATTTTCTGATGCTCCACGCCGCTGCCCCAGCCGCGGAGAAGCGGACTGGGTTCCGCGAGGCTCTGAACTCGGGCCGGCTGCTGCGCCTGCCCGGCGCCTTCAACCCGCTCAGCGCGAAACTGATCGAACGACGGGGCTTCGACGGCGTCTACCTCTCCGGCGCGGTGCTGTCGGCCGATCTCGGCCTGCCCGACATCGGGCTGACCACCGTCACCGAGGTGGCCGGGCGTGCCCAGCAGATCTCGCGGGTCACCGCGCTGCCGACGCTGGTCGACGCGGACACCGGCTTCGGCGAGCCGATGAACGCCGCCCGGACCGTCCAGCTGCTGGAGGACGCCGGAGTCGCCGGGATGCACCTGGAGGACCAGGTGAACCCGAAGCGGTGCGGCCACCTCGACGGCAAGGACGTCGTGGACCGCGAGACCGCGGTGAAGCGGATCAAGGCCGCGGTCGGCGCGCGCCGCGACCCCAGCTTCGTCATCGCCGCGCGCACCGACGCCAAGGCCGTGCACGGCATGGACGAGGCGATCATCCGCGCGAAGGAATTCGCCGACGCGGGCGCGGACCTGCTGTTCCCGGAGGCGATGGCCGACGCCGCCGATTTCGAGAAGCTCCGGAAAGCGGTCGACATCCCGATTCTCGCGAACATGACCGAATTCGGGAAAAGCGAACTCCTCGATGCGGAAACGCTCGAATCCGCGGGCGTCAACGTGGTCATCTACCCGGTGACCTTGCTGCGCCTGGCCATGCACGCCGCGGAAACCGGCCTGCGCACGATCGCCGAAGAGGGCAGCCAAGTGTCGCTGCTCGAACAGATGCAGCACCGTCGCGATCTTTACGACCTGCTGGACTATTCCGAATACAACGCTTTCGACGAGAACGTTTTCACCTTCCGCGTCTGACCCGGCGCGCATTCTTTACAGGGGACACCTATGTCTGCACCCGCTATCCACAAAGGACTCGCCGGAGTCGTCGTCGACACCACCGCGGTCTCGATGGTCAACCCGGACACGAATTCGCTGACCTACCGCGGCTACCCGGTCCAGGACCTCGCCGCGCACTGCGGCTTCGAGGAGGTCGCCTATCTGCTGTGGCACGGCGAACTCCCGACGCCGGACCAGCTGGCCGAGCAGAACGCGGTCGAACGCGCCCACCGCGCGCTGCCGCACGACCTCGTCCTCACTTTGCTCGCGCTGCCCGAGTCCGCGCATCCGATGGACACCCTCCGCACCGCGGTGAGCATCCTCGGCGCGAACGACCCGGACGAGGACGACAACAGCCCCGCCGCCAACCAGGCCAAGGCGCTCCGGCTGTTCGCCGCGCTGCCGACGGTCGTCGCGCTCACCCAGCGCCGCCGCCGGGGCCTGCTCCCGCTCACGCCGCGCGACGACCTGGGCTACGCCGAGAACTTCCTTTACCTGGCACTGGGTTCGGTACCGGAACCGGCGATTGTCCGCGCGTTCGAAACCTCGCTGGTGCTCTACGCCGAACACAGCTTCAACGCGTCCACCTTCACCTCGCGCGTCGTGACGTCGACACTGTCCGATTTGTACAGTGCGGTGACGGCCGCGATCGGTGCGCTCAAAGGACCGCTGCACGGCGGCGCCAACGAAGCCGTGATGGAGACCTTCGAGGAAATCGGTTCCGCGGACAACGCCGGGAAATGGCTCAAGACGGCGCTCGCGGAGAAGCGCAAGATCATGGGCTTCGGCCACCGCGTGTACAAAAAGGGCGACTCGCGCGTCCCGACGATGCGCCAGGCCTTGCAGGTCGTCGCCGAACTCCGCGACGGGCACCGCCTGCTGGAGCGGTACGAAGCCCTCGCGCGGGCGATGTACGCGGAGAAGGGCCTGCACCCCAATCTCGACTATCCCGCCGGACCCGCGTATCACCTGATGGGCTTCGACACCCCGGTGTTCACGCCGATCTTCGTGGCCGCGCGCATCNCGCGCATCACCGGCTGGACCGCGCACATCACCGAACAGCTCGCGTCCAACAGTCTCATCCGGCCGTCGAGCACCTACAGCGGCCAGGCACAGCGCGCCGTCGGCCGAGCCTGACCCGGGAGCTGCTCACCCCTGGACGTCGCGGAATTCGACCGGCGACTCGAACGCGGCTCGGCGCGCGGCGCGGCGCAGCGTCGCCAGGACCAGCGGGCCGAACACCGCGATCGCCACGACGTTGGTCACCGCGCGGCCGGTGTCCCAGCCCAGCGAGGTCGCCGCGTCGAAGAGCAGATAGCGGCCGAGGTTGGCGAGAGCGGAGGCGTTGGGGTCGAAGGACAGGGCGGTGTGCGCGCCGAGCGCGAACGGCCAGAACGACAGGTTCAGCGCTAGCCCGTAGGCGAACGCGGACACCGCGCCGTAGGCCGCCAGCAGGACGATTTCGAGGCGGCCGCTCGCCCGGGGGAGCAGCCCGGCACCCAGGCCGACCCAGGCGCAGCCGAACATCTGGAACGGGAGCCACGGCCCGATCCCGCCGGTCAGCAGCGCGGACGCGAACAGGGAGACCGTGCCGAGGGCGAAGCCGAATCCGGGGCCGAACACCCGCCCGGCGAGCACCAGCAGGAAGAAGACCGTCTCGATGCCGCCGGCCCCGGCCCCGAGCGGCCGCAGTGCCGCGTTCACCGCGGCCAGGACTCCCAGCAGCGCCAACGCCTTCGCGTCGATCCCGCCGTCGCCCAGTTGGGCCAGCAGGACCCCGAGCACCAGCACCAGAAGGAGGCCGAACAACAGCGGCGCCTCGGCGGCGGCACCGGCCAGCAGCGCACCGGGGGCGACGAAGAAGGGCCAGCAGAACGCCGCGACGCCCAGGACCGAAGACACCGCCAGCATGACCGTCGACCAGCGGCCGACGCGCACCGGGCTCACCGCAGCGCTCCGGCCACCTGGCCGACGGTCAGCCAGCCGCCGCCGAGGATCTTCGCCACCTGCGGAGCGAACAGCGGAGAAGACGTCACCACGTCCGCGGTAGGCCCGTCGGCGACCACTTCGCCGTCGGCGAGCACCACCGCCCGGTCGCAGGTCTCGGCCGCGAATTCCACGTCGTGCGTGGCGATCAGGACCGCGCCCGGAAAGGCGCGCACCAGCGCGGTGAGCCGGTGCTTGCCGGGGTAGTCCAGGCCTCGGGTCGGTTCGTCCAGCAGCAGGACGGCGGGCTCGGCGGCGAGCTGCACGGCGAGCGCGAGGGCGAGGCGCTGGCCTTCGGAAAGGTCGCGCGGATGCGAGTCCGGGTCGATGCCGGGGGCCAGTTCGTCCAGGATCTCGCCGGCCCGGTCCGTGGCCAGCTCCTCGCCGACGGTCTGCAGGTACAGCAGATCCGCCGGCGACTGCGGGACCAGCGCCGCGAGCATCCGGCGCGGCACCGGTTTCCGGCCCGCCGGATCCGTCCCGCGGATCGTGACCGCGCCGCTGTGCCGGGGGCCGCTGCCCTGCAACGCCCACAGCAGCGAAGATTTGCCGGAACCGTTGCGTCCCATCAACGCCACCGTTTCACCGGCTGCCACGCTCAGCGACACCTCCCGCACCGCAACCGTGCCGCCGTAGCGGACCACGACATCCCGGCACGTCAACGTCTCGGCGCCCGGCTCGATCGGCGCCGGCACTGGCGCTCCGGGAAGTTCGGCGCGCAGTTCCGGAGCCCGGCGGCGGGCGTCGCGGACCGACAGCGGCAACGGATCCCAGCCGGCGAGGCGCCCCAGCGCGACCACCGGCGGGGCGATCGGCGCGGACCGCATCGCCTGCGCGGGTTCGGCGGCGCTCACCCGGCCGTCGTGCACGGTCAGCACCCGGTCGGCGTACTGCAGCACCCGCTCCAACCGGTGCTCGGCGATCAGCACGGTGATGCCGAGGTCGTGCACCAGCCGGGTCACCGCGGCCAGGACCTCCTCCGCCGCACCGGGATCCAGCGCGGAAGTCGGCTCGTCGAGGACCAGCACCCGCGGACCGGCGGCCAGCACCGCGCCGATCGCCACCCGCTGCTGCTGTCCGCCGGAAAGCGCGCGGAGCGGACGGTCCCGCAGCTCCGCGATGCCCAGCAGGTCCATCGTCTCCTCGACCCGCTTGCGCATCGCGGCAGCGGTCACGCCCAGCTGTTCCATGCCGTAGGCCAGTTCCTCCTCCACCGAGTCGGTGACGAATCCGGCGACCGGGTCCTGCCCGACCACCCCGACCGTCGCGGCGAGTTCGCGCGGGCGGTGCGTCCGGGTGTCCCGCCCCGCCACGGTCACCCGGCCGACCAGCCGCCCGCCGGTGAAGTGCGGCACCAGCCCGTTCACCGCGCCCAGCAGCGTCGATTTCCCGGACCCGGTGCGGCCCACCGCCAGGGCCAGCTCTCCCTCGCCGATGTGCAGGGAAACCTCCCGCAGCACCGGCGTTCCCTGATAGGCGATGCTCACCTCGGAGAACTCGATCACCGCAGCTCCCCCGGCCGGTACCGCGCGGTCAGCGCCGGCGGGGGCGGGGCGGCGACCGCGGGCAGCGCCCCGGCCAGCATCCCGGCCAAGGCCAGCAAGTCCATCCCCGGCGCCAGCAACGGCGGGGTCAGCACGACCGGNCCCGGCGCCAGCAACGGCGGGTTCAGCACGACCGGATCGGCCACCGCGACCAGCACGGCGACCACGGCACCGGACGCCGCGACCGCCCACTCCGGCGCCGACCAGGGATCCGGCCGGTAGCGGGTCCGCTGGATCCGCCTGCCGCCGAGGTACAGCCCCAGGCAGCACACGGCCGCGCCGGCGACCAGCATCGCCGGCCCGTAGCCGTGCTGGTCGGCCGCCAGCAACCCGTAGCTGCCCACGCACAATCCGAGCAGACCGGCCAGCATCAGCACCGCCGCGCTGCGGCGAGCCGCCGCGGACCGCTCCCAACGCTGCCCGTAACCTCGCGAGTCCATCGCCGCGGCCAGCGCGATCGCCCGGTCCAGCGCGTCGGCCAGCACCGGCAACGCCACCGTCCGGAAGAGTTTTCCGGTGACTCCGCGCAATGCGCGCGCACGCATGATCCGCTGACCGCTCTCGATCAGCTGCGGCGCCACCGTCAGCGCGATCACCACCGTGGTGCCGATCTCGTACAGCGCGCCCGGCAGCATCCGCAGCACCCGCTTGGGATTGGCCAGAGTGTTCGCCGCGCCCACGCACACCAGCAGCGTGGCCAGCCGCAACCCGTCGTAAGCGGCGCTGAGAATACCCTCCAGCTCGACCGGTCCGCCGAGGCGCACCCCGGCCATCCAGTGCGGCAACGGGATCCGCGGCACGGTGAACAGCAGATGCCCTCCCCCGGTGAAGGCGGAACCGAGCAGGATCCGGAACAGCACCCGGAAGCCGATCACCACCAGCGCCAGGATCAGGTACGCGCGGAACCCCTTGGCCCACGGGGCTTCCCCGCGCCGGGCGGCCACCACGACCCCGGCCACCGCGAGCACCAGAGCGAGCAGCAACGGGTTCGTGGTCCGGCTCGCCGCCGTGGCCATGCCGAGCGCCCAGATCCACCACGCCGCGGGATGCAGCATCCGCGGCAGCGCGGCGGCGCCGATCATCCGGCCTCCCGCTTGCGGCGGCGCCGGACCAGGACCGCGGCAAGGATTCCCAGCAGCCAGATCGCCCCGAACGCCACCACCGGGAGCGTCGGGAATCCTGTCGTGCCGGCGTTTTCGGACGCGGCCGCCGCCGGTTCCGGCGCACTGCCCGCCGCCGATGGCCGGGAAGACCCCGCCGAGGCCGTCGCCGATGGCGCCCGCTCTTCCGGCCTGGCGACGCCGGAGCTTCGCGGGGGCGGCTGTGCTCCGGCGGATGCCTGCTGCGGCGGTGCGCTGTCGCCTGCCGCCGGGCCCCTCGGAGCGTCCGGGCCTGCCGCGCCGCCTTGCGGTCGCGGCTGTCCCGGCGGGGCGATCAGCGCGGTCACCGCCGGGTGCGGCGGCTGCCCACTCCCGAAAGACCATCCCTCGATCTGACCCGCCCGCGGGGTGGCGCTCATCGCGCCCTCGTTGCTGTACTCCCACCGGTTCGTCCCGGCGTTGCCGTCCCAATACGACCAGTACGCCGTCGTCGGCGGAGTGTCCGTGCACGGCTCCACCGCGGGCGAGGGCCGGTCGTCGATGCGGCACACGAAAGCCGGGCCGTCGTGCACGGTGCCGGCGGTGCGGAACCCCGCCGCGCGCAACGCGTCGTACCCGGTGTCCGGCGGCGTGCCCAGGCAGCGCTGCACCACGCCGCCGCCGAGGGAACCGAAGTCCACCACCACCAGCACCCCGGAAGTCGTCGTGCACGCCGGTGCCGCGGCCGCGACGGGAGCCGCGGCGACGGCGCCGCCCAGTGCCAGAAGCCCGGCCGCCAGCGCGGCCGTCCACCGCCTCACGAGCGGGATCCCTTGCGCCGCACCAGGAACCAGAAAGTGCCCGCGGCGAACAGCAACCCGGCCAGTACCGCGGCCGCCATTCCCTTCGGGCCCTCCCAGAACGACACCGGGCGAGGCTCCAGTGCCCGTGCCTGCCCGATCCGCTGCGGAGCGGCGGTTCCCGGCACCGGCTGCGCGCTCGGTGCCGGGGCAGGCGGTGCGCTCGCAGGCTCCTTGGCGACCGTGGCCGGGTTTTGCGGCGCGGCAGCCGTCCGGGTGCCTGGTGTGCTGGCCGCCAGCCCTGGTGCGCTGCGGACCGGGATGCCCGGCGGCGAGCCGTCGCCGGGCGTTTTCCCGTCGCGCGGCGGGTCGCCGGGAGGGCGGGGCGGCGCCGGATCGGGCACCGCGGCAGCCAACCCCAGCAACGCCTGTGCGCTCGCGCGGCGCAGGCCGTCCTGCTTGCCCAGGTTGTCGGCACCGCTGGACTTGAGCCAGAACGCCTTCGCGTCCCGGTTGATCGCGTCCAGGTCTGCCTGGCTCTTCGCGATCGCCCCGGCCATCGCCGGGACCGGGACGCTGCCGGGCACCTGCATGGCGGCCAGCCATCCGGTCGCCCGGGAGGCCGCCTTGCCGTCGCCGCCGAGCGCCAAGGCCATCGCGGCCAGCCCGGAGGAGTTGGTGTTGACCTGCGCCGGGCTTTTCGGATCCGCGCTGAACGCCCCGGTCGCCGGGTCCTGGTGCGCCCGCAGCCACCCCAGCGCACTGGACACCTGCGGCTGGTGGCCGCCGATCTCGACGAGCGCCCACACTCCCATCGCGGTGGTGTCCGCGCTGACCTCGGCGTCCGACGTGCACCGCGCGGTCGCGCCGCTGTCCGGCAGATTCAGCCGGAATCCTCCGCCCGGGCATTGCTGGCGCACCAGCGTCGCCGCCCCGGCGGAGTTGCCGATCCCCGCCTTGTGCAAGCCGATCAGCGCCAGCGCCTGGCCGAACACGTTGGACGGGGTGCGGGTCCCGCTCGCCGCGGTGTCCTCGAAAACGCCCGCGGAATTCTGCGCCGCGCCGAGCCGCGCGACGAGGTCGATGTTCTTGCCCGCGCTGTCGTTTCCCCACTGGCGCGGATTCACGCCCTGATCGAGCGCCACGATCAGGTCCTTGCCCATGACGCCCGCGGAGACGATCGTGGCGCTGAAGAAGTTCGCGCGCAGTTTCGCGGTCGCCTTCGCCTGGACAGCCGGCTCGACTCCCGCTCTGTGCATGGCCAGCAGCGCGTCGGCCATCAACCCCGCGTCGTTGTTGCCGGGCGAAGCCGGGCTCGGATAGCCGTCGCCGAGCCGAGTGAACTCATGCGCCAGGAACTCCGCGGCAGCCACGGCCGCCTCCGGCGCGCGCGTCTCCGCCGCGGGTGCCGGAAACGCCGCGGCCAGCAGCACTGCGCTGGCCACCGCACCGGCACCCCAACTCACGAACCGGTCCAGTTCGGGTCCTTGGCCTGCGCCAGCGTCAAACTCATCTGGTTCGGGTCCGTCGCCGTGCCCGCGCCGAAGGAGAACCCGAGCACCGTCCCCGGAGCGGGGTCCGAGGTGTCCACACCGTCCTCGGCATAGGTCCAGTCGGCGTTCTGCACGTCCGGCACCCAGTACGCCCAGTACGGCGCGTTCGCCACGAACCCGGTGCACGGGTCGGCGGTGCCGGACGGACGGGCGTCGATGCGGCACAAGTACTGGTAAGGCCCCTGCTGGCCCTGGCCGGTCCCGTGCACGGGAGCGAAACCGGCCTCGCTGAGCGCCTCGAAAGCGGTGTCCGGGTCACCGGCGACACAACGGCGGGTCACCCCGGCCCCGGCGAAATGCGTGGCGTCCACGACGACTGTCACGCCCGAACTGCCTTGGCACGGACCGTCGGTGTACGAAGCGGGCGCGGCGGCAGCCGGGGAGGAAACGAAAAGGGGAACCGCGAGCACACTGATCGCGGCAGTCTTGGCCAGGGAGAACATAGCGATGTCCTTTGCGGTGAGTGGTCTGAACGCGACCCGTCACCGCGACACCCCAGTCAAGCGCACGCGCGGCCGGGCCCGTTCCGTAGTCTTCGACGGCAGGAGCCACTCGTGACCGTCAGGCATTCCGGCTTGCCCGCCACGAGGCGAGCCTACGGTTGCGAGTCAGCGCCGGCTCTTGCCCGGCTTCCCCTGACGATCACGGTATTCGGTTGTACAGCGAGCAAACGCTAGCACTCGGGCGTCGAGATCCACACCGCTGACCAGGTATCTCACCGGGAGCGAGGAAACGGTGACGCTGCGGAACTCGCGTGCCCTTCGAGATCGGGGACTTCCGCGACCGCCCCCAGTGCGCCGGTCCCGCCGCCCGCTCCCCCGGCTGCCGGGAACACGTGCGGCGCCCATGCGCCGGCGGCCGCGGCTTCTGGCTTCGCCTGGCAGCAACGGCCGCGTTCGCGGACTTCCCGGTCGTCGCTTTCCGCTTCCAGCGGCACAGCACGGTCTCCGCCGGCCTGATCCCGGTCTTCTCCGCGGTCGCGATGGCCGTCCGCAGCGGGGTTCGCTGCTGTTCGGCCGCTTCGGCATCCGGCTGCTGACGATCGTCGCGACCGCCTACGGTCCGCCGGTTTTCCCAGGCGGGTTCTGGCCCGCGCTTATTCCGGCTTCCGTGGCGCCCATGGTCGGGTCCGGCGAGATGGCCTTCGAGCGCGGCAAAGCAGGAGTCGTCCAGTTCGTCGAAGATCATCGTGAAGAACCGGCGGAACCCGGCGTGCTCGCCGACGAGCGCGCACCGCTAGCACTTTCAGCATCTGCACGGACCGGTGCGGATGGTCTCCGGCGACGAGTGCGGGAGAATCTCGAACCCCGCTTTCCGCGGCTCCCGCACCGCCATCGCCGCCTCGGTCCTATTTCCGGCTCGCGTCGGAAAGCTTCGGGGTCAGCTGGCCCAGCGCCCATTCCAGGCTCACCGACGAAGGAAACGCGATCGCCTGGGCGAGAGCCGGCTGCAGCGGCAGGTACGCTCCCCGCTTCACCGCGGGCAGGTCGGTGAAGCCCGGCGTGGCCTGGGCGAGCTTCAGCGAACTCGGCGAACCGGTGGCCAGCAGCAGGTTCGCGTCGAGCTTCGACACGTTCTCCCAGCTGACCAGCGTGCGGCCGGGAATGGAGGAGTCCGGCATCGAGCGCACCGCCGGGCTCAGCGAGAGGCCGAGCTGGTCGAGGAACTGCGCCGAGACGTCCGCGGTGGAGTTCACCGCGTGCACTCCGGCCGCCTGCGGGGTGACCAGGAAGTTGTAGGTCTTCCCGGCCAATTCGGGGTGGGTCTTCTTCGCGGCGGCGATGTCGGCGGTCGTCTTCGCGATCGTCTGGTCCGCCTGGGCGCTCTTGCCCAGCGCCTTGGCGATGCCGCGCGTCGCGTCCTGCCAGGAATCGCTGTTGGGCGCCTTGGCGTAGGTGACGACCGGGGCGATCTGCGACAGCTGCTGGTAGCTCTCGCCGAGGTTGTAGTCCTTCGTCGCCAGGATCAGGTCCGGTTTGAGCGCGGCCACCTGGTCGATCGGGTCCCCGCTGTCGACGGAGAACAGCTTCGGGGAGTTCGCGCCGAGCAGCGGCTTCGTCCACGGTTCGATCCCGCCGTCCGCGGTGGCCACCTTCGCCATGCCGACGGGGGCGACGCCGAGCGACAGCGCGATGTCCGCCGACGTCCAGTCCATCGCCACGACCCGCTTCGGCGCGGACGGCACCTGCGCGGCGCCGAACTTGCCCGGCACGCTCACCGGGAATCCGGCCGACGCCGGCTGCGCCGCGTCGCTGTCCGCGGAATTGTTGGTGCACGCCGAAAGCGCGACGGTCAGCGCGCACGCCAGCGCGAACGGAATCGTCTTGATCAGTTTCACGGTTTGCTCTTTCTTTCTCTTCGAGGCTCGTTCGCCGCGGTCCGGCGAAAGCTCAGGTCCCGGCACGCGGCCGATCAGCGCCAGCAGTCCGCCCAGCGCTACCGGTTCGCCGACCACGCCCGCCACAATCCGGCGTAACCACCGCCCGCGGCCACCAGTTCGGCATGCGTGCCGACTTCGGCGACCCGGCCGTGCTCCAGCACCACGATCCGGTCCGCGCACGCCAGCGCGAACGGAATCGTCTTGGTCAGTTTCACGGTTTGCTCTTTCTTTCTCTTCGAGGCTCGTTCGCCGCNCGACTTCGGCGACCCGGCCGTGCTCCAGCACCACGATCCGGTCCGCGCGCGCCGCCTGCGTCAAACGGTGCGCGACCACCAGCGCGGTCCGCCCGGCCAGTGCCTTGTCCGCGGCGGCTTCCAGCACTTTCGCGCCGGTGCTGCCCGCTTCGGCGGTCGCCTCGTCGAGGATCGCGATCGGCGGGTCGGCCAGCACCAGCCGGGCCAGCGCCAGCTGCTGGGCCTGGGCCGGGGTGAGCGGATGCCCGCCACGGCCGAGCACAGTGGACAGTCCGTCCGGCAGCGCGGCGAACCACCCCGCCGCGCCGACCTCGGCCAGCGCGGCGGTCATCTCGTCCTCGGCCGCGTCCGCGCGGGCGAGGCCGAGGTTGGCCGCCAGGGTGTCGGCGAAGACGTGCACTTCCTGGCTCAGCAGCACGCACTTCCGGCGCAGTTCGGCCGTGTCGTGCCGGGCGGTGTCCACCCCGCCCAGCTCCACTCGCCCGCGCTCGGCGTCCAGCACTCCGGCAATCACCTTCACCAGCGTGGTCTTCCCGGCTCCCGAGGCCCCGACGATCGCCAGCCGTTCGCCGGGACCGACCGTGAGGTCCACTTCGGACAGCACCGGCCGTCCGGCGTCGTAGGCGAAGGACAAGCCGGACACGGTGACCGTTCGGTCCGAAGTGGACGGTCGTGGAGCGCGGCGCGGCGGGTCCGGCAGATCGGCGACCCCGACGAGACGGGCGAACGCGCCGGACGCGGCCTGCGCGCTGTCGAAGCTGCCGAGAATCGCGTTGAACTGGTCGAAAAGCCGGTGGAAGTACAGTGCCGCGGCCGAAGCGGCGCCGAGGGTCGCCGTGCCCGAGCGGACGAGGAGGAAACCCGTCGCGAGGATCGCCGCCAGTCCGGCGAGTTCGCCGTAGTTGAGCCTGCCGAAGAAACGCCGCTGCACCGCGGCCATCCGGATCGACAGCTTGCGCGCGCGGTCCGAGGCCGCGGCGACCCGGCTGAGGTGTTCGGCTTCGACGCGCAGCGCGCGGACCGTCGCCGCGCCGTCGATCGAGTCCAGCAGTTGCTGAGCGCGCGCTCCTTCGGCCACTCGCTCCCGCGCGATCACCGGCACCGCGACCCGCAGATACCACCGCACCGCGGCGATCTGGAACGGCACGGCGAGCAGAGCCGCGACCGCGAATCGCCAGTCGAGCAGCACCAGGGCCGCCGCGGTGAACACGATGGCCAGCCCGGCGTCGATGAGGGTCGGCAGCACCCCGCCGACCGCTTCGTTGACCGCTTCCACGTCGCCCGACAGCCGGGCCAGCACGTCGCCGCTGCCCGCCCGCTCGACGCGTTCGGCCGGGATCCGCAGCACCTTCCGCACGACCGTCTCGCGGACGCCGGCGATCGCGGTCTGGCCCAGCCGCGCGACCATCGCCGAGCCCAGCGCCTGGAACCCGCCTTGGGCGAGCGCGACCAGGGCGAGCGCCGCGGCGATCGGGAGCACGGCCGTGCCGTCCCCGCGCACCACCAGGTCCACGATGCCGCCGAGCAGCCGCGGGGCGAGCAGGCCGACCGCTGTCGCGAGCACCAGCACCAGCAGCGTCGCCGCGGCGAGACCGCGATGCGGGCGGAGCACTCGCCACGCCGCCTGTCTGGTCCGAGCCGCGGTCGCGGTCGGCAGCAGGACCTCCGCCGCCGGATCCGGTCCGGCCGGTGCGCCGGTCTGAGTCATGCGGTCACCAACTCCCGGTAATCCACGTCGGAGCCCAGCAAATCGGCGTGACTGCCACTCGCCGCGACCGCGCCGCCGCGGACCACCACGACCCGGTCGGCCGCGGCGAGCAGCGCCGGGCTGGCCGAGATCACCAGGGTGGTGCGGCCGGCCCGCAGTGCGCGCAGGTTCGCGGCGATCTCCGCTTCGGTGACCGCGTCGAGCGCGGTCGTCGGTTCCTGCAGCACGAGCACCGGCGGTTCGGCGGCCAGCGCGCGGGCGAGCGCCACCCGCTGGCGTTGGCCGCCGGAGAGGGACCGGCCGCGCTCGGTCAGCACCGTGTCCGCGCCCTCGGGCAGCATCGCGGCCGCGTCCACGCACTCCAGCGCCCGGCCGACCGCGCCCGGATCGGCCGCCGCGGCGGACACGTTGTCCCGCACCGTGCCGCCGAACAGCACCGCGTCGTGCGCGGCGACCAGGACCACCGAGCGCACGACGTCCGGGTCCAGGTCGCGGGCGGGCACGCCGGCCAGCAGGATCTCGCCGGAGTCCGGGTCCTGCTGGCGGCCGAGGCACCGCACGAGCGTGTCCGCCGCCGCCAGGTCGTCGACCACCACCCCGACGAACTCGCCCGCGGCCGCCGCCAGGTCGAGACCGGACAGCCCGGGCCCGGACAGCCCGCGGATCCGCAGGTCCGCCCCGGCGGGCGGGTCGGTGCGCCCGCCCTCGGCCAGCGGCGGCGCGGACAGCACCTTCGCGATCCGCTCCGCCGACGCCCGGGCACGGGCGAACTGGGCGCCCACCATCGCGATCCGGGTGAACGGCCCGATCAGGAACTGGGCCAGGGTGAACGCGGTGACGAACTGCCCGACGGTGATCGCGCCGCCGGCGGCCAGCCGGCCGCCCAGCCACGCGACCGCGGCCAGGAACACGCCGGTCAGCAGGATGATCAGCCCGGACCGCAACGCCACCAGCCGGGCCGCCCGGATACCCGCGGCGCGCGCCTGCCCGCTGGCGTCCCGATACCGGCCGAACACCACCGCCTCCGCGCCGAGCCCCTTGATCGCGCGCAGCCCTTCGACGAGATCGGCCGCGACCCCGGCGGCGTGCGCGACCGCCGACTGCTCGGCGGAGCTGCGCCGCACCAGCGGGGCCGAGATCGTCCGGGTCAGCAGCACCACCGGGATCAGGCCGAGCAGCACCACCAGCCCCAGCAGGACCGAGGCGCGCAGCAGGATCACCGCGGCCACCACGAGCGCGCCGAACGCGCCCGCGGAGGTCCACACCGCCGCGTTCACCATGCCGACCCGTCCGGCGTCCGAGGTCGCCGTGGACAGCAGCACGCCGCTGCGCGTCCCGGCCCGGTCGAAGCCGCGGGTGTCGAGCACCCGGCGGGTCAGCCGCATCCGCAGCTCGTGCCCCGCGCCCTGGGTGGCGTGCCGGACCAGCCTTCCGCCCAGCCGCATGGACGCGGTCAGCACGGCGAACAGCACCGCCAGCAGCACGAGTGTCCACAGCAGACCGGATCCGCTGCCGGGCGCGATCGCGTGGTCCACGATCAGCCCGATCATCAGCGGGACCGCCGCCTCGCACCCCTGGTGCACCGCGGCCAGCGCCGCCGCGGGCGCCAGCTGCCGGGCCTGGCCGCGGATCGCGCGGCGGATCAGCTCCCGTGGTTCGTTCACCGCTTCCCCGTCCTCCATCGCCTGCTGAGCAGCCAGCCCAGATAGACCCCGCCGACCGCCGCGGTCGCCACCCCGGTCGGCAGCTCGGCCGGGAACGCCTGCCGCGCCAGCGCGTCGCCGGCCACCAGGATCAGCGCTCCGGTCAGCGCCGCGGTTCCGGCGCCGGTGCCGGGCTCGCGGGTCAGCCTCCTGGCCAGCTGCGGAGCCGCGAGCGCGACGAACGAGATCGGCCCGGCGGTCGCGGTCGCCGCGGCCGCCAGCGCGACGCCGACCGCCAGCGCGCCCAGCCGGGCCGTCGCCGGGCGGACGCCGAGCGCCGTCGCGGCGTCGTCCCCCAGCTCCAGCACCGCGAGCCGGCTGCCGAACGCGGCCAGCAACGGCAGCAGCACCGCGACCGCGGCCAGCGCCGGCCAGACGTGCTCCCAGCCGCGGCCGTTGAGACTGCCGGTCAGCCAGACCTGGGCGGCCATCGCGGATTCCAGGTTCGCCCTGGTCAGCAGGAAATGCGTGAGCACCTGAAGCATGGCGTTGACCGCGATGCCGACGAGCACGAGCTGGTACCCGCGCGCCTGGCGGCGCACGGTGAGGCCGTACACCACCGCACCGGTCGCCAGCCCGCCCGCCAGCGCCCCGCCCGCGATCGCGGCCATCCCGCCGCCCAGCACGGTCAGCACGAACACCGCGCCCGCCGCCGAACCGCTGGTGAACCCGATCAGGTCCGGGCTGCCCAGCGGGTTGCGCGTCAGGTTCTGGAACACCGCGCCGCTCGCGCCGAGCGCCACGCCGACCAGCACCGCGCACAGCAGCCGCGGCACCGCGAGCCGGTAAAGCAGGAACTCGTCCGAACGGTCGCCGTGCCCGGCCAGCGTCCGCAGCACGTCGGCCGGGCTCAGCTCCCCGGTGAACGCGAGCGAACCGAACGCCGCGACCGCCAGCGCGGCAGCCAGCACCGCGGCCACCACGCACGCCCGCCTGCGCACCCGCACGGAAATCCGGTCCCCGCCGAGCCGCAGCGCCGTCAGCCCGGTCATGCCGCCGTCTTCTTCCGCGGAGCGAGTCCGGCGAACACCGACGCCCACAGCGGAAATCCGCCCCCACCGAGGCGCAGGGTCGCCAACCGCCTCACGCCGCCGCCTTCTTCCGCAGCACCAGCCCGATGAACACCGGCGCGCCGAGGAACGCCACCACCAGCCCGACTTGCAGCTCGCCCGGCGGCGCGACGATGCGGCCGAGGACGTCCGCCGCCAGCAGCAGCACCGGGGACAGCACCGCCGAATACGGCAGCAGCCATCGGTGGTCGGGGCCGACCAGCGCCCGCGCGATGTAGGGCATCGCCAGCCCGATGAACACGAGCGGTCCGGCGGCGGCTGTCGCGGCCCCGCACAGCAGGGTGATCGCCAGCGCGCCGAGGGCGCGGGTGCGGCCGAGATGCACGCCCAGCGCCCGGCCGGCGTCGTCGCCGAGGACGATGGCGTTGAGCGGCCGGGCCAGCGCCAGCGCGAGCACCGCACCGGCGGCGAGGAACGGCAGCAGCCGGCCGAGCACGCCGAGGTCCCGGCCGGCCAGCGAGCCCAGCTGCCAGAACCGGTACTGGTCGAAAACCTGCGGAGACAGCAGGAGCATCGTCTGCACGAACGCGGTCAGCGCCGCCGCGACGGCGGTGCCGGCCAGCACCAGCCGCACCGGCGTCGCTCCCGCGCGCCCGCCGGAACCGACGAAGTAGACCACGACTGCCGTCACGGCCGCGCCGGCCAGGCTGAACCACACGTACTGCCCGGGGGAACCGAGCCCGAAGAAACCGATGCCGGCCACGATCGCCGCCGCGGCCCCGGAGTTGATCCCGAGCAGTCCCGGGTCCGCCAGCGGATTGCGCGTCAGCCCCTGCATCAGGACCCCGGCCAGCCCGAGCGCGGCGCCGACACAGATCCCGAGCAGCGTGCGCGGCAACCGCAGGCTGCGCACGACCACGTCGTCCGGACCGCCGCCGTGGTGCGCCAGCGCGTCGAACACCGCGCCGAAGCCGATCGACTTCGCGCCGACCGCGAGGCTGAGCAAGGCCATCACCGCCAGCGCCGCGGCAGCGAGCAGCAGTCCTCCGGCCCGGCGGAGCGCATAGCCGTGCCGCGGTGTCCGCTCCGTCGCTTCCGCTCGCACTGCCGTCACCGGCCAGACCATTGCAGAGGAACCTACCTCAGGCAAGGCTTCCCTAACGTGATCCTCGTCGGCCGTCGTGCCCGGCCGAAGCGGCGGATTCGGCCGGGCGTCCGTTAGCTCCCGTATCGGAGTCTCCGACGGGTTTCGGCGGCTAGCCGCACCGGTAAAGGTCGCCGACGCCTTGAGAGGCACCGGATTCCGCGGGCGGCACCGACTGGCACCGGGAGCGGACGAACTCGTAGCGGCTGCGTTCCGGCAGGAGCAGGACGAAGGCCGCGTCGCCGCGGTCGATCCACTCGCGGAGGCGGTCCGGGGAGGGGGCCGGGTCGCGGCCGGTGAATCCGGCCATGCCGACCACCCCCCGGCGGGTCGCGAGGAGGAACGGGGCGGCCGCGTCGGCCGTTTCCACCGCCAGCGTCACCTTCGCCGGACCGGCCCGGCGTTCCGCATAGGACAGCAGGGCTGCCGAGGGTTCGTCGAGTTTCCCCGCTGCCGCGCGGAAGTCCCGGGCGCCCCAGCCGCCGAGCAGCTGCCGGAAGTCGTCTCGGACGTCCGGGGCCAGGTAGTCCGTCTGCAGGGACACCGGGCCCGCCGCGGGCAGCATCGGCAAGCCCGCCGAGTAGCCGATCGTCGTCGCGGCGGACCAGGCCAGCGGGGCCGCCAGCACGGCGGCCAGTCCGGTCGCGAGCCCGGCCGTGCGCAGGCGCGGGGAGATCCGCCCGGACACGAGCAGGGCGACCGAAAGCAGCGCCGCCGCGGCGGCGGCCCAGGCGATCCAGCCGTTCCAGTCCGGGTCGCGGCGCACCAGCACCCACGCCCACGCGCTCAGGGCCGCGACTGTCACCGGCAGGAGGGGCCACCCGCGCCCGCCGGCTCGGTAAAGCCGCCACAGCGCGGCGAAAGCGGCAGCCGACAGCGCGGCGACGGCCGGAGCGAGCTGTGCGGTGTAGTACAGCAGCCAGATCCCGCGCATGAAGCTGAACACCACCGCGCAGACCAGCAGCCAACCACCCCAGAGCACCCAGCCGGCCAAGGCTTTCCGCGGCGGACGGCGTCCGGCGAGGGTCAGCACCAGCACGGCGGCGACCGCCGCCAGTGCGAGCGGCAGCAGCCAGGAAGCTTGGCCGCCCAATGACGTCCCGAACAGCCGCCCGGCGCCAGGATCGCTTTGGTAGAAGGATTTCCCGTGGTTCTCCGCGTAGCTGGCCGCCGCGGCGAAGTCCTGTCCGAAGATCCGGCCGAAGCCGTTGTAGCCGAACACGAGATCGCGCGCGGTGCCGTCGACGCTGCTGCCGATGAAGGGTTTCGGCGACGGCCAGAGGTCGACCAGCACGACCCACCAGAACGAGGCCACCGCCAGCACCGCCGCGAAAAGCACGGCCGTCCATGTCTTCGTGCGCGCAGGGGCAGAAGAGCCGACCAGGTAGGCCGCGCCGATCGCGGGCAGGACCAGCCACGCCTGCACCATTTTCGTGGTGAACGCGCATCCGAGGAGCACCGCGGCGAAGACCATCCATCGCCGCTCGCGCCCCGCGCCGTCGAGCGCACGAGTCAGCGCGTATGCGGCGGCGACGAGCAGCAGGAGCATCAGCGGGTCGGGCAAGTTGTCGCGGTTGAGCGCGACGACGACCGGCGTCGCGGCGAGCATCGCGGCGGCGAGCAGGGCGACCCGTTCTCCTTGCCAGCGGCGGACCGCCAGGTACAGCAGCCAGACCGTCGCGACGCCTTCGAGCACCTGGGGCAGGATCAGCGCCCAGCCGTGGAAACCCAGCAGCCGCACGGAAAGCACCTGCACCCACAGCGCCATCGGCGGCTTGTCGACAGTCACCACGCCGAGCGGGTCGAGCGAGCCGAACGCGAAAGCCGTCCAGTCGCGGGACATCGAGCCGACGGCGGCGCTGTAGTACGGATACCCGAATCCGAGGTCCCAGCTCCCCCAGCCGTACGCGACGGCCGAGAGGACCAGGACCGCGGCGAGCCCGGCGCGCGGCCGCCAGGACCTGGCCGGGGCGGGCGCGAGCGCGGTGCTGTCCAATGGTTCCCCCTCACGCGACGGGGCTCGGCGGTCCGCTGTGCACCGCCGAGCCCCGGATCCGGTCAGTACTCCTTGAGGATCTTTTCGATCTCGTCCTGGAACGCCATCGCGGCCTTGTAGTGCAGGGCGTAGAAGTTGCCGGTCGGGAACGACTTGCCCGCCTTGACCGCCCGCAGCCCCTGGTACGCGGGCAGGTCGATGATCTGCTGGGTGTCCGGCCCGGCCTTGCCCTGGTAGTCCGCCTGGTACAGGATCACGTCGGCTTCGTTGAGCTTGTCCAGGTTCTCGATGGAGAACTCCGGCGTGTTGTTGCTCTTGTCGGTGACGCCGCCCCGGGCGAACTGGACGCCGAGGTCTTTGAGGATGGTGCCGCCCCACGACTCGTCGAGGTTCAGGTACCACTTCCCGCCGCCGCCGTTGATCAGCGCGAACTTCAGCTTCGCCAGCTTGTCCCGGTAGGTCGACTTGATCTGCGCGGCGCGGTCCTCGTACTGCTTCTTCAGCGCCTCGGCCTCGGGCTTCTTGCCCACCGCGTCGGCGGCCTGGATGACCCACTGCGGCCAGGCGACGCCGGGTTCGCCGGGCGCCCCGCCGAGGATCGCCGTCGGGGCGAGCTTCTGGTAGTCCTCGATCTTGTGCTTTTCCAGGGAGAGGAACTTGTTGCCGAGGATGAGGTCCGGGGCCTGGGCGCCGACCTGCTCGATGTCGATCTCCATCGAGCCGCCGACCTTCGGGGCCTTGGCGTACTCGGCGGCGTAGGGCGGGAACACCGCGAAGCTGTCGGTGTAGCCGGACGCGGTGGCCTTCGGGTGCACGCCGACGTCCAGCAGGCCGAAGTAGGTGTACTGGTCGAGCGCCACCACCGATTTCGGCGCGACCGGGATCTGCACCTGCCCGCTCGGGGTGTCGAACGGCCGCGTGGCGCCCTCCGCGCCGGCGTTCTCGTCGGCCGAGCCACAGGCTGCGGCGCCCAACGCCAGCACCGCGGCCGAAATCCCGGCCACTGTCGTGCGCCACTTCTGGAACTGCGTCCTCACGACGCCTACCTCTCTGCCAAACCCGCTGGTTTTGGTCATGTCCGTCTAATTAGGGCAGGCTATCCTAATCATCTTTCCGCCGGGAAGAGGTCACCAACCGGTCAAGATTGGCCGTCCAGGACCGCGTGATCCTGGCCACCAGCCCGGCCGGGACCACCTCCGGCAGGTACGACCAGTGCGCGGTCAGCACCCCTCGTTCGACCGACGCGTTGATCGACAACGCGTGCGTGGCCCGGGCTTCCGGGTCGACGTCGCCGCCGATGACGTTCTTCCCGGGCGCGACGAGCCAGTCCTCGTCCCGCGCCTGGCCGGTGTCGTTCTGGCCGATGTAGTTGAACAGCACCTCGGCACTGGGAAGCTTCTCCCCCGCGCCGTAGCGCAACACCCCGTACCCGATTCCGTTGTCGGGCACAGCTTTCTGCTCGCCGGACAACCGGCGGGCAGCGGCGGCCAGATCCTTGTCCAGCGCGACGCGCACCGGGTACAGCGACGTGAACCACCCCACCGTGCGGGACAGATCGGCGTCGCCGAGCAGCTTTTCCGCGCGGCCGTGGCTTTCGAGGTCGACCAGCAGCGCGTCGCCGCCCTGGTGTTCGGCGACCGCCGAAGCCAGCGCTGCCAGCAGGAGGTCCTGTACCCCGCAGCCGAGCGCCGCGGGCACCGGCCCGAGCAGTGCCCTCGTCCTCTCGGCGGACACGTGCACGACGTCGTTGCGGCCTCGCGAGATCGTGTCGCCAGGTCCGAGCGGCCGGGCGGCCACCGGCACAGTGCCCGAGATCCCCTGCCAGTACGGCAGTTCCCCGCTCCGGTCCAGTTCGGACAGCCGCAGCGCCCACTCGCGGAACGGCACCTCCACCGGCGGCA
This sequence comes from Amycolatopsis sp. M39, assembly GCF_001651785.1. Lineage (NCBI taxonomy): Bacteria > Bacillati > Actinomycetota > Actinomycetes > Pseudonocardiales > Pseudonocardiaceae > Amycolatopsis > Amycolatopsis sp. M39. The sequence continues at coordinate 81,663 of NZ_LWSF01000035.1, forward strand.
GGTCGAGCCCGCGGCCGAGGGCGGCGAGGTCTTCCGACAGCGCGCGCCACGACACCGCGTCGACCACCAGGTGGTGGATCATCAGCAACAGGCGGCCCGGCCGGTCGCCCGCGTCGAACCACACCGCGCGCACGACGTCGCCGGTGAACGGATTCAGCTCGCGGACGGTGCGCTCGAACTCCGGGAACTCCGTGGTGAACAGGTCGTCGTCCGGGCGGTCGCCGAGGTCGACACGGCGCAGCACCGGCTTGTTCGCGGTGCCGACGTGCACGGTCCAGTCTTCGCCGAGCCGGGCGCGCAGGATCGCGTGCCGGTCCTGCAGGGCGGTCAGCACCTCGGCGAGCCGGTCGAGGCCGGCTCCGGCCGGGACGCGCAGCACCGAATACTGGCTGAGCCTGCCGATCGGGCCGCCGCGCTCGCGCTGGGCGAGCATGATCGGCGTCGCCGGGAAGCTGCCCGTCGCCGGGACCGCCGTCCGCTGCGCGCCGTCGAGTTCGGTCGCGACTTCGGCTAGCGCGGCCACGCTGCGGCGTTCGAAGACGGTGCGCGGAGTGATCCGCAGGCCGGCCGCGCGAGCCCGGCCGACGACCTGCATGGACAGGATGCTGTCGCCGCCCAGTGCGAAGAAATCGTCCTCGACGCCCACCGACGGCAAGCCGAGGACTTCGGCGACGATCCCGGCCAGCGCGTGCTCGCGCGGGGTGCGCGGCGCGGTTCCGCCGCTGAGCGAGGACAGGTCGGGCGCGGCCCAGTCCGCGGTCGCCAGCGCGACGCGGTCGACCTTGCCGTTCGGGGTGACCGGGAGCGCTTCGAGCAGCACGACCGCCGAGGGGACGAGGAAGTCCGGCAGCGACTCGGCCAGCGCGGTCCGCAGCGCGGCTCCGTCCACTGTGGACTCGTCAGCGACGGCGTAGCCGATCAGCCGGTCGTCGCGGACGACCACGACCGCGTCCGAGACCGCCGGGTGCGCGGAGAGCTTCGCCTCGACCTCGCCCGGTTCGACGCGGTGGCCGCGGACCTTGACCTGGTCGTCGGCGCGGCCGCGGAATTCGAGCCGGCCGTCCTCGGTCCAGCGCACGAGGTCGCCGGTGCGGTACATCCGGCCGTTCTCGAACGGGTCGGCGACGAACCGGGTCGCGGTGAGCCCGGGCGCGCCGAGGTAGCCGCGAGCCAGTTGGGAGCCGCTCAGGTACAGCTCGCCGACGACACCGGGCGCGACCGGCCGCAGCGCGTCGTCCAGCACCCGGAGGCGGGTGTTGGCGACCGCGCGGCCGATCACCGGGCCTTCGGTGTCCCGCAGCCGCGCGATGACAGTGTCCACTGTGCACTCTGTGGGGCCGTAGAAGTTGTACGCCTCGGTTCCCGGCAGGCTGCGCAGTTCGGTCCACAGTCCCGGCGGCACCGCTTCCCCGCCGACTCCGACCACGGCGAGCGGGCACTGTCCGTCCCGCAAGAGGCCCGCTGCCGCCAGCTGGACGAAATGCGACGGGGTGACCTCGACGAAATCGATCCGACGCTCGATCAGGAACCGGGCCAGCGCTTCGGCGTCGACCCGGACATCGTCGGTGACGACGTGCAGTTCGTGCCCACGCAGCAGGCCTAGCGAGGGCTGCCAGGAGGCGTCGAAGGCGAACGACCAGTTGTGCCCGATCCGCAGCCGCTCCCGCCCGGTTCGTTCCCGGGCGGGCCCGAAAACGTCTCGGTCGTGGCTGTGCGCCAGGTTGACGATGCCGTGGTGCGGGACGAGCACCCCCTTCGGCTTCCCGGTGGACCCGGACGTGTAGATCAGGTGGACGGGATGCTGCGGCCGCAGCGGGGCGCGGCGGTCGGCGTCGGTGACCGGGTCCGCCGCGAACGCCGTGTCGTCGGGCCAGTCGTCGGCGAGCACCAGCAGCGGTTTCGCGTCGGCGAGGAGGTCCGCCGTCCGGTCTTCCGGCTGGGCGGGGTCGATCGGCAGGTACGCGGCTCCGGATTTGAGGACCGCCAGCAGCGCGACGAAGAACCGTTCCGTCCGGCGCAGGCCGATCGCGACGATCTCCTCCGGTCCGGCTCCCCGCGCGATGAGCGCACGGGCGAGGCGGTTGGCGCGGGCGTCCAGTTCGCCGTAGGTCAGCGTCCGGTCTTCGCAGGCGAGCGCGACCGCGTCCGGACCGCGGCGGACCTGTTCGTCGAACAGATCGACCACAGTGGACTCCGGCACCGGCAAAGCGGTCTCGTTCCACTGATGCAGCACCAGGTTCCGCTGCCGCCGCGAAAGCACTTCGAGCCGGCCGACCGGCGTGTCCCGCTGTTCGGGGACTCCGGCCAGCAAGTCCACAAGGGACTGTCCCAGTTCCGCGATCCGTTCGGCGGCGAAGACGTCGGTGCGGTATTCGAGAATCAGTTCGAGCCGCGGGCCGGGCGCGGCGACGATGGTGAGCGGATAGTGCGTGGCGTCCTCGCCTTGGACGCCGGTGACCTGGACGCCCGCCTGCCGCTCGCTCTCGGCGAGCGCTTCGGCGTCCACCGGGTAGCTCTGGAAGATCAGCAGCGTGTCGAACAGCTCGCCGGACCCGGCCTGGCGCTGGATTTCGGCGAGGCTGAGGTACTGGTGGTCCAGCAGCGCGGCCTGCTCCCCCTGCACGCGCGCGAGCAGCGCGCCGAGCGTTTCGGCCGCCGCGGTGCGGACACGGACCGGCAAGGTGTTGATGAACAGCCCGATCATCCGGTCGGCGCCGGGCAGGTCGGCGGGACGGCCGGAGACGGTCGCTCCGAACACGACGTCCCGGCGGCCGGTCAGCCCGCCCAGCAGCAGCGACCACACCGTCTGCACAACGGTGTTGAGCGTGACGCCGTTCTGCCGCGCCCACGCGGCGAGCCGGGTCGTCTGGTCCTCGGTCAGGCCGGCGGTGAGCTTGTCCGGCAGGCTTTGGCCGCGTCCGATGCCGGGCGGGGCGAGCAGGCTCGTCCCGTCGAGTCCGGACAGGGCGTTCCGCCACGCCGTGCGGGCGGTTTCGCGGTCCTGGCGGCCGAGCCAGTCCAGGTAGTCGCGGTACGGGCGGGCCTTCGGCGGCTCGCCGGTGCGGTACAGCTCCAGCAGTTCCTGGCCGAGCAGCGGCGCGGACCAGCCGTCGAGGACGATGTGGTGGCTGGTGATCAGGAGCCGGTGCCCGCCGTCGCCGGTGTCGAAGAGCGTGAACCGGATGAGCGGCGGCTCGGCCAGGGCGAAGGGCCGCAGCCGTTCCTCGGCGGCGACGGCCTCCGCGTCGGCCCCGGCGAGTTCTCGCCAGTCGAGGCCCGCCGAGCGCGGAACGACCTGCACGGCCCGGCCGGAGGCGAGGTAGCGGAAGCCCGCGCCGAGGTTCGGGTGCCGTTCCAGCAGGCGCGCGGCAGCGGTGCGCAGCCTCGCCGGATCCGCGTCGCACAGGTCCAGCATCTGCTGGGTGACATAGACGTCGAGGCTGTCCTCGTCGAACGACGCGAGGAAGAGCATTCCTTCCTGCAACGGCGAGAGCGGCCAGACGTCGGCCGCGTCGCCGATCTCCTCGACGTCTTCGAGAGTCAGGTCCAGCAACGGGAAATCCGCCGCGGAGACTCCGCCGACGCCGTCTGAGGTCAGCCGCTCGGCCAGTTCCGCGGCGGCGGCCATCCACGCGGTGCCGATGGCCTCGGCATCCACGGTGCCGGGCAGGCAGGCCAAGCTCGCTTCGAGTCCGGCGGGCGTCACCGAGCAGTTGACCTCCAGGGCGTGCGACGCCGGAGTGGCGGGGTCGAGGTCGCCGCCCAGCCCGCCTTCCGGGTGCCAGTCGGCTTCCTCGCCAGGCGCCTCGACGTCGAAGCGGCCGAGGTAGTTGAACAGCACCTCGGGATGCCCGTTCAGGTCTCCGGTGAGGTACCGCAGCAGTGCGTACCCGGCGGGAAGCCGCAGCCGGGCGTCCTTGGCCTGTTTGAGCTGGCGCACGGGATCGGGGTCGGCGGTGATCCGCAGCGGAGCCACCGTGGTGAGCCAGCCGACCGTGCGCGAGAGGTCGAGGTCTTCGTCGCGGCCGTGCCCTTCGGTTTCGATCAGCACCGAATCCGTGCCCCGCACGCGCGTCACGGCGGTGGCGAGAGTGCTCAGCAAGGCGTCTTGGATGCCTGCCCGGAACGACTTCGGGACGCCGGAAAGCAGCGTGTCGGTGATGTCGCGCGGCAGCGTCACGCGGACCTCTCGGACATCGCCGACGGTTCCGGTCACCGCAGTGGTGGTCCCCAGAACTTCGCGCCAGTACGGCAGATCCGCCCGCAGCTTCTCGATGCGCGGCCCCAGACTCGCCGCCCACGCGCGGAACGACACCGGCACCGGAGGCAGCTCGCTACCGGAAGCGGCAGTGGCGAGGTCGTCGAACAGGATCCGCCAGGACACGCCGTCGATCACCGCGTGGTGGATCACCAGCAGCAACCGGCCGGGCGCGCCTTCGTGGTCGAACCACACTGCCCGGACCATGGCCCCGGCTGCGGGGTCCAGAGCGGCTTCGGCGGCCGTCGCTTCGCGGTGCAGCACCTCCTGGTCCGGCTCGCCTGGCACCCGCCGGACGGTGATCGCCGCGCCTGGCGGCGGGATGCGCAGCGTGGTGCCGAGGGCGGCCCGCAGCGCGCCGTGCCGGTCCAGCACCGCTTGCAGCACGCGGTTCAGCTCCGGCTCGGTCAGCCCGCGCGGGGTCCGCACGACGGCGGACTGGCTGAACCGCCGGGGCACGCCGCCGCGTTCGAGCAGGGCCGCGATCATCGGGATCTGCGCGACGACTCCGGCTTCGGACACGTCGGCCGGACCGGCCGCGGTCACCGGCTCGGCCAGTTCGGCGAGCGCCGCCACCGTCCTGGCCTCGAAGACCTGCCGCGGGGTGATCCGCAGCCCGGCCTGCCGCGCCCGGCTCACCACTTGCAGCGACAGGATGCTGTCCCCGCCGAAGCCGAAGAAGTCGTCCGTCACGGAGATCGACGGAAGGCCCAGCACCGCGGCGAACGCGTCGGCCAGCGTTTTTTCCTCGGGCGTGCTCGGGACGGCATCGCCGGTCAGCCCGCTCAGGTCCGGCGCGAACCCGTCCGCGGAAGCCAGTGCGCCGCGGTCGACCTTCGCGTTCACCGTCAGCGGCAGCCGGTCGAGCACCACGATCGCGGACGGCACCGAGTAGTCCGGCATCCGGGCCGCCAGCGCGGCACGCAGGTCGCCGGGCACCGGCTCGGCACCGGGCTCGGCCGTCACGTAGGCGATCATGCGGCGGACGCCGGGCTGGTCCTCCCGGATGACAGCGACCGCTTCGACGACGCCGGGCCGGTCGCACAGCGCCGTCTCGACTTCGCCGAGTTCGACGCGGAAACCCCGGATCTTCACCTGGTGATCGACGCGGCCGAGGAAGTCGAGTTCGCCGTCCGCGGTCCAGCGGACGAGGTCGCCGGTGCGGTACATCCGTTCGCCGGGAGCCCCGAACGGGCAGGCCACGAACCGCGTGGAGGTCAGGCCGGGCAGGCCGAAGTAGCCGCGGGCCAGTCCTCCGGCGACGTACAGCTCGCCGGCCGTCCCCGGCGGCACCGGCCGCAGATCGGCGTCGAGGACGTAAGCCTGTTTGTTCGGGTCGGGCGGGCCGATCACCACGCGCTGTCCGGCCTCGCACCGCCAGAGCGTGGAGTTGACCGTGCATTCGGTGGGGCCGTAGGCGTTGAACATCCGGCGGCCGGGGCTCCAGCGGGCGACCAGTTCCGCGGTGAGCGCGTCGGTGCCCGCGATCAGCGTGACGCCTTCGGGCAGCTCGGCCCCGGCGAGGGCGCCCAGCGCCGAGGGCGGCACGAACATGTGGGTAAGACCTTGTGCGGCCACGAACTCCGCGAGGGGTTCGCCCAGGCGGCTCTCTTCCGGGACGACCACCGCGGTCGCGCCGACCAGCAATTGCGTGGACAGTTCGGCGAGCGAGACGTCGAAGCTCGGCGAGGCGAACCCGAGCACCCGGCTGCCCGGGCCGCTGCGGACCGAATCGGCGAACATCGCCACCAGGTCCGGCACCCCGCGGTGCGGCACCAGCACGCCCTTGGGCCGCCCGGTCGATCCCGAGGTGTAGATCAGGTACGCGGCACTGTCCGGATGCGGCAGCGGGAGATCCGCGGGCGGTTCGGGCAGGTTGCTGTCCAGCACGACGAGCGGGACGCCGTGCGCGCCCATAGTGTCCACAGTGGATGGATCGGCGACGATCATGGCCGGGCGCGCGTCAGAGAGCATGTAGGCGATCCGGTCGGCCGGATACTCCGGATCCAGCGGCAGGTACGCCGCCCGGGCCAGCTGGACGCCCAGCATCGCGGTCAGGAACCCGAGGCCCCGGTTGATCGCCACCCCGACGATCTGCTCCGGCCCGGCGCCGCGTTCGATCAGGACCCCGGCGAGCCGGGCAGCCCGCTCGTGCAGTTCGCCGTAGCTGACCGCGACTCCGCCGTCCTCGACGGCGATCGCGTCCGGTCTCGCCTGCACCTGCTGGACGAACAGCTCCACCAGCGACTCGCCCGCGCGCGGCAGCGTCGCGGAGTTGAACTTGCGCAGCACCAGTTCCCGCTCCTCGGCGGTGGTCAGCTCGACCGATCCGATCCTCCGCTCGGGTGCCGCCGTGAGCAGTTCCCGCAGCAGAGCGGCCGCCCGCCGGACCAGCGTCGCGTCGACGAGATCTTCCCGGTACACCAACGCGACGGCGAACTCGTCGCCGGGCAACGCGACCGCGGTCAAGGGATAGTGCGTGACGCTTCGGGTTTCCTCGGCTCGCACCGCGAGCCCGGAAGCTTCGTCGGCGGCGCGAAGTGCTTCGGCGTCCGCAGGGGCGCTCTGGAACACGGTGAGTGTGTCGAACAGTTCGCTGTACCCGGCTTCGCGCTGGATTTCGGCAAGCCCGAGGTACTGGTGGTCCAGCAGCGCGGCCTGCTCCGACTGCACCCGGGCGACGAGGCCGGCGAGCGTCTCCGCCGGATCGAGCCGGACGCGGACCGGGAGCGTGTTGATGAACAGGCCGATCATCCGGTCGACGCCGGGCAGTTCGGCGGGCCTGCCGGAGACGGTGGCGCCGAAGACGACGTCCCGGCGGCCGGTGAGCTTGCCGAGCACGACCGCCCACGCCGCTTGCAGGACGGTGTTGAGCGTCACGCGCTGTTCGCGGGCCCACGCCGTGAGCCGTTCGGTGTCCGTTGTGGACAGCCGGATTTCGTGCTCGTGCGGGAATTCCGCGGCAGGAGTGGCTCCAGGGGCCAGCAGCGTCGGATCGGCGAGCCCGGCCAGCGATTCGCGCCAAGCCGTGCGGGCAGCTTCGCGGTCTTGCCTGCCGAGCCAGGTCAGGTAGTCCCGGTATTTCGGCGCGGGCGGCAGGTCTTCGCGGCCGTAGGCGGTGAACAGCTCCTCCCCCAGCAGCGGACCGGACCAGCCGTCGAGCAGCAGGTGGTGTGCGGTGATCACCAGTTTGTGGTGCTCAGGGGCCAGCCGCAGCAGCCGGAACCGGATCAGCGGCGGCTTCGCCAGGTCGAACCGGCGCGCCCGGTCGGCGTCCAGCAGCGCGGGGACGTCGGCCTCGGCGACGTCCCCGGCCTGCCACGGCACCGGGACCGCTTCCGGGATCAGCTGGACGGTCTCGCCGTTCTTGCGGGGCCGGAAGGCCGCGCGCAGGTTCGGATGCCGTTCCAGCACGACGGCCGCCGCCGCGCGCATCCGTTCGGGGTCGAGCGCCCCGCGCAGGTCGAACACCTGCTGGATGGTGTAGACATCGGTGGCCGTACTGTCCCAAGTGGACAGGAAGAGCAGACCCTCCTGCAACGGGGACAGCGGCAGCACGTCCTGGACACCGCGGGCGGCACTCACGAAACGCTCCAATCACCCGAGAACTCGGCGAACTCGTCCTCGTCCAGTTCGATCAACGGTTCCGCGGCGGACAGCAGCGCCTCCGCCGCGAGGTCGACAGATTCGGCGGCCTCCGCCAGCGCGGCGGCGGTGCGCAGCTCGAACACCTGCCGCGGGGTGATCTTCAGCCCCTCCGGCCGCACCCGGCCGACCAGGTGCAGCGACCGGATGCTGTCCCCGCCGAGCGCGAAGAAATCGTCGAACACTCCTACGCGATCCAGTCCCAGCACTTCCGCCACGGCCGCCGCGAGCACGCGCTCGGTCCCGGTCCGCGGTGCGGCGGAGCCGGTTTCGGCCTGGCGGTCGGGTTCCGGCAGCGCGGCGCGGTCCAGTTTCCCGTTGGGGGTCACCGGGAACGCGTCGAGCCACACGAACGCCGAGGGCACCAGCTGTTCCGGCAGGCTCTCGCGCAATTCGGCGCGAAGCTCGGCTCCGGAGCGCGACGTACCGGTGAGGTAGCCGACGAGCCCGGTGTCTCGGACCGCGACCTCGGCCCCGGTGATCCCGGGCAGTGCCGAGAGCGCCGCCGCCACCTCGCCGGGTTCGATCCGCACGCCGCGGATCTTCACCTGGTCGTCGCCGCGGCCGAGGTATTCGAGAACGCCGTCGGCCCGCCGCCGGGCGAGATCTCCGGTCCGGTACAGCCTCGCGCCGTCCGGCCCGGCGACGAACCGGGTCGCGGTGAGGCCGGGCCGTCGCAGGTAACCGTGGGCCAGCTGGACGCCGGAGAGGTACAGCTCGCCGACACAGCCGCGCGGCACCGGTCGCAGCGCCGCGTCGAGGACGTGGGTGCCGGTGTTCCACACCGGATGCCCGAGCGGCACCGGCCCGCTGCCGTCCTCGCCCGCGGTGTCCCAGGCGGTGACGTCCACCGCGGCCTCAGTCGGGCCGTACAGGTTGTGCACGCTCGCTTCGGGCAGCAGCTCCCGGGCAGCGAGCACCAGGTCGCCCGGCAGCGCCTCGCCGGAGCAGAAGATCCGGCGCAGCGGCAGGCCCGCCGCCGACGGTTCGGCCAGGAACGGCCGCAGCATCGACGGGACGAAGTGGACGGTGTCGACGCGTTCCTCCCGGATCACCGCGGCCAGCTGCGCCGGGTCCTGATGCGCGTCCGGCGGCGCGACGACCAGCGTGCCGCCGGTGAGCAGCGGCAGGAACAGTTCCCACACCGAGACGTCGAAGGAGATCGGCGTCTTCTGCAGGGTTCTGGTGTCCGCGCCGAACCCGTACTCGTCGGCCATCCACCGCAGCCGGTTGACGACGGCTCGGTGGTCCACCACCACTCCCTTGGGGCGGCCGGTCGAGCCGGACGTGTAGATCACGTACGCGGGCGCGGTGTCGGGGACCCGCACCAGCGGTCGCCGCTCGGCGCCCAGCTCGGGCAGCGCCGTGATCAGCAACGCCGGGGCCGAGTCCGCAGCGAGGAACTCGCGGCGCGCGGGCGGGTAGCCGGGGTCGATCGGCACGTACGCCGCACCTCGCCGGTGGACCGCGTGCAGCACCGCGACCAGCTCGATCGACCGGGGCAGGCTCACCCCGACGAGGTCGCCGGGACCGGCGTCGAGGCTCGCCGCGATCCGGGCGACCAGATCCTCGAACTCCGCGTAGGTCAGCGATCGCCCGGCCGCGGCGACGGCCACCGCGTCCGGGGTGGCGGCGACCTGCGCGGCGAACAGCTCCGGCAGGGTCGCCGGTTCCAGGGCGACCTCCGCGCCTTGCGGTTCTTCTTCGGCGGCAAGGGGAATCCGGCCGACGAGCACCGCCGGATCAGCGGTGATCGCGTCGAGGACGCCGGTGAGCCGCGCCAGGACGGCGTCGGCGTCGACCGTGCCGGGCCGGTGGTCCAGGCCGAGGACGACCTCCTCCCCCGGCTCTACGACCAGGGCCAGCGGGTAGTGGGTGGCGTCCGTTCCCGCGACGGCCTCGACGGTCAGCCCGGCCGATTTCTCGGCTCCGGCGAGCCGGTCGTCGTCCACCGGATAGCTCTCGAACACGACCAGGGTGTCGAACAGTTCGCCAGTGCCCGCCCAGCGCTGGATCTCGGCCAGTCCGGCGTGCTGGTGGTCCAGCAGCCGGATCTGTTCCTCGTCCACCCGCCGCACCAGCGCGGCGAACGGCTCCGCGGCGAGCGTCCGGACCCGCACCGGGACGGTGTTGATGAACAGGCCGATCATCCGCTCCGCACCCGGCAGGTCGGCGGGGCGGCCGTGCACGGTGACCCCGAAGACGACGTCCGTGCGCCCGGTGAGCTGGCCGAGGACCAGCGCCCAGGCGGTGTTGAGCAGGGTGCTGACCGTGACGCCGAGATCGCGGGCCACCGCGGTCACCTTCGCCGACCGCCCGGCACCGAGGGCAGTGCTCGCCCGCTCGGGCCTTACGGTCTCGCGCGCGTCGGCTCCGGGCAGCAGCAGCGTCGGGCCGTCCAGGTCGGCCAGCGCAGTGCGCCACGCCTGCTCGGCGGCGGCTTCGTCGCGCGCTGCCAGCCATTTCAGGTACTCGGCGTACGGCCGGACCGGAGGCAGCTCACGGCCCGCGTAGAGCGTGAACAGCTCCTCGGCGAGCAGTGGGCCGGACCAGCCGTCGGCCAGGACGTGGTGATGCGCCAGCAGCAGCCGGTGCCGGTCTTCGCCGAGCCGCCGCAGGCCGAGGCGGACTGCCGGAGCCTCCGCCAGGTCGAAGCGCCGGGTGGCGAACTCAGTCTCGTCTTCGACGAGTTCCCACGGCAGTTCCGCGTGCGCCGGGACCACCTGCACGGTGACGCCTGAGCGCAGCTGCCGGAACGCGGCGCGGAGATTGGCATGCCGGTCGAGCAGCGCCTGCCCGGCCGCGCGCATCCGCTCCGCGTCCAGCGGCCCGGTCAGCTCGAAGGAATGGCAGACCGAGTAGACGTCCTCGCTGTCGAACGAAGCCTGGAACGCGATCCCTTCCTGCAGCGGCGAAAGCGGCAGGATGTCCGCCGCGGCGGCCAGTTCGTCCACATCGGACTGTCCTAGGGAGACCAGCGGGAAGTCCGACGGCGTGCGGAACGGTTCACCGGCCGCGTCGGCGAGTTCGGCCAGCGCCGCGCGCCAGCCGTCGCCGAGTTCGCGGATGTCCTCGGCGGTGAACACGTCGCGGACGTAGGCGAGGTCGCAGTGCAGCCGCAGGCCGTCGTCGTGGCGCACCGCGACGGCGTTGATCTCCAGCGGGTGGCTGACCGGGGTGGCCTGGTCAGCGCTGCTCTCCAGCTGTGCCGATTCCGGCGCCGGACGCCAGTATCCGGTCGCGGCCGGGCCGTCGAGGCGGCCGAGGTAGTTGAACAGCACCGTGCGGCCTTCGGCCGGGCCGGGGAAGGTGAGCGGTTCGGGCAGGGCGCGCAGCTGTTCCTTGACGGTTTTCAGCCAGGCGACGGCATCGCCGCCGGCCCCGCCGATCCGGGCCGGGTAGACCGTGGTGAACCAGCCGACCGTGCGGGACAGGTCGGTACCGGGCACCAGGTGCTCGTCGCGGCCGTGGCCTTCGAGGTCGAGGACCAGGCCGCCGTCGTCGGGCAGGCCGCGCGCCGCCCGCCAGCGGGACACCGCGAGCGCCAGAGCGGTGAGCAGGACGTCCTGGACCCCGGCGTGCGCGGCGGCGGGGACGCCGGTCAGGAGCTTTCCGGTGAGGTCGGCCGGAATCTCGACGGCGTGTTCCTCGACCGTTTCCCGGGCGTGCGCCCCCGGGATTTCCGTGCCCAGCGAACCGGTCCCGGCGAGGACATCGGTCCAGCCGGCCGTCCGTTCGAGGTCGCGGACCGCGTGCGCCCAGTCGTGGAACGACGTTTCCTCGGGCGCGATCCGGGCCTCGGCGAAGTCGTCCATCAGGATGCGCCAGGAGACGCCGTCCACGACGAGGTGGTGCGCGACGAGCAGCAGCAGGCCGCGGTCGAACCACACCGCGCGCAGCATGACCCCGGCCTCGGGATCCAGCTCGCCGAGCGCGGTCTCGAACTCCTCCCGGACGGCACCGGTGCCGCGCCGAAGGACGTCGGCCGCGGTGACGCTTCCCTCGGGCCGGATCCGGTAGACCCAGCCGGGTTCGAGCTGGGCGCGCAGGGCGTCGTGCGCGGTCAGGATCGCGTCCAGTTTCCCGGCGAGCTGAGCCTCGGTGAGGTCCGGCGGAGTGGTCAGCAGCATGGACTGGCTGAACCGGCGGGTGTCGCCGCCGAGGTCGCGCAGGGACGCCATGACCGGCAGCAGCGGGACGACGCCGGTGCGAGTGCCGGTCTTGACCGTTTCGCTGTCGCGGCGGGCGAACGCGGCCAAAGCCGCCGGGGTGCGATGCTCGAAGATCTCGCGAGGGCTGAGCCGGTAACCGACCCGGCGCAAGCGCGCGATCAGCTGCAGCGACGAAATGCTGTCGCCGCCGAGGCGGAAGAAGTCCGCGGACGCGCCCACGGCGCCGAGGCCCAGCACTGCGGCGAACTCGGTCGCGATGGCGGCCTCGACCGGACTCGCCGGAACGTCGCCGCTGTCCTGAATGGACAGATCAGGGGCCGGAAGCGCCTTGCGGTCCAGTTTTCCGCTGGGCGTCAGCGGCAACGAGTCGAGCACCAGGACCACGGTGGGCACCATCGCCGACGGCAGCCGCTCGGCCAGCCGGGCCCGGATTTCCTCACCGTCGACCGGGCCGGTGACATAGCCGGTGATTACCGGGTCGTGCACCGCGACGGCGGCGGATTCCACGCCGTCGAGGTCACGGAGCGCGTGCTCGATCTCGCCGAGTTCGATCCGCTGGCCGCGCAGCTTCACCTGATCGTCGGTGCGGCCCAGGTAGGCGAGCGTGCCGTCCGGGTTCCAGCGGGCGAGGTCGCCGGTGCGGTACAAGCGCCCGGTGCCGAAGGGATTGGCGACGAAACGCGTCGCGGTGAGCCCGGGGCGGCCCCGATAGCCGTCGCCGAGCTGCGCGCCGGCGAGGTACAGCTCCCCGGGCACACCAGGGGCGACCGGCCGCAGCGCCGTGTCGAGCACGTAGGTCTGCGTGTTCCACACCGGACGGCCGATCGGGACCGGCCGGGTGCCGTCTTCGGCGGCGGTGTCCCAGGCGGTGACGTCGACCGCGGCTTCGGTCGGGCCGTAGAGGTTCCGCACGGCGACGCCGAGCACTTCCCGGGCCCGCAACGCCAGATCAGCGGGCAGAGCTTCCCCGCTGCAGATGACCGTGCGGAACCCGAGCCCAGCTGCCTCGGGCAGGAACGCCGCCAGCATCGACGGGACAAAGTGGACAGTGTCGACGCGCTGTTCCCGGATGATCGCGGCCAGCTGCGCCGGATCGCGGTGCGCGTCCGGCGCGGCGACGACCAGCGTGCCGCCGGTGAGCAGCGGGAGGAACAGCTCCCACACCGAGACGTCGAACGACGCCGGGGTCTTCTGCAAAGTACGTGTGCTGGGACCGAATCCGTATGCTTCGGCCATCCACAAGAGACGGTTGACGATCGCCGCGTGTGCGACCGCGACCCCCTTCGGCCGTCCGGTCGAACCTGAGGTGTACAGCAGGTACGCGGTGTCCTCCGGACGGACCCGCACCGAAGCGAACGGTGCCGAGTCCGCTTCGGACAGCCATTCCGGCGTGACGACCAGCGCGGGTTTGGCGTCCTCCAACAGGAAATCGACGCGTTCGGCGGGCAGGTCCGGGTCGATCGGCAGATAGGCCGCACCACACGCCTGCACCGCGTGCAGGACCGCTACCAGCTCGGCCGACCTCGGCAGCGACACCGCCACCACGTCGCCAGGACCGGCCCGCAGGGCACCGGCCAGTTCGCGGACCCGTGCGGCGAACTCCGCGTACGTCCACTCGTGAGCGCCGTCGACCACGGCAATGGCGTCCGGAGTGCGCTCGGCCTGCGCGGCGAACAGGGCGGGCAGTGTCGTGCGCGGGACGTCGTGCGCGGTGTCGTTCCAGGTGCGCACGACGGCCTGGTGCTCGTCCTCGCTGAGGAAGCCGGTGGGAATGTCGCCGCCGCGGACGAGCCACTCGGCCACCGCGCGCAGCCGCGCGGCGAGGCGGGTCACGTCCCGGCGGTGCCGCAGCGTCAGCACCGGGGTTTCGCCCGGCGCGACGAGCAACGTGAGCGGGTAATGCGTGTCGTCCCGTTCGGCGAGCCCGGCGACAGTGAGGCCGGAGCGGCGTTCGGCGTCGGCGAGCGCGGCGTCGTCGACCGGGTAGCTCTCGAAGACCAGGAGGGTGTCGAACAGTTCGCCGGTGCCCGCCGCGCGCTGGATGTCGGCCAGTCCGGCGTGCTGGTGGTCCAGCAGCCGCGCCTGTTCCGCCTGCACGCGCGCCAGCAACGCGGCAACGGGCTCCCCAGCCCGCAGCCGGACGCGGACCGGGACCGTGTTGATGAAGAGCCCGACCATGCGTTCGGCGCCGTCGAGGTCGGCGGGCCTGCCGTGCACGGTGGTGCCGAACACGACGTCGTCGCGGCCGGTTTCGGCGGAGAGGGTGAGTGCCCACAGGACCTGGACGACGGTGTTGAGCGTGGTGCCGTGTTTCCGGGCCAGCTCGGACAGCCGCGGCGGGAGGTCGACAGCGAGGTCCCGGGCGGGTCCTTCGGCCGCGCCGACCAGGGTCGGTCCGTCCACATCGGACAGCGCGGTGCGCCAGGCTTCTTCGGTGGCTTGCTGGTCCTGGCGGGCGAGCCAGTCGAGGTACCCGGCGTAGTCCGCTGCCGGGGGCAGCGCGGCCGGGTCGCCGCCCGCCGCGTAGAGCAGGAACAGCTCGCGTCCGAACAGCGGACCCGACCAGCCGTCCATCAAGATGTGGTGGTGCGTGAGCACGAGCCGATGGGTGCCCTCGGCGAACCGCACGCAGGCGGCGCGCATCAACGGCGGCTTCGCGAGATCGAAGCCGGTGGCCCGGTCGTCTTCGAGCAGCTTCGCGAACTCCGCGTCGTTCAGCGCCAGCTCCCGCCACGGCAGCTCGGAGTGCGCGGGAAGGAACTGGACCGGCCGGGAGGTCTCGCTGAACGCGAATCCGGCCCGCAGGTTCGGATAGCGCTCCAGCATCGCGTGCAGGCACCGGCGCAGCAGTCCCGCGTCGAGGTCGCCGGAGAGGGTGAAAACCTGCTGCACCAGGTAGCCGCCGGGCTCGATCTGGTCAAGGTAGAGCAGGCCCTCCTGCAACGGGGACAGCGCGCGCGTCGGTCCGCCGGCGGCAGCCGGAGTCTCGTCGGCGAGCGGCGTGGCCGCGGCGGCGAGTTCGCCGATCGTCTGGTGCTCGAACACCTGGCGCGCGGTGATCCGCCAGCCCGCCGAACGCAGCCGCGAGACGACCTGGATCGACGAGATACTGTCGCCGCCGAGCGCGAAGAAACCGGTGTCGACGTCGACCTCGCGCAGGCCGAGCACGTCGCCGAACGCGGCCGCGACAGCTCGCTCGGCTTCGGTCTCCGCGGCGCGACCTGCCGTTTCCGGCGGGGCCGCCCAGTCCGCTGTGGACAGTGTGCGCCGGTCGATTTTCCCGCTGGCGTTCAGCGGAAGGCTGTTCAGCCCGACGATCGCGGACGGCACCAGGTAGTCCGGCAGCGTCGCGCCGAGCTTGCGGCGCAGTTCGACGCCGTCCAGACCGGCCGGGGTGACGTACCCGACCAGCCGCCGCGGCCCGCCGCCGGCACGGGCGACGACGGCGGCCATGGAGACCTCCGGCAGGGCGGTCAAGGCGGCTTCGACTTCGGCCGGTTCGATGCGGAAGCCGCGGATCTTGAGCTGGGTGTCGGCCCGGCCCAGGAATTCGAGGTCGCCGTCTTCGGTCCAGCGGACGCGGTCGCCGGTGCGGTACATCCGGCCGCGGTCGAAGGGATTGGCCACGAACCGTTCGGCCGTCGCCGCCGGTGCGTTCCAGTAGCCGAGCGCGAGCGCGTCGCTGCCCACGTACAGCTCGCCTTGGTGCGCGGGCCGCAGCCAGTCGTCGAGCACGTACAACGTGCGCGCGGTGTCGGCGCGCCCGATCCGGACGCGTCCGGCGAACGGTTCCGGGCAGGCCCAGACCGTGGCGTTGACGGTGGTTTCGGTGGGGCCGTAGGCATTGAACAGCTTCCGCCCGGGTGCCCAGCGGGCCACCAGGTCGGCGGGAACCTCGTCCGAGCCGGCCACGATCGTCGCCGACGCCGGCAGCGACCCGGCCGGGAGGGCTTCAAGCGCGGCGGGCGGGAGGTCGACGTGCGTGAGGTCGTGGCGCCGGGCGAACTCGCCCAGCGCCGCGCCGAGCCGTTCGTTCTCCTCCGGGATGCACAGCGTGCCGCCGGAAAGCACGGACATCGCCAGTTCTTCGAGGTAGACGTCGAACGCGGGCGAGGTGAACTGCAGGACCCGCGCACCCGGCCCGGCGCCGTAGGTGTGCACGGCGGTGTGGACCAGGCTCTCGATCCCCGCGTCCGGCACCAGCACGCCCTTGGGGCGGCCGGTCGAACCGGAGGTGTAGATCAGGTACGCGGCGGGCGCGGCGGGACAGGACTCGCCCAGCGTCCGCACGCCGTCGGCGGTGATCTCGGCGACCGGGCGCGCATCGGCGACGATCTCGTCCCGGCGCGCGGCCGGGGCGCCGGACGCCAGTGGCAGGTAGGTGGCACCGGTTTTGGCCACCGCGAGGAACGCTGTGACGGCCTCTGCACCGCGAGCCAGCTGGACGAGCACGCGTTCGCCGCGACGCGCACCATGCGCGTCGAGTCGCGTCGCCAGCTCGGAACTGCGCGCGTCCAGTTCGCGATAGGTCAGGCCGGAAACCGCTTCCGTGTCCGGGAAACGGGTTACGGCGGAGGCGAACAGTCCGGCGATCGACCGGTGTCCGGGCACCGCCGGGCCGCGGCCGAAGCCGAGCAGGCGCTCGCGGTCGGCCGGGGTCAGCAGGTCGAGGGACGTGATCGGGCGGTCCGGGTCCGCGGCCGCTTCGCCGAGCAACCGGACGAGACCGTCGGCGAGGCGGCGCGCGGCGGCCGGGGTGAACAGGTCGGTGCGGTGCAGGACCGCGCCCGCCACCCGGTCGCCGAGGTCGGCGAACTCGAACTCGAGGTCGAATTTCGCCACCGGGAACGGGAACCGGTACGGCGTCAGGGTCAGCTCGCCGTGCTCTTCGGCCTCGGCGTCCACGTGCTGATAGGCGACGCCGACCTGGAACAGCGGATGGTGCGCGGCGGAACGCTGCGGGCGCAGCTGTTCGACGAGCCGGTCGAACGGCAGGTCCTGGTGCTCGAAGGCGGCCAGGTCCGTCGCGCGGACGCGGTCCAGCAGCGTGCGGAACGCCGGGCTGCCCTCGACTCGGGTGCGCAGCACGATCGTGTTGGTGAAGAACCCGACCAGCTCGTCCAGCGCGCTGTCGGAACGCCCGGCGACCTGGGTGCCGAGCGGGATGTCGTCGCCCGCGCCGCTGAGGTGCAGCAGCGCGGCGACGGCGGCCTGCGCCACCATGAACTGGGTGGTGCCGGTCTGGGCGGCCAGCTCCCGCAGGCGGGCGGTCGTCTCGGCGGGCAGCTCGAACTCGGCCGCGCCGCCGTGCTGCCCGGCCACCGCGGGCCGCGGCAGGTCGGCGGGCAGCTCCAGCAGTTCCGGCAGTCCGGCAAGCTCTTTGAGCCAGAACTCGGCGGAAGGCTCGTTTTCTTTCTGCCACAACGCGAAATCGGCGTACTGCACCGGCAGCGGCAGCCAGTGCGGAGCGGTCCCGCCGAGCCGGGCCCGGTAGGCGGCGAACAGGTCGCGGCGCAGCGGGTGCGACGACCATTCGTCGCCCGCGATGTGGTGCAGCAGCAGGACCAGCACGTGGTCGTGCGCCCCGGTGCGCAGCAGCGCGGGACGGATCGGCGCCTCGGCGGTCAGGTCGAACGGATGCGCGATCAGCTCGGCGACCCGGTCCGCGAGGTCGGCTTCGGCGACGTCGGCGACCGGGCACGGCACCGGGCCAGGGTCGAGAATCCGTTGGCAGGGAACGCCGTCGCGATCCGGGTAGACCGTCCGCAGGATTTCGTGGCGTGCGGTGAGATCGGCGAGCGCGGCTCGCAGCGCGTCGGCGTCGAGGGGGCCGCGGATGCGCCAGACCAGCGGCAGGTTGTAGGTGGCGTTGGGGCCGTCGACGCGATGGAGGAACCACAGTTGCCGCTGCGAGGCTGACAGCGGCAGGAACTCCGGCCGCGGCCCCGGGAGCAGCGGAGGCCGGGCGGTGTCGGCGTCGGCCAGTGCGGCGGCGAGCGCCGCCGGGGTCGGGTGCTCGAACACCGTGCGCGGCGACAATTCGACGCGCAGCGCGGACTTGAGCCCGGCGACGAGCTTGATGGCCAGCAGGGAATGGCCGCCGAGGGCGAAGAAATCCTCGTCGGTGAAGACGCGCGGCCGGTCCAGCACGGCGGCGAACCGCTCGGTGATCAGCTGTTCGGCCGCGGTCCTCGGCTCCCGGCGCACCCCGCCCGGCCCGCGACCGGGTTCGGGCAGCGCGGCGATGTCGAGCTTGCCGTTCGCGGTCGCCGGCAAGGCGTCCAGCGCGACGATTGTCGTGGGCACGAGATAGGACGGCAAGGCCCGGGCCAGCTCCGCGCGCACGGACGCGGGGTCGGCCGTTCCCGGGGTGAGGTAGGCGGCCAGTTCGCCGGACCGGACCACCACCGCCGCGTCGCGGACGTCGGGCAGTGCGGTCAGCGCGTGCTCGATTTCGCCGGGTTCCACCCGCACGCCGCGGATTTTGACCTGCTGGTCGGTGCGGCCGAGATAGCTGAGGGTGCCGTCGGAGTTCCAGCGGGCCAGGTCGCCGGTCCGGTACAGGCGGCCGGGGCCGAAGGGGTTCGCGACGAACCGGCTCGCGGTCAGTCCGGGCGCGCCGAGGTAACCGATGGCCAGCTGCGGCCCGGCGAGGTACAGCTCGCCGGGTTCGCCGGGCGCGACCGGGCGCAGGGCGGCGTCGAGGACGCAGGCGCGGGTGCCGCGGACCGGCCGCCCGATCGGGACCGGACGGCTGCCGTCCTCGGCGGAGGTGTCCCACGCGACGAGGTCGACGGCCGTCTCGGTCGGGCCGTAGAGGTTGAGCAGCGTCGCGGCGGGCAGGATTTCGCGAGTGCGCAGCACCTGGCCGATCTGCAACGCTTCGCCGCCGACCGACACCAGCCGCAACGACGTCGCCGCGGCCGCGGCCGGTTCGGCGAGGAACGCACCGAGCATCGACGGCACGAAGTTGACGACGGTGACGGCCTCGCGGACGATGAGACCGGCCAGATAAGCGGGGTCGCCGTGGCCGTCGGGCCGGGCGAGCACGACGGGCCGTCCCGAGTACACCGGCCAGAACATTTCGGTGAGGAACACGTCGAACGAGACCGGGGCTTTGAAAAGCATCCGGTCCGCGTCGCCCGGCTGCACGGCCGCGGCGAACCATGCCATCTTGGCCGCGATCGCCTCGTGCGAGACGACCACGCCCTTGGGACGGCCGGTCGAACCCGACGTGTACAGCACGTACGCCGGGTGCGAGCCGGGGACCGCGGTGGTCCCGGCGACCGGATCCGCGGATTCCGCCAGCAGCTCGGGAGTGACGACCAGCGCGGCCCCGGAATCCTCGACGAGATGACGGATCCGCTGTTCGGGCAGTCCGGGCTCGACGGCGAGGAACACCGCGCCGAGCCGGTGCACCGCGAACAGGGCCGCGACCAGCTCCGGCGACCGGGGAACCGCGACCGCGACCCGGTCGCCCGGGCGAATCCCGCGAGCAGCCAGTATTCCGGCGTACCGGGCGGCCTGGCGGTCCAGCTCCGCGAAGGTCCACCGGGTGTCTTCGGCGATCACCGCGAGCGCGTCCGGGGACTGCCGCACGCGGTCCGCGAACTGGTCCTGCAGCGTCGTGACCGGCCCGGGGTGGGCGGTGTCGTTCCAGTCGCGGATTACCGTGCGGGCAACGTCTTCGGGCAGCAGCGGCAGCTGCCCGACCGGCCGTGCCGCGTCGTCGGCGAAGGCCAGCAAGGCGGTGACGACGCTGCGCAGCAGGTGATCCGCACGCTCCGCCGAAACCAGATCGGCGCGATGGGACAGGCCGATTTCGAGGCGTGGACCGGGAATCACCGTGAGGCCGACCGGGTAATGGGCGGCGTCAGCGGTCGTCACGGAGCGGACGTCGAGCCCGGCCTCGCGCTGGGTACGGGCCAATTCGTCCTGGTCGACGGGGTAGCTTTCGAACACCAGGAGGCTGTCGAACAGGTCGCGGCCGCCGGCGAGCTGCTGGATCTCGGTGAGGCCGAGGTGCTGGTGTTCCAGCAGGTTCGCCTGCTCGGACTGGACCCGGCTGAGGAACGCGGCCGTGGTCTCGGCCGGGCGCGCGGTGATCCGCGCGGGGACGGTGTTGATGAACAGCCCGACCATCTCGTGCGCGCCGGGCAGATCGGCGGGCCTGCCGTGCACGGTGACGCCGAAGACGACATCGCCGCGGCCAGTGGCCCGGCCCAGCACCAGGCCCCAGGCGGCCTGCATCAGGGTGTTGAGAGTGATGCCGCGCCGCCGGGCGAACGCGGTGAGCCCTTCGGTGTCCTCAGTGGACAGCCGGTGGCCGATCCGGTCCGGAACCGCGACGCCGGAACGGCTTCCTTCCGGCACGAGCAGCGTCGGACCGTCCACATCGGACAACGCGGTGCGCCAAGCGGTGCGGGCGGCGGACCGGTCCTGGGCGTGGAGCCAGCCGAGGTAGTCGCGGTACGGACGCACGCGCGGCAGCACCGACGCGTCGCCCGCGGACGCGTAGAGGGCGAACAGGTCCCGGCCCAGCAGCGGACCCGACCAGCCGTCCATCAGCAGATGGTGGTGGGTCAGCNCAGCAGGAGGTGGTGCTCGTCGTCGCCGAGGTGCACCAGAGTGAACCGGATCAGCGGCGGCTGTTCCGGGTCGAAGCGCCTCGCGCGGTCGGTCTCGGCGATCCGGCAGGCCTCGGCCCGATCGGCCGCGACAACCTCGGCGAAGGGCACTTCGACCCGGCGCAGCACCAGTTGCACCGGCCGTTCGACACCGGTCGCGGTGACCGCCACGCGCAGGTTCGCGTGCCGGTCCAGCAAGGCTTGCGCGGCCGCCCGCAGCCGGTCCGCGTCCACCGTCCCGCCCAGCTCGAAGCGCAGCTGGACGGTGTAGACGTCCTGCTCCTCCCGGTCGAGGGAGGACAGGAAGAACAGGCCTTCCTGCAGCGGTGTGAGCGGGAGAACGTCCTCGAATCCCCCGTGCGTCATGCCTTTCCCCATTTCGCTTCGAGCAGGTCGATCTGCTGCTGGCTCAGCGAGACCAGGCCGAAGTCGGACGAGGTGTGCCCGCCCGTGCCCGGTCCCGCGGTGTGGTCGGTGAGTGCGGCGAGCGCGTCGGCCCACGCGTCGGCGAGCGCCAGGACGTCGGTCTCGGCGACCGCGCCCGGGGCGTAGGTCCAGTCGACGGTCAGCTCGGGCTGTCCGTCGTGCTCGGTGACCACCGCGGTGATTTCCAGGGCGTGCGCCATCGGCAGGTCCGGTTCGGTGGAGCCGTCGACGCCGACGCTGCCCGGTGCCGGCGCCCACGGTTGTTCGGACTCCGGGACGGCGAACCGGCCGAGGTAGTTGAAGCCGATCCGCGGAGCGTCGAAGGCGGCGAGTTCGGCGCTGGCGGCAGGGTCGAGATACCGCAGCACTCCGTACCCGAGCCCCTGCTCGCCCGGCACCGCGTGCAGCTGTTCCTTGACCGTCTTCAACGCGCGTCCGGCCGCGTCGCCTCCGCGCAGCGCGTCGGCGACGTCGATACCGGTCAATCGCAGCCGGACCGGATAGGCGGTGGTGAACCAGCCGACGGTGGCCGACAGATCCGCGCCGTCGAGCAGTTCGGTGCGGCCATGGCCTTCGAGCTGCACCACCAGTTCTCTCGGCCCGCGCTTGGCCGCCGCCAGGGCGAGCGCGGTGAGCAGGACGTCCTGGACGCCCGCGCGATAAGCCGCGGGCACGGTGGTCAGCAGCGGTTCGGTCTGCCCCGCCGGGAGGACCCGGCGGATCCGTTTCGCCGTGCCGACGCGGTCCAGTTTGGGATCGGGTTCGCCGAGACCGGGCTGGACCGGAGCGTCGGCGAGAGCCGCCCGCCAGTAGGGCAGTTCCTCCGCGAACTCGCCGTTCTGCCCCGCTTCGGCGAGGCGGTGCGCCCACGCCCGGAACGACGTCCCGGTCCCGGGCTGCTCGCCGGCCAGCGCGGCGGGCAGGACGCGCCAGCTGACGCCGTCCACCGCGAGATGGTGGACGAGCACCAGCAACCGGCGCCGGTCCGGCTGCCAGACGAACCGGGCCTGGCCGTAGCGCTCCGGGTCCAGGGTCGCGGCGGCCGCCTCGACGTCCGGCTCGCCGAGGGACAGCACGTCCTCGGCGCGGACGGTGCCGGGCGGCGGCACTTCCAGAGCCGAACCGGTCAGCCGGGAGCGCAGGATGTCGTGCCGGTCCACGACCTGCTGGACGCGCTCGGTCAGCTCGGCCTCGGTCAGGCCCGGCGGGGTGGCCAGGAGCTGCGCCTGGCTGAACCGGGCGATCGGGCCGTCGAGTTCGCGCAGCCAGTGCATCACCGGGGTGAGCGGGACCGGGCCGGTGGCGGCGACCTCCGGCGCGGCGGCCTCGGCCGGGGTCCGTGCGGCGGCCAGCGCGGCGAGGTTCGCCACCGTTTTGCGGTCGAAGATGTCCCTTGGCCGGATGTCGAGTCCGGCCGCGCGGGCCCGGCCGGACACCTGGATCGACAGGATGCTGTCGCCGCCGAGTGCGAAGTAGTCGTCGTCGAGGCCGATCGAGGGCAGGCCCAGCACGTCCGCGACGATCCCGGCGAGCACGCGTTCGGCTTCGGTCGCGCCGGTCAGGTCTCCGGTCGCGGCGGGTTCCGGCGGGGCGGGCAGCGCCCGCCGGTCGAGCTTGCCCTGGGACGTCAGCGGCAGCTCCGGCACCGCGACGAACACCGCCGGGACCATGTGGTCCGGCAGCTTCGTCAACGCGGCCGCGCGCACCTCGGCGAAATCGGCTTCGCCCGCCACGTAGGCGACCAGGCGGTTGGCGCCGCGGGCGTCCGGGACCGCGAGCACGGCGACCCGGCGCACGCCCGGGCAGGCGGACAGCACGGCTTCGACCTCGCCCAGCTCGATCCGGAACCCGCGCACCTTGACCTGGTGGTCGGCGCGGCCGACGTACACCAGCGCGCCGTCCGCGCGACGGCGGGCGAGGTCGCCGGTGCGGTAGAGCCGGGTGCCGTCCGGCCCGGCGACGAACCGGGCCGCGGTCAGGCCGGGTGCGCGGAGGTAGCCGCGCGCCAGTCCGGTGCCCGCCGCGTAGATCTCGCCGACCGCGCCGGGCGGAACCGGCCGCAGCCGCCGGTCGAGCAAGTACACCGCGGTGTTGTGCACCGGGCCGCCGATCGGCACCGGACCCGGGCCGTCCTCCGGCCCGCACGTCCACAACGTGATGTCCACTGTGGTCTCGGTGGGGCCGTAGGAGTTGAACATCCGGCGCCGCGCCGACCATTCCGCGGCGAGCGCGGGCGGACAGGCTTCCCCGGCGGCGATCACGACGAGGTCATCCGGCGTCTGCTCGGGCCGGATCGACGCCAACGCGGCGGGCGGGAGGGTCGCGTGCGTGACGCGGTGCTCGCGCAGGAACGCCGCGAGGGGTTCGCCCGCGCGTTCGTCGTCGGGAATGATCACCAGCGCCGCGCCGGTCAGCACGCCCATCGCCAGCTCCCACACCGAAGTGTCGAAGCTGACCGACGCGAACTGCAGGACCCGGCTGCCCGGGCCGACGTCGAACGCCTCGGTCATCGTGTGCACCAGGCTGGCGACCCCGGCGTGGCTGACCAGCGTTCCCTTGGGCCGCCCGGTCGAGCCGGAGGTGTAGATGATGTACGCGCCCGCGGCGGTGGACGGCAGCGGCGCGAGCGGGCGGCCCTCCGGCGGCAGGCCGAGATCGCGCAGGATCAGCACCGGGTCCGCGTCGGCGATCATCGCGGCCCGGCGTTCCGCTGGATAGTTCGGGTCGAGCGGCAGGTAGACGCCGCCCGCCTTCTGGATGGCGATCAGCGCGACGATCAGGTCGGCCGATCGCGGCAGTTCGACCCCCACCACGGCTTCGGGTCCGACGCCTCGTGCGGCGAGCGTGTGCGCCAGTTCGGTCGACCGGCGATCCAGCTCGGCGTAGGTGAGCGTGGTGCCGCCGTCGATCACTGCGGGGTGTTCGCTCCCGGCCACTCGTGCGAACAGCTGCGCGATCGTCAGATCCGGGACGGCGCAAGCAGTGTCGTTCGCCGCCGCCAGTTCCTCGTGCTCCGCCGCGGACAGCACGTCGATCTCGCCCGCGGGCTGATCGGGGTTCGCGAGCATAGTGCGGCAGAGCTGGGTGAAGCGCTCGGCGATCCGCTCGGCCTCTCCCGGGCCGAACGCGTTCTCCGCGTACTTCCAGGTGACCCGCCCGCCCGGTTCGACGACCAGCGCCAGCGGGTAGTGCGTGTCGTCCGACGCGCGCACCGAGCGCAGGTCCAGCTCGCCGGAAACTCCGTTGTCCAGCGGGTAGTTCTGGACGACGAGCAGGGTGTCGAACAGCTCGCCGGTTCCGGTGAAGCGCTGGATGTCGCCGAGACCGGCGTGCTGATGGCCCAGCAGCGCGGCCTGTTCCGCCTGGATCCGGGCGGCCAGTTCGGGCAGCGATCGCGTGCCGTCCGTCCGGACGCGCACCGGGATCGTGTTGGCGAACAAGCCGATCGTGGCGTCGGCGCCGTCCACTTCGGCCGGACGGCCCGAGACGACCGTGCCGAACACGATGTCTTCGGCGTCGGTCAGCCTGCCGAGCAGCAGACCCCAGACCGCCTGGACGACGCTGGTCAGGGTCAGCCCGGCATCCCGCAGCAGCGGGGTGAGATCCGGCAGCGTCGTCTCGAACTGGCGGCCGATCCGCTCGCCGGCGGCCGCCGGGGCCAGCAGCGTCGGCTCGTCGAAGCCCGCCAGCGCGGCGCGCCAGGCCTTTTCGGTGGCCGCGCTGTCCCTTGTGGACAGCCAGGCGAGGTGGTCGCGGAACGGCCGGGACACCCGCGTCGGCGCCCCGTCCCGGCGGTAGGCCTCCAGCAGGTCGCCCACGAGCAGCGGGCCCGACCAGCCGTCGTAGAGCAGATGGTGCGCGGTGAGCAGCAGCGTGCGGCCGACCAGGGCGAGCCGCAGCAGCGGCGGGTCCGCCGGGTCGAACCGGTCCGCCAGTTCGGCGGCGGCCAGTGCTTCGACGTCGCCGCCGGGGTGTTCGGCCCAGCGGGGTTCGAGTGCGGCGGGGACGAACTGGACCGGCACGCCCGACGTGGTGTGGCGGAAGCCCGCGCGCAGGGCAGCGTGCCGGGCCAGCAGTGCCGCCGCGGCACGGCGCATCCGTTCGCCGTCGACCGGGCCGCCGAATTCCAGCCGCAGCTGCATCAGGTACGGGTCGGGTCCGGTGGCTTCGTAGTCGCTGAGGAACAGCAAGCCGGTCTGCAACGGCGTCAGCGGCAGGACGTCCTCGACCGCGCCGAGTTCGTCCACATCGGACTGGTTCAGCTCGGCGAGCGGGAAGTCCGACGGGGTGTGGAACGGCTCGCGCACGGCTTCCACGAGGCCGGCGACGGCGTGCCGCCACCGTTCGGCCAGCGCGCGCACCTCGGGTTCCGGGAGGATGCCGGGGACATACGCCCAGGACGCGCGGACGACGTCGCCGTCGACCGAGGCGTTGATCTCCAGTGCCGCCGCGACCGCCGTCGACGGATCGGCGTGCCCGCCCATCGGCTCGGCAACGGTCCAGTCGCCGTCTCCGCCGGTGAACCGGCCGAGGTAGTTGAAGCCGACCTCGGGCTCCGGCAGGCCCGGCACGCGGTCGAGATAGCGCAGTTTGCCGTACTGCAGACCGGCCAGTTCTCCGCCCGGCAGGCCGCGCACCGCGGTCTTGACGCCCTTGAGCGTCGCGACCGGATCGTCCGCCGGGTCGAGCGGGACGGGGTAGCGCGAGGTGAACCAGCCGACCGTGCGGGAGAGGTCCAGGCCCAGGTCGGCGCGGCCGTGCCCTTCGACGGCCACCAGCAGCGGCTGCCCGGCCGCGGTCACCAGCGCGGCGAGCAGGACGTCCTGCACGGTGCCGTGCGCGCGCACCGCCACGTCGGACAGCCCGGCCCACGGCAGTTCGACCTCGAACTTCGCGGCCGTGCCGACGAGGTCGGCCGCCGGATCGACCGGACGGCGGCCGAGCTTCGGGCACGGCCGGGCCAGGGCCGCCCGCCAAGCTTCCGGGTCGGCTTCGACCCGGACGGCTTCCCTCGCCCAGCGCGCGAAACTGCTGCTCCGCCCTGCCGGAGCCCCGGCGAGATCGTCCAGGATGATCCGCCAGGAGACGCCGTCGACCACGAGGTGGTTGGCCACCAGCAGCAGTTTCCGCTCCGGCGGGCACCAGACCGCACGGAACAGGACCCCGGCTTCGATGTCCAATTCGGACAGTGCGCGTTCGCGTTCGCCGGTCAGGTCCTCGACCACGCGGACCTTCGGCGCGGCGGTGCGGCCGGGCACCAGGCCGCGGGCGCCGAGTTCCGGGTGCCGGGCGAAGAGGGTGCCGAGGCGTTCTTGGAGATCGTTCAGGTCGGCCGGTGTCGTGACGACCAGCCACTGGGCGAACCGGTCGAGGTCGCCGCCGCGTTCGGCCGCCCACGCCATGATCGGGGTGCGCGCGATTTCGGCGGGCTCTTCGACGGGCAGTTCCGCCTCGATCGCACCGGTCCGTTCGGCCAGCGCCAGAGGCGTGCCGAGTTCGACGACGTCGCGGGCGCGGACCGCCAGCCCGGCTGCCCGGGCGCGGCCGACCACGCGCAGCGACAGGATGCTGTCGCCGCCGAGACGGAAGAAGTCGTCCCGCTCCCCTACTGACGGCAAGTCCAGGACGTCGGCGAAGATACCCGCGAAGACAGCCGCCGTGGGATTGCTGTCCCCGGATCCGGTGATCTGAGCGGCGGGTTCGGGTAGCGCGGCCCGGTCGAGCTTTCCGCTGGGAGTCAACGGGAAACGCTCAAGAGCAATGATCGCGTTCGGCACCATGTACGACGGCAGCCGGTCCGCGCAGTGCGCTGTCAGATCCACAGTGGACGTACCGGTGACGTAGCCGGTGAGCGTGTTCCCGCGCGCCACGACCGCAGCTCCGGTGATGCCAGGGGCAGCGGCGAGAACGTGCTCGATCTCGCCCAGTTCGATCCGGAAACCGCGCACCTTGACCTGGTGGTCGGCGCGGCCGAGGTAGTCGATCCGGCCGTCTTCGGTCCAGCGGGCGAGGTCGCCGGTGCGGTACATCCGGCCGCCGGGCCCGCCGAAGGGATCCGCGACGAACCGTTCCGCGGTCAGCGCCGGGCGGCCCAGATAGCCGCGGGCCAGGCCGCCCGCCAGGTACAACTCCCCCGCGACGCCGGGCGGCACCGGGTTGAGGTCGCGGTCGAGCACGTAACAGCGGCAGCCGTCCAGCGGCGCGCCGATCAGCACCCGCTCACCGGCGACGACNGGCGACGACCGGCCAGCTGGTCGCGTAGACCGTGGCCTCGGTGGGCCCGTAGATGTTGACCAGTTTCGCCTCGGGCGCGGCGGCCCGGATCGACCGCACCAGGTCTGCGGACAAGGCTTCACCGGCGAGGGCGAACGTGCCGACTTCGAGGCCGGAGAGGTTCTGCGCGAAGACACCGGCGACCGCCGACGGGACCGCGCAGACCAGGCTGAGCCGTTCGCCCGCCGGAGCGTCGGCCAGTGCGAGAATGTCGGGGACGACGTCGATCCGGCCGCCGGACAGGAGCGGAGCGAAGATCTCGAACACCGAGACGTCGAAAGTCACCGGAGTCGCGGCGAGCACCCGGGAAAGCCCCTCGGCGCCGAAGACGCGGCGTCCCCACTCGACCAGCCGCAGCACGCTCTCGTGCGCGACGACCACGCCCTTCGGACGGCCGGTCGAACCCGAGGTGTAGATGACATAGGCCGCGTTGCCCGGGCGCACTTCGACGTCGGCGGTGCCGGACGGCTCGAATCCGGTCAGGGACAGGTGCTCGAACCCGTCGTAGTGCGCATCGGTGGTGAGGATCAGCGTCGGCTGCGCTTCGGCGAGCACGCCCGCGACCCGTTCGGCCGGGTGGGCGAGGTCGATCGGCAGGTAAGCGCCGCCGGCCTTGTGCACGGCGAGCATCGCGACGATCAGCTGCGCCGACCGCGGCAGCGCCAGCGCGACGACGGACTCCGCGCCGACCCCGCGCGCGACGAGCGCTCCGGCCAGGCCGCGGGCCGCCGCGTCCAGCTCGGCGTAGGTCAGCCGAGTGTGCTCGTCGGTGACGGCGAGCGCGTCAGGCGTCCGGCGGGCTTGGGCGCGGAACGCGTCGGCGAGGGTCCCGTGCGGCTCGATTTCCCCGGTGTCGTTGAACTTCGTGACGACCAGCGCGTGTTCAGCCGGGTCGGCGATGCCGAGCGTGCCGACCGGACGCGCGCTGTCGGCGAGGAGGTCCAAGAGGACGCGGACGAACCGGTCGAGGACATCCGCCGCTCGCCGCGCGCCGAAACCGGGCTGGTACTTGATGCCGACGTAAAGCTGTTCCTCGGGTGCGACGACGAGCGTGACCGGGTAGTGCGTGGCGTCGACCGGCGGCCCGCCCGCGACGCGCACTGCGGGACCGGCGTCCCAGTCCGCGACTGCCGGATAGTTCTCGACGACCACGAGCGTGTCGAACAGGGTGCCGATTCCGGCGATCCGCTGCAGTTCGCCGAGGCCGATCTGATGGTGCTCCAGCAGCCCGGCCTGTTCGCGCAGCACCCGGGACAGCAGGGCGGAGACCGGTTCGCCGGAGCGGAGGGTGACGCGCACCGGAAGCGTGTTGATGAACAGCCCGGCCATCTCGGTGCTGCCGGGCAGGTCGGCGGGGCGGCCGGAAACCGTGGTGCCGAACACGACGTCGGCGCGGCCGGTGAGCCTGCCCAGCAGGATCGCCCAGGCGGCCTGGACCAGGGTGTTCACCGTGCAGCCGAGTTCGCGGGCGCGGGCCGCCACCCGCGCGGTCACCTCCGCGTCGAGAGTGCGGTCCAGCTGCTCCGGCCACTGCGGAGCGGCTCCGCCGGGGGCGAGCAGCGTGGGTTCGTCCAACCCGGACAGTGCTTCCGCCCAAGCGGCCTCGTCGGCATCACGGTCCACTGTGGACAGCCAGGTCAGCTGGTCGCGATGCGGACGGCGGGCCGGGGGCTCGGCACCGGCGTAGGTCGCGAACAGTTCGCGCGCGAGCGCCAAGGACGACCAGCCGTCGAGGAGAATGTGGTGATGGCACACCAGCAACCGGTGACGACCGGGCGCGACGGGCGCCAGCGCGAAGCGGATCAGCGGCGCGCTGCCGAGGTCGAACCGGGCACGCCGGAACTCTTCGACGGCGATTTCGCCTTCCTGCCAAGCCAATTCCGGTGCCGGGCGCACGACCTGGATCGGATCGCCGTCCGTGCGCGGGCGGAATTCCGCCCGCAGGGCGGGGTGGCGGCGGACCAGCTTCTCGGCGCACGTGCGCAGCCAGGCCGCGTCGAGGTCGCCGTCCAGGTCGAACGACAGCAAGACCGTGTAGACGTCGGTTTCGTCGTCCTGTGCCAGCAAACCGGCCTGCAGCGGGGTGACCGGCAGAACGTCCTCGACCTCGCCGAGTGCGTCCGCTTCGGACTGCGTCAGCCGGACGAGGGGGAAGTCGGACGGGGTGTGCCCGCCGCCTCCGGTCAGTGCGGTGACCGCGCGCCGCCAAGCCGCCAGCAGCGTGTCGAGATCGACGTCCGGCGAGCAGGACCAGCGTGCCTTCAGCACCCCGTCTTCAACCAAAGTGGACACTTCGACCGGATGGCTCGCGCACAGTTCCGGATCGGCTCCACCGGCCAGGAAGTCCAAGCCGGACAGCTGGCCGGGACGAGCGGTTCCGAGGTGGTTGACCAGGAACGGCCGGGGCACGCCGGGTACGCGGTCGCGCAGCAGGCCGTAGCCGCTGCCGTCGCCCGGGACCGCGGCCAGGGTTTCCTTGACGCGCTGGAGAACCTGCTCCGGGGTACCGTCCAGACCGACGCGCACCGGATACAGGCTGGTGAACCAGCCTACGGCGGTGTCCGCGCCCGGGACACCGTCGCGGCCGTGGCCTTCCAGGTCGGCGCGCAGAGCGGTTTCGCCCCAGACCTCGCGCACGGCAAGGCCCAGCGCCGCCAGCACGACTTCGCGGACACCGGTGTGGAACGCGCTCGCGATGCCCGCGACCACCTCTGCGGGCAACTCGGCGACCACGTGCCGCAGGTCGCCGACCAGGCCGGTACGCAGCCTGACACCGGTTCCCCCGGCCATCTCGGTCCAGAACGGCAACTCGGCCTCGTCGGCGGCCAGCGCGGCGGCCCACGGCCGGGCGGCGAATTCCGCGGGCCGGTCCGGAACTCCGCTTTCCAGGTCGGCGGCGATGACCGACCACGACACCGCGTCCACGACGAGGTGATGCGCGACCAGCAGCAGCCGGTCGGTGCCGAGGAGGACCGCCCGCAGCATGGTCCCGCCGCGCGGGTCGAGCGCGGCGGCTTCGCGGGCCAACTCGGCGTTCGGGTCGGCGTCAGCGGGTGCCGAGCGGAGCGGAACCTCGCGCGGTTCGCCGATTTCGAGCGTGTCACCGGTCAGCCGGGCGCGGAGGAAATCATGCCGGGCGGCCAGCCGGATCAGCAGCGCGCCGACGTCGGCGGTGGGCGACACCGGCAGCAGCGCCGCTTGGCTGTAACGGTCGATCGGGCCGCCGCGGCCGAGGAGCCAGCGCACCATCGGCGTCGGGGCCACCGGCCCGGTCCGGTCGACGGCTGCCGCGGGCGCGACGGAACCGGCCGTCGCCCGGGCGGCCAGGTCAGCCACCGTCGCGGCCTCGACGACGTCACGCGGAGAGACGGTCAGCCCGGCCCGGCGCAGCGCGGCGACCAGGTGAATGGCCAGGATGCTGTCGCCGCCGGCGGTGAAGAACCCGGTGTCGGCCCCGGCCTCGGCGAGCCCCAGCACCTCGGCGAACGCGGCGGCGACCACGGCCTCCCGCGCGTCTCGCGGCGCGACGACGGCCGCGGTCTCCCCCGGCGGTTCGGGCAGCGCGGACCGGTCGAGCTTTCCGTTGCGGCTCAACGGGAATTCCGCCAGCGGAACGAGCACCGACGGCACCATCGCGGCGGGCAGCGCTGCCGCCAGTTCGCTCAGCGCGGCGGAGACGTCCGCCGTCTCGGGCACGCAGTAGCCGATCAGCCGCCCGGCCCGAGCCACGACCACGGCGGCGTCGACGTCCGGCCGGGCCGCGAGCCGCGCTTCGATCTCGCCCGGTTCGATGCGCTGGCCGCGGATCTTGACCTGGTGGTCGGTGCGGCCGAGGTAGTCGAGCGCCCCGTCGCGACGACGCCGCACCAGGTCGCCGGTGCGGTAGAGCCGTCCGCCGTCCGGTGCCGCGACGAACCGTTCGGCGGTGAGCGCCGGACGGCCGCGGTAACCGCGAGCGAGCTGCACCCCCGACAAGTACAGCTCCCCCGCGACGCCGTCCGGCACCGGCGCCAGCCCGGCGTCGAGCACGTGCGCGCCGGTGTTCCAGACCGGCACGCCGATCGGGACCGGCCGGACGCCGTCCTCGGCCGCGGTGTCCCATTCGGTGACGTCCACGGCGGCTTCGGTCGGGCCGTAGAGGTTGTGCAGCGGCGCGGCGAAGACCTCCCGAGCCCGCGGCACCAGGTCGGCGGGCAGCGCCTCGCCGCTGCAGAACACGCGGCGCACCGAACCGAGGTCGCGGCGCACTCCGGCCGCGACGAACGCGGCCAGCATCGACGGGACGAAGTGGACAGTCGTCACCCGTTCCGCCTCGATCAGCGCGGCCAGCCGCTCCGGGTCGCGGTGGTCNGTGGTCGCCGGGTTCGGCGACCACCAGCGCCGCCCCGCTGAGCAACGGGAGGAAGAACTCCCACACCGAAACGTCGAAGGCGGCCGGGGTCTTCTGCAGCACCCGGTCGTCCTCGCCGAAGCCGTAGCGCTCGCGCATCCACCGCAATCGGTTCACAATCGCGCGATGCTCGACCAGGACGCCCTTGGGACGGCCGGTCGAACCCGAGGTGTAGATCAGGTAGGCCGCGTTGCCGGGCTGAACCGTCGCGGGGCGGAACCCGTCCGCCGCCGGAAGGTCCTCCGCGGTGACGACGGCGGCCGGGGCGGCGTCGGCGAGCAGTTCGCGGATCCGCTCGGCGGGCTGGTCCGGATCGACCGGCAGATAGGCGGCACCGGCGCGCAGCACGGCGACCAGCGCGACAACCAGTTCCAGCGAACGCGGCAGCACGACAGCGACCACCGACTCCGGGCCGACGCCGCGGTCTTGCAAAGCCGCCGCCAGCCGCGCAGTGCGGCGGTCGAGATCGCGGTAAGCCAGGCGCGCATCGCGGAACACCAGCGCTTCGCGGCCGGCGTGCTCGGCGAGCGCCTGTTCCAGCAGCGCGGTCAGGGTCGTGTCCGGCACCGCGTGGCCGGTGTCCGGGGCGAGCCGCTCCCCGGGCAGCCGGACGTCGAGCGCGGCCACCGGCTCGTCGGGCGCGGCCAGCAGGTCGCCGAGCACCTGGGCGAACCGGTCGGCGAACAGCGCGGCCTCGTCCGGTTCGAACAGGTCCCGGGCGAATTCGAGGAATCCGGTGAGCCCGCCGCCGGTCTCGGTGACGTTGAGGGTCAGGTCGACCTTCGCCGTCGCGGTGGGCACCAGCTCGGTCTCCGCGGCCAGCCCGGCGAACCGGCCGGTCCCGTCCGGGGTGTTGCGGTAGGCGAACAGCACCTGGAACAGCGGGTGCCGGGACGTCGAACGCGGCGGCGCGAGGCGGTCGACGACCTCGTCGAACGGGACGTCGTCGTGCGCCAGGGCGGCGAGGCCGGTGCGGCGGACGCGGGCCAGCAGCTCCCGGAACGTCGGGCGGCCGGACAGGTCGGTGCGCAGCACGACCGTGTTGACGAAGAAGCCGATCAGCGGATCGAGCGTTTCGGCGGCGCGCCCCGCCACCGGCACGCCGATCGGCACGTCCTCTCCGGCTCCGCACCGCGCGAGCACGGCGGCGAAGGCGGCGTGCAGGACCATGAACACGCTGGTGCCGGTTTCCGCGGCCAGCTCCCGGATCCGCGGCAGCACCGCGGCGGCCAGGTCGAGGTCGAGGACGATGCCTTCACCGGACGGGCGAGGCGGGCGGGTCCGTCCGGTGGGGACGGCGATCTCGTCGGGCAGGCCGTCGAGTTCGGCGGTCCAGAAATCAAGATCGACCGGCAGGCAGCGTTGCCACAGCGCGTAATCCGCGTACTGCACGGCCAGCGGAGTCCACTGTGGAGCGTGACCGGCGGCGCGCGCGGCGTAGGCGGTTTCGAGGTCGGCCAGCAGCGGCCGCAGCGACCATTCGTCGGTGGCGATGTGGTGCACGGTGAGCAGCAGGAGATGGTCGGCCTCGCCGAGCGCGATCAGGGACGCGCGGACCGGCAGTTCGTCCGCGAGCGAAAACGGGCGGCGGCTGAGGTCGAGAAGCCGCGCGGCGGCGGCCGCGGGCAGCACGTCGAACGGAACCTGTTGCGGCGGAAGGATTTCCTGCCACGGTTCGCCGTCGGTCTCGCGGTAGACGGTGCGCAGCGGCTCGTGCCGCTCGACGACGTCGTCGAGCGCGGCCCGCAACGCGGCGCGGTCGAGATCGCCGCGGAGGCGCAGGCTCAGCGGGAGGTTGTAGGCCGCGCTGTCCGGGCCGGACAGGGATTGCAGCAGCCACAGCCGCCGTTGCCCGGCCGACAGCGGCAGGCGGTCCGGGCGCGGCGCGACCGGTATCTCCGGCCGCGCCGGGGCGAGGCCGGTCAGCCGGTCCGCCAGTTCGGCGGGGGTCGGGGCGTCGAAGATCGCGGCGATCGGGACGTCCACGCCGAACTCCGCGCCGAGGCGCGTGCTCAGGCGCAGCGCGAGCAGGGAGTGCCCGCCGAAGCGGAAGAAGTCGTCGCCGGGCCCGAACCCGGGCACGCCGAGGACGTCGGCGAACAGTTCGCTCAGCCGGGCCGCTCGCGGATCGGCCGCGGCGGGGCCGGAGCCGGTGTGCCTACGGGCGGCCAGCGCGAGACGGTCGACCTTTCCGTTGGGAGTCAACGGCAATTCGGCGACCGGCGCGAGCAGGCCGGGCACCATGTAGTCCGGCAGGTGCCGGGACAGTTCGGCACGGAGATCGCCGGTTTCGCCGGCCGGCACGTAGTATCCGGCCAGCCCGGCGCCCGCGGCGACGACCGCGCAGTGACCGACGCCCGGCGCGCGGCCGAGCACGGCTTCGATCTCGCCCAGCTCCACGCGGAAACCGCGGACCTTGACCTGATGGTCGGTGCGGCCGAGACAGTCGAGGGCACCGTCATCAGTCCAGCACGCGAGGTCGCCGGTGCGGTACATCCGGCCGCGCGCAAAGGGATTCGCCACGAACCGCGACGCGGTCAGCCCCGCCCGGCCGAGGTAGCCGAGCGCGACGCCCGAACCGGCCAGGTACAGCTCGCCGGTCGCGCCGGGCGGCACCGGCCGCAGCGCGGCGTCGAGAACGTAGGCGTGGGTGTTGTGCAGCGGCCGCCCGATCAGCGGCCGCTGCGCGTCCGCCGGGCCGATCTCGTGCGCGGTCGACCAGATCGTCGTTTCCGTCGGGCCGTACAGGTTGGTGACCCCGGCAGTGATCCGGCTGAGCAGCTTCGCCAGCGCCGGGGGCAGCGCCTCGCCGCCGACCAGCGCCCGGATGCCGCGCAGCGCCTCGGGAACCGACTCGGCGAGGGCCTGCCACAGCGAGGGGGTGGCCTGCATCGCGGTTACCCCGTCCAGCAACACCGCCAGCCGGGCCGGATCGCGCACGTCGGCGGAATCCGCCAGCACGACGGTCGCGCCGTCCAGCAACGGCAGGAACAGCTCCAGTGCGGCGATGTCGAAGCTGATCGTCGTGACGGCCAGGAACCGGTCCCGCGCGCGGAAAGCGAACCGGTCGCGCAACGACGCCAGGAGGTTGCCGAGGTTGCGCCGGGTGACGACCACGCCCTTGGGACGGCCGGTCGAACCCGACGTGTAGAGGACATAAGCGGGCGCGTCGGCCGGGACGTCCGGCAGCGCGACCGGTTCGGCCGGTTCGCCCGCGTCCAGCCAGTCCGGATCGACGACCAGGACCGGACCCGCGTCGTCGAGCATGAATTCCACGCGCTCGGCCGGGAACCCGGGATCGACCGGCAGGTAGGCGGCACCGCTTTTCAGCACCGCCAGCAACGCCGCGACCAGGCCGGTGCCGCGGGGCAGCCGGACGGCGACGAGATCGCCCGGACGCACCCCCTCGGAGATCAGCCGCGCGGCAAGGCGATCGGCGCGGTCGTGCAACTCGGTGAAGGTGAGCCGGGAAGTCGCGTCCTCCACCGCGACGCCCGCACCGCGCGGAATCTCGCGCAGCAAGTCGAAACTGTCGTGCGGACTCGGCTCGCTCCGCCCGGCGGCCAGCACGCCGGGCACGTCGGCGGTCACGTCGAAGCGGCCGACCGGCGTTTCCGGCGCCGCCTGGCCCAGGGCCGACAGCACGGCAGCGAACGCGTTCGCGTGCCGACGCACTCCTTCGGCGTCGTGCACGGCGGGGTTGGCGTCGATGTCCAAGACGAGCCCGCCCTCGCCCGGCAGGCCCTGCACGGTAAAGGACAAGTCGTCGACCGGTCCCGCGGCGAGGTAGTGCGTCCTCGCGCGCAGCCCGCCGAAGGACAGCTCGGTGGGGAACGGCTTGATGTTGATCCACGGCCCGACAAGCCGCCGGGACCCCAGCAGCCCCAGATCACGGCGGACGTCCTCGCCGCGATAACGGTGGTGCGGCCGGGTCGTTTTCAGCTCGGCCGCCACGGTCGCGACGAGTTCGGCGACCGTGGCCGAGGAGCGGACCGGGACGCGCAGGGGCAGCACGTTCACCGTCGTCGCCGGAACGCGGGCAGCCGGGCCGAGCCTGCCCATCACCGGCAGCCCGAGCACGATCTCGGCGGCGCCGGAGATCCGGTGCAGGTACAGCGCGGTCGCGGCGATGACGACCTCGGTCCAGCCGGTGCCGATCTCCTTCGCCAGCGCGGAAAGCGCGGCGAAGTCCGGCACGGCCGTGTGTTCCCGCAGGAAGCTGTGCGACGCCGGGACCGCCGCGGGCAGCTCCGGCAATCCCGCCAGGTGTTCCGTCCAGAACCGGCGGTCGTCCTCGAAGCGGTCCGACGCGCGGTAGGCGGCGTCCTGCTCCAGCAGCGCGGCCATCGGACGGAACGGGCTGTCGCCGATCGCTGCCCCGCCGGCCAATGCGGTGTAGACCTCGGCCACGCGTCGCTGGATCAGGCCGAAACCGTATCCGTCGAGCAGGATGTGGTGGCAGCCGAAGAACCAGGCGTACCGGTTTTTTCTGCCCCGGTAGAGGATCTGGGTGACCAGCGGCCCGGATTCCAGGTCGCGCGGCCGCGCCAGTTCGGCCCGCATCAGCGGTTCCGGGTCCCCGTCCACGTCCACGACCGCCAGCTCCGGCCGGGCGGCCGCGCCGGGGCGGGCCCAGGGACCGGACCGGTCGTGCCCGAAAAGGACAGTCAGGCCGTCCGCCTCGGACATCGCCGTGCGCACCGCCGCGCGGAACGCTTCGACGTCCAGCTCGCCGTGCAGTTCCACGTACTCGCCGGTCTGGTAGGCCGGGCTCGGCGGATCGAGCCGCGAGCCGAACCAGATCCCTTCTTGCGCGGCGGTGAGCGGGTTGCGGGCGTCCTCGTACCCCGACGACACAGGTGATCCTCTCGTGGTGCCGGAACTCAGTGAGCGTGACCGCCGCCGGGCGCGGGCGGCAGTTCGTGCTCCATCGACTCGGCGACGGCGATGACTTCCTTCGGCTGCACGAGGAACGGGCGCATCATGCTCATGTCCTCGTGTTCGAGCATGTGGCAGTGGTAGACGAATTTGCCGGTGACGTCGGCGAATTTGGCGATCACGTCGACCGCCTCCCCCGCGTCCGCGTTCACCACGTCCTTCCAGCCCGCCTGCGCCGGCTCGACCGGCGGCGACTCCTTCCAGAACACCGGCGTGGCGGTGCCGCCGCCGATGCCGCCGCCGGGCAGGTCGATGAACTTGAAGCCGTCGATGTTGTAGTAACCGCGCTTCACCGGCTGGAAGGCGCAGACGTGCACGTGCATCGGATGCGGCCAGCCGGACCAGTCGAGGTTGAAGAACCGCCAGCGCTCCCAGGCGCCGGTCGCCACGGTGTACTGCAGCGGATCGGTCCACCGGTAGGCCATCCGCTGCCAGGTGACCACGGTGCCGTCCCGCTCTTTGACCTGCACGATGCCGTCGATCGGCAGCTTGCCCTCGGGCGGGCCGTCGATGCGCTTCATCTCCCACAGGCGGGCGTGCGATACGCCGACCGGGGTCAGCATCACCATCCGCTCGGCCTGCACCGGCTGCTTTTCGGTGACCCGCCGGAACGACCTCGCCAGCGTCTTCGGCAGCCGGAACGCCGAGGGACGGCCGAACCCGCTCACCCGGAACTGCAGGAAGTCCGGCCACGGCCCCGGGTCGTAGTTGACGTTGCGCAGCTTGAGGTTCCGCCCGCCCAGCGCGCGGAAATCGATCAGCACGTCGGCGCGTTCGGACGCGGCGAGGCTGAACCCGTCGCGGACGTCCACCGGCGCGCCGAGCAATCCGGCGTCGGTGCCGATCACGAAGACCGTGCCCGGCGGCACGGGTTTGCCGTCGTCGGTGACCAGCTGCACGTTGTAGGGCCGGGTGTTGGAGGCGTTGGCCATCCGGAAGCGGTACCAGTCCGGCTCGACGTCCAGATGCGGCCAGATCACCCCGTTGACGAGCGTGTACGGCCCGGCGAACGACCGCACCTGCTTCAGCGGGTCGGTGCTCATGATCGTGGTCTTGTGCAGCATCGTGCCGGTGAGCCGGTTCCGCGCGTCGGTGTCGAGGTTCCGGTCGCAGATCACCAGCGGGATTTCCCGCTCGCCCGAGGGCAGCCGGAGGGACCGCTCCTCGTCGTCGCGCAGGATGTACATGCCGAGCAGGCCGGCCATCACGTTCCAGCGGGTGATGTGCATGGCGTGGTCGTGGTACCAGAGCGTCGTGGCGGGCTGGTCGTTGCGGTACTCGACCAGCTGGCTGTGGCCGGTCAGCACGGCGTCCTCGGCCCAGCCGTCGCTGCTGCCGTCGCTGAAGTGCCCGTGCAGGTGGGTCGAGGTCCAGCCGGGCAGCGCCGCCACGTCCGCGCGCGGCGGAACGCCTTCCCGTCCGGGAACATCCCACTGATAGGGATCGGCGTTCTCGTCGAAGGGGATCTCGACGACGGGCACCGGCATGGTCCCGGCGATCTCGTTGCGCCACGTGACGCGCAGCGGGCGGCCGCGGCGGGCTTCGATCACCGGACCGGGGAACAGGCCGTCGAATCCCCAGATCTTCGTCGGCGGCAGCTGCGAATGCAGCCGGACGGTCGCCGCGCGCATCCGGATGGTCAGCTCGCCCGCACCGTTCCCGTATGCCGGCGTCAGCCGGGGAAGCGGGTCGAGGAACGGGGTCAGCTCGGTGACCGTGCCGCGGAACGGCGCGCCGGACGGCTCGCGGTTCGCCGCCGGACGCACCACGGCGGTCCGGTCGCCCTGCGCCCGCGGCCGGACGAGCGCCTTCGGGTCGATCGCGACGGGTTCGCCGCGTCCGGCCGGCATCGCTTCGCCGACCGCGGAACCGATTCCCAGCGCGAGCGCGCCCGCGGCCCCGGCTTTGATCAGGAATCCGCGCCGGTCGGTGCCTTCCCGGTCGTTCACGGCCGTTCGGCCGCTTCCGCCGCCATGCTCTCGACGAGGCTCTTGGGCCGGATGTCGGTCCAGTTCCGCTCGACGTAGTCGAGGCATTCCTGGCGGCTCGCCTCGGTTTTGACGATTCTCCAGCCGGCGGGCACCTCGGCGAAGGAGGGCCACAGCGAATGCTGGTCCTCGTCGTTGGCCAGCACCAGGAATCGGCCGCTCTCGTCGTCGAACGGATTGGTCATCACAGCTCCCTCAGTAGACTTAGGGAAGGCTAGCCTAAGGGGACGCGTCCAGCCATAGGCCAGAAAAGTGACAACGGCGGCATTTTCCGTTCAGGTGCGGCCCTTGCGGACTTCGCCGACGAGCAGCCAGCCGAGATACAGTCCGCCGAGGACGAGCGTCGTCACGCCCACCGGCAGCTGGACGCCGGCGATGAGCCGCTGTGCCAGCAAATCGGCCAGTGCCAGCAGGCCCGCGCCGGTCAGCGCCGAGACCACCAGCGAGGGCCCGGCGGAGCGGGCCAGCCGTTTCGCCGCCTGCGGCGCGGCCAGCGCCACGAACGAAATCGGCCCGGCGCACACGATCGCCGCCGCGCTGAGCACCACCGACACCACGACCGCCCAGCGCCGCACCGACCCCACGGACATGCCCAGGGATATCGCCGGCTCCTCGCCGATTTCCAGCGTCAGCAGCGCCCGGCTCAGCGAGAACGCCACCGGCAGCACCACGGCCAGCACGACGAGCAGGATCCGCACCTGGTCCCACCCTCGGCCGTTGAGGCTCCCGACGAGCCAGATCTGCGCGTTGAGCGAATCGTTCAGCTCCGCCCGGCTCAGCAGATAGGCGATGCCCGCGCCGAGCAGCGCGTTGATCCCGACGCCCACGAGGATCAGCCGGTATCCGCCCACTCCGCCCCGATACGCCAGCAGGTAGACCAGCACGGCTACGGCCCCGCCTCCGCCGACCGCGCCGATCCCGGTGGCGAGCAGCCCCGAATCGTGCAGCAGCACCAGGCAGATCAGCGCCCCGGCGGTGGCGCCGCTGTTGAACCCGACGATGTCCGGGCTGCCCAGCGGATTCGCCGACAGGCTCTGGAAAATCGCCCCGCTCACCGCCAGCGCCGCCCCGACGAGCAGCGCCACCAGCACCCGCGGCAGCCGGACGTCGTTGACGAAGTACCGCTGCTGCAGCGTTCCGTGCCCGCCCAGCGCGCGGAAAACGCCGGGAACGCTGATCTCGTACTGCCCGGACAGCAGGCTGGCCAGCACCGCCCCGAGGCACAGCACGACGAGCGCGGCCGCCACGACGGCGGTCCGCCGGTGCACCCGCAGGGAAACCCGTCCGGAGCGGACCGTCCACTGGCGATTCGCGGTCGCGGTCACAGTTTCGCCAGCCGTTTCCGGCGGACCAGGTGGATGAACACCGGCGCGCCGATCACCGCGGTCACCACGCCGGCCTCCAGTTCCCCGGTCGGGAGGACCACCCGGCCGACCACGTCGGCCCCCACCACCAGCAGCGGGGCGACGGCCATCGAGTACGGCACCACCCACCGGTTGTCCGGGCCGGCGATCGCGCGCACCGCGTGCGGCACGGCGAGACCGACGAATCCGATCGGTCCCGCGGCGGCGGTCGCTCCGCCGCACAGCAGGACGATGGCGAGCATGCTGACGATCCGGGTCCGCCCGGCGTGCGCGCCCAGCGCCCGGCCCGCGTCGTCGCCGAGCGCCAGCGCGTTGAGCG
Organism: Amycolatopsis sp. M39; assembly: GCF_001651785.1. Lineage (NCBI taxonomy): Bacteria > Bacillati > Actinomycetota > Actinomycetes > Pseudonocardiales > Pseudonocardiaceae > Amycolatopsis > Amycolatopsis sp. M39. The sequence continues at coordinate 122,063 of NZ_LWSF01000035.1, forward strand.
CTCCGGTGACCGCGAGCCCGAGCACGACGCCGGCGGCGATGAAGGGCAGCACCTCCCACAGCACGTCGTAGCCGCGGTTGACCAGCGAGCCGATCGTCCAGAACCGCATGACCTGCCACGTTTTCGCGTGCATCGTGGTGAACGCGGTGATCACGCCGGTCAGCACGGCCGTCACCACCGTGCCCGCCAGAGCGAGCCGCACCGGGGTCGCCCCGCCGCGGCTGCTGGCGCCGAGGACGTAGACGAGCACGCTGGTCGCCGCCGCGCCGGCGAGCGCGAACCAGACGTAGCCGGAAAGGCTGGAGACCCCGAGGAAGGAAATCGCGGTCACGACGGCGACCGACGCGCCCGCCTCGACGCCGAACAGCACGGGATCGGCCAGCGGATTGCGCGTCACCGCCTGCATGAGCGCCCCCGCCCCGCCGAGCGCGGCCCCGACCAGCGCGCCCAGCAGCGTGCGCGGGATCCGCTGGTCCCAGACCAGGTTCGCGTCGTACGAGCCGTCGAAATGGAAGACCGCGTCCCAGACCACGCCGAGCGGCAGGTGCTTGGCCCCGACGGCGACGCTGACGAGCATGGCCGCGAGCACCAGGGCCAGGATGACGACCAGCCCGGCGATCCGGAGCGTGGTGAGCCGCCGCCGGTCGGCGCCCGGAGGGGCCGGCGAGACCGCGGTCATCGTTCGCCCGCCAGTACCCGGCCGGATTCCAGGCGCACCGCCGCGGGCAGCCGGTCGATGGTCGACTGCCGGTGCGCGACGACGATCAGGGAACGGCCGGCGTGCAGGCGGTCCAGTGCCCGCTCGATCCGGTCCCCGGTCGCCGGGTCGACGTCCGCGGTGGCCTCGTCGAGCACGAGCACCGCCGGATCCACCAGCGCGGCCCGGATCAGCCCGACCAGCTGCCGTTCGCCCGCGGAAAGCGAGTCGCCGGCCGGGGTGTCGAGCCCGGCGGGCAGGTTCGCCGCCCATTCGCGCAGGCCCAGCTCTTCGAGCGCGCGCGCGATGCGCTCGTCCGGCGGCGGATCGGGAACGAGCCGGATGTTGTCCCGCAGGGTGCCCGCGACCAGGTGCACCCGTTGCGGCACCAGCATGATCCGGCGGCGCAGGAGGTCCGGCTCGATCTCCTCCAGCGGGACGCCCGCGTAGCGCACGCAGCCGCCGTCGACCGGGTACAGCCCGGTGAGGATCTTCGCGAGCGTGGTCTTGCCCGACCCGGTCGGGCCGACGAGCCCGGTGCGCGAGCCCGGCGGGAACGTGCAGGACACCCCGGTGAGCACCGGAACGCCCGCGGTGTACTGGAAGTCCACTGTGGACGCTTCGAGCACGCCGCGTTCGGGCACGTCGGCTCCGCGCCCGGAGCCCCCGGGCCGCTCGGCGAGGTCGAGCAGGTCGAGCAGCCGGGCGAGGCCGGTGCGCGAGGTCTGCAGCTGCCCGATCAGGGTGGTCAGCTGGTTGGTGGAATCGAACAGCTGCCGCATGGCGACGACGAACACCGCCACGGTGCTCAGCGGCAGGCCCCAGGCGAGCACGAGCCCGCCGCCGAAGACGAGGATCGTCGCGTCGGCGACGCTCTGGGCCAGGGTGACCCCGCCGGTGCGGAGAACGACGAACTCCGTGCGCAGCGCGGTCTTCCGCACCTCGGCCGCGTCTCGGTCGAAGCGTTCGCGCCACTGGTCTTCCGCCCCGCGCGAAACGATCGCCTCCCGGGCCTGCAGGCCTTCCCGGTAGGTGGCGGCGACAGCGGCCTGCGCGGCGGCTTCGGCCGCGAAGGCGGGACCGGCTCCGCGCTGGAACCACCGCATGACCAGCACCGACAGCGGCAGGAAGACCAGCACGACGACGAGCGTGAGCTGCCATGAGTACACGAGCAGCAGGATCGTGGTGAAAAGGAGATAGCCGGTCACCGAAAGCAGGTCCGGGAGGTCTCCGCGCACGAACGAGGCGAGGTCGGCGATCTCGGTGGTGCTGCGGCGGAGCAGATCGCCGGAACGCTGCGCTTCCAGGAACCGCAGCGGCGCGGTGGCCAGCCGCGAAACGACGAGGTCGCGCAGGCTCTTGACCACCCGTTCGCCCGCTTTGGCGAGCCAGATCTCCCCGCTGCGCAAGAGAATCAGCCGGGCGAGCACGAGCCCGGCGAACGCCGCGGCCGCGAACCCGAGCCCTTCGCCGTCCCGGCCGGCGACCCGGTCGACCGCCCACCCGACGACCGAGGGGACGAGGGTCAGCGCCAGCGTCGCGGCGGTCCCGAGGCCGATCGCCATGGCCAAGACGCCGCGGTGCGGCCGGAGAAACGGAACGGTCCGGCGCAGCACCCCGCGCAGGCGCGGTTTTTCGCTCAACAGCGGTGCTTCAGGCATCGGGCGCTCCCCTGCGGGAACGGCGGCCCGCGTCGTGCGTCGAGTCAGGCACGGCACGCCCCCACCGCGTCGGGAACCGCCCCGGCGGGCAGCGCCACCACGCGGTCGGCCGCTTCGGCGACGGCGCTCCGGTGCCCGGCGAACACCACTGCCCGGCCCTCCCCCGCGTCCAGCCATTCGCGCAGCCCGGCCAGAATCCGCTGCTCGGTCGCCGCGTCCACCGCCGAGGTCACGTCGTCCAGCAGCAGCACGTCGGCGCCGTGCAGGAACGCCTGCGCCAGCGCCAGCCGTTGCAACTGGCCGCCCGACAACGTGGCTCCGCCTTCGCCGGTTTCCGTGTCGTAGCCTTTCGGAAGGCTTGCGAGATAGTCGTGAATCGCCGCCGCCGCGCAGGCCGAGCGAAGCTCCTCCTCAGTCAGCCGCGGTCGCCCCAGCATCAGGTTTTCGCGGATCGTCCCGGAAAGCAGGGCGGGACGCTGCGGCACGAAGACCAGCCGCCGCCGGATCTCCCCGCGCGCGGCCGTGCGCAGGTCGACATCGCCGTAGCGCACGGTTCCCGTGTCCGGGTCGCTCCAGCCCGCCAGCATCCGCAGCAATGTCGATTTGCCCGCGCCCATCGGCCCGGTGACCGCGACGAACTCCCCCGGCGCGACAGTGAGGTCGAACGGCCCGATCGTCCGGTCCGGCCCCGGGCGGGCCACCGCTCCCGACGCGACCAGAGCCGCCGGTCCCGGCAGCGGCTGCCCCGCGTCCGCCGCCGCAGGCGCGGCCAGGACCTCGGCGATCCGCCGCCCCGCCGTCAGCGCCTCGCCGAGCTGGGTGAACCGGTCGGTGAGCACCCCGACCCACATGCCCAGCATCGCCATCCACGTCGTGAACGCGACCAGGCCGCCGACGGTCAGCGCCCCGTCGATCGCCGCCCAGCCGCCGGCCAGCAGCCCGGCCGCGGTGGCGAGGCCCGGCACGAACGGCCCGGTGGCGGCCCAGTTCGCCGCCGCCTTCGCGGTCGCGACCGTCTCCTCGGCGACCGTCCGGCTGTGCTCGGCGTGCCGGTCCAGCAGCGGCCCGAAGCCGCCGATCCCGCGCACCGCGACACTCGCGGAAAGCAGTTCCTCCACCGAGTCGGCGCGCGCCCCGTGCGCGGCCGCCAGCCGGTTGTTGGCCGCCGAGAACCGTTGGGGCAGCACGATGTTCAGCGCGACCAGCGCGGGCACCGTGGCCAGGCCGACCAGCGCGAGCAGGCCGTCCAGCCTGCCGATCAGCACCAGGATGACGGCGAATCCGCCCAGCCCGGTGACCATCGAGGCGAATCCGGCCAGCCAGTGGTGCACGAAATCGACGTCGCGAGTGCCGCGGGTGGCGAGGTCGCCGCGGCCGAAGCGCGCCAGGCCGCGCCGGTCCATCCGCAGCCCGTGGTCCAGCAGCCCGGCCCGCAGCCCGTTCGACGCGGAGACCGCCGCGACGGTGATCTGCCACTGCATCAGCGCGAGCCCGGCCACCAGCAGCGCCGCCGCCCCGACGATGGCCAGCGCCCACCGCAGCGTCGCCGCCTGGTCCCCGGCGTTGATGCCCTGGTCGATGGCTTTTTCCACGCAGAGCGGGAAAATCACCGAAGAAAGCTGGAAGACCGCACCCCCGGCGATCGCGGGCAGCACGTGTTTCCACTGGGCGCGCAGGCACTGCCCCAGCAGCCGGACGGCGGCGCGCGGCGTCGTCGTTTCCCCCGCGTTCCTCACCTCAGCGGGCCTCAGTCCCGCGGTTCCGGCTCGAACGGGGCGTCCTCGGACTTCCCGTAGCGCCAGTACCCGCAGAAATCGATGCGCTTGCGATCCATCCCGCGTTCGCCGACCAAGTGCCGGCGCAAATCCCGCACCTGCCGCGCTTCCCCCGCCAGCCACGCATAACCGGGCTCGGCAGGCAGGTCGGCTTCGCGCACCGCGGCGAGCAACGCCGCACTCGTCCCGGCCGGAGCGCCGTCGCGCGGCAGCCAGGTCACGGTGACCTCGCCCGCGGTCTGCCACTCCTGGCAGTCCGCCGCGACCGGCACCTCGGCGAAGACGTAAGCCCGCTGGCCCGGAGCCAGACTTTCCACGATGCCGCCGATCGCGGGCAGCGCGGTCTCGTCGCCGACGATCAGCTGCCAGCTCGCGTCGGCCGGAGCACCGTAATCCGCACCCCGGCGGGCAGGGTCGCCGTCGTCCTCGAACCTCGCGTTCGGGCCGTAGACGACGACTCGGTCGCCCGGCTTCACCGCGGCGGCCCAGCGCGTCGCCGGACCGCTGTCGCCGTGCCGCACGAAATCGACGTCGATCTCGCCCGGCCGCGCGGCACGGATCGTGTAAGTGCGCATGTACGGCCGCTCCGCCTCGGGAATCTCGCGGTAGCGGCGGTACCAGTCCTCGCCGGTCGGCACCCGCGCGCCGGCCCCCGGCTCCCGGGGCAGGAAGATCTTGATCCGCTGATCAGGCCCGCACGTCGTCACGTCCCGCATCCCCGGACCGCCGAAGGTCACCCGGACCAGGCTCTCGCCAAGCGGAGCCACGGCGAGCACCTCGGCCTCGAAGTGCACGGTCGGCTCGGTGCCGAGGAGATCGACGGTCATGCGGAACCAGCTTTCGCTCGACGGACGGCAAGGCGAAGGTTAGCCTAACCATATCCGCGAGGGAAAGGCGTCCGGGTGCGGCGAAGACGGCCGGAGGAACCGCGGCGCCGCTTACGAGTTCTCGTCCACGGAGATCGCGACCCCGGGGCACACGCTGGCGGCTTCGCGGACGGTCGCGTGCAGTTCTTCGCCGGGGCGCTGGTCGAGCAGGAGCACGATGCCGTCCTCTTCGCGCTGGTCGAACACCTCCGGCGCGAGCAGCACACAGGTGCCCGCGCCGCAGCACCGTTCCTCGTCGACAGTGACCTTCATCGGCGTTTTTTCCTTTCGTTCGGCGACGCGGTGACCGGCGCCTGCCACAGCCCGATCAGCGCGTCGATCAGTCCGGTGGCGGCCTCGTCCCATCCCGGGCGCGGGGTGGGGGCTTTCCCGGCGAGGGCGCGTTCGCGTTCGGCGGTCAGGTGGACCAGCAGGGTGCGGGTCATGTCGCTGCGCTCGGCGGCCGCTTCGGGCGGAAGGTCGGGCAGCCGCTGCCGCAAACCCTCGACGATCCGCGCCAGCGACGGCGAGGACAGCGACTCCGCCACGACGATCGGCCGCAGCGTCGGATCGGCCATGGCCTGCTCGGCGAACCGCGCGTACCAGGTCGGACTGCCCAGCGCGGCCAGATGCTCGGCCAGCGGACGCACCAGGCAGTCGAGCCAGTCCCGCAGCTGCGCGCTTTCGCCGATCTCGGCCAGCCTCCGCTGCCGCCGCTCCTCGATCGCGGCGGAGTGCTTGCGCGCGATCGCGCGGACCAGATCGGCCTTGGTCCCGAAGTGGTAGCCGACCGCGGTGTTGTTGCCCTGTCCGGCGGCTTCGCCGACCTGGCGGTTGGACACCGCGAGAATCCCGTGCTCGGCGAACAGGCGCTCGGCGGCGGACAGGATCCGCTCTCGGGTCGCGTGCGCCCGCAGCGGTTTGTCGAGGTCGTCGCCAGTGGCTTTGTTCGGCATGGCCGTCACCATCGCACAGGCAGTTCCCGCAACCCGCCCACCGCGAGGCCCTCGATGCGCCGCAGTTCCGCTGCCGGGACGGCGAGTTCCAGCGACGGCAGCATGCGCACCAGCACCTCCAGCGCCACCTGAAGCTCCGTGCGGGCCAGCGGCTGCCCCAGACACGCGTGCGCGCCCGCGCCGAACGCCAGATGCGGATTCGGGCTGCGCCGCAAGTCCATCTCGGCGGCGGCCTCGAACGCGGACTCGTCCCGGTTGGCCGCGGCCATGCTGCACATCGCCGTGGTGCCACGGGGAAGCACGGTTCCGGCGACCTCGAAATCCTCGGTGAGATACCGCGACATCCCCACCCCCGCGTTGGCGTCCAGCCGCAGCGTCTCCTCCACCGCCGTGCGCACCAGCGACGGGTCGGCGAGCAGTTCCTCCCACCGCGTGCGGTCGGCCAGCAGCATCGCGACCATCTTCGCGATCATGTTCGCCGTCGTTTCGTGCCCGGCGATCAGCAGCCCGATCCCGGTCGCGGTCAGCAGCGCGTCCGACCAGTGCTCGCCGTCCGCGTCGGTGTCCGTGATCAGCGCGCTGAGCAGGTCCTCCCCCGGCTCCGTGCGTTTCGCCGCGATGTGGGCGCCCATGTACCGGCCGAAATCCGCCTGCGCGGCGTCGAATTCTGCTTGCGTGTAGCGGGTCATGCTGAGCATGACGTCCGACCAGTGCGCGAACCGGTCCCGATCAGCGTCCGGAACGCCGAGCATGTCGCAGATCACCCACACCGGCAGCGGAAACGCCAGCCCCGCCTTCAGATCCGCCGGACCGCCCTTCGCCACCATCTCCCCGACCAGCTGCTCGGCCATCGCCGCGATCCCCGGCCGCAACGCGTTCATCCGCTTCGCCGTGAACCACTTCCCGATCATCCGCCGCCAGTTCAGATGCGCCGCG
>NZ_LWSF01000036.1:0-2003 GCF_001651785.1 Amycolatopsis sp. M39
ATGATCAACCGGGCGCCCCCTCTGACACCCGGACCTTAAAACTCAAGCTGAGGGAATCAGAGTCAATGAGGGTGACGGTCAGCGGGTGGGGCGGCGCGGGGGTTCGCAGCAGGAGACTGCGCAGGGGGCGCCGTTGACGGTGCAGCCCGCGGACGGGAAGGGCGACAGCTTCCGGGCGGGGGCGTCGGACAGGTGTTCGCGGACCAGTTCGACCACCATTTCGGCGAACCTCGGGTCGGCGTCCGGTGTCGCGGCGCGGGCGAAGGCCATGCCGTGTTCCGCCGCACGGTCGGCGGCTTCGTTGTCCAGGTCCCAGATTACTTCCAGGTGGTCCGCGACGAAGCCGATCGGGCTGACCACTACGGAATCCACGCCCTGCGCGTGCAGGGCGTCGATGTGGTCGACGATGTCCGGTTCCAGCCACGGAATCTGCGGCGGGCCGGAGCGCGACTGCCAGACGACGTCGTACTCGGCGATCCCGGCTTCGGCGGCCACGAGGCGCGCGGCTTCGGCGATCTGGCTCGAGTAGCGGCGGCCGCCTTCCGACGGCGGGCCGGAGGCAAGGTCGGCGCTTTCCGGGATCGAGTGGGCAGTGAAAACCGTACGGGTGCCGGGGCGGTCGCCGAGTTTCGCGTGGGCGGCGCGGACTGCGTCGGCGACTGCGGCGACGAACAGCGGATGGTCGAAGAACTGGCGCAGCTTCACCAATTCCGGCGCATGGTCGCCGACGGCGGTGCGGGCTCGTTCGATGTCCTCGTCGTACTGGCGGCACGCGGAGTAGCCGCCGTACGCGCTCGTCGGGAACACCAAGGCGCGGCGGACGCCCGCCTCCTTCATTCCGGCCAACGTGTCCTCGACCATCGGCGCCCAGTTGCGGTTGCCGAAGTGCACCGGGAGTCCGATGCTCTCCGCCGCGAGCTGCTTCTCGACCGCCGCGATCGCGGCGCGGTTGAGCCGGTTGATCGGCGAAACCCCGCCGAAGTGCTGGTAGTGCTCGGCAACCTCAAGCAGCCGCTCGCGCGGCACGCCCCGGCCCCGGGTGACGTTCTCCAGGAACGGCATCACCTCGTCAGGCCCCTCCGGACCGCCGAACGAAAGCCATAGCAACGCGTCGTAACCCACGGTGCTCATCCTGCCCCTGTGGCGCCCCGCACGCCTCGGCGGCCCAGTTATGTACTGAGCTATCTAAAATGTGTTAGCGTACCCGGCATGCCGAGGCCACGAGAGTTCGACGAGACCGAAGCGCTCGAAGGCGCCATGAACGCCTTCTGGGCGCGCGGATACGAAGCGACCTCGACCGGGGAACTGTGCGCCGCCACCGGACTCGGCCGCAGCAGCATCTACAACACGTTCTCCAGCAAGCACGAACTGTTCCGGCGCGCGCTCGGCCACTACTCGCGCCGCGGCATCCGAATGCGGGAAACCCTGCTGGACAACGCCCCCGACGGACTAGGCGCCATCCGCCTGCTCCTCGCCTCGACCATCGACGACGAACTCGAAACCGGCAGACGCGGCTGCCTGATGGTGAACACCATCGCCGAGTTCGGCACCACCGACCCGGAAGTCGCCGCACAGGTGAACGCCGACACCGAAGCACATCTGTCCGCACTGGCGCACGTCGCCCGCACCGGCCAGGCAGACGGCAGCGTCACCCGCGACCGCGACGCCGCCGACATCGCAACCTTCATCCACGCCACCATCTCCGGAATCCGCACGATGTCCCGCCGCGGAGCAGAACGAAAAGCGCTGACGTCAGTAGCAGAACTAGCGACAAGCGCCGTCTCCCGACGCTAACCCGCCGCACCAGCCGGGATGCCCCACCACCCGAAAACCGCCGCCGACACACCCAACAATCGAGGCACCCAGCCCTACCCACGCACCCCGAATCGAGGCACCCAGCCCCTCCCCCGCACCCGACACACCCGACGATCGAAGCACCCAGCCCCTCCCGCGCACCCGACACAACCAACAATCGAGCCACCCAGCCCTTCCCCCGCACCCCG
>NZ_LWSF01000036.1:2029-10592 GCF_001651785.1 Amycolatopsis sp. M39
TTCGGGGTGCCCCACGCCAAGACCACGGCAATGTCGCCCCCAGGCGACGAGCCGCCCCCCGACGCCACCCTCACCCGCCCCCACCCTCATTCTGTACTACCAGTTCCAGAAAGAGAGACCCCGTGCCCCCAGCCGTCTTCGTGCTCGGCCTCAGCATCTTCGCACTGGGCACCTCCGAGTTCATGATCACCGGCCTCCTCCCCGGAATGGCCACTGACCTCGGCGTAACCGTCCCCGACGCAGGCCTGCTGATCTCCGCCTTCGCCGCGGGCATGGTCGTCGGCGCCCCCTTGCTGGCAGTCGGCACGATCCGCCTCCCCCGGCGAACCACCCTGCTGGGACTCCTAGCCGTCTTCAGCACCGCACACGTCCTCGGCGCAATCTCCGGCGGCTACGCCCTCCTCTTCGCCACCCGTATCATCAGCGCGGTCGCCTGCGCCGGTTTCTGGGCCGTAGCCGCCGCGACCACGGTCAACCTCGTCCCGGAAGCCCGGCGTGGGCAAGCACTCGCGGTACTGGTCGGCGGACTCACAGTCGCAAATGTCGTAGGCGTCCCCGCAGGCACACTGCTCGGGCAGCACGCAGGCTGGCGCAGCGCCTTCTGGGCCGTGGCCGCGCTGACCGTCATCGCCGCCATCGCCGTCCTGCTGTCGGTCCCCCGCGCCACCAAGGAAACCCAAGCGCCACGGATCGCCGAAGAACTACGGGTATTCCGCCGCAGCCGGCTATGGCTCGCACTAGGTGTGATCGCGCTGCTGCAGGCAATGGTGTTCGCGACATTCAGCTACCTAGCTCCCCTGCTCGTCTCCGTAGCAGGATTGCCCGAATCCGCCGTGCCGGTGGTGCTGGCGCTCTTCGGCGGCGGCGCGGTAATCGGGATCTACGCTGGCGGCAAGCTAGCTGACAAGCACCCGTTCGCGACGCTTTACGGCAGCCTAGGCATCGCCCTAGCCGCTCTCGTCGCGCTCGCCTTCGCAACCAACCCCGTCGTAGCAGTGACCGCCGTACTCGTCCTCGGCGCCGCTGGATTCGCGGCGAACCCGGCCCTCAATGTGCGCGCGTACGCCGCAGCGGGCGGCACCTCAACCCTCGTCGGCGCGAGCACGACCTCCGCATTCAATGTCGGAAACACCGCGGGCCCCTGGCTGGGCGGCACGACGATCAGCGCCGGGATGGGCTTCTCCAGCGTGGCGTGGGTAAGCGTCGCACTCGGAGCGCTCGCGCTGGCCGCCCTCACCTTCGCGCTGCGCCTGCACCAGCGCGACATCGCGCCGAACCCAGTGGCCGTCTAAAAGAGAACGGCCCCGCGGGAGCATTCCCGCGGGGCCGTTCCACACCAAGCTCAGATGCCGAGCGCGTGCACGCCGCCGTCGACCATGATCATCGAACCGGTGGTGGCGGGCAGCCAGTCGGACAGCACGGCGCACACCGTCTTGGCGGTCGGCTCCGGGTCCGCGGAGTCCCAGCCGAGCGGCGCGCGGTCGCCCCAGCCGGCTTCGAGTTCGCCGAAGCCGGGGATGGACTTCGCGGCCATCGTCTTCATCGGGCCGGCGCTGACCAGGTTGACCCGGATGCCCTGCGGGCCCAGTTCCTTGGCCAGGTAGCGGTTCACCGACTCCAGCGCGGCCTTCGCGACGCCCATCCAGTTGTAGACCGGCCACGCGACACGCGCGTCGAAGTCCATGCCGACGATCGAGGCGCCGCGGCCGAGCAGCGGCAGCGTCGCGACGGCGAGCGCCTTGAACGAGAACGCCGAGACGTCCACCGCGACCTTCACGTCGTCGCTGGGGGCGTCCAGGAACGGCGCGCCGAGGCAGCTCTGCGGCGCGAAGCCGATCGAGTGCAGCACGCCGTCGAGGCCGTCGACGTGCTCGCGGACGCGGTCGGCGAGCGAGTCGAGGTGCTCCTGGTTGGTGACGTCCAGTTCCAGCACCGGGGCGGGCTCGGGCAGCCGCTTGGCGATGCGCTCCACCAGCGACAGCCGTCCGAAACCGGTGAGCACGACCTTCGCGCCCTCCTGCTGGGCGATGCGGGCCGCGTGGAACGCCAGCGAGGCGTCGGTGATGACGCCGGTGATCAGCAGCCGCTTGCCTTCGAGCAATCCGGGCAACACGTCCTCCAGGTCGTGGATGGTTCTTCTCGGGAAAGGTCAGTGGCCGAGGCCGAGGCCGCCGTCGACGGGCAGCACCGCGCCGTTGACGTAGCCCGCCTCGTCCGAGGACAGGTACCGCACCGCGGCGGCGATCTCGGCCGGTTCGGCGTAGCGGCCGGACGGGACGTTGGCGAGGATCTCCTTGCGCCGGTCCTCGCTCAGCGCGTCGGTCATGTCGGTGTGCACGAAACCGGGCGCGACCACGTTGGCGGTGATGTTGCGCGAGCCCAGCTCCCGTGCGAGCGAACGCGCGAAGCCGACCAGTCCCGCCTTCGAGGCGGCGTAGTTCGCCTGCCCGGCCGAGCCGGAGAGGCCCACCACGGACGAGATGAACACGAACCGGCCCCAGCGGGCGCGCAGCATGCCGCGCGAGGCCCGCTTGGCGACGCGGAACGCCCCGGTGAGGTTCGCGTTCAGCACGCGCTCGAACTGCTCTTCCGACATCCGCATGAGCAGGGTGTCGTCGGTGAGCCCGGCGTTGGACACCAGGACCTCCACCGGTCCCTGCTGCTCCTCCACGAGCTTGAACGCCGTGTCCACCTGCTCGGCGTCGGTGACGTCGGCCCGCACGCCGAAAAGCCCCTCCGGCGCGCCGGACCCGCGGTGCGTCACCGCGACCCGGTGGCCCTGCTCCGCGAGGTCGCGGGCGATCGCCAGCCCGATGCCCCGGTTGCCGCCGGTGACCAAGACCGACCGTCCCACTGCGTTCTCCTCGTCGTCTTCGCGGTTGCGCCCGCCTGAGGCTATCGGCTGCGCTGACCGGCGGCGCACCCGGCACTCCCGTCCTAAGCGACGGTAAGGAACCGCGCCTCGACCTTGCTGGTTACTGCCCGGTTGGTCACCGTGAGTCGCGACACAGGAGGTCAAGGATGACTACCCGGATCCAGGACGCCGGCTCGGCGCGGGACGAGCGGCGCGTGGTCGGCAACGTGCTGCGCGGCTCGATCGGAAATCTCGTCGAGTGGTACGACTGGTACGCCTATTCGGCGTTCACCGTCTACTTCGCGAAGGCGTTCTTCCCCGGCGGCGATGCCACGGCGCAGTTCCTCAACACCGCCGCGGTGTTCGCGGTCGGATTCCTCATGCGGCCGCTCGGCGGCTGGCTGCTCGGCCGGTTCGCCGACCGCTACGGCCGCCGTTCCGCGCTCGTGCTGTCGGTTTCGATGATGGCGTGCGGTTCGCTGCTCATCGCGGTGACGCCGGGCTACTCGGCGATCGGCATCGCGGCGCCGATCCTGCTGGTGTTTTCCCGGCTGCTGCAAGGGCTTTCGGTCGGCGGCGAGTACTCCACCTCGGCGACGTACCTGTCCGAGGTGGCCACTCCCGGCAAGCGCGGGTTCTACTCCAGCTTCCAGTACGTGACGCTCGTCGGCGGGCAGCTGCTCGCGCTGGGGCTGCAGCTGATCCTGCAGAGCGTGCTCACCGACAAGCAGATGGGCGACTGGGGCTGGCGGATCGCGTTCGTCGTCGGCGCGCTCGCGGCGGTGATCGTGATGGCGCTGCGGCGGTCGATGGACGAGTCCGAGAGCTACCAGCGGGTCACCGAAGGGGCCGAGACCGGCAAGGGCGAGCGCGGCACGCTGCGCCAGCTCGTGAAGTACCCGCGGGAGATCCTGCTCGTCGTCGGCCTGACGCTCGGCGGCACGGTCGCGTTCTACACCTACGCCACCTACACGCAGAAGTTCCTGGAGAACACCGCGCACATCCCCCGGCGCACAGTCACCGTGATCATGTTCGTCGCGCTGCTGATCTTCGCGATTTTGCAGCCGCTGGCCGGACGGCTCTCGGACCGGATCGGCCGGCGCAAGCTGCTGATGTTCTTCGGCATCGCGGGAACCTTGCTGACGGTGCCGATCATGACCCTGATGGCACGCACCAGCCAGCCGTTCCTCGCCTTCCTGCTGCTGCTCGGCGCGCTGGTGATCGTGACCGGCTACACCTCGATCAACGCGATCGTGAAGGCCGAGCTGTTCCCGACGCGGATCCGCGCGATCGGCGTCGGCCTGCCCTACGCGCTCACCGTCGCGATCTTCGGCGGGACGGCCGAGCTGATCGCCCAGGCGCTGAAGAAGGCAGGTCACGAATCGCTCTTCTTCTGGTACGTCGCGGGTTGCGTCCTCGTGTCGCTCGTCGTGTACGCGACAATGCGGGAAACTTCGCGTTCGTCCGCCCTCGAACGCGGCGAGGACTGATCGGGAGGACGGCCGTGCGCGTGCTGCTCGTGGAGGACGACATCGGGGTCGCCCGGGCACTCGCCGAAACGCTGCAGGCGCACGGCCATTCCGTCACCGCGGTCGGCCGCGGCTCGGACGCCCTCACCCGGCACCGGGACTCGGACCTGCTGCTTCTCGACCTCGGCCTGCCGGATCTCGACGGGCTGGACGTGCTGCGCAAGATCCGGCAGGTGTCTCCGGTGCCGGTCATCGTGCTGACCGCGCGCGACGACGAGCGTTCGGTCGTGCGCGCGCTGCGCTTCGGCGCGGACGACTACCTGGCGAAACCGGTGCGGATGGCGGAGTTGCTGGCCCGGATGGACGCGGTGGCGCGGCGGGCGGGCGGCTCCGCCCCCGCGCCGAAGGACCCGGTGGTGCAGATCGAGGACGTCGAGATCGATCTGGGCGCGCGCCGGGTCGTGGTCGGCGGCCGCGACATCGGGCTGACCACGAAGGAATTCGCGGTACTGGCGGTGCTCGCCGCGCGGCCCGGCACCGCGGTGAGCCGCCAGCAGCTGATGGACGAGGTGTGGGGCGACGCGTACCTCGCCGTTTCCCGCTCGCTCGACGTCCACATGACGCAGCTGCGCGCGAAACTCGACCGGCCCGGCCTGCTCACCACGATCCGCGGCTTCGGCTACCGGCTCGGCCGGAGCTGATCGGTGCGCACTCGCCTGCTGGCTGTCCTGGTCACCCTCGCGCTCGCCGTCGTGGCGGCGTTCGCGGTTCCGCTGCTGTCCGCGACCGCTGATCAACGGACCCAGCAGCTGGTGATTTCGCGCAGCAGCGACGTCGACCGCTTCGTGGTGCTCGCGCAACAGGCCGTCGATTCCGGCGACGCGACCGCGTTGAACGCCGACGCGCGGCAGTATTCGTCGTTATACAGCGAAGGCGTGCTGATCGTCGACGCGCAGCGGCAGCCGCTGGTCGAGACCGGCGGCCTGACCGGCAGTGATCCCGGCGCGCGGACCGTCATCGAGGCGACGCTGCGGAACGAGCCGGAGGCGCCGGTCGAGCGGATCCGGCCGTGGTCGGACGATCCGGTGCTGTTCGCGCGCCCGGTCGGCACCGGGACGCGGGTGTCCGGCGTGGTCCTGCTGCGTGCTTCGGTGACCGCCGCGGCGTCGGACGTCGGAGCGGCGTGGAGCGCGATCGCGGCCGGGGCGATGGTGGTCGCGGCGCTGTTCGTGTTGCTCGCGGTCCTGCTGTCGCGGTGGATGGTGCGACCGCTGGTGGAGCTGGAAACCGGCGTGCTGGCGGTCGCGGGCGGACGCCGGGCGCAGGTGCCGGAACGGTCCGGGCCGCGCGAACTGCGGTCGCTCGCGGCGTCGGTGAACCGGATGTCCGACGCGGTGGTCGAATCGGCGAACCAGCAGCAGCGGCTCGTCGCGGACACCTCGCACCAGCTGCGGAACCCGATGGCCGCGCTCCGGCTGCGGCTCGACCTGCTCGGCACCGAAGTCCGGAACCGCCCGGCTTACGAGGCCACGGTGGCGGAAGTCGAACGCCTGGAACGGATTCTCGACGGCCTGCTCGCCCTGGCCACCGCGGAAAGCACCGCGACCCGGCTGGCCGCGCGCGCCGACGACGAGCCCGCTGATCTGGCGGCCGTCGTGGCGGAACGGGTCGACGCGTGGCGGTTGTCCGCCGACGAAGCCGGCGCGACCCTCGTACCGTGCGAAGTGCATACTGAGCCGCTGCTGGTGCGCACGCCGGAAAGCGAACTGGCGCAGATTCTCGACGTCCTGCTGGACAACGCCGTCCACCACGCCGGTCAGGGAGCGACCATCACCGCCGCTTGGGAGTCCGCTCCGGACAGTGTCACGCTGATCGTCGCCGACGACGGCCCCGGTCTCCCGCCGGAGGACCTCGCCAGGGCCACCGAACGGTTCTGGCGCGCGGGCGGCGACGGCGCACCCCGCGGAACCGGTCTCGGACTGGCTATCGCCCGGGAGCAAACCCGTGCCCGGGGCGGGGTTCTGGAGCTGCGCGCGGTCGAACCGCACGGCCTGCAAGTCCGGATCACGCTGCCCGCGGCGGTGACGCCGTGACGGTCGCCCGCCGCGCCGCGATCCTCGGCGGCCTCGCCCTGACACTCGCCGCCTGCGCCGACGCCTACCGCGGCCCGGACCGGAAGATCACCATCGCCTCCGGCGAATCCGGCGGCTTCTACCTGGCCTTCGCCGAAGTCCTGGCCGCCGAGCTGTCGCGCGCGGAACCGCGGCTGCACTGCAGTGCGCTCCCCACCGAGGCGAGCGTCGAGAACGTGCAACGCGTCCAGGACGGAACGGCCGACTTCGGCCTGGCGCTCGCCGACGTGGCGCAATCCGCGAGCACCGGCGGCCCGCCGTTCGGGAAACCCGTTCCGCTGCAAGCACTCGGCCGCGTCTACGAGAACTACCTCCAGCTGGTCGTCCGCGCCGAGGACCAGCTCACCGACCTGCGCTCACTGGCCGGACGCCCGATCTCGGTCGGCGCGAGCCGCTCCGGCGCCGCGCAATTGGGCGAACGGGTCTTCGCCGCGAGCGGCATCCCGGTCCAAGCCCAGCACCTGCCGCTGAACGACGCGGTCGCCGCCCTGCACGACCGCCGGATCGACGCGTTCCTCTGGTCCGGCGGCATCCCGACGCCCGCCCTCGCCGACCTCAACCGCACGACGCCGCTCTCGCTCATCCCGCTGACGTCGGTGCTCCCCCAGCTGCGGAAGGCGTACGGGCCGCTGTACGAGCAGGTGCAGGTGCCCGCCGGGGCTTATCGCGGGGTTGGCGCGCTCGGCACGATCGGGGTGGCGAATCTGCTGGTCTGCTCGCCTAAACTGCCCTTCGACGTCGCCGCGGCGGTGGTCCGGGTGCTTGCGGGGCGTGCTGCCGAACTCGTGCCTGCGCAGGCGGTCGGGACGCAGTTCCTGGACGTGCGGACGCTCATCGGCACCCAGCCGGTGCCCCTGCATCGCGGCGCGGCCGACACCTACCGCGCACTCCACGGCTGATCGCTAGATTGGTCAGGTGACCGAACGCCGCCCTCTCGCCGAAATGCCCCTGCGTGTGCGCTACCACGAATGCGACGCCCAAGGCATCGTCTTCAACGCGCACTACCTGGCCTACGCGGACATGGCGGCGTTCGAGGTGGAAAGAGCGCTCTTCGGTTCGCACGACGCGCTGCTAGCCACCGGGGTCGACGTGGTGGTCGCCGAGTCGAACCTGCGGTATTTCGCGCCGTGCCGCTTCGACGACGAGCTGGTGGTCTCGGTGTATCTGGCGCACCTGGGCACCACGTCGATGCAGTTCGAGCTGGAGGTCCGCCGCGGCGACACGGTGACGACCGAGATCCGGCTGCGGTACGTGTTCGTCGACACCGAGAGCTACCGCAAAGCGGAACCGCCGCCGGAAGTGCGCGCGGCTTACGCGAAGTACCTTCCCGGGGCGGCGTGAGGCGTCCCGTGTTCCGAGTGTTGTTCTACCGCCCCGAAATCCCGCCCAACACCGGCAACGCGATCCGGCTGGCCGCGAACACCGGATGCGAGCTGCACCTGGTCGAACCGCTGGGGTTCACCTTGGAGGACAAGCAGCTCCGCCGCGCCGGGCTCGATTACCACGACCTCGCACGGGTCCACGTGCATGCCGATCTGGCCGCGGCGTGGGAGGCCTTGCTGCCGTCGAAGGTGTATGCGTTCAGTGCCGCGGCGACCCGGCTGTACGCGGATGTTTCCTACGCGCCAGGGGATGTGCTGATGTTCGGGCCGGAGTCGGCCGGGCTGCCGGACGAGGTCCAGCACGCGCCGGAGGTCACCGACCGGCTGCGGCTGCCGATGCTGCCCAACAACCGGTCGCTGAACCTGGCGAACACCGCCGCCATCGCCGTCTACGAGGGCTGGCGGCAGAACGGCTTCGCCGCGCCGTGAACGACTACGGCAGTCTCTGGCCGAACAGGAGCGCGGTGGCGGCTCCGGCCATGAGGATGATCGTCCCCAGCACCACCCACGGCTTGCTCGCGTCGGCGTTCTTCAGCTCGTACCCGATCTGCTCCCCCAGGTCGGCGTAGACGCGTTTCAGCTCGTCCGCGCTCGCCGCCTTGTAGAACTCTCCCCCGGACAGCCGGGCGATCTCGTGCAGGGATTCGTCGTCCACGCGGACGTCCTGCTGCTTGCCCTCGATGTCGACCGACCCGTGCTCGGTGCCGAACGAGATCGACGAGATCG
>NZ_LWSF01000036.1:10625-68262 GCF_001651785.1 Amycolatopsis sp. M39
GCTCATCAGGACGATGCGCGCGGGCGGCGGACCGTCCGCGCCGCCAACCACCGCGGAGAAGCTCTGGATCGACTGCATCGCCGCGAAGATGCCCTCGCCGGTGGCGGTGGACTGGGCGAGCTTCAGGTTGTCGATCGCCTTCGACACACCCGCGCGGTCCGTCGTCGGGTTGACGAGCACGGTCGCGGTTCCGGCGAACGAGATCAGGCCCAGGTTGACACCCGGCGTCATGTTCTGCGCGAACTGTTTCGCCGCGTCCTGGGCCGCCTTCAGCCGCGTCGGGGCCACGTCGGTGGCTTCCATCGACAGCGACACGTCGATCACCAGCATGACCGTCGCCCGGTTGCGCGGCACCTTCTGCTCCGCCGTCGGGCCGGCCAGCGAGACCGTCAGGAACAGCAGCGACAGCACGATCAGCACCGCGGGCACGTGCCGGATCCAGCCCTGCGCCTTGGGCGCGACCTTCTCCAGCAGCTCGAGATTCGCGAACCGCATCACCCGGCGGCGCCGCTGCCGCTGCGCCAGCACGTACGCGGCCGCCACCGCGGCGACCGCGATCAGCAGCAGGAACCACCACGGCGAACTGAATCCGGCGAGGCTCATGCCGTCGCCTCCTTACGGGTTGCCCGGGCGGTGGTCGCGTGCCTCGTGCTCATGCGGCACCTCCCGACCAGCGGCGCTTGCGGGCGACCACGAACCGCACCATGTCCGCGATCCAGTCGGAATCGGTGCGCAGCACCAGATGCGCGGCCCCGGCCCGGCGCAGACCGGCCGCCACCGCCTGCCGGTGCGCGTTCGCCGCCGCGCCGAATTCCTTGCGCAGCAACGCTGAAGCGTGCACCTCGCGTTGCCGTCCGGTCTCCGGGTCGGCCAGCACGACGGTGCCGACATCCGGCAGATCCACGTCGCGCGGGTCCACGATCTCGATCGCGATCAGCTCGTGCCTGCCGCCGAGCGCGCGCAACGGACGCTCCCAGTCCAGCGGGCCGAGGAAGTCGGAGATCGCCACCGCCAGGCCTCGCCGCCGCGGCGGACGGCGCAGCTGCTCCAGCGCACCGGCGAAATCGCCGCGGACGCCCTCGGCGGCGCGAGGCGTCTCCGCCAGCCGCCGCACGAGACCGCGTGCGTGCGGAAGTCCGCCGCGCGCCGGGAGCCGGGTGGTGGCTTCGCCGTTCGACACGAGCGCGCCGATCCGGTTTCCGCCGCCGCCGGTCAGGTGCGCGACAGCCGCGGTCGCGCAGACGACCAGGTCCCGCTTCTCGCACAGCGCGGTGCCGAAGTCGAGGCTCGCCGACATGTCCGCGACCACCCACGTCTCCAGCTCGCGGTCCGCGACCGTCTCGCGGATGTGCGGCGTCGTCGTGCGCGCGGTGACCGCCCAGTCCATCCGGCGCACGTCGTCGCCGGGCTGGTACGGCCGCGCTTCGCCGGGCTCGGAACCCGGCCCCGGGACAAGGCCGAGATGGTTGCCCTGGAGCAGTCCGTCGAGGCGGCGGCGCACTTCGAGTTCGAGGGTGCGCAGTCCCGCTTCCATCCGGTCGCCGCGCAGGATCGGCGGGGCCCAGCCGGGCCGTCCGCCCGGTTCTTTCGAGGAGGTGCCTGCCACGCCGCTACCTGACGGGCGCGCCCGCCGGCACGGGGCCGGCGCCGCCCTGCGGCCGGGCCGAAACCTGCGGCAGCGGCACTGTCTGCAGCACGCGGGTGACGATGTGGTCTACCGGGACGCCGTCGGCCAGCGCGTCGTAGGACAGCACGAGCCGGTGCCGCAGCACGTCCGGAACGACGTCGACGACGTCCTGCGGGAGCACGTAGTCGCGGCCGCGCACGAGCGCCAGCGCCCGCGCCGCGGCGATGATGCCGAGGCTCGCGCGCGGCGACGCGCCATAGGACACCCAGCCCGCGACGTCGGACAGCCCGTGGTCGTTCGGGGTGCGCGTGGTGAGCACCAGCCGCACGACGTAGTCGACCAGCGCGTGGTGCACGAACACCTGCGACGCGACGCCCTGCAGCCGCACCAGCTCCGCCGGGCTCAGCACCTCGTTCGGCTCCGGGGGCGTGACGCCCATCCGGTAGATGATCTCGCGCTCCTCCTCGGCGGAGGGGTACTCGACCAGGATCTTGAACAGGAACCGGTCGCGCTGGGCTTCCGGCAGCGGGTACACGCCCTCGTTCTCGATCGGGTTCTGCGTGGCCAGCACGAGGAACGGATCGGGCATCGGGAAGGTCTTGCCGCCGATCGACACGTGCCGCTCGGCCATCACCTCCAGCATCGCCGACTGCACCTTCGCCGGGGCGCGGTTGATCTCGTCGGCGAGCACGAAGTTCGCGACGACCGGGCCCAGTTCGACGTCGAAGCGCTCGGCGCCCTGGCGGTAGATGCGCGTGCCGAGGATGTCGGCGGGCACCAGGTCGGGGGTGAACTGCACGCGGGAGAACGAACCGCCCACCACGCGCGCGAACGTCTCGACCGCCAGCGTCTTCGCGACCCCGGGCACGCCTTCGAGCAGCAGGTGCCCCTTCGCCAGCAGCCCGACGAGCATGCGCTCCACCAGCCGGTCCTGTCCGACGATGACGCGCTTCACCTCGAACACGGTGCGTTCCAGCAACTGGGCGTCCCGCGCCGGGGTGCCGGGCTGCTGCCCGTTCGCTCCCTCGGCGAAGCCGGGCTCGGTCACTCTTCCTCCAGGGGTTTCCGCGTCTGCGTGCTCGCCCAAGACCCTAATGGGTCGAGAACTTCCCGCGACGGCAGCCAATCGCATCGCCGGTGTGACAGCTGTGAAGCCCCTGTCAGCGGTGCTTTTCCAGGTCCTCCGGCGTGTCGATGTCCTCGCTCTCGCCGGGTTCGGCGGCGACCTCGGCGATCCGCAACCCGGCGAGCGTCCGGCGCAGCGACGCGTTTTCCGGATGCTCCGGCATCGCTGCGCGCAAGGCCGCGGCGTGCCAGGCGCTCACCAGCCATTGCCGCGCCCCTGCCGCGTCCACGAGCACGGCTCCGTCGGTGTTCTCCACAGTGGACCGCAGCCGGTCCACTGTGGAGCGCCGGATGCCGGGGAGATCAGCGGCGAGCAGCACGACGATTTCCGCGTCGACCGCCTCCAGTCCGGCGGCCAGCGCCGCGACCGGCCCCGCGCCGGGAAGGTCCTCGCGGGTCCAGACGACGGTGTCGTATCCCGGCCGCCGCGGCCCGCACACGACGACCGGCTCCGCCCCGGTCAGCGCCTCGACCGCCCGGCCCAGCAAGGAGATCCCGCCGACCCGCAGCTCCGGCTTGTCCACTCCGGACAGCCGGCGCGCGGACCCGCCGGCCAGCACGATCCCCGCGAACCGGGGGCGGTGAGTCATGGCTCCAGGGTGCCCGGTGCGGAAAGCCCGGCGCGCTGGGGGTGTCGTGGGTGGCCCACGACACCCCGCGCGCACTCCGGGGCCGCCCGGGTTAAGTTGCCGACGTGCCCGACGCCGCGCGGCTGCTCGCCGCCTACGACCGCGAAGTCCGCCGAGCCGAGCTGACGCAGGCCGAACCCGGACAGCAACTCACCGTCGACGGCCCGCTCGCGCGCCTCACCGGCGGCCGCCGCGGGTTCGTCTCCGGACCGCCGGACCTCGGCGTGACCGGCGGCCCGCTCGACGAGCTGATCGCCCGCCAGCGCGCCTTCTTCGCCGCCCGCGGCGAGGAGTTCGAGTGGAAGACCCGCAGCCACGACCGTCCCGCCGAGCTGCCGGAGCGGCTGCTCGCCGCCGGATTCGCGCCGGAGGAAACCGAGACCGTGCTGGTCGCGCCGCTGGACGCGGTCGCCGCCTCGGCGCCGCCGTCGACCGACGTGGTCGTACGAGAAGCCGACAGCTGCGACGACCTGCTGCGCATCGCGACGCTGTCGGCCTCGGTGTTCGGCCACGACGAAGCCGCGGTCGCCGCGGATCTGCTCGCCCGGGCCCGCGCCGACGCCGGGACCACCACGCACGTCGTCGCCGAAGCGGACGGCCGGTTCGTCGCCGCGTCCCGCCTGGAACTCGTGCCCGGCACGCGATTCGCCGGGCTGTGGGGCGGCGCGACACTGCCCGAATGGCGCGGCCGCGGCCTCTACCGCGCGCTCGTGGCACACCGGGCCGACGCGGCACGGGCCCGCGGCGTCGCCTACCTCCAGGTCGACGCGCTGCCCACGAGCCGGCCGATCCTCGAACGGCTCGGCTTCACCGCGGTGACCGAAACGACGCCCTACGTGTGGAGCCCGCTCAGCCGATGAGGCGCGTCGCGTACGGCATGATGCCGCCGTAGCGGACCGACGTCACGCGGACGTACGAGCCCGACTGCGGGGCCTCGACCATCTGCCCGTTGCCCAGGTACAGGGCGACGTGGTGGATGCCGCCCGAACCGCCCCAGAAGAGCATGTCGCCGCGGCGCATCTGCGACAGCGGGACCCGGCGGCCGGAGGTGTACTGGTAGCCGCTGAAGTGCGGCAGGCCCTGCACGCCGGCGAAGGCGTAGATCATCAGGCCGGAGCAGTCGAAGCCGATCTTGCGGTAGTCGCCGTACCGGTCGGCCACGCCGCCGTCGCGGATGCCGCGGGTCGGGCCGCTGCCGTTGCCGCCGCCCCACGCGTACGGCATGCCCACCTTGGACAGCGCCCGCGCGATCACAGCCTCGATCGAACTGCCCGCCGCCGGGGACGGCCGGCCGCGGCTTCCGCCGCCGTTGTCGCCGCCGCCGTCGTTGTTCGCCGCGGCTGCCCGCAGGGCCGCCTGCCGCGCGCGCTCCTCGTCCTCGCGCTGCTTCTGCGCGAGCCAGTCCTGGTAGCGCTGGCGCTGCCCCTGCAGCCCGTTGACCTTCGCCTGCGCGGCGTACAGCTGCTGCTCGACGGAGTTCTTGCTGGCTTCCAGCTGCGTGTTCTGCGCGGCCTGGGCCTGCTGCGCGGACACGGCGGCCGACTGCGCGGCGTCCGCGGTGCCCTTCGCCCGGGTCGCCGCGTCCTGCTTCTGCTGCGCCAGTTCCAGCGCCTTGCGCGCGGCGGAGTCCTTGTTGGCCTTCTCCGTCTGCGCCTGCTGGAGCCGGTCCATCGCGTTGAGCCGCGAGCCGCCGATGGCGTCGAGCAGCTGGGCGCGGGCGAGCAGGTCCTTCGGGCTGTCCGAGGTCAGGTACGCCGAGATCGACCCGATCGTGCTGCCCTGCTCGAAGCTCGCGGCGGCAAACTTCTTCGCGTCCGCGCGGGCCTTTTCGATCGCGCCGACCGCCGCGTCCGCCTCCTGGCGCGCGGACTTCGCGTCGTTGTGCGCCTGGGTCGCCTCGTCCTGCGCGGTCTGCAGGTCGACCAGGGCCTTCATGGCCTGTTCCTGCTTCAGCTCGACGTCGTCCTGCAGCGCGCTGAGCTTCTGCTCGGCCTGCGCGAGCTGGTTCGTGAGCTTGCCGACCTCGCCGGCCTTCGCGTTCGCGTCGCCCTTGGCCGAGTCGATCGAGGAGTCGCTCGGGTTCGGCGGCGGCGGGGGCGCCGCGAGCCCGGTGCTCGTCGCGCCGAGCAGCGCCGCCAGGGTGACCGTCGCGATCGCCAGCCCGCGCCGGGCTCCGGCTCCGCGCACCAGCGCGCCCGCCGTCCCGGACCGTCCACGCCGGACCCTCACGCCCGCCACCTCCGCTCGCCCGCTGCCGTCCCGCGGGCACACCGCGTACCTCTGCAGTCACACCACTATCACAAGCCTCAGGAAGAACTTACACACCGCGGAGATCATTTCCCCTGTTCGGGGGACGTGGCGGGGTGGCGTGTCCGGATGGCGCACGTCACTCCGCGTGTCGTCTTGAACGAAATACAGGACACGCGTACTGTTTGGGTCGAGAAGACGAGGTGTGCCCTCCCGGTTCCGGTTCTACGGTGGGGGTGCGCAAGACTCGCCCGGGTCGGCCCGACGACCCGGATCCGACACCGAACTGACCCGGGAGGACACGCCGGTCGCGGCGTGGAATCCATGCCACTGGAGTTAGACGTGACTGCACCTAGCAAGGACAGCTTCGGCGCCAAGGACACCTTGCAGGTGGAAGAGAACTCGTACGAGATCTTCCGCCTGGACAAGGTCGACGGCTCCGCCCGGCTGCCCTACAGCCTGAAGATCCTCCTCGAGAACCTGCTGCGCACCGAGGACGGCGCGAACATCACCGCCGACCACATCCGCGCGCTCGGCGGCTGGGATCCGAACGCGGACCCGTCGATCGAGATCCAGTTCACGCCCGCCCGGGTGATCATGCAGGACTTCACCGGCGTGCCCTGCGTGGTCGACCTGGCCACCATGCGCGAGGCCGTGACCGCGCTCGGCGGCGACCCGGACAAGGTCAACCCGCTGGCCCCGGCCGAGATGGTCATCGACCACTCGGTGATCATCGACGTGTTCGGTCGCGCGGACGCCTTCGAGCGCAACGTGGAGATCGAGTACGAGCGCAACCGCGAGCGCTACCAGTTCCTGCGCTGGGGGCAGGGCGCCTTCGACGAGTTCAAGGTCGTCCCGCCGGGCACCGGCATCGTGCACCAGGTCAACATCGAGCACCTGGCCCGCACGGTCATGGCCCGGGGCGGCCAGGCCTACCCCGACTCCTGCGTCGGCACCGACTCGCACACCACCATGGTCAACGGCCTGGGCGTGCTGGGCTGGGGCGTCGGCGGCATCGAGGCCGAGGCGGCCATGCTGGGCCAGCCGGTCTCCATGCTGATCCCGCGCGTCGTCGGCTTCAAGCTGACCGGCGAGATCCCGGCGGGCGTGACCGCGACCGACGTCGTGCTCACGATCACCGAGATGCTGCGCCGCCACGGCGTGGTCGGCAAGTTCGTCGAGTTCTACGGCGAGAGCGTCGCCCAGGTGCCGCTGGCCAACCGCGCCACCATCGGCAACATGAGCCCGGAGTTCGGCTCCACCGCGGCGATCTTCCCGATCGACGACGAGACCGTCCGCTACCTCAAGCTGACCGGCCGTTCGGCCGAGCAGGTCGCGCTGGTCGAGGCGTACGCCAAGGAGCAGGGCCTCTGGCACGACCCGGCGCACGAGGCGCAGTACTCCGAGTACATCGAGCTGGACCTGTCGACGGTCGTCCCGTCGATCGCCGGCCCGAAGCGCCCGCAGGACCGCATCGAGCTGACCGACGCGAAGTCGTCGTTCCGCAAGTCGGTGCACGACTACGCCGAGGACGAGCAGCCCACCCCGCACACCAACGTCGACGAGACCGTGGAGGAGACCTTCCCGGCCTCCGACCCGGCCGCGCTGTCGTTCGCGGACGAGACCGCCGTTCCGGTGCAGTCGGCGGCCAACGGGGCCACCGGGCGGCCGAGCAAGCCGGTCAAGGTGTCCACCGCCGACCGCGGCGAGTTCGTGCTCGACCACGGCGCCGTGGTGATCGCCTCGATCACCTCGTGCACCAACACCTCCAACCCGTCGGTCATGCTGGGCGCGGCGCTGCTCGCGCGCAACGCGGTCGACAAGGGCCTCTCGGTCAAGCCGTGGGTCAAGACGTCGATGGCCCCGGGCTCGCAGGTCGTCACCGACTACTACGACAAGGCCGGCCTCTGGCCGTACCTGGAGAAGCTGGGCTACCACCTGGTCGGCTACGGCTGCACCACCTGCATCGGCAACTCGGGCCCGCTCTCGGACGAGATCTCCGCCGCGATCCAGGAGAACGACCTCACCGCGGTCTCGGTGCTCTCGGGCAACCGGAACTTCGAGGGCCGGATCAACCCGGACGTCAAGATGAACTACCTGGCGTCCCCGCCGCTGGTCATCGCCTACGCCCTGGCCGGAACGATGGACTTCGACTTCGCGACGCAGCCGCTCGGCCAGGACACCGGCGGCAACGACGTGTTCCTGAAGGACATCTGGCCGTCGCCGCAGGAGATCCAGGAGACCATCGACTCCGCGATCACCCAGGAGATGTTCACCAAGGACTACGCCGACGTGTTCGACGGCGGCGAGCGCTGGAAGTCGCTGCCGACGCCGACCGGCAAGACCTTCGAATGGGACGCCGAGTCCACCTACGTCCGGAAGCCCCCGTACTTCGACGGCATGACCGCCGAACCGGCCCCGGTGCGGGACATCTCCGGCGCCCGGGTGCTGGCTAAGCTGGGCGACTCGGTCACCACCGACCACATCTCCCCCGCCGGCGCGATCAAGGCCGACACTCCCGCCGGCCGCTACCTGACCGAGCACGGCATCGAGCGCAAGGACTTCAACTCCTACGGCTCGCGCCGCGGCAACCACGAGGTCATGATCCGCGGCACCTTCGCGAACATCCGGCTGCGCAACCAGCTGCTGGACGACGTGCAGGGCGGCTACACCCGCGACTTCACGGTCGAGGGAGCCCCGCAGGCGTTCATCTACGACGCGGCGCAGAACTACGCGGCGGCAGGCACCCCGCTGGTCGTGCTGGGCGGCAAGGAGTACGGCTCCGGTTCGTCCCGCGACTGGGCGGCCAAGGGCACCAGCCTGCTGGGCGTGCGCGCGGTGATCACCGAGTCGTTCGAGCGCATCCACCGCTCCAACCTGATCGGCATGGGCGTCATCCCGCTGCAGTTCCCGGAGGGCGAGTCGGCGTCGTCGCTGAAGCTCGACGGCACCGAGACGTTCGACATCGAGGGCATCACGAAGCTGAACGACGGCGAAACGCCGCGGACGGTCCACGTGACGGCCACGAAGGAAGACGGCTCGAAGGTCGAGTTCGACGCGGTCGTCCGCATCGACACCCCCGGCGAGGCGGACTACTACCGCAACGGCGGCATCCTGCAGTACGTGCTGCGGAAGATGACCCAGTCCTGACGGTCTGACCCCAGTTCGTGGCCCGCTCCGGTTCTTCCGGAGCGGGCCACGCCCGGTTTCCGCCCCCGCCACCCGTTCGCGAGGGAAACCTTCACGACCCGCCGCCCGCAGCAGCCAGCGACGCGGCGCCACATTGGCCCGCTACCCCACCTCTCCACCAGCGGCGAAGCACCCAACCAGCCGAGGCGCCCAGCCCCTCCCCCGCACCCCGATACGAAGCCCCCCTGCGGTTCGGGGGTGCTTGTCAAGGCATCTTTGGTCAAGTTCGGACTGACGCACCCAAAGCTCTACCGGACGTTTTTGCAGGTCAGGGCCTTAATGAGTTCAGAAAGTCGCCGCATTCACACAGTCCGTCGACCAGCAATGTCACTGTTTGTTAGTGAATGATTGCAGTATGAGACCGCGCAGTAGGGCACTCTGCTCTATGGCCTGGGCACAGCGCGATCAGACGACAGAGCCCCCTCTCCCAGCTTCGCGGCCAGGGAGGGGGCTCTCTCGTTCCAGGACTACATCGACAACCGATACCGGGCATACTCGCGTGCAGCCACGCTAAGCCGCGTCGCGCCGGGGAACGGGGTCGATGCGGCCCTATAGCTCCACAACCCGGCGACGTAACTGGCGAACGCGGTGACGCCCTTGTCCGTCCGAGCGCGCCAGGCCGGCACTGTGGCGGCCCACTCCTCGGCCGCCTCAGGTGTGTGCCCTGCCGCAACGAGCCGGATCACCAGAAACGCCGTATCGACCCACGCGGCACCGGAGGCAGGCCGACCCCAGTCGACTACTCGCACAGTCGAGCTGGCGTCGTCGATCATGAATTGGTGTTCGTGGAGGTCTGTGTGGAGCAGGCTGCTCCCGTCCACCAAATCGGCGGCCGAGCCGCTCCATTCGGTCATCTCCACAAGGTCCCAGCCTCGGACTTCGTCGGGGCGCTCGTCAGCAAACTTGGTCCACCAGTCCGCCAGGGCCCAACGCTTGGCGAGCGGCTGCAAAGGCCCGCCGGAGAACGCGCTGAGGTTGGCCACTGTCGAGCCGACGACCGGTAGGTCATCCGAGTCTGGTGTCAGGTCCGCGGGGCGGCCGTTGACGTACTCGAACCCGACGATGAACCACAACTCGTCGGCATCCGTGTCAACGACGTTCGTGCTGAACCTTTTCGCGGGCGCGAGCCCAGGGGCGAGATCCACCGCTTCGGCTTCATTCCGGAGCCACCGCATTTGCGGGCTGCGGCCCCGGACGCCCTTGAGGAAGACCGGCCCCAGGTCAGTGCGAAGCACAACCGCCAGGCTGCTGTTCTGACCTTGTTCCACGTCTCGGACTACCTCGACTGGCCCAAGGTTCTGTAGGACTTCGCTGTGCACTGCGGTTGGCAGGGCATCCCAGGAGAAACGCTCCATCACGCCGGGACCGTATCAATGCGCTCGGGGTGGTGGTGGCATCCTGTGTCGCCGTTGGAACTGGTGCACCCCTGAGAACACTGATGACAGTCATTCGTGCGGCATTTCGTGGACGCCACCCACAGAGGTAGATCGACAGCAAACCCGGCGGACCGCAGCGCCTCCACCGTTGCGGTCATCGAGTCGGCCGGAGACCGAGTGACCGGAATGGCCCCGGTGTCGGACGGCTCGTGGTGCATGAACCGGCCCGCGATGCGGTCGCAAAAAGCGGCGTACTCGCGCGTGTAGAGGATGAACGTGTGCCACCCGATATCGACGGTTTCGCTGGGCGACAGCGGCTCGGTTGCGTGAGCGCACGCGGCCAAGAACGCCAGCGCCTGGTCCATAATCCGCGCGGCGAGTTCGCGGGGCTTGCCGTGCTCCTTGGCGATCCTGTTCACCAGCCGATCAAACAGCTCCTCCCGCACCAGACCCTGGCCGGTGAGATCTTCGACAGCAACAGTCATCCCCTTGCTCCTTTCATCGGTTCCACCTGGACGACGTCATGGCGAAAACTGCGAGTTAGGCCGCTATCCCATTCTTTGCAGTCCTCTCTGAATGGAGATTAGCGCTTCGCGCATTTCCTGCCCCGCCGCAGCTGCCGCTGCGGCGCTCACTTGCATTGCCTCAATTGGGGCCTTCGCGGCTTCATACAGCGCGGTTTCCCCGACAGCCGCGCCGACTTTCTGCTTAATTTCCTCGGCAAGATTCGTGGCGTGAAGCATGACGGCTTGATAGTCTCCGCATTTCGGAAGGGCCGAGTTGATAGCCGCCAGGGTTTCTTGATGGGACGACACTGCGGTCTCCTGACGACGTTACTCGCTGATGCCTTCTGCGGAATCCTGCGAGTCGACCCTATCCTTTGTATGCTTCCAGGCCATCAAGGCGAGTCGAGCGTTGCCGCCTTCGACGCCGAAGTCTTCGGAGTGCCGATGCAGGAACTCCTCTGCTCCGGCGTGGCCCTCCTTCAGGAGAAGGCAGCTAGCTGCCTGGATTCCCGCCGGAACATCTCCCTCAGAAATCAGCGGCTCCAGGGTTGTCGTCAGCGTGCCCTTCGCCTTCATTGCATTAATGAACACGGCAAGCTCGTAAGGGAGACCCGTCTCAAGCTTTGCCTCGGGGTTCTCGCCGTCAAAAAACTCGTCTGTTTCCCTAACGAGGTCCAAGAACCTCTTCTGGTCTGCCAGCGTCGATTCGCTCGCGGCCTCTTGCTCGTCTGACAAGGCCGTTATCTCACTTTCGGGTACGGGTTTGTGTCGGACTCTCCAGGCGCACATGCAGCCCGCCGGACAGCGCTGCCTAATCCAGTCTTCGCAGGCCGCCCGCATTTCCCTTATCTCACGAGCTTCACGCGGGCTTATCGTTCTAATCGTTGTGCTCATCAGGCCATCCCGGTACTGGTAGCGCTAGTCGGCTATTGGCGTACTCCTCGAAATACAAGGACTGTCTTGCCAGGGCCACCGCGAACCCCTGTGCGACAATTGCGTCTTGCCGCTTCGGGCCGAACGTGAACACGAGTTCTTCGCCTGTTCCGTCGGTGAACCACAAGGCGGGTATTGCTCCCCGGTACGCCGGGTACGCGTGTACTCGGCATTGTGGGTTGAGCATTATTTCTACCCGGTTGTCGTTGAGTTCCATGGTTCCCTGTTCTTTCCTGGAAACCGGCAGAGCCGGGGCTCTCATGGCATCCGGCTCTGCCGGTGCTAGTGGGGCGGTACCGGGGCTTGGGGGGCGTCAGCGAGAAAGGCACCCCGGTACCGCCAGCGTGACGGGGCCCCACGGCACCCCTTGGACTTGTCGTTAGGGCTTGTCACGCTCCGTCCGACAGGATCGGCGAGAGCCGTCTGTCGGCCGGTTGATGGCTCGGCGGTCGGGCAGATGTCGGGGAATCCGCCCGGCCGCCGAGCTGTCTGAGTGCGGATTCCCACCGGGAGCCCGCAGAGACCGCCCACCGCCCGATACGGGTAGGAACAAGCCATCAGGCACCTTCTCCTGGGTTCGAGTGGGGCTATCCGCGCTGGTTACTCGCTGTGTCGCGCCCTACACACTCCCTGGGTGCGCCTGCCATCGGAACGTCGCGAGCCCTGCCTTCTCCTGCCTTCTTCTGCCTTCTTCCGTTCTCACTCGCCCGGCAACTGCCATCCGCCCTAATGTGAATGCAACCCGGCGAGGGAGAACGCATGGTTGACAGTGAGTTGCCGAGGACGCGACTGGCGCAGCTAATGGAGCAGCGTCGGATGACACAGCGTGACCTACGCGACTTGTTCCAGGAGAAAACTGGTACGGAGCTGTCCGAACGCCAGGCGTACCGATGGGTCAACGGCGAGGTCAAAAGCCTGCCTTACGCCCATGCGCAGGGCGCTCTCGAACGGATATTCGATGAACCGGCAAGCCAGTTGCTCGGCCCGCCACACGGTAGCGGCCTGGTCCGACAGCATCGTTCACTCACGCTAGGCGGCGGTGTGCTCGACCGTGAGCAGCCGGATTGGCAGCAGGTGATCGCAGTGAGCGCGCGACGAGCGCGCGATTTCCTGAGCAGGATGGAGGTATCGAACGTGGGGTCAGAGACACTGGACCAGCTCGGCGACGACGTTCGCCGCTTGGCGGTCGCCTATCAACAGGAGCCGCTGGAAGACCTACTGGAAGACATGAGCGAAACGCAGGCAGAGATCTTCCGATTGCTTGATGGTCGTCAGAAGGTAGCTCAGACGCGAGAACTCCACCTCCTGGCGGGTGTCGCGTCTGGGTTGATGGCGCGAGCGTGCCACGATAACGGCGCCTCCGATGAAGCATTGACCCATGCCCGAGTCGTGTTCTCCTCTGCTGACCATGCAGGTCACGACGGCCTCAAAGCCTGGGCACGAGGTTTGCAATCCCTCATTGCGTACTGGGCCGGGCGATATGACGCGGCGGTGGATTACGCCCGCCGGGGCGCTGAGTTCGCTGCCCTCAGCCGGAATACCTCGGCGGTATGGCTCGCGGCAGGTGAAGCACGGTCACTGGCAGCTTTGGGCAGGCAGGATGAGGCTCGGCACGCTGTTGAACGGGCCGTTGACGCCAGGGACCGCGTGCGTCGTGACGATCTTGACGAACTCGGCGGATTCTGCACCTTCAACAGTCCGCGTCAGCTCTACTACGCGGCAGAGGCCCTTTCATGGGGTGGCGAGGACGCCGCAGAAGACGCCGAACGTTATGCCGTCGAGGCGATAGAAGCCTATGGAACCGCGGACGAGACCGATCGGGCGTTCGGCGACGAGGCAGGCACTCGTTGTGCACTCGCCATCTCGCGCATCAACCGCGGAGAGATCGAGGGTGCCGCCGAGGCGCTGCAAGAAGTCGTGGCCCTGCCGATCGGACGGCGGACACACGGCGTCGTGACTGCGGTGCAGCACGTCGAACGGCACCTGGGGCTGGTGGCCGCCGAGAGCAGAGCCGCCAACGAACTGGAAGACTTGATGAACCACTTCACCGCAGAACGATTGGCCCTCCCTCAGTGACCATGAATCAGAACGGCGCAGGTACTTCTGTCTCCCTCTCCGGCGCGCTGACGAGCCTGCGAGAGTTCCGTTCTTCTGACGGCGCAGCTGCGTTCGAGATCGTTGGCGACGACCGGGTCACCCGGTTCCTTTCTTTCGACAGCAGAAGTAGAGACGCCGCTCAGGCGATGATTGACGGTGCGGTCGGTCGAGCGACGGTCCAGCCACGGAACGAGTACTACCTAGGCATGACGAGACTCGGCGACGATCAACTGATTGGGTTCTGTCGTCTCGGTCTGACCGGCGTCCGGGCCGCAAAGCTCGGATACGCTGTTGCAGCCGAATACTGGGGGCGCGGCTACGCGACTGACGCAGTGCGGACGGTGCTCGAATTCGCGTTCGGACCGCTTGACCTCCACCGCGTCACAGCGGCGATAGGTCCCGACAACGCAGCATCACAGGCGGTCGTGGAACGACTGGGGTTCGTTCGTGAGGGAGTCCTGCGCGATCACGTATTCACGAACGACGATTGGCGAGACTCCGTCCTGTACTCGGCGCTGTCGGACGAATGGCCTGCTCAGGTGCGCAGCTGAGCAGGCAGGGCCTCAAGCGAGGAGGGCGACAAGCGCGAGGTAGCCACCCCCGCCGACGACGATTCCAGCTGCCGCACCGACCGTCACCTGTGCTGCTGTGTGGTCTTTCAGTTCGACGCGCGACCAGCAAACCCACACCACAGCAAGGAAAAGCAGAGCGAGCCACGGGCCGTAGACCTTGATCAGCATCACGGTTGCGCCCGCCGCGACGATCGCGTGCATCGAGATCTTGAATTTCAGGCCGAAGGTCACTGCCAGCGCGACGACAAGGCAGGCCAGTTCGGCGGCCGCGAGCGCGATCATCTCGTTGGGTGCGTTGCCGACGAGCAGTACGACGAATCCGAGGGCGAGTGAGCCGATGCACGCGGCGAACGGCACGAGCCGACCGGCGCGGTTGGTGACGTGGTGGCCGTCCCATTTCCCACGTTTCGCGCCGCGCACGATGACTGCCATGGGGATAAGGGAGCCGGTGATTCCGACGACCAGGCCCCACAGCACGGCTTCGCCGAGGTGGTGGCCGGTGACTTGCCAGGCGACCGCGAGCGGCAGGCCGAGCACCCACACCCAGGGCGCAAGCACCTCTGTCGCGATTCGCGCGAAGCGTTGACGGGCGGTGCGCGGAGCCGCGATTTCGTCAGGCGGGGCGGATGACACGGCGGTGGGGCTCCTCATGGTTGGGTGCGATTCTGGTCAGCCGGGCGTAAGCGTTCGCGACCTGCGCGACCCAGGCCGATTCCTGGCGGTAGTCGGCCGTGTCGGCGCTGGGGAATGGTACCCGCCTGTCCGAAACGACTGGGTTCGTGCTGGTCAGCGCGGCGGCGATGGTGACGGCCTGGGCGACGGCAGGGGCAGGGATCTCGCCGTGGCCGGCGTCGTGCTCCGCCGAGGCGAGCGCCGCCTGATAGACCGCCGGGTCAAGGTAGGGCTGGAGCGGGCCGACAAGAACGTCATTGATCTCGGTCAGGCGCTGCCGGATCCGGTCGGTGATGTCGGCTCGCCGGGTGGGCTTGGCGTCGAACTTCGCCTCCGGCGCATACGTGATCAGGTCCTGCCAGAGGGGCTCAAGGTCCCGGTGGTTGCGCCGCAACTGGTTGCGCGGGCCGATCGCGGGGACGGTCACGCCAGCCATGAGCAGCAGGATTCCTGCAGTCGTCAGCGCCCTGCTGACACCGGCGTTGCCCATCTCGGCCCACGGCGGGTTGAGACCGAAGCTGACGGCGAGCGAGTAGAGAGCCTTGTGCACGACGAATGCCAGTCCGCAGATGCCTCCCCAGCGCAGCAGCCGCAGGCCGGTCCGGAGGTAGCCGCGCGGCAGATCCTTGGCGTGGCGACCGACCCAGACCACATCGAACATCGCCAGGCCGAGGTACAGCTCGAACACGGCGAGGTACGCGACGACGAACGAGTGGTCACCCTCGCTGGCGGTGATGCCCGGCAGACTGCCGCGCACCGGCCCGAGCAGGTACAGAACACCGAGCGCGAGCTGGGCGACGACGAGAATCCGCCGCCGCGATCGGATCTTTACCGGAACGGTGTCCGCCGGGTGGGCGAGGTAGAGCACGAACAGTTGCAGGAAGTACGCCGCACCCAGGGTTAGTGCGTGGACCAGGTAGTTCGGCAGCGTGGGAATGCCGAACAGCCAATCAGGCGAGCCGTAGTCCGTGCCGAGGACCAGGGCCGCGTCCAGGGCCGCCAGCGCTTTGACCATGGCGAGCAGGCCGGGAGTGCGGGAACGTTGCCAGGATCGCGCCCAGTAGAGCAGGGCCGCGGTGACGGCGAGCCAGGTCAGCAGTTGCTGCACCTCGGCTGACGAGAAGTGCACTTAGTCCTCCAGCAGGCGGTAGCGCGCCACGGCGGTATCGCCGGTCGCGGACAGGTTGGGGCGTGTCTGGCGCTCGACCAGGTACGCAAAAGTCTCGGCGGCCTGTTCCTGGTCTTCTCCGAAACCGCTGGCGCGCTTGAGAACGCCGACCGCTGCGTCCGACGCGGACCGTTCTCCGTCTGCGAGGCCCGGCGGGATCTGCTCGCCGACGTGCCTGCACGAGATGTGCCCAAGCTCGTGCAGGATGATGTGTTGTTGGTGAGACGGCGTCGTGTCTGTTCGGTAGAACACGTAATCGGCCCTCTCGTCGGCGATCCAAACCCCGTAGGGCAGCGGTTCGTCTCCGTTCAGGAACTCCGCGACGATGAAAGCCGGGTAAGGCAGGATCTTGATCGGTCGGCCGCGCAGCTCCGCCAGCTTCGTTGTCAGATGCTGCAGGGCCAGGGCTGCGGGTAGATCCATTGCGCCGACCAGTTTCCGCACCTCGTCGGGCTGCGTCACGGGATGCGTTCCGCTTGTCGGGTTCTCCGGCGGCTTCCTGCGGAACAGGTGCAGCAGGCAGCGCCGCTTGACGCGCTTGGTCATCAGTGCTTGAACCCCTTGTGTTCGAGTTCGCTCACATGCTCGGCCAGCGCCTCGATGAGAGTGCGCGCCTGGTCGGAGATGCCGGGCAAACCGGCGCGCAGGAGGACCGCTTGCCCCTGACCCTGGCGCTGTGCGGGAACCTCCGGGGGGCGGGTGCGCCGGTCGATCCGGTCGGTCCACTCGGCGTGCACTGCGGGATCGAGGAAAAAGCCCGCTGGGACACCGAAAAAGCGTGCAAGTGCACCGATCACGCTGGCGCGCGGATCGGTCTTCTTCCCGTTCCGCAGCATCCACAGGTAGCTGTGAGACGAGTCCGCCGCACCGGCCTCTTTCAACACTTGCGCGACGTCGCGGTCGCTGTACGGCTTTCCGTTCTCCCGCTTGCACCTGTCGTACAGAAAGCTGAGCGCTTCCGCGAACGACACTTCGTTTGCCCCGGCCATGGTAGGCCCCCTTGTTTACGCACGTAAGCATTTTCAATGGTGTTCTACGTTTTTGGTTGACAAACGTTGACAGATCCACGTTATTGTCAGCCTGTCAGGCTGTCAACCAGCGGGAACACTCTCGAAAATCTGTTTACGCTCATTAACATTTGCTCGATCGGACCCGGGTTCAGCGTTGAATCCTGCCCGCTCGTACTGCGCTGCCAAAGATCCACATCGGATGGACTTTGCCAGGCGTTAACCCCCACTTGGGAGCACCTACGGTGAAAGAGAACACACCTAATTCGCTTGCGCTTGCCTCTGAACAGGACATAAGGGAGCCGCTCGACTCCTTCGCGCGGTTCGTCGGGACCCTGCGCCGGATCAAGGGCAAGCAGGCGAAGCTGACCCAGCAGCGCAAGGACGTCGAGACCGTCCTGAAGGCGGCGCTTCTCAGTGCCGGTGCCACGATCGGCACCGTGAACGGCGTGCCGGTCGTCTCCTACTCCAGCTCGACGCGGATCGCGCTCGACCAGACCCGCCTGAAGCGGGAGCACCCGGACGTGGTCGAGGAGTTCAGCGACATTTCGGAGGTGTGGACGTTCCGCCTTCTGACCGCGTGACCGTGGTCCCGTTCGCCGAGCTGGTGAAGCTGGCCAAGGCGACGATCGCCGAGGCAGCCACCGCCAGCTCGGCCGGGACGGGCGAGACCGCGGCGACCATCGCCGCCTTGCTGACGGCAGAGCCGCGGAACGAGGCTCCAGTGCTGGCGATCGTGACCGTCGTCGTGCGGGACGCTCTCGCCGACCCGATGCGCGAGACGTTCGCGAACAGGTGGCGTCCGTTGCTCCCGCCCTGGGTGCAGCCGCAACTCGTCGGCGCGACAGTGAACCGGCTCCGCGCGGCCGGGCTCCTGGTCCCCACCGGCCGTTACGTCCGTTCCACCGACACGGCAGGCCGCAATGGCGGAAAGCTTCAACCGGTCTACGCCCTGGACGCCGCTGCTCTGCACGACCGCCCGCCGACCGAACAGCCGACATCCGGCTGAAACCCGCCTACCTCAGCAGCCCGCGCGGCGAACCCGCCCGTCGGGCTTGCCGCCATGCCCACCTTCTGACGTGTAGGGATTCGACTCTTGGCGCGCGACCACGCCCGTATCAACCTGAGCATCTGGCATGACGAGGAGTTCATCAACCTTTCCCTCGCCGCAAAACTTCTTTATCTGCAACTGGTTTCACAGCCGCGACTGTCCTACGCGGGAGTGCTCGACCTGGCGGCCAAACGCTGGGCGCGACCGCACCCGGACCTCAGCCTGACCGAGATCCGCGCAGCACTGTCCGAATTGGACGCTGCACGGTTCGTGGTGATCGACCAGGAGACCGAGGAGCTGCTAGTCCGCTCGTTCATCCGGAATGACGAGCTGTTCAAGCAGCCCAACGTACTTCGTGGCGCACTGCGCGTTGCGTTCGACATCGAGTCTCCGATTCTGCGCGCCGCGCTTGCGACCGAGCTTCGGCGGCTGCCCGTCGATATCACCGGTCCGGCCCCCAGCGCGACGGCCGATGCCCTGGAGGCTGGAGCGCGCGAGATGCCGCCGGAGGTCAAGGCGGCGCTGAGCGTCCGCGGCTCGGCCCGCACGTCGTCGGCTCGCCCGAAGGCCGCGCCCGCGAAGGGTTCGGCCAAGCCTTCGCCCACGGGCCCGGGAGAAGGGAGTAGGGAGCGGGAGACCGGAGAAACATCTCTTCCGTTGCGTAGCAAGAAAGTGGGGTCTCCCGCGCGCGCCGCGCGAGATGCCAGCTCACCCGAACGCGCGCAAGGTGAAACCGGTCACGACCCAGATCGTTCGGAGCGGCAGTTGCGCCGGGAGGAGGCTGAGCGCCTGGTGGACTTCTACGCCGAGTCGCTGCCTGCCCGAGTGCGCGCGCAGCTGGTGGCCGAAGTGATTCCCCTTCTGCGGGAAGGCATTTCGTCCGCCGTCGTGGGTTCGGGACTGGCGGCCTGGTCGTCCAAGACGCTGCCGGTCAGCTTCCTGGCCATGCTGGTGGGCGAGCGGATGCGCGCGGCCCGCGTCGCGGGCACCGACACGAAAAAGAGGGCTCGGGACGCCGAGATGGTGGAACGGTTCGAGGGCCTGCGCGCCTCTGCGAT
Organism: Amycolatopsis sp. M39; assembly: GCF_001651785.1. Taxonomy (NCBI): domain Bacteria; kingdom Bacillati; phylum Actinomycetota; class Actinomycetes; order Pseudonocardiales; family Pseudonocardiaceae; genus Amycolatopsis; species Amycolatopsis sp. M39. The sequence continues at coordinate 29,883 of NZ_LWSF01000036.1, forward strand.
CGCCGAAGACGAACAGCACGGCGTCGGGCTGGCCGTCCGGCAGGCTCGGCCTCAGCACGCCGATGCCGAGCAGCTAACCGCGATCCTGGACAACGCCCTGACCTCGACAGCAAGCGAGCTGGCGGCATGACGACCATGATCTACCCCGTCATGAGCCGCAGCGACATGCGCGGCCTGCTGATGCGCCACACCGAAGCGCACGTGACCGATGCGTTGGTGACGTCGTGGCTGTCCAGCCTGGCCGGGTACAGCCTGGCCGAGTGCCACGCAGCAATGACCGCGATGGGCACCAGCGCCCGGCGAGCAACACCGTCCGACATCGCCGGAAGCTGCGACGCGGCGCGCGACCGAGCCGCAGCGCCCGGCCCGGAAACGCCGGCCTTTTCTGCACCGGCGGGAGCCTTGCCCCGGCCACGTCGCACCGCGAACGACCGCGACTACCACCGGCAAGCCGGAATGCGCGGCATCCGCGCGGCCTACGAACTGATGGGTTGGAAGCGCAACGCCGACCACGACCTTGCCCGCAGCGTGGCGTGCCCGTTCTGCAAGGCCAAGGCATGGGTCGTCTGCGGACCGCTGTCCCGCAACCGCGCCGGACAACTGGAGCCGCGGGACAAGCTCACTCGAATGCATCCGTCCCGCCTGGAGCGCGCCCGCGCAGAAGCCGCACGCCAGACAGCCAGCACTCAGCAGGACGCGAAGGAGAACACTCGATGACGACCCGCACCGACGAGGACTCAGAGGTTCGGTGCCTGCTCGGCTGCCGCACGCGCACCGGCGAGGCGTTCCGCGCCCAGCACGGCTACCGCACGTGCGATCCGTGCGCGGACGAACTGCGCGCCGACATCCAGGAACTGGCCCGCCTGTACCCGGAGCTGATCCGGGCCGCCGTACCGGGCGGCAACTCGGCCGGCGGGCGCGTATCGCCGGGCTACGGCCCCCGCTCACCGGCCCGGGACGCCGTGCTGGCCCTGACCGATCGCCGGACCCGCGCTGAGGACGAGGGAGACCCGCACTCGGTGCTGGAGATCCTCTCGAGCTGGGCCGACAACGTCCGCAAGGACACCGGCCACGGCCTGCCGGACGCAACCGCGCGACGCGAGGGGCAGCTGCTGGTCAGCTGGCTGGACTTCACCGCTCACCAGCCGTGGGCGGGCAAGCTGGACACCTCGCTGGAGCAGTTGCGCGAGGAGATCGCCGAGCAGCTCGGCCTGTCGACGCGCACCGTGCGCGGGGAATCCGCGTTCCTGGTCGAATGGTTCGACTACATCACCCGGCAATACTGGGTCGGCGACTTCGCCGACGAGGTGCGGACGCTGCTCGCGTCGGTGCGCACGGCGACCGGGACGGCCGAGTCAAGCCTGCCCGTCGGCACCTGCCCAGCCCCGGACGAGACGACCGGGCAGCCGTGCGGAACCCGCTTGCGCGTGCGCGCCGACGCGGACCGGATCATCTGTCCGCGATGCCGCACCCGGTGGCCGCGCGATCGATGGGACGAACTGAGCGACGCGCAAGGCACTCCGGTATCGGACGTCGCGGCGCTCTCGGCCTGGCTGACCGTCCCGGCCGGAACCCTTCGGCGCTGGCGCAGCGAGGACGGCTGGACCAATCACGGGTCACGGCGACGGCCGTTGTACGAGCGGAACGCGGTGTTGGAGTCCTGGCAACGTCGACGCGGCGCGCTTCTGGCCGGTTGAGAGGGTGCGGGACCGGCGACCGCCCCGAAGGGTGGCTAGAACCCGCCGGTCCCGCGTGCTCCACCGTGATCAAACGGAAGGGCACCGCCAGTATATGGGGCGGGTCACACAAGCCCCAAGACGCTTCCCATTGTCGTGAACTTCAGATAGTATTGTTCTTGTTGGGAACGGACCTAGAACCCCGCTCCCAGCGGACACGCACCGTGATCAGAATCGGAAGGAAAAACGTTGCACGACAACATGATTGAGTGGTGGGTCCTCTACCGCTTCGCCGCGCTGGGCAACTTTCTGGACGGCTACCCCGAGGGCACGCTGCCCCGCGTCCCCGCCGACGACGCGCCCTCGCTGTGGGAACCGACGATTGTCCGGCTGATGGCGAATTTCGCCACGGACGACGAACCGTGCGCACTGTGCTGGGAGCGAAAGCAGGAAACGTGCCCCGGGATGAAGCTGCACGTTGCGATCGAGCGCGACCGGGCCGAACTGGAGGCCGGTGCGCTGGTGTCCACGGCCGTCGTCGCGCTTCCCGCCGGACTGGGCTGGGATGTCGCCATGCTCGCGGTCAAGCGCATGATCGCTGACCGGAAGGTCATCCCCCAGCAGTAGCCGGACCCCTGCCCGCGCGGGGCGGCGGAACTCGTTTCGCCGCCCCGCTTTTCCAGACTTCGCCCGACAATACGCCGGGCAAGGTCTCCGGCCGTCGGGCCCGAATCTTTGCCCGAAGGGAACTCGCGCCATGATCGACCACAATGGACAGACAGGCGGCACGCGCGTATGGGCCGTCTACTGCCTGACCGCTCCGCCCAGTGCGCACGTCCTCGTGCTCTACACCATTCCGGACCGCATTGCCGACAATGAGCCGTGCCGCTGGTGCGTCCGGCTCGGAATCGGGGGCCCGTGCCCCGGAGGCCGTGCGCACGCCTTGGCGCACCACGCGCGCCTGAGCCTGCTCACGCGCTTTGAGCCGCTGAAGGTCGACGTTTTCGAGCTGCCCCCGCACGAATCGGTCCGATCCTGCGCAACCAACCTGTATCGGCAGATCCTCGAACGGGCCGAGCGCACCGGCCCCGCGACGGCGGAGGAGTAGAAAACAGCCCTACGCCGCAACCCATCCAGTGGTGACCCGTCCGGGAACGTGGGGCGGGTCACCACTGGACCCCCTTCCCTGTGTCGCTAAGTTCGGATAGTATTTTTCTTGTCGGGAACGGACCTAGAACCCCGCTCCCGACACCACAACCCACCGTGATCAACCGAAAGGATCACCACCGTGGCTACCAATGCCAACATCACCGAGCGAGTCCAGAAGCTGCTGGCCAAGGCCGAAGACTCGGCCGCCACGCCGGAGGAAGCGCAGATCTTCGCGGCGAAGGCCGCCGAGCTGATCGCCAAGCACAACCTCGACGCGGCCACCGTCCGCCACCGCGAGGGCAAGCGTCCGGAACAGATCCGGTTGCTTGAGTTCGAGGTCTCCGGCCAGGGCTGGCACGGCAAGGCGCGCGCCTCGCTGGTCTACTCGGTGGCCGAGGCGCACGGCTGCTCCGTGTGCACCATGGGAAACCTGATGAACGGCAAGCCGCGCTGGGTGCTGATCATGGGCCCGGCCGCGACGCTCAAGGCGCTTGAGCTGCTGCTGCCCTCGATCCTGCTTCAGGCCGAGACTCAGGGCATGGCCGCCGCCCGTGCGCACATGGATGAGCGGAAGGGCAAGTTCGACACCCCTGCCAACGCCAACATTGAGCGCCGCACGTTCTTCCGGTCCTACCTGCCCGCCTACGGTGCGGGCGTGGCGGAGAAGATCGTCCGGTCGCGCGAAGCCATGGCGGAGAAGGTCAAGGGCAAGGCCGGGGAACTGGTCCTGGTCACCGACGCCGAACGCACTAAGGCGGCGTTCGAGAAGCGTTACCCTGACCTGAAGTTCGGCCGCGAGGACAAGCACAACATTGCCGGGGCGGTAGCTGGCCGCCGCGACGGACGGAACGCCGACACCGGGCAGGCCAAGGTCGGCAAGGACAGCCGGACCGCCGTCGAAAACTAGTCGGTGATCCGCTGCCCCGGTTCCAGACAGGAACCGGGGCAGCGGACTATTCTCGCCACCGGCATGAGAACGCGTCGAGACGGAAACGGGGGAGCACTGTGATACCGGCGGGCCGCACGCTGATCACTCAAGAGGACATTGCCGCCCTGCACGGCATGAGCCTGCGCACCGCGCAACGTGCCAACCCCGCCCCGTGGGAACGGCCGGGACATCCGGCACCGGTGAATCCGGCGCGGGGCAAGACGCACCGCAAGCTGTGGGACGAGGCGCAGGCAGCCGCGTTCGCGCGCGGGGAGCCTGTGCCCGAGCTGCCCGCGCTCGGCAATCCTCGAGATCTGCTCGACCGGCCGGAGGCCGCGCAAGAGGCGGGCATGAGCACCGCCACCTGGACGCGGTATGAAAGCATGGAACGGCAACGGACCCGCACCGAAGGGGAACGCCCGCTGGTGCCCCCGGCCGACCGGGAATTCGGTGGCGTGCCGTTCTGGTACCGCGCCACAGTCGAGGCATACCGTGCCAGCCGGGCCGATCCCGAGCGAAAGCGCGGCGGCGGACGTCCGGCCGGAAGCACCGAAAGCGTTCCCCGCACAGAGCTGTCCGCGCGCGTGGCCGAGCTGCTGAACGAACAGACCGACGACGGAAAACCACTGTCCACTCCGGACATCGCTCAGCGTCTCGGCATCAACTACCGGACCGCGCTACGGCACGTCACTGCCGCCCGCGAACAGAACCCGGTTGCGCCTGACCAGGACCGAACGCTAGATTGATCATGTTGGATACGTGTATTTGCACGGCAGTCCCCTACACTTTCGGTTGAGAGCCCCGGTTACCCCCTCCCCCTCGGTAACCGGGGCTCTCCCGTATCCGCCTCCCGCACGCGCGCGGTCTCCGTTCGACGCTGGCGAGGCGGTGAACCCTGCCCGCTTGGTTCGGCAGCGACCGCGCCGCCCGGCTTCCCCCCGACTGGCCGCGCAGGCGTGCCCGCGTCCTGCGCCGCGACCCCATCTGTCAGGTATGCCAGCTGGCGCCCGCGACCGAGGTAGACCACATCAACCCTGGCGACGACCATTCAGACGCGAACCTGCAAGGGATCTGCGGACCGTGCCACGCCACCAAGAGCGGTCGCGAAGGCGGCCGGGCCGCTGCCTCCCGACGCCCGTCCGCGCGTCGGCCCGCCGATCCGCACCCCGGACTGATCGAGAGGTGAACACGTGCGCATCCTGCTGCTGCGCTCACTTGGCGGACATCCCGCCCGCACCGTCATAGACCACGACCACGCGGCCGCCGAGTGGCTGCTGTCCACCGGCTTGGCCGTCGCCGCGCCTGACGCGCAGGCCGAGCCGACCGGCCCGGCGAGGGTCGAGCCCGAGACGACCACTCACGATGACGCCGTGACCAGCCCGACCACGCGCAGCAACCGCCAGTCATCACGCACCGCCACCCCTGGGGGGTGACCCCTCGCCGCCCCGGACGCCGCACCGGTTAGGCATAGCACCTCGCGGTCTGTACGAAACTCCGGCGATTTCGCCACCCCGGTCCGTTGCCGGCCGTGGCGGTCCGGCCGCGCCACCTCTGACCTGCTGGGAGGTGACGCCGCTCTGGCCGCCACCTCACCCCGTCCCCGGACCAAGGATGCCCGCGAACCCGACTTCCGCCCGCTCATCAGCGTTCCCCGCCTCGACCAGCTCTCTGCCCGCACGCTCGCCCGCCGATGCCGCGGAGCTGCCCCCGCCGGGCGGACCGCACGCTGACCCGGCCGTCCCTCTGCTGGTCGCCCCCTGCTCATGGCACGCGGCCCAGTACGCCGTGCTGCGCTGGCACTACTCGCAGAAGATGCCGCGAAGCAAGATCGCTCCCTTCGGAGTCTGGGAACACGGCGAGTTCTCCGGCGTCGTCATGTTCGGCCGATCCGCCACCGCCGCGCTCGGCCACCCCTACGGCCTGGACCAGACCGAGTGCGTCGAGCTGCTGCGCGTCGCACTGCGACCGCACGAGCACCCGGTGACTCAGATGGTCGCGGCCAGCCTGCGCCAGCTCCGCGCCGCCTGCCCCGGCCTGCGGCTGATCGTGTCCTACGCCGACACCGCCCAAGGCCACCGCGGCGGGATCTACCAGGCCGGGAACTGGATCTACACCGGCACCACCAGCGCCGCGAACGTCTCCTACGTCGTTCACGGGCAGCTGGTGCACGGCCGGACGCTGCGCCACCTGGCGGTCCACAGGCCGGCGGGCGAGACCGCCGAGGAGTTCGTGCGGCGCACCCTGGACCCGCACGTGCGCCGGGTCTCCGAAGCCGCGGTAAAGCACCGCTACCTGTACCCACTCGACCGCGCGATGCGCCGCCAGGTCGCCCCGCTGGCGAAGCCGTATCCGGCTGCCGCCTGATTCGAGGGGGTGACCGTTGGCGATCACCGGACGGCCGCCCTCGGCCAACTCGCGCAACCGCAACCCCAAGGCTTACGACTGGACGACCGTCGAGGCGGTCCCGTTCGACGGCGAGTCACCGGAGCTGCCGCGCAACGGCCGCAAGAAGTGGCATCCGGAAACCCTCGCGTGGTGGGACGCGGTCCGGCACATGCCGCACTGCCGCCTCTGGACCGACACCGACTGGCGTTTCGCGATGGAAACCGCGGTGCTGGTCGACGCGTTCTGGCGCGGAGAGGCCAACCGCGCCGCCGAGCTTCGGCTGCGCGCGGCCAAACTCGGCCTCACCCACGAGGACCGGCTGAAGCTGCGCATCCGCTACACGAGTCCGGACGGGGACGCCGACGCTCCGCCAGTTCCGGACGCGGCCGCGGTGACCCGGCTCGACGAGCGCCGCCGGAGGCTGTCCGGTGGCGCGTGAGCTGGTCTACGCCCCCGGTCACGACCGGGCCCGCTCGCTGGGCTGGCTCGGCTCAGCCTGGGTCGAGCACTTCACCGTGCACGGCCCCGGCGACGTCCAGGGCGACGACGTCGACCTGGACGACGAGTTCGCCGGGTTCCTGGTCGACGCCTACGCCCTCGACGGCCACGGCCGCCGCCAGTACAGCCGGGCCGTGCTCTCCCGAGCGAAAGGCCGCGCCAAGTCGGAGATCGCGGGATTCGTCGGGCTGTTCGAGGCGTTCGGCCCGTGCCGGTTCTGCGGATGGGCCACCGGCGGCGAGACCTACCGGTGGCGGGACTTCACCTACACCTACGAGCCCGGCGAACCCATGGGCCAGCAGCTCACGTATCCGTACATCCGTTGCCTGGCAACGGAAGAGAGCCAGACCGGCAACACCTACGACGTCATTCACTACAACCTCACCGAAGGCCCGCTCGGCGAGGATCTGCCGAAGGACGCCGCCGGGCTGACCCGGGTCCTGCTGCCCGGCGGCGGGGAAATCGTCCCGTCCACCGCCAGCTCTTCGGCGAAGGACGGCGGCAAGGAATCGCTGGCGATCTTTGACGAACCGCACCTGTACATCACGCCCGAGCTGCGGCGGATGTTCAAGACGGTGGATCGGAACCTGCGCAAGCGCAAGGCCGCTCAGCCGTGGGGGCTGCTGACGTCCACGATGTACCAGGCCGGGGAAGACTCGATCCTGGAGGCGCTCGACCGGCAAGCGAAAGCCATCCGTGAGGGCCGCACCCGCTCGGCCCGGCTGCTGTGGGACCACCGCGAAGCCCCGGCCGACGTCGAGCTGACCGACCTGGACGCGATGGTGGCGGCGTTGAGGGAGGTTTACGGTCCGGCAGCGGACTGGATGGACCTGCCCGGCATTGTCGAGAACGAGTTCTGGGATCTGACCAAAGCGCCGGAGGAATCCCGCCGGTACTTCTTCAACCAGCGCTCCTCGGCCGCCACCGCGTGGACCACCGCGCCGGAGTGGACGGCTTGCCACGATCCCGAGCGGCCCCCGCTGCTCGACGGCGACACGGTGGTCATGTTCTTTGACGGCAGCAAGAACGACGACGCCACCGGCCTGGTAGCCGTGCGGATGTCCGACGGGCACGCCGCCGTCCTGCACTGTCAGGAGAAGCCCGAAGGCCCCGCCGGTGCCGGCTGGGAAGTCGAGCGGGCGGCCGCCGACCTGGCGGTGCGCACCGCGTTCGACCGGTTCGACGTGGTCGGGTTCTTCGCTGACGTCCGCGAGTTCGAGTCCTACGTGGACGCGTGGGCGTTCGAGTTCGGGGACCGGCTGCTGGTCGACGCGACCCCCGGGCGCAGCCGCTCGGCCGTCGCGTTCGACATGCGTGCCAAGGTCCCGGAGTTCGTCCCGGCCGTGGAACGCACGCTGGCCGAGATCAAGCAGAAGGCCCTGACCCACGACGGGGACTCGCGGCTCACCCGGCACGTGCTCAACGCCCGCCGCCAGCCGACCCGCTACGGAGTACTCATCCGGAAAGAGGCGCGGGACTCGCCACACAAGATCGACCTTGCCGTGTGCCTGATCGGCGCACGGCACGTCCGCCGACTAGTACTCGCGTCTCCCGAGTGGACTCGACGCGGAAGGCGCCGCACCGGTCGGCTGCGTGTATTCACGTGACGAGTCTTCCGGAATATTACCCTTGTAAGAAACGGAAAACCATATGAGCAGGAGCGAGAGAGGGTAGAAAGCTCCGAGCGCATTAATCGCAAGATTGGTCCACAGTGCAGTCCAGGCAAGCGGTCGTGCCACTGAATCCCCGGCTTGCAGCCAGGCAAAACCGAATGCAATTACCCCCAGGCTGACGCATATTCCAAGCGTCACAAAGAATCCGGCACCCTGCACGGCAACGAGAAAGAATACCCAAGCCGCCTGCGCAGCGGAACTCTGAATTGGAACCGTGGGCGCGGCACTTAGATTGAAGAGCATCCCGGCAATCACTGCGGCACCGATGAACAAGGCCAGATGGCGCGGCTCGGCGGACCATGACGTCACTGGTGTCAGCTTATCCGCAGCACGAGAAAGGCCAAGATAGTCTCCGACATATCCAGCTATGTCGATCGGCGACGTGATCCTGGCACCCGCCGCGAAGCCTATCCAGATAGTAGAACAAATTCCCACGATCACAGAAAATACCTTCTGCAAGATATTTTCGCTGACGGTCTTCGCCGCGAGCGTTTCAGCGATTCCCACAGACCCCCCTCAAGGTCGAAACGTGCACCACATTGTAGCCAAAGCATGTGGTGAAGGGAGGTGGTCGTGACCCTGCTGCCTTCTCAGGCTTCGGATATCGCTCACCGGATTGAGGCTGTCTGGCCAGACCAGGCCCGCAACGACCGGATTCACCGCTACGTCCAGGGTGATCACGATCTGCCGTTCGCACCCCGCTCGGCCCGCCGGGCGTACCGCTGGCTGCTCGACCGGTCCCGCACGAACTGGTGCCGCCTGCTGATGCAACTCCTCGCGCAAAACCTGTTCGTGGACGGCTACCGCGCGCTCGGCGACGACCAGGCCGACGAACCACTCGGCTGGACGCACTGGAACCAAAACGGCATGGCCCGCCGCCAGGCCGCGGTGCACCGCGCCACGCTGAAGTACGGCTGGGCGTACACCACGGTTCTACCCGGCGACACGGCCCCGGTCATCCGGGGCGTGTCCCCGCGCAACATGACCGCCGTCTACGCCGACGACGCGGACCCGTGGCCGATCTACGCCCTGCACCGGAAGACGTCCTGGACCCCGGAGGGACCGCGCCAGGTCTACCGGCTGTTCGACGACCAGGCGGTCTACACCCTGTCCGAAGACGAGCCCGGCCGTGGGCCGTCCTACCTCGACCACGCGGAACACGGACTTGGCATCTGCCCGGTAGTCCGGTTCCTCGATGAAGAGGACCTGGACGCCGACAGCCCCGGCGTGGTCGCCCCGGTCCTCGACATCCAGGACCGGCTGAACTACCAGACGTTCCTGCTCATGACCACCGGCGAGCACGGCGCGCACCGGCAGCGCTGGGCCGCCGGGCTGGAGCTGGACGACGACGAGGAACCGCCGATCGGCCCGGATCGGCTGCTGCACTCCGATTCGCCCGAGACGCGTTTCGGCACGTTCGACTCCACCGACATGTCCGGCTACGTCGCCGTGCTGGAGCAGATTCTGCGGCACCTCGCCGCGATCACTCAGACCCCCGCGTGGGCGCTGCACGGTTCGCTGTCCAACCTCGCGGCCGACACGATCGCCGCCGCCGACGCCGGACTGCAACGTCGGGTCGGCGAGCGGAAGACCTCCTACGGCGAGTCGTGGCAGCAGACGCTGCGGCTGTCCTGCCTCGCGGCCGGGGACGAGGCCGGATGGCTCGACACGACCTCGGTCGCGCGCTGGCGCGACACCTCGACCAGTCCGCTGTCGGCCGTCGTGGACGCCTGGGGGAAGGCCGTGCAGATGCTCGACGTGCCCGCACGCGCAGCCTGGGAACGCCTGCCCGGAGTCACCGACCAGGACGTGCGCCGCTGGGAGCAGATGCCTCAGTCGGTCGACGGGCACGCTCTGCTGGCCGACACCTTGGCCCGCGCCACCGCCGACCCGAACGGGCGGTGAAGCCATGGCCAGCACCAGGGCCGGACGCGCGGTCACCACCGCGCACCGGCTTGCCCAAGGTCGTCTCTCCGCGCGGGTCGTGGCCGAAGTCCTCGCCGTCTGGCGGTCGCTGGACCCGCTGCGACTGACCGATGCCGGGTGGGCCGGGCAAATCCTGTCCGTGTTGGCGCGGCACCGCGACGACTCGGCCGAGCTGGCGGCGGCCTACTACCGCGAGTTCCGGCGGGCCGAGGTCCCCGCGGCTGCGGCGTTCACGCCGCGCGCCCGTCCGGCCGGCACGTCAGCGCCGTGGCGAGACCGCGCGCTGACTTCGCTGCGGGTCACCGGCACTCGCACGGTGGTCCGGCTCGTCTTCGGCGGCTGGGACCCCGCGCGTGCGCTGGACCGGGCCGGGCCGGGTGTCGCTGCGGCCAGCTCTCGCCACGTACTCGAGGCGGGCCGTGCGACCGTTCGGACCGCAGTGCGGGACGACCGGGCAGCACGGGGCTGGATGCGCGTCACCGACGAAAACCCGTGCGCGTTCTGCGCGATGCTCGCCAGTCGGGGAGCCATCGGCAAAGCCGTGCTCTACCGCTCCGAACGATCCGCCACGACCGCAGCCGCGACCGGGGAGGAGTACCACGACGGTTGCAACTGCCAGGCCGAACCCGTCTTCGGCCCCGTCGTGCTCCCCGAAGCGTCCCAACGGTTCGCCGCACTGTGGGAGACCGCGACAGCAGGTCTGTCCGGCAAGGACGCCCGCAACGCTTTCCGCCGCGCTCACGCCGTCGCCCGTCGCGGCTGAGCGCCATCAGACCGGCCACCCGCCCGGATTCCCACGACAGCCCGAAAACAGCCGTCTCCCCGCTGTCGCGCATGAGGAAACCGGGCGGGTGGCCTTCCACCCTGCCCTGCTCACCGACCCTTTGGAGTACTCGCAATGCCCGAAGCCCCTGCCGCCGAGCCAGCCCAGGCCGCCGCCGTTCCCGCCGACCCGGCAACCCCGGTGCCGCCGGTTGCCGCGCAACCGGAACCGGCGGCCGAGCCGCCCGCCGAGCCTGCCGAGCTGGCGACGCTGCGCGAACAGGCCGAGCAGCTGACCGAGCAGGCCGCCGCCGCGAAGCAGCGCGCCGAAGCCGCGGAACTCGACCTGGCCCGGCTGACCGTCATCCGGACGGCACAGCTGCCGGACGCGCTCGCCGCCCGGCTCAACGGCGCGACGGCCGAAGAGCTTACGGCCGACGCCGCCGAGCTGGCCGGGGTCATCTCGGCATTGGTCACGACTGCCGCACCGCCTGCCCGCACCGCCACCGGGCGGCCTCCGGTGGAAGCACTGCGCCCGGCGGCCAGCGCTCCGGCCGAACCGGTCGAGGACACACCCGAGCAGATCAGCCGCCTGGTCTGGGGCAAGTAGCCCACCCCGTTCCCGCCCGCCTTCCAACCTCAGGAGAACAGCACCCGCCTATGGCCAACAAGTTCCTCACGCCCAAGCAGATCGCGTCCGCCTCGATCGCGGCACTCACCCAGCAGACCGTGCTGGCCGGTACCGCGTGGCGCGACGCCGAAGCCGATTTCACCGGCAAGCAGGGCGACACCGTCACCGTCCGGACTGACACCGTCGTCGGCCCGGCTCGCACGTTCAACCGGTCCGAGAACAAGCCCATCGTGATCGACGACGCCGAGGAAAAGTCGGTGGACGTCAAGCTGGATACCTACCTGTACAAGGGAATCAACCTTCCCGACGAGCAGTTGACCTTGCAGGTCAAGGACTTCACCAAGCAGGTTGCCACTCCGCAGGCCAAGAGCGTGGCTATCGGGGTGGAAAGCATGGTCGCCGGGCAGATGAACGCCCTGTCCTCGACCATCACCGTCAAGGCCGACGGGACTGACCTGCACACCCAGCTCATTCACGCCCGCGCGCTGCTGAACAAGGCGGGCGTGCCGTTCGATCAGCGCTGGTTCGCCGTGTCGTCCGAGCTGGAATCGATGCTGCTCAACGACCCGCAGAAACGGCTGGTCCCGGTGGACGCGTCCGGCTCGCCGCAGGCACTGCGCGACGCGATCATCGGCCGCCTGTACGGGTTCACCGTCTTGCCGAGCAACTACCTGGCGGACGGCTCCGGCGTCGCTTACCACACCACGGCGTTCCCGCTGGTGACTCGGGCGCTGGAGGTTCCGGCCGGAGCGACGTTCGGCCAAGCGACGACCTACGGCGGGTTCGCCATGCGCCTGGTCCGCGATTACGACCCGGGGTACCAGCAGGACCGGTCCGTGGTCTCGACGCTGGCCGGAGCCAGCACCACGACCGATGACGGCTCGGTCAAGCGCGCCGTGCGATTCACCACCGCGCCTGCCGCGTGACCGAACCCGCGGAGCCGGAACCCCTGGCGACTCTCGCGCAGCTCAAAGCCCGGCCAGGGGTCAACCTCACCACTCCCGACGCGGAGGCCCGCGCTCTGACCGCGCTGGTCGACGCGTCGAACCTGGTGCGCGCCGAGCTGCCGCCCGCGCTGCTCACACCGACCGTCCCGCCCGCCGTCGTGACCATCGTGTGCCAGGCGGCGGGCCGAGCAGTGCGCAACCCCGAGGGCTACAGCTCCGAAACCGCAGGCCAGTACACCTACCGCTACGGCGACGACGCCACCTCTGGGGTTTACCTCACCGACCACGACCACAAGGTTCTGCGACGGCTGGCCCGCCGCAGCGGCCTGCGTTCCGTCCGGACGCCCTATGCGGCCGAGCCGGACGACGGCGGCCCGTACACGCTGCCGGTCCCCGGGCCGGACGGCCAACTGGCCGAGCCGTTCCCATGGGAGGAGCCGCCGCCCTGAACCTGCCGCACCAACTCACCGTCATCAGCCCTCGCGAAACCCCCGACGCCTACGACAACCCGACCCCGGCGCTCGACTACGGCCCGGACGCGCCACGGCGTCCCGTCGCCGGCCTTTTGCTGCCGCGCGACACCGCCCGCACCGGCGGCACCGAACCGTCCCCGGGACGGGTTGCGGTCACCGGGGCCTGGTGGCTGCTGACCGCCGAGCCGATCCACGCGCGCGAGCGCATCACCTACGACGGCCGCACGTTCATGGTGGAAGGAGAACCCGCCCGGTTCGAGCCCCGGCCGGGTTTCCTCCACTACGAAACCGTTCTGACTCATACGGAGGGCTGAGCCCTGGCGCTGCCAAGCATTTTCGGAATCACGATCGATTCGGACGGCGCGCGGGAGCTGCTGAACTCACCGGAAGTCGCCGAGGCCGTGCGCGCGGCTGCACGACAGGTGGCCGATACCGCCAGCGCGCAGGGCCACCGCGTCACCAGCGGTGAAGCGCTTCCGGTGGAGGTCATCACCGAGGCCGCCACCGACCGGACTTCAGCCACCGTCGCCATCCGGCATCCGGCTGGTGTCGGCATGGAAGCGCGCTACGGGCTGCTCAAGCGCGCGGCTGAGGCGAACGGGTTCGAGGTCACCGGATTGGGTGAAGGTGAGAACGAATAGTCAGACACGGACTTACCTTCTGGAACCTCGGTGACTGGCAGGTCGTGCAGGCCGACTATCCGGAGCGTCCTGCTCACATCACGCCTGGCGAGGACATCAAATCGGGTATGGAGCGCAGCACAACGGTCCCGCGTCTCGATAAGCAGCCGCAGACCGGCAACAGCGCAGAACCTCAACCCGGTCAGATCCAGTACAAGGTGCAACGGCTGCACTGCGAGTACGTCTCCAACGCAAGTTGCCATCTTGAGCTGCGTTGAAAGATCAAGCTCGCCACGAGCGGACACCCGCCATGCGCCGGGGGTTACCTCTCCGGACGTGAGGGCTAGCGTATCCAACTCAATCACCGCTTCCGTGTCTCGCCTAGTGATGTAGCCGCCTGATTGACCTCCACACAGTCCTACGCCCAGGAATACCCTGCAACCCCGCTGGTCAACCGAGGTGACATTGTCATGTCAAATGTCACAGCTCTAAAGAGAGGCGCGTAAGCCCCTGTTCCCACCGATTCCGCTCGACGTAGCCGAACTGGTTGTCCGACAGTTGCGCAGTCTGCTCATGACCGTGGCTGATCCGGCTGTCAAAGGCGTGAAGGTCTCGACCGAGACCGGCCGTGGACACGACGGAGGCCCGCCGTCGATTCCATGGCTGCTCGTTGCCGAGGACGGGCACCGGTGGGATTGGCCTGCTGTGCAGCGTGCCGTGATCCGGCTGAACTGCTGGCACTGCGACATCCACAGCGCCAAGCGGCTTGCCGGTATCGCGTTGGGTCTGCTGTGCGCACCGCAGCCGACTGGAGCGCTGCTGCGCGGAGCACCCGTCAGTGCCCCGATTGCAGGTATCGACCCCTTCACTGCGACACCGTTAGCAACGGCCAGTTTGACCGCATACGCCCGGACACCGACCCGGGCCTGACTTGGCTTGGAGGATTCTCCTTATATGGCAATGAACAGTGCGCTCGTGCGCGTGCCTGGCACCGGTGAGGTGTCGCTAGCTCCGCCGGATACTCCGGAACCTGCCGACGCAACCAGCCCACTGGCGGCACCCTGGACCGGCTTGGGCCTGTCCACACCGGACGGCACCACGCTGGCGCGCAAGGTGGAGAAGGAAGGCACTGAGCACTGGCAGCAGCTCACCCCAGCCCGCTACATCTACAAATCCCAGGAACTGACGGTCGCTTCGGTGTTCCAGGAGACCAAGGGCGAGGTGCTTTCCGCCTATTTCGGCGGGATGAAGTTCGCTGCCGTCGGCACCGGCGCACCGAAGAACTACCGGGCCGAGATCAGTTCCATTCCGAAAAGCGATGTCCGCGCGCTCTGCGTCGACTGGACGGACGTGGTTTCTGACGAGGAGATCTACAGTCACCGGCTCTACCTGCCGCGCGCGGAAGTCTCCGAAACCGAGGACGCCCAGTTTTCGCGGACGCAGGAAGCCCGATGGGGCTTGACGTTCTCCGCTCTCGCACCGCCGAAGGGCAAGACCTACATCGCCGTGTGGCTTACCAATGACCCGGCGGTGCTCTTCGGTGCCCCGGCCGTGGCAACCGGTGCGCTCGACGTGATCGCCGAGGACCGGCCGCCCGGGAAGTGAAGTTCAGGCCAGCTCGACCAACGCTGCGCGCAGCTCGGCTAGGGAGCTGTATTCCAGCTCGACCGATGGGTGCAACGCCCACGGCTTGTGAGAACCGAACGCGATCACCGGCCCGTACAAACGAACGAGGCCATCGGCCTGCTCGACACGCCACGTGCCCGCAGGTGCCGGGTTTTCCCGCATGAACTCGACATAGCTGGGGTTCGCGATGACTTGGTCGAGCGCGGCGCGCACCTTGCTCGCGTCTTCGGCCGGAATCGCGAACGCCACGGCCCGCACGATCTCGTCCGGGGCTTCGGCCCGGCCGAACGGTTCCTCTTCGTCCCACAGGACGCGCGGGACGTGATGAGGCTCTGGACCGCCGTCGAAGGCGAGTTCGTTGTAGCCCGAGCCGGTCAGGTAGGCCGACTCCCGCCGGACTTCCACCGACCATTCGCCCATCTCGGGTGTGGCCTCCAGTATCGCGCCCACGTGCGTCTCCCTCGTCCGTCCTCGCTGGCGATCTCAGTATCCATGTCGCACCGACAGTGCCTCGTACAACACACCTCATCCAAAGGAGCACACCTACCTGATGGCAACTCGGCAACGCACAGAAGCAATCGGCAAGCCTGCGGCATCAGGCCGGGACCTGGCCGTGACCTGGCGGGGCAAACGCTTCTCCCTGCCCAGTCCTGAGAAGTTCCCCCTTGAAGCGCTCGAAATGGAGGAAGAGGGCAAGCACCTCACCGCGCTGAAACTCATCCTCGGCGCGGACCAGTACGCGACCTGGCGCGGTTTGGCCGCCACGGCCGCAGACGCCGAGGACTTCTCGGCCGTTGTGATGAAGGAGCTGGGGCGGGGAAACCCGTAACGGTCGCCCTGCTGCTCGCGGACGAGGCGACCGCCGAAGCTTTGGAAACGGACCTGCTCCGGTACGGGGTCGACATGCTCGACCTGTACCGGGGCGGCTTGTCCTACCGGCGCGTGTGCGCGCTGGTGACCTATCTGCCCGACGACGCGGCCGTCTGGCGCGTGCTGAATCCGCGGGGAGCCTGGACCCGCGCCGACCTGCTGGCCTCGGTCACCGAGCGGCGGATCACCGCCCTGTGGGCGACTGTCGCCAGCGCACTGGGCCAGGAGATCACCGACGCTCAGCTTGCCGACCCGATCGAGGCGTTCACCGCCACCGCCACCGCTTCGCCCGCCCGCACGGCTCCGGCCGGCACCGGCGATCCGGAACTGAAGTCTCTGCGCGAGATCGCGGTGTGGATGCGTAACGGGTAGCACCCCCGGAACCGGGCGGGGGTGAGCGCCTGGTGGCAACGGTCGGTCACGCCTATTTCAAGCTCCTGCCCAGCCTGCAAGGGCTCGGCAGGGAGATCCGGGACCAGGTCCGGCAGAACGAGCGTGACGCGCCCGCCATCACCCTGACTGCGCAGGTTCAGACGGCTCTGCTCAAAGAGCAGATCCGTGCGGCGGCCCGCGAGGGCAACGACAGCGCCGTGCGGCTGCTGGCCGAGCTGGACGCGCTCCCGGCCGAAACCCGGTTCCAGCGCCTGGTCCGGGAACTGTCGGGCAAGTCCGTGGTCATCAAGGCCGTTGCGGACAAGTCGATCGGCTCGACCGTGCGCGGCCTCGGTGAGCTGGACGACGGCCTGAGCCGAACGACTGTCCAGTTCACGCGCATGACGCTGAACGTCGGGGCGTCGGTGCTGAAGTACGCGGCGCTGGCCGCCGCAGCGGGCCAGGTTGTAAGCGTGCTCGGCGGGCTCGGCTCCGCCGCAGCCACCGCGTCCGGCTCGCTGCTGCTGGTGCCCGCGGCTGGGCTTGCCGCCGCTGCGGCGGTCAGCACGCTCAAGCTCGGTGTTGCCGGTTTTTCCGACGCGGTCAAGGAGTCCGACCCGGCGAAGTACGCCGAGGCGATCAAAGACTTTGCGCCGTCGATGGGGGCGGCCGCGAACGCCGCGCGCGCACTGCGGCCGGAGCTGACCGGCCTGCGTCAGACCGTGCAGCAACGTCTGTTCGCCGGGCTCGCGGGCGAGATCACCGGCCTGGCCGGAACGTATCTGCCGCTGCTGCGGACCGAGCTGGGCCGGGTTGCCGCAGGGCTGAACGCGGGCGCACTCGGGTTCACGGCATTTGCCCGCGAAGGCCGGACCGTCCGGGACGTCCGCACGATCCTCGACAACACCTCCGAGTCCTTGAGCGCGGCGGCGGCCGGTGTCCGTCCGCTGCTGCAAGCGTTTCGGGACATCGCGACGGTAGGAGCGGACTTCCTGCCAGGGTTCGGCTCCGGCTTGGCCGACGGCGCGGAGAAGTTCGCCGCGTTCATCTCCCAGGCCCGTCAGTCCGGCCAGCTGCGCCAGTGGCTCTCGGCCGGACTGTCAGCGGTGGGCGACCTGGTGACCGTCGTCGGCAACCTGGCCAAGACTGTGGGTGCGGTTTTCTCTGCTGCCAACGCATCCGGCGGCGGACTTCTGTCCACTTTGGTCGAGGTGACCGGTCAGGTTCTCGCGTTCGTCCGGTCTGCCGAAGGCGCGGGCGCGCTGAGGCAGATCTTTGCCGGACTGCACGCGATCATCGTCGGTTTGCTGCCCGTTCTGACGGCGATCGGGCAGGTCGTCGTTTCGTCGGTCGCGCCTGCAATCGGGCAACTCGGGCCGATGATCGGGCAGGCATTCGCCGCTCTGGCTCCAGCGATCGCACCGCTGGGCCAGATGCTCACGGCTCTGGCCCCCGTGCTCGGCGCGGCGGCGCAGGCTCTCGTGTCCGTCCTGGTTCCGGCTATGGCTGCGTTGGCACCGATCGTGTCTGCCCTGGCTCCGGCGATCGGGACGATTGTCGGGCAGCTCGGCGGTGCGCTCGGGGCAGCCATCGCTACGATCACGCCCGCTCTGGTGCAGCTCGCGCAAACCCTCGCGCCGCTGATCGAGCAGTTCGGCGGCCTCCTGGTGCAGGCTCTGCAACTCGCCGCCCCGGCAGTGGCGCAGCTGGTGTCCGCGCTAGCGCCGTTCGTCGCACAGATCGGCGGCGCGCTGCTGCAAGCGCTGACCGCAGTGATGCCGGTGATTTCCGCGCTCTCCGGCGTCTTCACCTCGGTTTTGCTCGCGGCGCTGAATGCGCTCATGCCGGTGCTGCCAGTGGTCGTGTCCGTGATCCAGCAACTGGCCACCATCATCGCCAATGCGCTGGCTGCGGCGGCTCCCGTGCTGACTCAGGTGAGCGGGCTGCTGGGACAGATCGCCGGGCAGGTTCTCTCCGCACTCCTGCCGATCCTGCCGCCACTGGCGGAAGCGTTCCTGTCGATCGTGACCGCGCTGCTGCCGATCATCCCGCCGCTTTTGCAGATTGTGTCCGCGCTGCTGCCGCCGCTGCTGGACCTGGTGACTGCGCTGCTGCCGATCATCACCGAAGGGGCTTCGCTGTTCGCCGAGTTGGTGAGCGCGATCGCGCCAGTCGTGCAGATCATCGCGGATCTGCTCATGCCGATCATTCAGTCGCTGTTCGATCTGGTGCAGCCGATCTTCTCCGCGATCGTGGACGTCATCTCGGGTGCCATGCGCACGGTCAAGGGCGTGATCGAGTTCGTCATGGGCTTGCTCTCGGGCGACTGGGACAAGGCGTGGCAAGGGATCAAGGACATGGCCGGTGGCATCTGGGACGCGATCAAGGGTGTCGTCTCCGACGGAATCGGCGGCATTCTCGACTGGATCAAATCGTTGCCAGGCAAGATCCTTGATCTGCTGGGCGATCTGGGAAGCCTGCTGGTCGACGCGGGAAAGAACATCATCAAGGGACTGATCAAAGGTCTGACCGCCGGATTCACCTGGGTGAAAGACAAGCTGGGCGAACTCACCGACTGGATCACCAGTTGGAAGGGTCCGCCGTCCCGGGACAAAATCCTGCTCACCGCAAACGGCCGCTTGATCATGGGCGGCCTGCTCGCCGGTCTGGAGGACGGCGAACCGCAGATCCGCGACTACCTGACCGGCCTGACCGACGCGTTGCCGCTGGACGTGTCCGGCACGGTCACTGGAGCCGCTGCCACGCAGGCATCCGGCGCGGTCTCCCCGCAGGCTCGCCCAGAGCAAGCCGCGGCCGCGTCCGGCGGCCCCGGCGGCACCCGAGACGACGGGGTGACCGTCGTGATCGACGCGTCCGGTTTGGACAGACACCTGACCGCATGGCTGCGCAGCGCCGTCCACGCCCAAGGCGGCGGGAACGTGCAGCTTGCGTTCGGCTACTGAGCCTGACGAAACCTGGAGGTGAGGCTAAGCGTGGACGACCTGGTGGACGCCCGGGTGGAAATGGCGTTCCGGGCGGATCTCAACGCCAATCCGGCCGAGTGGATCTGGTCCGACGTGACCGACGACCTGATGCCTGAGCCGATCTCGATCACCCGGGGGCGGCAGGACGAGGCTGCGCACGACGCGCCCTCGTCCTGCCGGTTCGCGCTGGACAACCAGAATTCCGACTACACCCCGAACCACCCGGCCTCACGGTGGTACCCGAACCTGACGCTGGGGACCCCGGTCCGGGTGAGCGTCGCGGACGAGCGGACGTTCTTCACTGCCCGGCGAAACGGTGTTGCCTCGACACCTGATCCGGCGGCAGCCGCCGTCACGGGAAGTCTGGACGTCCGGTTCGAGGCGGTCCTCGACGATTGGGCCGGTATCCCGCTGGTGGGGAAGTGGGGCGACGAGGACGGCACGCGTTCGTGGCTGGTGAGCACGACAGCAGACGAGCAGTTGGTGTTCACTTGGAGCCCGGACGGCGTCAACCCGTATCCGTTCGGGTCCGGCGTGCCGATGCCGTCGCGTCGTCACCGGGCCGTGCGCGTCATGTTCGTGGCAGACACCGGCGCGAACGGTTTGTTGATCACCCTGTACACGGCCGACACGTTGGCAGGCCCGTGGACAGTCTTGGGGGATCCGATCGCGGCACCGATCACCACGTCGATTTACGCCAGCGACCAGCCGATCCGCATCGGCCGGATTCTCGACGACCAGGACGCTGCGCTGGACGAAGTGGTCCGGGCGGAGATCCGGCGAACTGCCGCGGGCCCGCTCGTCGCCGCGCCGGATTTCACGCGGCCGGCACCCGGCGCAACCTCGTTCGCCGACGAGACCAACCGGAAGTGGACCGTCTCCGGAGTCGCCACGGGAATCACGAACCGCCGGACCCGGTTCTCCGGGTTCGTGGTCGAGTGGGTCCCTGACTGGCCCTACGGTGATCTGTCCACCCCGGACGGATACCCCGGCGAATCCCGGACAGCGGTCACCGCGGCCGGTGTACTGCGCCGCCTCGACCAGAACCGCGTCACCCCGCCCTCGGCTGCGCGGGCTGAGCTGACGAAGCCGGGCCGCGTCGCTCCGGTGGCGTATTGGCCATGCGAGGAACCCGCCGGGTCAGCGACGTTCGCGCCCGCCGTCGACGGGCCCGCGCTGACCGTGGCGGGCGACGTCGCTGGAGGCGGTGTCAACGATGTTCCGTCCAGTGCGGGGATGCCCGCGTTCAAGTCCGGGCAGGCATCGGGATTCTTCCGCAGCTACACCGACACGGGGGCATTCAGCGCGGTGTTCCTGCTGCGCCTGCCGAACAACGGCGTCAAGGCGGCGGACACGCCGCTGGTCACGCTCTACGGCACCGGCTTGGGCATCGCTGCGTACTACTCGCTGGAAGCCCAACCGGACGGCCGACTGGCCATCAGGACCCGCAGCGCGCTCGGCGGCGGGCTGGAAGTAGCACAGTTCCCGGCGTTGCCGTTTCCGCTCAACGGCACCGTTCAGCTTGCGCGGTTCTCAGTGACCCGCGTCGGCTCGACCACCACGGCAAGCATCGGCTTCGTCAATGACCAATACCCCTACGGCACCGGCGGGTCTGCGGGGTTCAAGTCGTTGTACAACCCGCCGCAGGGAATCGTCATCGGCGGCGGCTGGTGGGTCGGCCAACCGGACGGATTCGCCGACCTGAACGGAACCGGCATCGCTCACGTCTACTGCGACCGCACCACGACCGAACTCGACCCGGCGATGACCAGCGCTGCCCGAGCGTGGACAGGCGAGCAGTCCGGAGACAGGCTGCGCCGCCTCTGCGCCGAGAACCGCATCCCGTTCGTGCTGACCGGGTCGAGCGTGAACACGGAACCGATGGGGCCGCAACGATCCAGCTCGACCCTGCCGGACCTGCTGCGAGAGTGCGCGACCGCAGACGGCGGGATCCTCGCCGAACGCCGGACGCTGCCCGGCCTCGCGTACCGCACCCGCATGTCCCTCTACACCCAACCGCCCGCGCTCGTCCTGGACGGCCGGGCCGGGCCGGGCGACATCAAGCCGGGATTCGCTCCAGCCCTGGACGACCGCAACGCGCACAACGACGTCACTGCGACCCGAACCACCGGCGGCGTCACCCGCGCCACCGACGCCGAGCATGTCCGAAGCCACAACCGCTATGACGCCCAACTGGACGTCAATGTCGCCAGCGAAACGCAACTGCCCGACATCGCTTGGTGGCAAGTACACCTCGGCACCTCACCGGACATGCGCTACCCGCAGGTGTCACCCAACATCATGGCCAATCCCGCCCTCCTGAGCCCGTGGCTGAGCGCAGAAGTCGGCGACCGGGTAGAAGTCACCGGTCTGCCTCCGCAACACCCGCCGGGCACGGTCGGACTGCTGATGCAGGGCTACACCGAAACCCTGCGCCCGTACCGAATCGACACTGATGTGAACGCGTCGCCCGGACGACCATGGCAGGTCGCCGTCACCGGCCCTACCGCGCCGGACGGCGGGCCGTGGCGGGCCGACACCGACGGCTCGGACACGACCGCGCGACTCGGAACCGCTGAGACAAGCTTCGGAGTCCGCACTATTCAAGGTCCCTTATGGATCACCACCGCGACCCATCCCGACCAATTCCCGTTCCTCGTCAAGGTCAACGGCGAAACGATGCGGGTCAGAGCAGTCACCGGCACCAGCTCGCCGCAGACATTCACGGTCGTGCGCGGCGTCGAGGGATTGACACGCAGCCACGAACGAGGCAGCCGGGTCAACCTCGCATTCCCCGCCGCCGTCGCGCGCTGACCGGCTTCACGCAACGGAGGCCAACCGATACCCCTCACGCCATGGCGGGCGGGTGAAGCGATCACCGCGGCTCGCCTCAACCAGATGAACGTCAAGATGTACAGCACGGGAACCATCGCCGGTGCCGACGTGGCCCAGTACTCAGCAGGCATGATCCTGTCCACAATAGAGTTTCCCGACCCGGGATACGCCTACCAGCTGAGTTTCTTCGGTCAGGTTTGGGTTGCTCCCGGCAGTTCGACGGGGGTGGACGTCACGATCAAGGACGGCACGAGCCTCGCCGGAAAGATCCTTTCCGGGATCACCTCCATTGACGGCGGGATGGTCGGCAACCAAGGCGGCCGAATCCCTCGCCCTGTCAGCGGAACCAGTCCGACGCTCACCGGTGGCCGTTCCGTGTCCCTCGCGATCGCCAAGTGGAAGGGCGGCAACCTCGACGGCTGGCAGCACGGGAACGAGCAGTTCACCCGTGTGACAGCGTTCCTGACCGCCGCGTAGAGGCTGGATCTCATGACGCCCGAATGGCTCGCCGCGCTGGCCGCGTTCCTCGGCCCCGCCACCGGTGCACTGACCGGGCTGCTGACCGCACGGCGAGCCGTTCGGACCTCGCGGGCCAGCGCCGACCAGCAAGCTCTGACAGCCCTGCACGCCGGTTACCAAGCCCTGCTCAACGACCGGGCCGACCACACCCGCGACGTTCTCACGGAGCTGAACGCGGTGAAAGCGGAACTGATCGCCGTGCGCCAGGAGAACGCACGGCTCCTCATCGAAGTTGGCGCGCTGCGCGCCCAGATCGGCCAATCGCAACGGCCGGAAACCTCTGTCTAGCAAGGATATTTCTCTGACTCAGTACGGTATCGACGTCTCGCATTGGAACCCGGTCAACGACTGGAACGCGGTGCGCGGCAACGGGATCGAGTTCGCCTCGTTCAAGCTCACCGAGGACACCACCTATACCGACACCACCAGTGCGAGCCGCGTGCCCGCCGCCCGCAAAGCCGGGGTCGTCCCGGGCGGCTACCACTTCGCGCACCCCGGCAACGTCGGCGGCCAGGCCGAGCACTTCGCCGCGAACCTCCGTGCGGCGGGCCTTCTCGACGGCGGCGCACTCGCCCCGATGCTGGACATGGAAGCCGCGGCTCTGCGGTCCGGCGCGAACGGGTTCGTTGGCGAGTTCATCCGGCGTCTGCGGGAAACAACCGGAATCCGCCGCGTGCTCGTGTACGCCAACCTCGATTGGTACCGCAACGTCTTGAGCCCGGACGAGTGGGCCGACGCCGACGTGTTGCTCTGGATCGCCCGCTACAACGGGGATCCGGGACAGCCCGGATGGGAACACCCTCAGCTGGCGTTGCACCAGCACACTCAGAAGGGCACAGTCCCGGGGATTTCCGGCAACGTCGATCGCGACGCAACCGTAGGAAGCTACACCCTGGCGCAGCTCACACTCAGCGGCTCCGCGCCGACACTGCCACCCACTCCGACTCCTCCGCCCGCCGCCGGAGGCACATACACCGTGCGGCCTGGTGACACGCTTTCCGGGATCGCCGTTCGGTTCGGCACGACCGTGTCCGCGCTGGCCGCGCTCAACGCGATCAGCAATCCGAACCTGATCCGTGTCGGGCAAGTGCTCCGGCTGACCGGCTCGCCCGCGAGCGGAGACCGCCGGTACCAGGTCCGTTACGGCGACACCCTTTCCGCTATCGCGCTCCGCTTCGGCACCACCGTGGCCGCGTTGAGCGCCCGCAACGGAATCGCCAACCCGAACAAGATCCAAGCGGGCCAGTGGCTCTCGCTGCCCTAGCCGCCGCGCCCGAGAACGCCGGCACTGGCGGGCAGCTTGTGCTGCTGGTCCTCGTGGGCTACGCCGCGTGGAAGATCGCCCGCTTGTTCGCGCGCGTGTACGACACGCTCGACCGCCTTCCGCCCAAACCCGTTAGAGAAGAAGGAGAACAACGCATGTCCCGTTACCCGCTCCGCATCGCCGGATCGGTCCTCGGTGCCCTCACCGCGGCCGTGTCCGGGCTCGTCGGCTCCGGCCTGTTCACCGCAGACCAGGGCAACGCCGTGACCGGAGTCATCACCGGAGTCCTCACCCTGCTGGCGACCTTCGGCGTGGTCGTCTCCGCAGAGAAGCGGGTCACTCCGCTGATCGACCCGCGAAACCAGGCCGGTGAGCCGCTGGCCCCCGTCTCGGTCCCCGAGCAGCGCAAGCCGCTGGACGCGGAGCAGCGCTCTGCCTGACGCAACAACCAGCCCGGTTGCGCTGGAAGTGGGCTCCGCGCTGACCCCGGCTGAACTCGCCGCCGTCCACGCTGCGGCCGACGCCGAAGACAATCTCCCGCTCACCGACTCCCAGCGGGACCGGCTCCGCCAGATCTTCAGACCGGCCGTGCGCCGGATGCAAACCCAGACCTAAGACAGACGACAAGCGGCCCCCGGCACTCGCTCCGAGTGCCGGGGGCCGCATTCTGTCGTTACGGGAGTCACGCCGCAGCGTCGTCCTCCACCTCGTAATCCACACCAGGTATCTGCGCAGGCTGTCCAAGCCACGACATGCGGACGTGGTCGGGGTTGAACGGGGCCGCGCCTCCCGTCGTGGGCAGCAGCCGGGGCCGGACCAGCGCCCGGATTACCTCGCGCTTCTGCCGGACAGACAGCGTCTCCCACACTGCGGCGGCATCCGGCCCGACCAGCTTCGCCACCGCAGGAGCCACGCCGATCTGGCGGGCGCGCGCCTCGGCCTCCTTGATCCTCGGCACAAGCTTCTGCTCGATCCGTGCAAGCCGCTCCGGCGAGAGTTCGCCCTCTGCTGCCTTGTCGGTAAACCCATCCAGCCGGGCCCGGAGATCTTGAGCAAGCTGAATTGCTGCGGTCAGTTCCTTGGCCTGCCCCTCGTACTGGAACAGCTCCTGGTCCGCCTCCGAGGACAACCGCCGCAACACCCGCTCGACCACGACCGAGTCCGTCTTCGCCATGTTCCGCACCACATGCCCCGTATTGCAGCGGTACGTCATCTTGCCTTTACGCAGGGAAGTGGAAACCCCGGTGTCGCACTTGCCGCACAGCAGGATCCCCGTCAGCAGATACTTGACCCGGTCGCCGTCCTTGACGTTTTCCCGGTTGGGATTGCCCAGCGCCGCGACCACGTTGTCATGCTCTTCCTCGGTGATGATCGCGTCCCACGTGCCCTTCCCGATCACCTTGCCCCGGAAGACCCGCAGACCGGCCAATGCAGGGTTCAGGCCGATATTTCGCACCTTCCCCGCGCTCCATCTGCCCGGCAACGGGTGGGCCCAGTGGCCCTTGTTCATGTCCTTGGCGACCTGGGACGCCGACTCGGTGCGCAGCCGCACCAGCGCCTCATAGGCTGAGTCGACCTGTTCCGGTTCCAAGCTCGCGATGAACTTGGCCCAGCCTTCCGCGTCCTGGGACAACGCATAGAGCTTTTTCACATGGTCAGCGCGCCACTGCGTTGCCCTTGCGCAGGGGATGCCCCGCCGCTCCAGGTCTTTCGCCAGCGCTGATTCGTTGCGCGTTTCGGTCAGCGTGAGAACGATCTCCCTGGCGTGCAGATACGTGCTCTCATCAATCTCCCGCTGAGCGTCGCCAGTGTCCTGGTCGTAAACGACCCGGTATCCGTAGGACAGCGGCCCTGCCCAGAGCCCCGACATAGCGCGAGCTTCGACACCGCGAAGGACCCGTTTGCGCAGCTTTTCGGACTCGCGTTCCGCGTCAACCGCGTCCTCGGTGACGGCTATCCGGTCGTCCGCGTCGGTTAAGTCGTAAACCCGCTCGTCGTAAGCCCAGTAGCCCCCCAACTCCTCCAAGAGCCCGCGCAACCGCATGAACACTTTCATGTCACGCTGAGCCCGACTGTTCTCCCAGGTCCACAGACAGTTCGCCTGACCGGTGGCAAGCAGCCTCAGCGCCTCTTCATAGTCGCCGCGCGTCTCGGTCGCATACCGCGACGCGGACAGGTCGTTGTCCACCAAAACCGCCACGACCGTGGCCCCGACCTGCTCACACCACTTGCGCCCGATCTCGATCTGCGATGCTACCGAGATCTTGCGGCCCTTGCTGTCGCTCGACGCACGCGCATAGATCACCACTTGCAACCGCGTAGCCTCTTCGACGCTCCTAAAACGCCGACGAGGGTATGCCTCACCACCCACGGAAACCCCCAGCAACTAGCCGGGTGTCGGTCACCATTGGACCCTGTATTGACGTTGCCATCCTAACCAGAAACCGGCAGGTCAGAGCTCGGACCAACGGCTGAGGACCGTTCTCCGGCCCACAGGGGGTGCTCTCCCGGCCATCTCGCTTAATGGGGTTAGCCTGATCCCGTGAACCCGCAGGTCCAGGCCGTTTTCTCCTTGATGCTGTGCTCATGGCTAGGGAACGTAAGTTGCACGACAGCCTTCCCGCCTTGACAAGCACCCCCGAACCGTCAGCACACTCAAGCTTCGGGGTGCCCCCCGCCAACGACCGGGCGCAATGTCGCCCCCAGGCGACGAGCCGACCCCCGAACCGCAGCGAGCCCCCCTACCCCACCACCGCCCCCGTCTTCGGATCCAGCTTCAGCACCTTCGCCTTCGGGTGCGAAAAGTCGAACATCCCCGTCAACGGCGCCGCCAGCACATCGAACGACCCCCCGCCGATCCGCCCCAAATGCCAGTTGTCCTCGATAAACCGCAACACCGAAGTCTGATCCGTCATCGTGTGATCAACATGATTGACCTTGCTGTACGGCGAAATCACCAGCAACGGCAGCCGCGGCCCATACCCGCACCGATCCGCGAACCCGCCCAGTTTCACCGGCTTCGACGAACAAACCGGAGCATCCTGCGCCGAATCGTGCGAACCATTCACCACCTTCGACGCGACATGGTCGTACCACCCGTCCGAATCGTCATAGGCCAGCACGATCGCCGTGTTCTTCCACTGCGGCGAAGCCTGGATCCGGTTGACCTCCTCGGCCACAAAAGCCTGCTCGTCCAACGGATCCGAGTAACCAGCGTGCCCGTCCTGATACTCCGGAGCCTTCAGGAAGCTCACCGCAGGCATGGTCCCCGCAGCGAGAGCGTCATGGAAGTCCCGGACGTCGTACTGATGGTTCGCCTGGTCCTGCTGCCCCACCGCGTGCAACGACGACGGCGGCACATGCTTCCGATTGGCCGTCGACTGGTAATACTGGAACGGCTCGTGATGCGGGCTGTAGTCGACCGAAGCCTGCCCACCCACATTCGGATGCTCAGTCCCGCAGACGGCGTATCCGTTCGCCTCGCCGGTAGGCCGGAACCCGCCCTCGAACCACCCCCACGTCACGCCGCGAGCGTTCAGCAGATCGCCGACATTCCGTCCCTGAAACGCCCCGAGATTGTCCGTGGCGGTGTGGTTCTTGTCCGAGCAGTCGTCGAACGCCGGGTCCGGGTCGGTGATCATGGTGCCGACCCCGTGCGCGTCCGGCGAGGCCGCGGTGTGCGGGTCGACCTCAGGCTCGCCGGTGACCGAATCGACCGGCTGCAGTCCGTGCGTCTGGCCGGACACGAGGTCGATCGCGCCGGGGCTGGAGGGGCCGAAGACGGTGTTGAAGGAGTTGTCGTTCAGCGCATAGTGCTGGGCGTAGTTCCACATCGCGGTGACGGTGTTGCCGTCGAAGTAGTTCATCACCAGTCCGGGCTCGCCGAACAGCACGGGCTGCCCGGTGCACTTGTCCTTCTCGGTGTACTCGACGAACTTGTCCATCTTGCCGCCGTTGAACGCGGCCTGTTCCTTCTTGTAGTCGTGCGCCTGGTCGCAGGTGAGCGCCTGGTCCGGGCTCAGCCGCTTCGGGTTGTAGGCGTTCGGGTTGTGCTGCAGCAGCTCCGGGGTGAGCCCGTTGACCTTCGGGGTGCCGGGCGCGGCGTGGAACGGGGTGCCGTTTTCGTTGGTGGCGTTCGGATAGGTGCCGAAGTAATGGTCGAAGGAGATGTTCTCGCCGAAGATCACCACGACGTGCTTGATCGGCGTCGACGTCGTGAACGTCTCGGCGGCGATCGCGTGCGCCGGGGCCGAGGGCGACGCCGCGCTGCTCGCGCACGCCGCGGCCAGCGCCGCGGTCGCCGCCAGCGCGGCCGCCGCGGTGGCCCGCTTCCTGGTCCGCCTCACTGCAGAACTCCTTCCGCTCAGCCCAGCACTGCCCGGCCGTAGTGGTCGGCCGGGTCCCTCACGCCCGGGAACAGATGGAAATACCCGCCCCCGAACGGCGAGACGTAGTCGGTGAGCGGCTCCCCGGCGAGCCGCTTCTGCACGGCCTCGAACTGCTGCTCAAGATCGCGCTGGTAACAGGTGAAGACGAGGCCCATGTCGAGGTTGCCGTTGGAATCCACGCCGCGGTCGTAGTTGACCGCGCGGCGCAGGATCCGCTGCCGGTCCGTCTGCGGCGTGCGCGGGTTCGCCAGCCGGATGTGGCTGGTCAGCGGGATGACCGTGCCGATCGGGTCCTCGGCGTAGCGCGGCACGTCCTGCTCGGCCGCGCCGTCGAGCGGCGCACCGGTGTCGCGGCGGCGGCCGATCATGTTCTCCTGCTCCGACAGCGACACCCGGTCCCAGAACTCGACCAGCATCCGGATCAGCCGGATGACCTGGTAGCTGCCGCCGTCGTCCGTCCACACAAGACTGTCCGCTTCGGACGGTCCGGGGTTCGCGGTGCCGTCCTTGAACCCGAGCAGGTTGCGCGGCGTCCCCGCCGGACGCGGCGGCGAGCTGAACCCGTCGATCTTCCAGCGCAGCTGCATGCCGCCCCGGGTCGCGCGGGCGATGTCGCGCAGCGCGTGCAGCACGGTGTCCGGTTCGGCGGCGTTGAGCACAAGGGACAGATCGCCGTGGCACCACCGCGGATCGAGCGCGTCGTCCGGGAACATCGGCATCTGCTTGAGCTTCGGCGGTTTGCGCGCGGCGAGCCCGTACCGGTCGTCGAACAGCGACGCACCGGCGCCGACGAGCACCGACAGCTGGTCTTTCGGGACTTCCGGGCCGAGCACGCCGGAATCCGCGGGCGGCCCGGTGATCCCGACTGACGCGGGCGCGCCGCCGCCGGTCAGGAACCGCGCGCGGTCGGTGATTTCCTTGAGCAGGCTGGCGAGTTCGGCACGGTTCTCGGCGACGACGTCGAACGCCGCGACGATCGAATGCCTCGCCGGTTCCGCCAGCACGGCTGCCTGACGGGGACCGTGGAACGGCACCGCTTCCCCGGCGGCCGTCGCGCTTCCGGACAGGCCGGCCAGGCCCGCACCCGCTCCGGCGGCTGCCGCTCCGCGCAAGAACGCGCGGCGTCCGAAGGTCACGAGACCCTCCTCGGCTCCGCGATCGCCGCGACCGGGGCCAGGCGTTCGGTCAGCTCGGCGACGTCGGCGTTGATCCGCTGCCGTTGTTTCCGGTCGAGGGCAGCGAGGGGTTTCCCGGCGACCGCCTGGAGATCGTGGCCGGTGCGGGCGATCCAGGCGTCGAGGTCTTTCAACCCGGGGAATCTCGTGGTCAGCAGCGGACGCAACACGTCGAGCACCGCCCGGGTCCCGGCGAGGTTCGCGCCCGCGGTCGCGAGGTTCGAGCCGCTGCCGTAGCCGGTGCGGCCGGTCAGCTCGAAGTGGAGGGTGTTCTCCATGATCTCNCATGATCTCGTGCGCGCGCAGGCCGAGATCGTTCTGGTCGATCTGGGCGTCGGCGAACGACGTGCGCAACTGCTGGACCGCTTCGTCGAGCTGATCGGCGACCGGGCTCAGCGCGGGCATCGCTTCGTTGTGCCACAGGCCGTTTTCGAGCCGGTGGAAGCCGGTGAAACCCGGATCGGCCGCGCCGGCGGGCAGCCCGGCGGTGGTGCCGTTGATCGCCCCGTCCGAATCGCCGAAGGCATCGTAGGCGGCGCCGAGCCGTTCGTAGGTGAGGTGCGCGGTGAGCCAAGCCCGGCGCGCCGCCTCCCGGTTTCCCGAGCGGACGGCTTGCGCCAGCGCGGCGGTCTGGCCGGTGAGCGTGCCGAGGCCCTCGGCGACATAAGCGTGGTACTGCTTGAGCGGCCCGAGCAAATCCGCGTTGGTCACCGGAACTACTGCCGGCCCCGGACGGTCCGCGCCGCCGGTGACCTGCACGGCCGGTCCGACGAACGGCGTGCCGTCCTCGGGCGCGCAGCGCAGGGCGTAGGCGCCGTTGCCGAAGTTCACCGGCAACGCGCGCGTCGTGCCGGGACCGACGCCTTCCAGTTCCCCGAAGACCGTGCCGGTGGCCGGGTCGACGAGGTCGATCTCCATCGTGACGGCGGCGTTGTTGCGGACCTGGAGGGTCTGCGGCCCGGCCCGCGGCGCGGTCCAGCCGTCGCCGCAGGCCGAGCGCGAAACCTGAATCGGACCGGGCTGGGCGGGCGAGCCGGAACAACCGGCGAGCGCCGCGGTCCCGGCGAGGACCGCGGCCGCGCCGAACCCGCCCGCCCAGCGCCGCACGTCAACTCCCCTCAGGTGAACTTCTGGCGGACACTTTCACCGATCCGCCGGGCGCTGACAAGAGGGTTGTGCCGATATGCCCGGTTCCGGCGGAAGATCGGCCCCTAGATCAACCGATCAGCCCTTCGCGGGCGTCGTGAACGGCTGCTGGTCCGGCTGGAACACCTGGCCGTCGGCCGGCACCTTCAGGTCGATCAGGTACGCGGCTGTCGCGTCGTCCACGCCGCGCGCCTTGCCCAGGACGCAGTGGCCGAACGCGTCGACCGACAGCAGCCGCGAGTTGCCGAGCTCCTCGGCCATGCGCTGGCCGAAGCGGTACCGGGTGGCCGGGTCGTAGAAGTTGCTGACCACCAGAACCGGCGTCGCGGTGTTCGCGCGCCACGGCCCGCGGTACGGGTCGGACGTCTTCGCGGCGGGCCACACCGGGCACGCGGCGATGTCGGAGAACACCTGGTAGCGGCCGAAGGTCGGCGATTCCCGGTCCGCCTTGCCCGCGATGCCCGGCACCTGCTCCTGCGGGATCCGCATCGGCTTGTCCGCGCAGTTCACCGCGAAGTACGAGTCGTCGCCGGTGTACGGGCTGTCCGGGGCGAGATCGAGCAGACCGCCGCGACCGGCGGACAAGGTGCCCTTCCGCGCGGACTGCGCCTGCAGCGACGGGTGCAGCACCGAGTACGCCTCCTGCAAGCCTTCCGCCAGCTCGCCGAACGAGGCAGGCGAGTACAGCGCGCTCGACACCGATCCGGTCAGCGTGCCCAGGTCCACTTTCTGACCGCCGGGCAGCGTGATCGGGTCGGTACGCACGTGCTCGCGCAGCTCGTCGAACTTCGCGCGCGGGTCGCCCGCGCTGAACGCGCATTTGTCGCCGGCCTGGGCGCATCGCTCAAGGAAACCGTCGAGCGCGATCTCGAAGCCCTGCGCTCGCGCGAGGTCGTAGGTGACGCCTTCATTGGTGCGCAGCTGCGGGTCGACATTTCCGTCGATCACGATCGCCCGCGTCTGTTTCGGGAACATCGCCGCGTAGGTGGAGCCGACGAGGGTGCCGTAGGAGAACCCGGTGTAGGTGAGCTGCTTGTCGCCGACGGCGGCGCGCAGCTGGTCGAGGTCGCGCACGACGTCGCGGGTGGACATGTGGTCCAGCAGCGCGCCCGCGTTGCGGCGGCAGAACTGGCCGTAGTCGCGGTACGCGGCGAGCGTGCCGGAAATTTCCTTGCGCGACACCGGAACCGCGACCATCTGGTTCTGCACGTCCGCGGCGTCCTCGGCGGTGGTGAAGCAGCGCAGCGGATTGCTGGCCCCGACGCCGCGCGGGTCGAACCCGACGAGGTCGAAGCGGTCCATCACCTGCGGACGGAAGTACCGGTCGCCGGAGATCGGCATCCGCAGCCCGGACCCGCCCGGCCCGCCCGGGTTGAGGAACAGCGACCCGATCCGCTGCCCGGGAACCTTGGCGGCGCGCTTCATCAGCGCGAGGTCGATGCTGCCGAGCGACGCGTCGTCGTGATCGACCGGCACGCGGTAGAGCGCGCAGCTGTACAGCTTCACCTGGTCTGCCGGGACCCCGCGCAGCTGTTCTTTGGTGCAGTCCTCCCACTTGACCGGCGCGGTACGCGCGATCTCCGCGGGTTTGGCCGGTGCCGCCGGGCTGGCAGGCGCCGCGACGGCAGTGCCCGCCAGCCCGGTCAGCGCGGTCGCGATCGCCGCGACCAGTGCTCCGGTTCGTGCTCTTTTCGCTCCGCGCACGTGGAATCTCCCCTGGTTGCGCACCCGTCTGATTACGGGGCGTCACCGAGACTGGCATAATCCGGCCAAGCCGGGCACCGGCCAAAAGGAGGATGTGCGCGTTCCCGGGAGCGGCAACCGACGGTCAGGGGCCTCGACGACCGGCTGGAGCGGCGAGGGGAACGGATCGAGCCGGACCGTGATCTCGCCGCGTGCCATGGCCCTGACCCGGTAGCCGTACGGCCAGTGCCACTCGCTCGGCACTTCGTCCCGCTCGTACGAGACGCCGTCCGAGCCGGGGAAGCACCCGGGCGCTGTACTCCAGCAGTTCGGTCAGTTCGGCCAGCTCGATCAGCTCGATCAGCTCGGCCAGCTCGGCCAGCTCGATCAGCTCGGCCAGCTCGATCACCTCGGCCAGCTCGGTTCGGTGGACCCCGGTGCGATTCGGCGTGCCGTTCGCCCACAGGACGTCCCTGCCGTTGATGACCTTGAGCCGCGCCTCGCCGGACGTCCGCGATCAGCTCGCCGGGCTTCTCCTCGCCCCAAGGCGGCTCGGCCGGGGATTCCGCGAGGTCGAACCAGCCGCGGAACTTGCCCGTCCGGCTCCCCGGAAACGTTCAGCGACGGGTCAGCACGAAGATCGGCAGCTCCCGCCCCGCCGCGTCGCGTTCCATTGCGTAGCCCGGCCAGAATTCGAGCAGTTCCGCCCACATCCGGTCGTACTCCGCGCCTTCCAGCTCCCGCGCCTTGACCTCGATCTCGCGGCCGCGCAGCGCGACCGTCGCCTCCGGGTTGTCGCGCAGGTTGTGCGTCCACGCCGGGTTCTTCGGGCGGCCCCAGTTGGAGCCGGTGAGCACGAACTCGCTGCCGTGGGGGTAGTACAGCAAGTTCGTGCTCCGCGGGAGGCCGCTGCGGCGTCCGGTGGTGGTGAGCCGCAGCGACGGCAGCCCGGCCAGGCCGACCAGGCTGATCCGGCCGCCGAACCACCGGTGCAGCTGCCGGTCGGTCGCGATGATGGCGCGCGAGGCGCCCATCAGCCGGGGCTGGGTGCCGAGCTTGCGGGCTAGTGCCGCGAGAGGGTTACGCACGCACCGATCTTGCCAAACTCACCCCGAACCGCTGCGGTGAGTCTGTCCACCATCGTTCCAGCGCGAACCCGGCGGCGTTCAGTTCCGCCTCGACGCCGTCGGTGCGGAACTTCGCCGACACCTCGGTGCGGATGTGCTCGCCCTCGGCGAACGGCACGATCAGGTCCGCGCCGGGGATGCGCACCTCTGTCCGGCGCCGGGCGCGCAGCCGCATTTCGATCCACTCGTGGCCGGGGTCCCAGTAGGCGACGTGGTCGAACTCCTCCGGGTCGAAGTCCGCGCCCAGTTCGGCGTTGATCACGCGCAGCACGTTGCGGTTGAACGCCGCGGTGACGCCCGCCGCGTCGTCGTAGGCCCGTTCCAGCGTTTCCCGGTCTTTCACCAGGTCAGTGCCGAGCAGCAGCCACTCCCCTTCGCCGAGCACGTCGCGCACCGAGCGCAGGAACTCGGCCCGCTCGGCAGGCAGGAAGTTGCCGATCGTGCCGCCGAGGAAGGCGACGACCCGCGGCGCGGTGCCGGGCAGCAGCCGCAGGTGCTGGGTGAAGTCGCCGACCACCCCGCGCACTTCGAGCTTGGGATAGTCCGCGGTGATCGCTGAGGCGGCCTCGGCGAGCGCGGTTTCCGACACGTCCATCGGCACGAACGCCTCCAGCGTGCCGTGCGCGGTGAGCGCGTCCAGCAGCAGCCGGGTCTTCTCGCTCGACCCCGATCCCAGCTCGACGAGCGTGTGCGCGCCGGTGCGTTCCGCGATCTCGGCCGCCCGCTGCGCGAGCACCTCGCGCTCGCTGCGGGTCGGGTAGTACTCCGGCAGCGCGGTGATCTTCTCGAACAGCTTGCTGCCTTCGGCGTCGTAGAACCACTTGGGCGGCAACCACTTCTGGTCGGCCGTGAGCCCCGCGCGCACGTCCGCGCGCAGTTCGGCGGTCACGTCGCGGCGATGGCTCTCCAGGTCCGCTTCGGTCATCGGGCGGTGCTCCGTTCCAGGGTCAGGGGAAGAACGTCGACGCCGGCCGCGGTGACGCGCACGGCGTGGCGGTCGGGCACGGCGGTCCAGGCCGGGTCCGGATCGCACGGCTCGGACGCCAGCACCACGCCGGTTTCGGTGCGGCGCACGGACAACGCGTGCGTCCACGCGGTGCCGACGAGCAGTTCGCCGTCGGTGAGCAGAAGGTTCAGCCGGGAGCCCGGGGCGACCGCCTCGACCTCCCGCACGAGGCCGGTCACCGCTTCGAGCGGCTCCTCCCCCGCGCGCAGCCGGGCACGCAGCAACGCCCACAGCAGTGCGGAATCCGTCGGCGCTTCGAGCGTGAACAGCTCGGCGACGTCCAGCCGCCCGGCCAGCCCGCGCATCGAACCAGGCCAGCCGCGCACGACTCCGTTGTGGCTGAACAGCCAGCGGCCCTCCGTGAACGGCGCGGCGGCCGCCTCGGTGACCGGCATTCCGGTGGTGCCGTTGCGCACGGCCGCGACGAACGCCGTGGTACGCACCGACGCGGCCAGCGCGGGCAGCGTCTGGTCGGTCCACAACGGTTCGCGGCGGCGGTAGCGCTGCGGCGGCGCACCCGGTTCCGGGTACCAGCCGAGGCCGAAGCCGTCGGCGTTCACCGAACCGCCGCCGCGCATGTCGAGCGGCGCGTACGACTGCACGAGCAGCGCGTGCGGCGCGGCGAACATCAGCTCCGCCGGGGACACCGGCGCGCCGAGATAGGCGAGATGACGGCACATCCGGCTAGCCTGCCTCGCCCGGGCGCGGATCGCGCGCGCACCGGAAGCCGGAGAAGATCTGCCGCCGGATCGGGTAGTCCCAGTTGCGGAACGTGCCCCGGATCGCCGCCGCGTCGGTGCCGAACGACCCGCCGCGCAGGATCTTGTACTCCGGTCCGAAGAACACCTCCGAGTACTCCCGGTACGGGAACGCCGCGAATCCCGGGTAGCCGTGAAAGCCGGTGCTCGTCCACTCCCAGACGTCGCCGATCAGCTGGTGCACGCCCAGCGGCGACGCGCCGGCCGGGTACGCGCCCGCCTCGGCCGCGCGCAGGTGGCGCTGTCCGAGGTTGGCGTGCTCGGCGGTCGGTTCCTCGTCGCCCCACGGGAAGCGCCGCGACCGTCCGCTCTCCGGATCGTGCCGGGCGGCCTTCTCCCACTCCGCTTCGGTGGGCAGCCGCTTGCCCGCCCAGCGCGTGTACGCCTCCGCCTCGTAATACGAAACGTGCACGACCGGCTCGTTCTCCGGGACGCGCTCGCGCACCCCGAAGCGGGTGCGCCACCAGCCGTCCGGTTCGCGGCGCCAGAACCGGGGCGCGGTGATGTCGTGCTCCTGGCGGTACGCCCAGCCGGGCTCGCTCCAGAACCGCTGGTCGTGGTAGCCGCCGGATTCCAGGAACTCGACGTACGCCCCGCACGTGACCGGCGCGGTGTCGAGGACGAACGCGGGCACGTCGACCTCGTGCGCCGGGCGTTCGTTGTCCAGCGCCCACGGTTCGGCGGTGGTGCCCATGGTGAACCGGCCGCCGGGCACGAGGACCTCGGCGGGCAGCTTCCGGGCGGGCGCGCGCGGCGGCTCCGGGGCGTGCAGCACCGGTTCGCCCTTGCGCAGCTGGTGGGTGGCCAGCATGGTCTCGTCGTGCTGCTGTTCGTGCTGGGTGATCATGCCGAACGCGAACGCGCTCTCGGTGAGCCGCCGCCCCTCCATCGGGGCGGTTTCCAAGACGTCGAACGCCTTTTCGCGGACTTCCCGCACATACGCCCGGGCCTCGGCCGGGCCGAGCAGCGGCAGCGCCGGACGGTCCGCGCGGGCGTGCTGGAAGGCGTCGTAGAGGTCGTCGATGTCCGGCCGCAGCGGCTCCCGGCCGCCGACGTCGCGGACCAGCCACAGTTCTTCCTGGCTGCCGATGTGCGCGAGGTCCCACACGAGCGGCGACATCAGTTTCGAATGCTGCCGCACGAGGTCTTCGTCGTCGACCGCGTCGGTGAGGGCCACGCTGCGCTCGCGCGCCCGGGTGAGGGCGGCGGCCGCGTGCGCCCGCAGGTCTTGCGGGCTCAGCTCCAGCAACGGGTTCTGTTCGGGGATGGTGCTCATGGCTCCTGACTCCTCGAGTCCGGTTCGCCGGGCTCCCGGCCCGGCGGTGTGCTCGGTCCTGCTTGCCGGTCCTGGCGCGGCACTCCGGCGGCCCGCGCCCGCAGCCCGGCGGCCAGCCCGGCGACGGTGCCGTCGGGAAGGCCCGTGGCGGGCAGCTCGGCGATGCCCAGCTCCACCAGCTCCCTGGCGACCGCCGCCAGCCGCGCGTCGGCCGTCCCGCACCGGGCGGCGTCGCCCCAGCGGCCCGCCGCGGGCGCGCACACCTCGCGCACTTTGTCCACAGTGGACTTATTCGCCAGCAGCGCGGCGACCAGCGCCACCGGCGGCAGCCATTCCCCCGGCGGCTGCCCGTCCAGGTACCTCAGCTCCAGGTAGCCCTGCGGCCGCACCGGGGTGAACATCGTGGTGAGGTGGTAGTCGAGGTCCGCGGCCGTCGGGCGGCGCAGCACGGCGGCCGCGCCCCGGCCGCCGATCCATTCGGCGAAGGTCAGTCCCTCCGGCGCGTCCCACGGCCGTTCGCCGCGCGGGAACACCATCAGCGGCGTGTCCATCATCCGATGGGCCCATTCGCGCGCCGGGTCTTCCCCGGGCTCGGGCGACTGGGTGCGGACCGGTTCGGTTTCCATCACCGCGAGCCAGCGCGCCGACGCGAATCCGGTGTCGGATCCCGCGTGCACACGGGAATTCGCGAACAGCGCCAGCAACGGCGGACCCATCGCGTGCGCGGCCGCCCAGCGCGCGGCGACCTCGTGCGCTTCGCCCGCGTCGACGCAGATCTGCAGGCCCGCGGTACTGCACATCATGGTGATGCCGCCCGCCCCGATCGGGGCGAACCGGCGTTCCATGGCGGCGTAGCGGGGCGTGCGCAGAACGCGCCGGGGCGGACGGTGCTCGTCGATGCCCGCGGCCCCGAGTTCGAGGCCGCGGCGGGCGAGAAGACCGGTGAGATGAGCGAGATCGGCCTCCACAGCCGCGTGCAGGGCACGCAGCGAGGCCTGCGGCGGAGCGGAGATCTCCACCTGGCACCCGGGTTCCAGGCTCACCGGCGCACCGGCCGGGAGCGGGATCGCGGGACTGTCGGGGCGCAGCGTCCGCGGGGTGTGCGGACCGAGCGCCGTGGCGAGGACATCGGGGTCGAGCGGGCGGGCCGGATCGCCGGCGTGGTGCACGGTGAACTCCAGTTCCACCCCGAGCAGTCTCGGCGGGCCGTGCTTGAAACACACCGACGCGACGTACTGTTCCCCCTCCGCGCGGTCGGCCAGCACCCGCGCGGTCCGGTTCGCCGCACTTCCGGATCTGTCCGGAAAATCGTGCACTGCAGTCATCTGCCGCCGTCCGCGTCGGGAGGTCCGCCGGGCCGGACCTCGTCGCTTCGCGACGCTACACGCGGGGTCTGACAAAAACAGGGCCGCGAAGCGCCGGAGGCAATCGATAAGGAACTCGTAATCCAGGGTGACCTGGGAGTTCGCCGAACAGGTGACTCTGGCGGGCACTGCTCCATCCGGGGCACCCGGATCGGGGCAGGTCCGGTGCCGCGCCGGCCACGAGGTGCGGAGCGGGGGCCGGATCCCGGTACGGTCGCAGCCCGCGTCCGACGCCGCGGTCAACCCAGCCCGCGGCAAAGCAGGCTCGGTCCCCGGCCCCAGCTCCGCCTCCCTGCGCCGCACCCACCGACTCGCCTCC
>NZ_LWSF01000036.1:68278-70784 GCF_001651785.1 Amycolatopsis sp. M39
CTCCCTGCGCCGCACCCACCGACTCGCCTCCCTGCGCCGCACCCACCGACTCGCCTCCCTGCGCCGCACCCACCGATTCTCCGTGCGGCGACGGGCGATCGGCACCGTCCGCGGCCGCCTACCCGGCACCCGGCCCGCGGCGCCCGGCTCACGGCAGCGCAGGTTCGGTCCCCAACCCCAGCTCGGCCGCGGCTTCCTGCACGGCCGCCACCACGAGATGCAACGCCGGACGCCGGATCTCCGTGCGGCGATAGGCGATCGACACCGTCCGCAGCAGCGGCGGGGCCAGCGCGACGACGTCGATCCCCGGCGGGCGCAGCAGCCGCAGGCCCAGATCGGACACCAGGGTCACGCCCAGCCCGGCGCCCACCATCGCCATCGCGGTCGACTGTTCCTCGACCTCGTGATTGATTTTCGGCTGGAAACCGTGCCGCTGGCAGGCAATCCGGATCGCGCGGCCGAAATGGGACTTAGCGCTCGCCAGGATCCACGGATGCTCGGCGAGCGCGTCGAGCGGCACCGTGGCCGACGGCAACGCGCCCGCCGGGACCGCCGCGTGCAGCCGTTCCACCGCCACGACCGCGCGCTCCAGCCCGTCGCTCCACTCCATCGGGGCATCCGAGTAGTCGATGACGAACGACAGGTCCAGCGTGCCGTCCCGCACCGCGTCCGCGGTCGCCTCCGGGGCCAGTTCCTTCGTCCGCACCTGGATTCCCGGGTAGTCCGCGGCCAGCGCGGTGAGCGCGGTCGGCAGCAGGCCGGACGCCACCGACGCCCACACTCCGGCTGTGAGCCGCGCGGACATCGAGCCCTGCGCTTCCTCCAGCGCGAGCGTCGCGCGCTCGACCGAGCCCAGGATCTCCTCGGCGTGCTCGGTGAGCAGAATGCCGAGTTCGGTCAGCTGGACCCGCCTGCCGAGCCGTTCGAACAGTTTCGCTCCGACGTCGCGTTCCAGCTGCGCGAGTTGCTGGGATACCGCCGAAGCGGTGTAATGCAACGCCGCCGCGGCCGCGGTGACCGTCCCCCTGCGGTGCAGTTCGCGGAGCATCCTCAAGCGGTGCAACGAAAGCTCCATGTACGAACCCTAAACAACTTCGTCCAGATTCGGTAAATAGACGCGCGCCCCGCAGTGGCCGCACCCTCGGAAGCAGGCGGCGAAGCGCGCTGCCAAGGACTTGAGGAGGTGAGTGGCTCGATGGACCCGCGGATCGCCGAACCGCTGATGAAGCTCACGTGGACCGACCCGGTCACGGGCGCGCACGGCTACCTGGTCGTGCACAGCCTGGTCTCCGGCGTCGCCACCGGCGGCACGCGCATGCGCGCCGGCTGCACCGTCGACGAGGTGGCCGACCTCGCGCGCGGCATGGCGAACAAGACGGCCGCGTTCAACCTCCCGGTCGGCGGCGCGAAGGGCGGCATCGACTTCGACCCCAAGGACCCGCGCGCGACCGGCGTGCTCACTCGCTTCTGCGAGTTCCTGCGGCCGTGGCTGGACGCCAGCTGGGTGACCGCCGAGGACCTGGGCGTGCCGCAGCACCTCATCGACGAGGTTTTCGCGACGCTCGGGCTGGAGCAGTCGTACCACGCCGCGATCCGCCGGTCGGCCGATCCGGCGCGCACGCTCCGGCGGGTCCAGGCCGGGCTCAACGCGCCGGTTCCCGGCGGGCAGCTGCTCGGGGACGTGATCGGCGGGTACGGGGTGGCGCAGGCCTGCCTGGGGGCGGCCAACACGTGGGGCTGGGCCGTTCCCGGGACGACTGTCGCCGTCCAGGGGATCGGCACGATGGGCGGCGGCGCGGCCTGGTACCTGCACGAGGCGGGGATGAAGGTCGTTGCCGTCGCGGATGCCGCCGGGACGTTGTACGACCCGGAGGGGTTGGACGTGCCCGCGTTGCTGGAGTTGCGGGACCGCTTCGGGGAGGTCGACCGGGGACGGCTGCCGGAAGGGGTCCAGTCGTTGCCGCGGGAGGCGGTGCTGGCCGCGGACGCGGATATTCTCGTTCCGGCGGCTATTTCTTATGCGCTGCGGGTGGACAACGAGAATCTCGTCAAGGCGAAGGTGGTCGTGGAGGCGGCTAACGCCGCTACGACTCCGGAGGCCGAGGCGGCGTTGTCGGCTCGCGGGGTCGCGGTGATCCCGGACTTCATCGCCAATGCCGGGGCCGCGGCTTGGGCTTGGTGGTTGCTGCTCGGGGAGGTCGGGGCGGATCCGGCGGATTCGTTCCTGCGGTTGCGGACGGAGATGCAGGCGAAGGTGGCGTTGGTGCTCGCGGAGTGGCATCTGGATCGGGTTCCGCCTCGGGTCACTGCTTTGCGGCAGGCTGAGGTGGTTCGGGCGGATCGGAATGCCGAAGCGTCGAGTCCGGTGGGGGCGCCCGCGTTGATGATTCCCTGATCGGCTCTTCGCCTGGGCCGGCTGTGGTGTGTGAGGGGAACCCTGAGGGAATCAGATTCCCTCAGAGGGTGTTGTGGAACCTGGTGGTCGGTTGGGTGTGTCGGTGGTGGT
>NZ_LWSF01000037.1:0-57337 GCF_001651785.1 Amycolatopsis sp. M39
ACCCGGACCTTAAAACTCAAGCTGAGGGAATCAGAGTCAATGAGGGTGGCCCTCACGGACGGCGGGGGCCGAACGTAGAAGAGCCGTCCCGCTGCCAGCGGGACGGCTCTTGGCGTTTGCGGGTCAGTGCTTCGGGGCGGGGCCCGCCTGGTCGCTCAGCATGCGCAGGGCGTTGACCAGGCCACCGGTCAGATCGCCTTCCTTGAAGGAAGCCACCATGCTCGCCACGGCCAGGTTCGCGCCGCGGTCGGGCAGGCGCGAGTGGGCACGCTCGCCGGTGATGATCTCGATCGCGCGCTGGGCGGGGGAAACGCCGAGCAGCACCGCGTTCGAGGGGTCGTCGGTGGCGGCGTGCAGCTTTTCCGCGCCGGCGCGGGTGTCTTCGCCCAGGTCGCCGAGATAGATGCTGAAGCCGAGGCCGGTTTCGCGCGTCGCGAAGGTCAGGGCCTCGTCAAGACGGGCGAGCTGCTGCACCGTGAACGGGCTCGTGGGGGCCGCGGGCTCGTACATCTTCGCCGCGGACAGCCTGCCGCTGTTGGTGATGACCTCGCCGAAGGCCAGGTCCTTTTCCGCGACCGCGGTCCGGGTCACTTCACCACTTGCCACGAGCGCCTCCTGCGGCCGTCGAAGCGCCCGCGGGCGCCGCATTCACGTCAACCGCCGGGCCGTGGCCGACTCCTACGCCGTCCGGGTTGGCGGTCCACCACATCGCGGGGTACTCCCACGGCTGCCCCGGCCGGTACCGCGGCGTCCCCGAGAACTTCTTCCGCAAGGTCGCGGCGCCGACCACGAAGTAAATGGCCCCGGGGATGACCGCGTAGACCAGGATCGTCTCGACAACGTTCACGCCGGTGAGCGTATCGGATGCCTCCGGCAGCCACCGCGCGACACCGGCGACCGGGGGCGACCGTTCGTCGTCGCTGAGGCGCCGTCCGCCGCTTGGCCCGCGACCACTGGAACGTTGGGGCGAAGGGCTGCGGGCCGAAAGATGGCAACTCGCCGTACAGGCGGCCGTACCGGGCGATACCTGCTTGTCCGAACCTTGAAATCCTCGTAGCTTTTTCACCTGTACGGGCCTTGCGCCCGCCTCCCCAGCCCCAGCCCGTCACGCACCGGTCCCAGGAGGACACCTCATGCAGAGCGTCCAGCCCCCCGCTCAGGCGATCACCGAGACCATTTCGTCACCCAGCGAGACCGGATTCGTGCCCGGAACGCGGGTCACCTCCGGCACCAGGGTTACGCGGGGCACTCAAGTCACCCGCGGAACCCGGGTCACCGCGGGCACTCGCGTGACAATGGGTACCCGGGTCACCATGGGAACTCGAGTCACCAGGGGAACCCGCGTTACCCGCGGGACCCGCGTCACGGCCGGAACTCGCGTCACGATGGGCACCCGCGTCACGATGGGCACCCGCGTCACGCGCGGAACCCGCGTCACCCGGGGCACGCGCGTCACGGCAGGCACCCGCGTCACGGCAGGCACCCGCGTCACCTGCGGCACCCGGGTCACGATGGGCACCCGCGTCACCTGCCAGGCCGAGTACAGCCTCGCCGCCTGAGCACAGCCAGCACTGGAACAGAGACGTCGAGCACGACCCATCGGCTCGCCCCGGCCGCCGCACAGGCAGCCGGGGCGCCGGCGTCTCCGGAGCCGGGCGGCTAGGCCGCCGAGCCGAGATACGGCCGCCACAGCGGGTCGGCCTCTGTGGAATGCGCCAGCAGCCGCCAGTGCGGGCCGTGCGGGGCGCGGGGGACCACGCGCAGCCGCCAGCCGATCTCCGACAGGAGCCGGTCGGCCTTGCGGTGGTTGCATTTCGCGCAGCAGGCGACGCAGTTGGTCCAGCTGTGCGGTCCTCCCTTGCTGCGCGGGACGACGTGATCGATAGTCTCCGCGCGCCCGCCGCAGTAGGCGCAGCGGTGCCGGTCGCGGTGCATCAGCCCGGCCCGGGTGAGCGGCACCTGCGCCCGGTAGGGCACCCGCACGTACGTGCTGAGCCGGATCACCGAGGGAACGGGCAGCGACACCGTCGCGGCGTGCAGTTCGACGCCGCCCGGATCGCCGTGGACGACCTCCGCCTTGCCGCACATGACGAGCACCACCGCGCGCCGCATGGGCACCGCGGTCAGCGGCTCGAAAGTGGCGTTGAGCAGGAGGACCCTGCGACGGCCCCATGCCGGGGCTCCCGGATCGCGGGCTCTACGCTGTCCGGGCGGACGGGAAGCTCCCCCTGGACGGGTCCCCGGCCCGGACGGGACGGAGCCGCCGGATGCGGACCCTCCCGGGCAGGCACGCAGGATCGCCTCCGGCGGCAGCTCGGCCATGGCTTGGCCGGTGCCGCCGAGGGGGACGGGTTGTCGGTCTGGCACTCGACCACCTCCACCGGTGCAGGCATAGTCGACCACACATCAGGGCCCCCGCGCACGCGTGTTCTGTGACGTGTCACATACCCGCGACCCGGCGGCCACCCCGCGGCCGCCTGCCCGCTGCCGGGACCAGAACCGAAAAAGCCCAGCTACCACCCTCAATCGAGCGGCCGCGCCGCGAAGGAAGGACCAATCAGCCAGTGAATGCCGTGCTCAGCGCTCCGCCCAGCTGCATCTCCGAAACCGGGTCGTGGTGCGCCCAGATCTATTCGGTCACGCACAACGAGTGGCTCGCCGCGTCGGCGGGCTGGCTCGTCACGAAGCCGCTCAAGATCATCATGATCCTCGTCATCGCCTTCGTGGTGCGCTATCTCACCAAGCGGTTGATCGAGCGGGTCACGACGCTTCCGGCCTCGGGCAGCGACGGCAAGATCCCGTCGCTGCTGAGACCGCTGCGCGAGCGCGCGCCGGAGATGCTCGGGTCCGCCGTGGTGGAGCGCCGCAGGCAGCGCGCCAAGACGATCGGCTCGGTGCTGAAATCGATGGCGACGTTCCTGATCTACGGCCTCGCGTTCATCCTCGTGCTGGGCGAACTGGGCATCGACCTGGCCCCGATCATCGCCTCGGCCGGGATCGTCGGCGTCGCGCTCGGGTTCGGCGCGCAGAATCTGGTCAAGGACTTCCTTTCCGGGATGTTCATGATGATCGAGGACCAGTACGGCGTCGGCGACGTCGTGGACGTCGGCGAGGCCACCGGGACCGTGGAGGCGGTCGGCCTGCGCATCACCACGCTGCGCGACCTCAAGGGCACCGTCTGGTACGTCCGCAACGGCGAGGTGCTGCGCGTCGGCAACTCCAGCCAGGGCTTCGCCTACGCCGTGGTGGACGTCCCGCTGAGCTACTCCGCGGACGTCGACAAGGCCACCGAGGTGCTCAGCGGCGCCGCCACGAAGGCGGTCGAAGCCGACGCGCTCTCGGCGAACGTGCTGGAGCCGCCGGAGATGCTCGGCGTCGAACAGGTCACGCCGGAGGGCATCATGGTGCGCCTGACGGTCAAGGTGCGACCGGGCAAGCAGTGGGCAGTGCAGCGGAAGCTGCGCGGGCAGCTGCTCGGCGCGCTGGAGGAGGCCGGTTTCGAACCGCCGCTCGGCAGGCTGCTGTCGTCGATGCAAGACAAACAGTCCGGCGCGCCGCGGAGCTGAGGCAGGGCAAGATGGAGGTGTGTCGACTGTGAGCGAGCCGGAACCGGCGAACCTGTACGAGGCGGTGGGCGGCGAGCCGACCTTCCGCCGGATCATCAAGCGGTTCTACGAGGAAGTGGCCCGCGACGAGGTGCTGCGCCCGCTCTACCCGGAGGAGGACCTCGGCCCGGCGGAGGAACGGTTCCGGCTGTTCCTCATCCAGTACTGGGGCGGTCCGCACACCTACTCCGACCAGCGCGGCCACCCGCGGCTGCGGATGCGGCACGCGCCGTTCAAGATCGGCCCGATCGAGCGCGACGCCTGGCTGCGCTGCATCCGGATCGCGATCGACGAGGA
Organism: Amycolatopsis sp. M39; assembly: GCF_001651785.1. NCBI lineage: Bacteria > Bacillati > Actinomycetota > Actinomycetes > Pseudonocardiales > Pseudonocardiaceae > Amycolatopsis > Amycolatopsis sp. M39. Next base: position 3,903 of record NZ_LWSF01000037.1, read on the forward strand.
GAACCTGCCCGAGCCCTACCTCAGCCAGCTGTGGGCGTACCTGGAAATGGCCGCGCACAGCATGATGAACAGCTTCGTCTGATGAGACGCGGGGTCGCGGGACGGCGGCCGGAGCGCCCGCCGCGGCCGTCGTGGTGGTCGGACGCGGTGTTCTACGAGATCTACGTGCGGTCGTTCGCCGATTCGGGCGAGGACGGCATCGGAGATCTGGAGGGCGTCCGCAGCAAGCTCGGCTACCTGGAGCTGCTGGGCGTCGACGCGCTGTGGCTGACGCCGTTCTACCCCTCGCCGATGGCCGACCACGGCTACGACGTCGCCGACCCGCGCGGCGTCGACCCGATGTTCGGCACCCTCGGCGACTTCGACGTGCTGCTCACCGAGGCGCACCGGCGCGGCATCCGGGTCACCGTGGACGTCGTGCCGAACCACACGAGCAACCAGCACGCGTGGTTCAAGTCCGCGCTGGCCGCCGGGCCGGGCAGCCCGGAACGCGAGCGCTACCACTTCCGCGACGGCCGCGGTCCCGGCGGGGCGGAGCCGCCCAACAACTGGGTCAGCGTGTTCGGCGGCCCGGCGTGGACGCGGGTGCCGGACGGGCAGTGGTACCTGCACCTGTTCGCGCCGCAGCAGCCGGACCTGAACTGGGCCAATCCGGACGTCCGCGCCGACCTCGAACGCACCCTGCGGTTCTGGCTCGACCGGGGCGTGGACGGGTTCCGGATCGACGTCGCGCACGGGATGGCCAAACCCGCCGGGCTGCCCGGCATGGACCCGGGCACGCCCGCGCACGGCGGCGGCGCGCCCGGCGACCCGCGCTTCGACGACGACGGCGTGCACGAGGTGCACCAGCTGATCCGCAAGGTGCTCGACGAGTACCCGGACGCGATGGCCGTCGGCGAGATCTGGGTGCAGGACGAGGAGCGGCTGGCCCGCTACCTGCGGCCGGACGAGCTTCATCTGGCGTTCAACTTCCGCCTGGTGCTCACCCATTTCGACGCGGACGCCCTGCGCACGTCGATCGAACGCTCGCTGGCGGTGCCGCGTTCGGCGGGCGCACCGGCGACCTGGACGCTGTCCAACCACGACGTCTGGCGCGCGGCGAGCCGCTACGGCGGCGGCGCGGCCGGGGTCCGCCGGGCGCGTGCGATGGCGCTGGTGGAACTCGCCCTGCCCGGCGCGGTCTATCTGTACCAGGGCGAGGAGCTGGGCCTGCCGAACGCCGATCTGCCGCTTGAGGCGATGACCGACCCGCGCGCCCGCTCGCAGGGCCCGGAGTTCAGCCGCGACGGCGAACGCGTGCCGCTGCCCTGGGAGGGCACGCTCCCGCCGTACGGGTTTTCGCGCACCGCGCAGACCTGGCTGCCGATGCCCGCGGACTGGGCGGCGCTCACCGTGGAGCGGCAGCTGGAGGAACCGGAATCGACGCTGTCGCTGTACCGGCGCGCGGTGGAGCTGCGGAAACATCATCCGGCGTTCCGCGGCGGCGACGAGCTGCAGTGGTTCGGCGCGCCCGCGGGCTGCTTCGCGTTCCGCCGCGGCCGGGACGGCCTGATCTGCGCGCTGAACACCTCGGCCAGCTCGATCGCCCTGCCGCCGGGAGAGGTGCTGCTCACCAGCAGCCCGCTGGTGGACGGCAGGCTCGCTCCGGATTCGGCCGCCTGGCTCGGGTGAAGCTCAGCCCGGCTCGGGCGGGCCGGACCGCAGGCGGCGACGCCCGCGGCCCGGCCCGGCCAGGTCAGACGCGGGCACCCGCCTCCAGGCCGAGCATGGCGAGCAATCCCCGCAGGTCGTCGACGTCGTGCGCGTGTCCGGCAACGGTGCGGGCAGCGTGCTCCTGCTGGACGCGCAGGTCCTGTTCGGCGGACACCCGGGCACGGGCGAATTCACTGGTTTCGGCGGACAGCGGACGTCGTTCCGAGCGCATGTCGCTCCTCGTCGAGGTGGAAGGGGCCACCGGCGGCACCGCATGCGGCGGACCCGCCGGGGACGACGCCGGCTCGAACGCCGGCGCACGATGAGACTTCTCGACCCTGTTGACGCTACTCCCCGCCCCCGACCTGCCCGCGAGCCCGTCCCACCCGCGCGCGGCACCGCGTCCACAGTGGACACGCCGGGCGACAGCCCTGGTGAGACCGGCCTGGGCGTGCTTTACTGACGACGGTCGTGTTTTGTGTTCGTGCGGTGGGTACGTCCCGCAGCCACGCTCGCAAGATGTAGCGGGCGTGGTGTTTCTCTTTCCGGAAGGCACACCGTCGGTTGCCAGGCCCGGATGCCGAGGTGGCATCTGTTGTGAGTCCGATGGAGATCGTTTTTATGACGCAAGGCACCGTTAAGTGGTTCAACGCCGAAAAGGGCTTCGGGTTCATCAGCCCGGACGACGGCAGCGCCGACGTCTTCGTGCACTACTCCGAGATCCAGGGCAACGGGTTCCGCAGCCTTGAGGAGAACGCGCGCGTCGAGTTCGAGGTCGGCCAGGGCCAGAAGGGCCCGCAGGCCACCGGCGTTCGCGCCATCTGAGTTTCCCCGGTGTTTCCCCTGGTGCGATTGGCTTTTCGCACCAGGGGACCCACGCCGAAGCGGACTTTTCCGCCCACGGCAGCCGAAACAGCTCGGCATCCCGGTGCGCGCCGGTGAGTTTTCCCGGCCGCGCAAACTCTTCCGCGTCCCGGGAACCCGGACGCGAGATCACCCGTTGACCAGGGCAGGTCGCGACTGGCCTCGAAGCCCTCCCCTGCCCGGTCAGTTCGCAACGCACGGCACGTCCCCGAGGCGGCTCCCCTTCCGCCCGGCCGCGCCGCGCCGGCCTCGGCCCCGCAGAGCGCGGCGGCCGGACCAGCTCGAGGAGGAGCGTTACCCATCGACACCCAGAGCACCCTCCAGCGTCCCCCGAAATCGCCGCAGCCCATGCTCGCCGGCCGCAAGACCGGCACCGAGGCCTTCCTGGTGAAGCTCTTCGCCGTCGTCCCCCTCCTCGCGGTCGCCGCCGCGGTGCCGCTGGCCTGGGGCTGGGGGCTGAGCTGGCTGGACGTCGGCCTCGCCGCCGCGTTCTACTGCGTCAGCGGCCTCGGCATCACCGTCGGCTTCCACCGGTACTTCACCCACGGGGCGTTCCGCGCCCGCCGCGGGCTGCGGATCGCGCTCGCCGTCGCGGGCAGCATGGCCATGCAGGGACCGGTGATCGACTGGGTCGCCGACCACCGCCGCCACCACGCGTACTCCGACCGCGACGGCGACCCGCATTCGCCGTGGCGCTTCGGCACGTCGCCCGCCGCGCTCGCGAAGGGCTTCTGGCACGCGCACATGGGCTGGCTGTTCGGCCGCGACCGGACCAACCCGCGCCGCTTCGCCCCCGATCTGCTCGACGACGCCGACCTGAAGCGGATCGACCGGCTCTTCCCGGTGCTGACCCTCGCGACGCTGCTGGGGCCCGCGCTGCTGGGCGGGCTGATCACGATGACCTGGTGGGGCGCGCTGACCGCGTTCTTCTGGGCCGGGCTGGTCCGGGTCGCCGTGCTGCACCACGTGACCTGGTCGGTCAACTCGCTGTGCCACCTGATCGGCGAGCGCCCGTTCGAGGCGCGCGACCGTTCGGCGAACTTCTGGCCGCTGGCGATCGCGTCGTTCGGCGAGTCCTGGCACAACTCGCACCACGCCGACCCGACGGGAGCCCGGCACGGCGTCGGCCGCGGCCAGCTCGACATCTCCGCGCGGCTGATCTGGATGTTCGAGAAGTTCCGCTGGGCCTCGCACGTGCGCTGGCCCCGGCCCGAACGCCTCGCCCGCAAGCTCAAGGCCGCCTGAGCACCTCCGCCGAGGTGAGATTCGCGGTCGGTGAGGGGAACCCCGCGGGAATCTGATTCCCGCGGGGTTCCCCTCACCGACATCAAGACAGCGGCAGCGCCACTCAGGCCCCGCGGACCCGGTTCTCGAGCCGGGTCCGCAGGTCGCCGTGACCGGACACCGCCAGCACCGGCCCCGGATTCCCGGCCGTCCCGGCCGAACTCACGACCTCCGCGACGAACCGCCGCACCCGTTCCGGCGCGGGCGTCACGTCGCCGCCCAGCTGGGCCACCGGCTGCGGGGATTCGGCGGGCGTGGTCTCCACCGCCACCGACCAGCCTTGCCGCATCGTCCACAACAGCATCAGATCCCGGCCGGGGTAACGCGGGGACCGGCCGCTCAGCGCGACGTACGCGGTGATCGTGTCGGTGACCTCGCACGACGTGCACTCCACCGACACTCCGACCGCGGCGGCGACCTCGCGCACATACGCGGCCAGCGCTTGCCGCAGCAGCTGCGGGTCGTCGGCGGTGGGCAGGGACATCGGGCGTTCGGGACCGGACAGGAGCATGGGTCTCCTCTTCCGCCGCCGCTTCCGCTTCGCGCGGAAAGCGAACCGGGGTTGTCGAATCGCGCGAAGGCAGGCGGTCGCGATGATCGGGGTCGCACCGGATCGGGCATCCGGCAGCTGGACCGGACACCGACTCTACCCGCTGGGACAAGCCCGCAGCCGGGATCGACCCGTCTGGCCGTCGCCGAAATCGCTCGATCGGCCGCGTCCGCCGGCCAAAGCCGCGCTCGACGTGGCGATCCGCCCGGCGCACAGTCCGATGAGGACGGACGCCGCATTCACCCCGATTGGCCGCCGAAATCTCCGCCGTCGGCCGACTCCGCGATCGACGTCGCGACCCATGCGGCGAACAACCCCGCCTGGACGTAGGGCGCGGCCTCGCCCACCGCGCGCACCACCGACCGGGCGCGCCCCGGTGCGGGTTCGGCTTCCGGCGCGGGATCAGCGGCCGCGGGCCGGTCAGTGCGCCACGGCGTCTCCTCGGGCCGGACCTCGGCGAGGAAGTCCGCGGTCGGGTCGCCGTCCGGTTCGGTCATGCCGTTCACGATGACACCACCGGACGGCGCCCGCCAGCAGAATCGTCAGAACAACAGCGGCAGCAACGCTTGGCGCCGCTTCAGCACCGCACCGTAACGGGCGTCGAGGCGCAGCCACGAATCAGTGGCGGTCACCCGGATGACGTCGCCGTCGATCGACGAGTCGAACAAGCCCATCCCGGACAGCGCGAACAGGCACCGCATCTGGACCTTGACCTCGAGGTCTCCCCCGGTGACGGTCAGCACCGCCTGGTCCATCAGCGAGGCGGGCGGCGTGCCGTGCGGCCCGGCGTTGTCGCGGGCGAGCGCGACGCCGCGGTCAGCGAGATCCGACACCACGCCGACCGGCAGCTCGTCGATCTTCTGCCACCGGCCGGACACCGGCAGCTCGGCGTGCCACAGCAGATCGCGCGCCGGACCCGGGTCCATCACCTCGCCGCCCGCGACAGCGAGCGCCGCGAGCAGTTCGTTGCCGGACACCGTGACGTCCGCCGGGGTCACCGTCCCCGCCACCGCGCGGGTCGCGAGAACCTCGAACGGCGTGGCCGTCCACGCCTCGACGACGTCCTCGCCCCGGCGGCGCAGCCGGACGGCGGTCGTGCCGTCCAGCCGCACCGCGCGGGCCACGAACGCACTGAGCGTCTCCCGGTCGCCCGGATCGGGAATCCGCAGCTCAGGCATCGGCCAGCACCCGCTTGAGGAATTCGGATTCCTCGTCGCTGAGCCGGCGCGGCCGGAGGTTGGCCGTGTCGTAGGGGGCCAGCACGGTTTCCGCGGTCACCGCGACCGGATCGGTCGCGTCCGGGCCGGTCCGCACGACGTACCCGAGCGTCACCGTCGAGGCCTTCAGCTCGGTGAGCGTGATCTCCACGCGCACCGAACGGCCGGGCGCCGCGACGATCGGCGCGCGGTAATGCACGCCCAGCTTCACGACCACGACGCCCTTCGGCAGCTCGGTGAGCCCCGCGCGTTCGGCAGCGCCGAACAGCACGGGCACCCGGGCCTCTTCGAGCAGCGTCACCACGTTCGCGTGGTTGACGTGCCCGTACACGTCCATGTCCGACCATCGCGGCTGGACGTGGGAAACGAATGTCACCGCACCGTGCTCCGGATCTGGCGCGCGGCCACGGACAGCGTCGCGAGGTCGAGCCGCCCGGAACGGGTGATCTCGTCCAGCGCCACGCGCGCCCGCGAAAGCCGCGACGCGTTGGCCTTCTCCCATTGCTCGATCTGCTCGTCGACGGACAAGTCCTGGTCGCTGTGCCGCAGTGCGTCGAGCGCGATCGCGCGCAGCGAACCGTACACGTCGTCGCGCAGCGAGAGCCGGGCGAGGGCGTGCCAGCGGTTGCCGCGTTCCAGCGCGCTGATCTCGGTGAGCATCTTGTCGATGTCCAGGTGGTCCGACAGCGCGAAGTACAGCTCGGCGGTGTCCGCCGGGGTGTGCGTCGCGTCGAGCCCGACCTGCTGTTCGGCCAGCTCCGCCACCTCGACCACGTCGAGCAGGCCGTAGCTGTGCAGCAGCAGTGCCACCCGGCGGGCGAGATCGGCGGGCACGCCCTCCTCGACCAGCGCGGCCGCGTCCTGTTCCACCGACTCCAGTTCGCGCCCGCGCAGCAGCTCGCCCAGCTTCGGGCCGAGTTCCGCGAGCACCGGACCGAACCGGTTGATCTCGGCCAGCGGCGCGAGCGGCTGCGGGCGGTTGGTCAGGAACCAGCGCGCGGCCCGGTCGAGCAGCCGCCGGGTCTCCAGCACCATCCCGTCCGCGACCTCGGTCGGCACCACGTTGTCCAGCGCGTCGATCTCGGTCCACAGCTTCGGCAGGTCGTAGACGTGCGTGACCACCGCGTACGCGCGCACCGCGTCGGTGGCGGTCGCGTTCATCTCCTCCATCAGGCGGTAGACGAACGAGATGCCGCCGCCGTCGACCAGCTCGTTGGTGATGAGCGTGGTGATGATCTGACGGCGCAGCGGGTGCTGCGCGATCGCCGCGGCGAACGGTTCCCGCAGCGGGGCCGGGAAGTACTCCGGCAGCCTGCGGGTGAACACCTCGGACTCGGGCAGGTCGGAGGCGAGCAGCTCGTCCTTGAGGTCGAGCTTCACATGCGCGAGCAGCGTCGCCAGCTCCGGCGAGGTCAGGCCCTCGTCCGCCTTCTCCAGCGCGCGGAACTGCGACGGGCTCGGCAGCGCCTCCAGCTTGCGGTCGAACGCGCCCTTCGCGACCAGCGCGGACACCTGCCGCGCGTGCACCGACACCATCGGCCCGGCGTGCGCCCGGCTGACGCCGAGCACCGCGTTCTGCCGGTAGTTGTCCGCGAGCACGAGCGCGCCGACCTCGTCGGTCATCTCGCCGAGCAGTTCGTTGCGCCGCGCGTGCTCCAGTTCGCCGCCCGCCACCAGGTGATCCAGCAGGATCTTGATGTTGACCTCGTGGTCGGAGCAGTCGACGCCGGCCGAGTTGTCGAGCGCGTCGGTGTTGATCTTGCCGCCGGTACGGGCGAATTCGATGCGGCCGAGCTGGGTCAGGCCCAGGTTGCCGCCCTCGCCGACGACCTTCACGCGCAACTGGTTGCCGTTGACGCGGATCGCGTCGTTGGCCTTGTCGCCCGCCGCGGCCTGGCTTTCGCTCTCGGCCTTGACGTAGGTGCCGATGCCGCCGTTCCACAGCAGCTCGACCGGGGCCAGCAGGATCGCCTGGATCAGGTCCATCGGCGCGAGTTTCGTGACGCTCTCGTCCAGGCCGAGCGCCGCGCGGACCTGCGGGGTGATCGGGATGGTCTTGGCCGACCGCGAGTAGATCCCGCCGCCCTCGCTGATCAGCGAACGGTCGTAGTCGTCCCACGAGCTGCGCGGCAGGTCGAACAGCCGCCGCCGTTCCGCGTACGACGCCGCGGCGTCCGGGTTCGGGTCGAGGAAGACGTGCATGTGGTTGAACGCCGCGACCAGCCGGATGTGCTCGGACAGCAGCATCCCGTTGCCGAAGACGTCGCCCATCATGTCGCCGATGCCGACGACCGTGAAGTCTTCGGTCTGAGTATCCTTGCCCAGCTCGCGGAAGTGCCGCTTCACGCTCTCCCACGCGCCCTTGGCGGTGATGCCCATGGCCTTGTGGTCGTAGCCGACCGAACCGCCGGAAGCGAACGCGTCGCCGAGCCAGAAGCCGTACTGCGCCGAGACCTCGTTGGCGATGTCGGAGAACTTCGCGGTGCCCTTGTCCGCCGCGACGACCAGGTAGCTGTCGTCGGCGTCGTGGCGCACGACGTCCGGCGCGGGCACGGTTTCGCCCTCGACCCGGTTGTCGGTGAGGTCCAGCAGGCCGGAGATGAACATCCGGTAGCAGGAGATGCCTTCGGTGAGCTGGGCGTCGCGGTCGACCCCGGCGTCGCCGGTCGGGGCCGGCGGGCGCTTCACCACGAAGCCGCCCTTCGCGCCCACCGGCACGATCACCGCGTTCTTCACCGCCTGCGCCTTGACCAGGCCCAGGATCTCGGTGCGGAAGTCCTCCCGCCGGTCCGACCAGCGCAGGCCGCCGCGGGCGACCTCGCCGAACCGCAGGTGCACGCCCTCGACGCGCGGCGAGTACACGAAGATCTCGTACTTCGGGCGCGGCTCGGGCAGCTCCGGCACGCCGCTCGGGTCGAGCTTGAGCGCCAGGTACGGCCGAGGGTTCCCTTCGGCGTCGCGCACGTGGTAATTCGTGCGCAGGGTCGCGTTGATGACCGCGAGCAGCCTGCGCAGGATCCGGTCCTCGTCGAGGCTGGTGACCTCGTCGACCATCGCGGAGATCTCCGCGGTCAGCGATTCCGCGTGCGTCTTCCGGTCCACATCGGACAGTTGCGGATCGCAGCGGGTTTCGAACAGCCGCACCAGTTTCGTCGCGACCTCGGTGTGCTTGACGACCGAGTTCTGGATGTAGGCCTGGGAAAACGGGCTGCGCGCCTGCTGCAGGTACCGGGAGTAGGCCCGCAGCACCGCGGCCTGGCGCCAGGTGAGCCCGGCGCGCAGGACGAGACCGTTGAGGTCGTCGACCTCCGCCTCGCCCTGCCACGCCGCGTGGAACGCGTCCTGGAACCGCTCGCGCACCTCGAACGCCGCGGCTTCGTCGGCTTCTTCGAGGCCCTTCTTGTCGACGCGCAGGCCGAAGTCGTAGATCCAGCTGGCCCCGCCGTCCTCGCGGAACAGCTCGTAGGGCCGCTCGTCCACCACCTCGACGCCCATCGCCTGCAGCACCGGCAGCACCTTGGACAGGGTGACGCCCTCGCCGCGCAGGTAGAGCTTGAACCGCCGCTCGCCGGGTTCGGCGTCGGCGGGCAGGTAGAACGACAGCGCCAGGTCGCCCTCGTCCGCGAGGGTGTCGAGCTTGGCCAGGTCGGCCAGCGCCTCCTCGGCGGTGAAATCTTCCTTGTACGCCTCGGGGAACACCGCGCCGAAGCGCTGCCCCCGGTCGACCGCGGACTCCTCGCCCATCATCCCGGTCGGGCTGCCGTCGCCGACTCGCTCGCGGCGTTCGGCGATGATCGCCTCGACCAGCCGGTCGTCCCAGCTGCGCACGACGGTGTTCAGGCGTTCCTGGATCCGCAGCGTGTCCGGTTCGACCGCGTTCGACGGGTCGGTGTGCACCATGAAGTGCACCTGCGCGAGCAGCGTTTCGCCGACGCGCGCGCTGTACTCCAGCTGTGTGCCTTCGAGTTCCTCCAGCAGCACTTCCTGCATCGCCAGCCGCGAACGCGTGGTGTAACGGTCGCGCGGGAGGTAGACCAGGCAGGAGTAGAAGCGGCCGTACGGGTCGCGGCGCAGGAACAGCCGCAGCCGGCGGCGGTCGGACAGGGTGATCGCGCCGGTGGTGGTGTAGAAGAGCGAATCGGTGTCCGCGGAGAACAGGTCCGCGCGCGGCCAGTTCTGCAGGACCTCCAGCATCCGCTGGCCGGAGAACGACTCCATCGGGAACCCGGCGCGGTGGATCACCTCGCGCACGCGCTGGCCGACCACCGGGATGTCGAGCACGTTCTCGTGCAGCGCGGTGGTGGTGAACATGCCGAGGAACCGGTGTTCGCCGGTCACCCTGCCGTGCTCGTCGAACGTCTTCACGCCGACGTAATACGGATAGACCGGACGGTGCACCGTGCTCGGCGCGCTGGCCTGGGTGAGCACCAGCAGCGACGGCGCGAGCGCGTCGACCGAACTGTCCGGCCCCGCGGTGAGGCTGCGCGCGGCGAGGCTGTCCTGGCGAAGCACGCCGAGCCCGGACGCGAGAACCGCGCGCAGGGCGGGCTCGTCGCTGTCGGCTTGCGGACTGTCGACCAGTTCGTACTTGCGGTAGCCGAGGAAGGTGAAGTGCCCGTCGGCGAGCCAGCGCAGCAGGCGCGCGCCCTCGGCGACCTCCGCGTCGCTGGGCAGCTTCGGCGGGTGCCGCTCCAGCGATTCCGCGAGCGAGCAGGCCGTCTGCGCCATCTTCTCGGCGTCCTCGACGACCTCGCGCACGTCGCCGAGCACCGACGTCAGCCGGTTGTCCAGCTCGCGCGCCCGCTGCGGGTCGGTGACGAGGTCGATTTCCACCAGCATCCACGATTCCGCGGACGCGCCGGCCGGCGGATCGGCCGGGTCGGCGTCCAGGTGCAGGCCCTCCAGCTCGCCGGTCAGGCCGCGGCTCACCACGACGATCGGGTGCACGATGCGCTGCACCTGCACGCCGTCGCGGGCGAACTCCGCGGTGACGCTGTCCACGAGGTAGGGCATGTCGTCGGTGACGACCTGCACGACGGTCGCGTCGCGCGTCCAGCCGTCCTCGGCGGTGGTCGGGTTCAGCAGCCGGACCGCCGGGCGCCCGGGCATGCGCTGCTTCGCCAGCTGCAGGTGCGACCGCACCGCGCCGACGAGCGCGACCGGGTCGTCGCCGACGATCTCGTCGGCCGGGATGTGCCGGTAGTACAAGCGGATCAGATCCGCGATCTCCGGTGCCTGCGCCGCGGCGGTGTCGATCAGCTCGTCCCGGATCTGCTCCGGGCTGGCCGTCGTGCGGCGGGCGGCGCCGGCTTCGGTGCCGACATCGGGCGGGGACGAAACTCCCGTCGAGCTCATTGAGCAACTCTCCAGTATGCGAGACCGAGATGCGTCCGTCACCACAACGTGCCGGACTTCCCTCACCCTAATCCGCTCTCGACGGCCCCTGTGCGCGGCGGGGAAAGACTTAAGGTTCGGTTCAGGGGTCCCTGCCGACGGGCTCGGGCGGGATCGGTTCAGCTACCGGCGGGTTCGGCGCGGGCGGTTTCCGGCAAAAGGCTTGGCACGAGGCCGGAGCGCCGGTTCCGCGGGCACGTCGGCCGCTTCGGGATCGGTTCAGTGCCCGTATCGCCCGCGGCGAGAACGGAAAAGGTTGCGTCCCTCCCCTGCGAGAATTCCCACCCGGACGGGCTAATTCTTCCGTCGCGGCGGAGGGAGCCGGGGCTTGCGGATGGGGCGACCGCGGATCGGCGGGGCCGGGCGGCTTGTGCCGCCTGATCTCGGCGCGTCCAGCCAGTGACTGGGAAAACCGCTTGGCGCAGCGCAAAACGCGGCGACCGTTCCGGCACGGAGTACTCCCGCAGCGGGTCGTGAGGGAAACCCTGAGCGCCTCACGGACCTCGCTGGACCGCGTCCGCGTCGGTGCGCGATCCCCTGCCCTGCCGCGGAATCCGCCCGGCCAAGCCAGCGCTTCCCCTGCGGCGCAAGAAATTTCCGGCGCGCGTCAGTCGCCGTTGTTGCGGTGACGGTCCGCGGTCGCGCGGCCGTTGATCGGCTTCGGCTCGTCGTTCGGGCCGAGACGTTTCATCAGCGCGGCCGCGCTCGCGGTGCCCGCCTGGTGTTCGGCGAGGGCGCGGGCGAGCAGTTCGGCGAGACCGGCGTCCGGCGGCGGTTCGTCCTCCGCGATGGCTCGCGCGTAGCCCTCCGGGAACGGCTGCTCCGGCGGCGTCCACGCATCGACGTCGGACAATGGGTCCAGCGCAGGCGGCATCCGCAGTCGCGGCAGCCACGGTTCCTCGACGACCGGCTCTGGTTCCTCCGGCCGCGGCGCGGGGGCCAGTTCCGGCTTCTCCGTCGCCGCGGTTTCCGGTTCCGGCGCGACGGATTCGGGACGTCCGGGCTCGTCGGCCCGGCGCCGTCCGCCGCCTCCGCCGCTCGCGGTGATGCCCAGCCGGTCCAGCACGGACTTCGCGGCGACCGACCCGTGTTCGGCGTCGTGCCGGGTCTTGCGGCCGCGCACGTCGCGGCGGGCCGCTTCTTCCCGGGCCCACTCGGCGCTTTCCCACAACGGCGCGGCGGGCTCGTCCGCGGGAGCCGGGGCGAGCGGCAGCTCCGGCAGCAGGTCCGACAGATCCGGCATCCGCAGCGAGAACCGCGGCGCCTCCTCGGCCGGGGCCCGCGCTTCTTCCGCCGCGCGACGAGGGGCCTCGGTCCGCGCTTCGTCAGCCGCCCGCACCGGTGTCTCCTCGGACTTCGCTTTCTCGTCCCGACCGGCGGGCGCGTCCGCCGCCGACCGACGCGCGGCCGGCGGCTTCTCCGGCCAGCTGACCGGCGTGTTCTCGGCAGGCTGCGCCGTCTCCGCCCGGCGGCGACCCGGCGCGGCCTCGGCGGCCGAGCTCTGCACCGACACGTCCTTGGCGGCCCGTGCCCCAGCAGCGCTGTCCGCTCGACGCACCGCCGAGACCTGCGCCGACGCACTCTCAGCGACCTGCGCCGGACGTTCTGCCGCAGCCTCCGTCCGGCTGCCCGGCTCCGCAGCCGCCCGCTTCCGCGGCGCGGGCGCTTCGGCGCTCTTCCGCCCGAACGGCCGCGTCCATCCCGGCAGCACCGGCGACTTGCGGTCCTCGGCCCGCCGCCGTCCGCCCGTCCGCGGGGTCTCTTCGGCCGTCTCCCGGATCGCCGGCAGCACCGAGGTCTGCTCGGCCTCCGTCTCCGCCGCGGCCCGCCGGAACGACCACGCCGGCTTCTTGTCCGCCGCCGCGACCCAGGCCGCGGCCGAAACCGGCACCACCGGCACCTCGACCTGCGCCGGAACGACCGGCAGCGGAGCCGCGACCGGGTCGGGCCGCTCGGCGGGGAGGTCCCGGATCGCCGGCAGCACCGAGGTCTCCTCGGCGGCCACCCTCGGCTCGACCTCCATCGACACCGGACGGCCGTCGCGCGGGGCGGACGCGGCGAGGACGTCGTCGAGGTCCATCGACGCGACCGATTCGGCGCCCAGCTCGCCCGCGATCAGCCCGCAGGCCTGGCGCCGGGCCCGCGCGTGCACGTGTTCCGCGGCCCGCGCCCGGTGCAGGCAGCCAATGGCCTCTTCCGCGCTGCCGAACCGTTCCTCGATCTGCGCCAGCTCCAGCCACAACCGCGCGGTGACCGCCGCGAGCCCGTGCCGGTCGGTGGCCGCGACGGCCTCCCCCACCAGCTCGGCCGCGGCGTCGCCGGCTCCGGAAGGCAGGTGAATGCGCGTCGCCACCGCCAGCCGCAGCCAGGCCGCGGGCGCGACTCCGGCCGCACGGACCGGTTCCCGCAGCACGGGTTCGGCGATGTCGTAAGCCATGTCGGCGTCGCCGCGGTCAAGCAGCGTGCTGACCAGCTGCAGCACGAGCCGGATCCGGACGAGACCGCCGTCGTCGCCGGGCCGGTCCATCTTCTCCAGGAACCCGAGCCCGGTCCGCGCGGCGTCCGCGGCCGCGGTGAGGTCGCCGTGCCGGCGCCGGTGCGCCGCGGTTCCGTTGCGCAGCAGGGCACGCATCAGCAGCCGGTCGTCCGCGTCGAGCGAATCGTCGGCCACCAGCAGCCGGTCCGCCTCGACGAGCACCCGGTCCAGTTCCGCCTTCCGGCCGAACTGGGCGAGGCACCCGACCAGATGGCACAACGCTTCCGCGCGCAGCGACGGCGGCACGTCCTCGGACAGCACCGGCCGCAGCGCGGCCAGCCCCATCAGCGGAACGCCGAGGCTGCGCGCGCAGACTGCGAGGTCGACGCGCAGCCGCGCAGCCGTCGTCGCGTATCCGGCGTGTTCAGCCGCGCGCAAAGCCGCGACCGCGCGGCCGACCGTGGACGTCCGTGCCCCGGTCCGCACGCGAGCGGACACCACGAGCGCTTCCGCCCGGATCCAGTGCCCGTCCGCGCCCGCCGTCTCCGCGAGCGCGGCCGAGCGTTCGCCCAGAACCAAGGACAGCTCGGGCGCCCGCAACCGCAGCGATTCCGCCCGGTCGATGAGCCGGCCGAGGTCGGCGAGGGTCCCGCCACGGGCAACGGCGGGCCGCCCGTCCGCGGTCGCGGACGGGCTGGGCCGGTTGTGCCTGCTGGTTTCCACTCGGGACCCCCGCGCCGGTCAGTCGCGCTTCAACTTGCGGTGGGTGACCCGGTGCGGACGAGCCGCTTCGGCGCCGAGGCGCTCGACCTTGTTCTTCTCGTAGCCCTCGAAGTTGCCCTCGAACCAGAACCACTTCGCCGGGTCCTCGTCGGTGCCTTCCCAGGCGAGGATGTGCGTCGCGACCCGGTCGAGGAACCACCGGTCGTGGGAGATCACGACGGCGCAGCCGGGGAACTGCTCCAGCGCGTTCTCCAGCGAGCCCAGCGTTTCGACGTCCAGGTCGTTCGTCGGCTCGTCCAGCAGGATCAGGTTCCCGCCCTCTTTGAGCGTCAGCGCGAGGTTGAGCCGGTTGCGCTCGCCGCCGGACAGCACGCCGGCCGGCTTCTGCTGGTCCGGGCCCTTGAAGCCGAACGCGCTCACGTAAGCGCGCGAGGGCATTTCGGTCTGCCCGACGTGGATGTAGTCGAGCTTGTCGGACACGACCTCCCACACGGTCTTCTTCGGGTCGATCCCGCCGCGGCTCTGGTCCACATAGGACAGTTTGACCGTCTCGCCGATCTTGACCGAGCCGCCGTCCGGCTCCTCCAGCCCGACGATGGTCTTGAACAGCGTGGTCTTGCCGACGCCGTTCGGGCCGATCACGCCGACGATGCCGTTGCGCGGCAGGTCGAAGGAGAGCCCGTCGATCAGCACCCGGTCGTCGAAGCCCTTGCGCAGCTTCTCGACCTCGACCACGACGCTGCCCAGCCGCGGGCCCGGCGGGATCTGGATCTCCTCGAAGTCGAGCTTGCGGTGCTTGTCCGCCTCCGCGGCCATCTCCTCGTAGCGGTCGAGCCGCGAACGGGACTTGGTCTGGCGCGCCTTGGCGTTGGACCGCACCCAGTCCAGCTCGCTCTTGAGCCGCTTGGCCAGCTTGGCGTCCTTCTTGCCCTGGACTTCGAGCCGCTCGCGCTTCTTCTCCAGGTACGTGGAGTAGTTGCCCTCGTAGCCGACGACGCGGCCGCGGTCGAGCTCCATGATCCACTCGGCGACGTTGTCCAGGAAGTACCGGTCGTGGGTGACGGCGAGGACGGCGCCCTTGTAGCTGGAGAGGAACTGCTCCAGCCACAGCACGCTTTCGGCGTCCAGGTGGTTGGTGGGTTCGTCGAGCAGCAGCAGGTCGGGCGCGGACAGCAGCAGCTTGCACAGCGCGACGCGGCGGCGCTCACCGCCGGAGAGGTGGGTGACCGGCTCGTCCGGCGGCGGGCAGCGCAGGGCGTCCATCGCCTGCTCGACGGTCGAGTCGAGCTCCCAGGCGTCGGCGTGGTCCAGCTCCTCCTGGAGCTGGCCCATCTCCTCCATCAGCGCGTCGCTGTAGTCGGTCGCCATCAGCTCGGCGATCTCGTTGTAGCGGTCGAGCTTCTGCTTGGTCTCGCCGAGGCCCTCCTCGACGTTCTGCCGGACGGTCTTCTCCTCGTTCAGCTCCGGCTCCTGCATGAGGATGCCGACGCTCGCGCCCGGCTGCAGGAACGCCTCGCCGTTGCTGGCCTGCTCGATCCCCGCCATGATCTTGAGCACGGTCGACTTGCCGGCGCCGTTCGGGCCCACGACGCCGATCTTGGCTCCGGGGTAGAACGCGGTGCTCACGTCGTCGAGGATCACCTTGTCCCCGACGGTCTTGCGCACCTTCTTCACGGTGTAGATGAACTCGGCCATGCCATCGATCGTAGAGTGGCTCCTCCGGCGGCCTGACGGCGGTCACCACCGCGCTACCGAGGGTCAGGTCATCCTCACTCCGGCGATATCACCTCCGGGGAGTCATTCCGCCCGTTTGCCCTCGGCGAGGTTCTTCAGCATCGCGTTGTAGGCAGCGAGTTCCTCGCCGCCGGTGGTCTCCTCGCGCCGGTCGCGCCGCTTCGCCTCGCGCTCGTCCTGGCGCGCCCACTGCACCAGCAGCGCGATCAGCACGAGCAGCACCGGCACCTCGCCTGAGGCCCACGCGATGCCGCCGCCGAGCCGCTGATCGGTCAGCAGGTCGCCGACCCACGGCAGCTTCAGCGAGGTGTAGAACTCGCGGCCGATCACCGTCTGCATGTTCATCAGGATCACGCCGAAGAAGGCGTGGAACGGCATGGCGCCGAACATCATCCCGAGCTTGCCGACCGGCGGCAGCCGCCGCGGCGCCGGGTCGACGCCGATCACCGGCCAGTAGAAGACGTAGCCGACGAGCAGGAAGTGCGCGTTCATCGCCAGGTGCGCCCAGTGGTAGTTGAGCGCGTCGTCGAAGAGGCCGGAGAAGTACAGCCCGTAGAAGGACCCGACGAACAGCAGCAGCGCGACGATCGGGTTCGTCAGGAACCGCGAAACCGGCGAGTGCACGGCGGCCAGCAGCCATTCGCGCGGTCCGGGAGGGGCGTCTCGGCCGGCGGGAGGGAGCGCGCGCAGGGCGAGCGTGACCGGGCCGCCGAGCACCAGCAGGACCGGCGCGACCATCGACATCAGCATGTGGGTGCCCATGTGCACGCTGAACATCGCGGGCGCGTACCGGCCGATGCCCGACGAGGTGGCCAGCAGGATCACCACGCAACCGGCGAGCCACGCGACGGTCCGGCCGACCGGCCAGGCGTCGCCGCGCTTGCGCAGCCGCCGCACGCCGAGCAGGTAGAGGCCGGCGAGAACGATCGCGAGGGTGCCGTAGATCAGGTCGAACCGCCAGTCGGTGAGCAGCCGCCAGAACGTCGGCGGGCCCTGGAGGTCGTAGCCGATGAGGAGTTCGACGGTGCCCGGCTGGGTGACCGCGTCCGGCGGCGGCGGGGTGCGGGCGAGCCCGGACGCGATGCCGATGGTGACGAACATGATCAGCACCTCGACCGCGGCGAGCCGCAGCAGCTGGCTGCCGCCCTTGCCGTCGACGAGGTTCGCGACGCCGCGGCTGCGCTGCTGCTGGCCGAAGACACCGAGCAGCAGCAGCGCGACGACCTTGGCGACGACGAGCAGGCCGTAATCGGTGGTGAACAGGTCGCCGAGGTTGATCCGGACCAGCGCGTTGACGATGCCGGACACCGCCATCACGACCCAGCAGACCAGGGCGAGCTTGGAAAACCGCTGCGCGGCGAGGCTGAGGTTCTTGCCGCGGCGCCAGCCGAGCGCGAGCACGGCCAGCAGCCCGCCGACCCACAGCGCGGCCGCGACGAGGTGGAACAGCAGGCTGTTGGTGGCCAGGTCGTGCGAACCGCCGCTGGCCGAGTGCCCGGTGACCGCGACCGGGACGAGCCCGGCGACGGACAGGAAGAACAGCACCGCCGTCCAGCCCCAGCTGAGCACCAGGCGGCAGCCGAGGGCGAGCAGGATCGCGATCAGCGCCGTCCACAGCCACGCCTTGGGCTGCTCGATCGCGCCGACGAGGCTCAGCAGGGTGTCCGGGGAAAGGACGTCGCCGAACGGCTTGCCCGCGCTGTCCGCGGCGGTGAAGGCGACCGACAGGATCGAGGCGGCGAACCACACCCACGCGGCGATCCCCGCGGTGCGGACCGCGGCGTACCCCTCGGGCGCGAGCGTGCCGGATTTCTGTGGCGGCACAAGGAAAGCTGCCAGCAGCAAGCCGCCGACGCACACGACCGAGGCCGCTTCGGCGAGCACCCGGACCACCGTGACGCCGTAACGCGTGACGAGTCCCGGGTCCGGCAGCCCGGCGATGACGTAGCCCGCGCCGCCGGTGAGCGCGACGAGCCCGACCGCGACGACCGCGCCGAGCACGACTCCGACCGAAAGCAGCGGGAGCACGCTCGTCTTGCGTCCGCGGTTCGGGGCGGGTTTCGTCACAGGTTCCGAGCTCACGGTACGAGAGTAGGCCGGTCGCGCGCGCGACCGTGCGCGGGGCGGGGCGCTCGCCGGGTTTCGCGCCGGATCGCTCGCTTGCGGTGTTTGCGCTGGTCGAGCCGGGTTCCCGGACGGAATCCGGTGCGCGGCAAGGCTTTCCTCTATGCTCCGCCGATGACCAGCAGCCGTCGCCGCCGCCCGACGCTGGACGACGTCGCGGAGGCGGTCGGGGTGTCGCGCGCCACTGTGTCGAACGCCTACAACCGGCCTGACCAGCTGTCGGCGCAGTTGCGGGAGCAGATTCTGCGCGCGGCGGGTGAACTCGGTTACCCCGGCCCGAACCCGACCGCCCGCAGCCTCGCCACGAGCCGCACCGGCGCGATCGCTTTCCTGCTCGATTCGTCGCTGTCAGCGGCCTTCTCCGACCCCGCGCTGTCGATCACCCTGGACGCGCTCGCGAAAACCGTGGAACCCACTGGCAACGCGCTGTTGCTGCTGCCCGGCCGCGAAGCCCAGGAGGGCCCGCCCGCGTCGCGTGTCCTGGCCGCGCAAGCGGACATCGCCGTGGCGTACTCCCTCGCCGACGGCACTCCCGCGCTGGAAGCCGTGCGGGCACGAGGTTTGCCGCTGGTAGTCATCGACCAGCCACCCCTCCCGGACACGGCCCGAGTCGGCTGCGACGACCGCGGCGGCGCTTCGTTGGCCGCACGCCATTTAGTCGAGCTGGGACATCGCCGCTTCGGAATCCTGGCCGCCCCGCGCCTTTCCGCGGTTACCAGCCCTTTCCACGGCACCCGCGAACGCCTCGCCGGTTACCTCGGCACTCTCTCCGCCGCCGGAATCACCGACATCACCATCACCGAAGCCCCCTGGCTCTCCGCCTCGACCGCCCGCGCCGCCGCGACAGACCTGCTCACCGTTTCCGTGCGGCCGACGGCCTTGCTGTGCATGTCCGACCAGCTGGCCTTCGCCGCGATCACCGCCGCCCACCGGCTGGGCCTGCGCGTGCCCGCCGACGTCTCGATCGTCGGCTTCGACGACACCCCGCAGGCCGCGTGGTCTGAACCACCCCTCACCACCGTGCGGCAGGACCTGGCGGGCAAGGGCCGCGTCGCGGGGGAACTGGTGATGGATCTGCTGGCGGGGGAACCGGTCCCGCCGCCGGTCGAACTCCCGGTGTCGCTGGCCGTCCGCGAAAGCACCGCGGCGATTTAGCAAGACCGCTCGGCGATCTGTGGACAACTAGGTCTCGTCCGGGTGACGGGAAACTACTTGTCCACAGACGCGGGAATGCGGGCAGACAAATCGCACGAAACCCGCCAAGGTGGAGACATGCCCGGTTTCCCGGGATACCGCCGGCTTCTTCGCCCGGCATCGCTTCGATTGAGGGGGAGTTCCCACGATGTTCCGCCGCCTGCTGCCGTCCCTGCCCTTCCCCGGCCGCCGCTCCTGGCCCACCGCCGCCCCATCCCGCCTGCCCGGCATATTGCTGCTGGTCACCGCCGGTCTGCTGACCACTTCCGGCCTGGCCCAAGCCGCTCCCCCCGCCCCCGCCTGCGGTGCGGGCGAGTTCTGCCTGTGGGACACCGAAACCTATTCCGGCGGCGTGCGGAGTTATGACCTGCGCGCGGCGAATCCGGGTGATTGCATTCCCCTGCCCGAGGGATTCCAGGGCCATTCCTTCGTCAATCGGATGACCCGCGACGTCACCATCTACCAAGGAGCCGACTGTTCCACCGAGGGCGATTTCATCACCTATCCGGGCGGTGGCACGTACGTTCCGCAGTCCCCGTTCGCGGTGCGTGCCCTGAAAGTGTGGGAATAACCCCTCCTCCGAGACCGGGCCAGGCGAACGAGGCAGCTCCAGGCCGAGTCGACTCGCAGCCCCAGTTCGCCGGCCCGGGGGCCGCACCCCCGAGCGGCCCCTAGGCCCGTGGGCGCGCAGCCCGGAAGATCCGCGCCCACGGGCCGCTGCCCCTCGCCTCCCGCTCCCGGCCCCCGACCTGGGAACGGGAGGCGAGGCCCGGACTCCGTCTGCGTTCCACCGAAGCTCAGGCGGCTCGGCACCGTTCGGGGTGCGAGTCTGCCGTGCTCCGTGGCTGCCCGCTTCCCCGTCGCAGCAGACCAGCATCCACCTGGCGTCAGCTTCACGCACGGACCTGGTGGCAGGGTCCCGTGCGCGGCCCTCCGCCACACCGTTTGCCCGGACGACGTGGTCCAACCCCAGCGCCGGTCGGACGCCTCGGAGCCTGACCGCAACCGCCGAACCGCCGAACCGCCCCGCCCGGCCAGCCGCCGTACATCACAAGATCGCCACAGTCTGCCCAGCCGCACAGCCCGCCCCCCGAGCCCCGTCCCGCCGCCCCGTCCAGGAGATCCAGGTGCCCAAGCTGCACAAACCGCCGCCCGCCCGCCACAACAGGCCGCTCCCCCGCGCAGTGCGTACCGGAACCGTCGCACGCTGTGGCATTCCGCCTCCGGAGACCCGCAAATCCGACGAACGGAAGCTGAAACGATTCGACGGTGTCGAACGATCGAGAGATTGGCGATGACTAAGCTGCCCATGCTGGAGGTCAGCAGCTGTCAGCCACCCGGGCCCTCGTAGCTCAGCTGGATAGAGCAAGAGCCTTCTAATCTCTAGGTCGCAGGTTCGAGTCCTGCCGGGGGCACAAACGGCCTGGTCAGGGGAACCCCTGGCCAGGCCCGGCCGAGGGCCGGAAACCAGGCGGCCCACACCTTTGCCGTACGCAGCGCACCGGCGATCCCGCTCGCAGGCCTTGACCCGAGCCGACACTCCTCCTCATTGAGCCGTACCTCGCCGCACGGCTGCACCACCCGCCATCACGACGCCTCAACCAGGCCGAAACGCATTCGTGATCTCGCCCGCAACCAGCTCGCTACCCCAGGAATCCGCCATGCCCGACCGCCCCGACCCCAGCAGACGAACTCAAAACCGAGCCGCCAGAGCCCTCTTCGAGCAAGCCCGGCGCGCCGGTCTAGTCCAACGACACCTCCGCAAGCTCCACCACTTCGCCCGGCACCCGAACCCACCCACAGCAAGCACACCGCAACCAACCGCCGCCACGGCACCCACACACCTCAGCCAACCGCCCCGGACGCAGCGACAACTCGCCCTCGGCATAGACCTCGCCCACCGGCCCGCGACACCGCCACCCCGACAGTCCACAAAGACCACCGCATCGGACGAAGCCGCGTAGCCGCCTAGCAAAACGGCTTTCGACTCAGGTGGTGGCACCGGACCGACCTGTCTCGCGTTCCCCCGGGGTGCCACTACCCGTGCCGCGCGGTACATCCGGGGAAGGCCAGTGCCGACAACGGCCAGCGGGAACTCCGCCGGGAAGACTTCGACAACGAGGACACCACCAACGATGGCGGACTGATTGCGCAACCAAGCGGCAGCAAACCGACTTCCACCGTCCCTGGAAAGCCGGAGCAGCCGGCCTCGTCGGCAAGGGCCTCGGCGTCGAAATCGCGCTGGACCGATGACCGACCGCGCCCTTCGGACAATAGGTCAGCGGCGACGTCGCGGTCCAATGTAGACCGCTCGGGGCCGTAGCCGGGACGGCCGTTCGCAGGCTTCCGCCGCATGGGCGAGCCAGCCTGCGGTCCTGGCCACGACCACCAATCCCGTCGAAGATTCCTCGGGCCAGCGGTGGAGCCAAGCCATGGCACCGAGCGCGAAGTCGATATTGGGCGCAGGCAGGCCACGCCGGGTTGCCGACTCCAGTACCGACCGCACGAGGTCCTGCCGATCGCTGCCCGCGTGGACCCGCTCAAGAGCGGCCAGCAGATGCGGAGCCCGGGGGTCGCAGTCGGTGTACACCGGGTGCCCGAATCCCGGCAGCTCACCCGCGCGCCGGTCTGCTGAGGCCACAACGGACAGTCCTTCTTCCGCGACCCGTCGCAGCATCCGGTGAACGTCGCGGGCAGTTCCGCCGTGATCGACCGCTCGCATGGCCTGAATTCCGATGCCCACCACGGCGTAGGGATCCGCGCCGACGGTGGCGGCGATTCGCGACGCGAAGGTGGACGCCGCGAGTTCGTGGTCGGCCAGCAGGCACAGGGCCAGGTCGACCGGTGCGGAGGGAAGGCTGTCCTCGCGGGCGAGCCTGTCGGCGAGGACGGCCGCGACCGGTCCTGACGCCGGGCGCGGATCCGGGTGTGCCGAGATCGCCGAGGCCATGGCTGGGATGAGCCGCCTGCCGACGCCGGCGACCGCGTCCGGTCCGAGCTCATGGCGTGCCGGATCCATCATGCCCAGGACCGATGCCACCGCGCACATCCGGTCGAGCACCCCTGCGGCCGAGGGGAGCGCGGCGAGCACGCGGGTGGCCTCCCGCCGATTCGCGCTCGGCCAGAAAACCGGGCCGTCGGGCAACTCCGCGGTCCAGAGCAATTCCGCGACGTCCTCGAAACTCCGGTCCAGCAAGTCCTCGATCGGATAGCCGCGAAACGCCAGCGCGCCCGCCGGTTTGAGATCGGTGACAGCGGTCTCGACGCGGATCTCCACCTGACCGGCTCGTTCTCGTTTCGCCGTACGGTGGGCGAGAGCCTCGACCTGTGCTCGTTCGTACTCGGAACGGCGGCCGCCACCGCCGCGTACGGGCCGCGCGGTCAGGACGCCCCGGCTCGCGTAGGCGTAGAGAGTGCGCACGGTGACGCCCAGCCGATCCGCGGCTTCGGCCGCAGTCATCCACTCGCAGGCCATGTCCCGGACCATAGTGCAGTCAATCAACGTTGACAACGTTGATTGTCGCTGGTCAGAGTCAGTGCATGGCCATCTCGAACAGGGGCGGACTCGGTCCGCGTTTTCGTGGCTTGTGGTGCTCGACCGCGCTCTCCGACACCGGCAACGGCATTTTCCTTGTCGGCGCGACACTTTTCGCCATCCGCACCTGGGAAAGCCCCGCCCTCGCCGGGCTCCTGTTCACCCTGGCGACCATTCCCTGGCTTGTCGCGGCCATCCCCGCGGGAATCGTCGTGGACCGCATGGAAGCGCACCGCGTGATCCAGGTCGCCAACCTCGCGCGCGCGGCAACGATGCTCGCGGTCGGCGTCGTCAGCGCCACCGGGCACATCTCCGCCGTTGTTCTCGCCGTAGCTGTTTTCGCTTCGGGCGTGCTCCAAACCTTTGTCGACGGTGCGGCAGAAGCACTTGTCCCCGAACTCGTCGCCCGCGAACGACTCTCGGACGCGAACGGCGCGCTGTCCGTGTCGACTCGGGTCTTCTGCCAGTTCCTCGGGCCCCCGATCGCCGGTCTGGCCTACGCGCTCTGGCCGTCGGCAGCGGCTCCGCTCTCCAGCACTCTCTGCGGGCTCTCGACGTTGTGCATCGCCGCCGTACGGCAGCCATGGCCGCACCGGCGCGGAGCCAGAGGCAAGATCGACATCCGGAGCGGCCTGCGTGTAGTGGGCCGGAACCGGACCCTCAAAGCCGCTATCGCCATCAGCGGCCTCACGAGCATCGCCAACGGCAGCTATCTGACCGCCTTTGCCGTCTACGCCAACTCCGGCACCGGCCTCGGCCTCACCCCGGCGGCCTACGGAGTGCTCACCGGCCTCGTCGGCGCCGGAGCAGGCGTCGGGGCCTGCCTCACGAGCCGGGCCGAACGGCTCTTCGGAGAGGTCGCCACGATGCGGCTCACCCGCCTCGGCTGGGCTTTGCTGTTTCTCAGCCCATTATTGCGCTCTCCCTGGCTCATCGCGCCTGTCATGGTCGTGGGGAGCGCGTTCGGGGCGATGTGGGCTGTGCAGGCCATGAATCTGCGGCAACGCGCCACCAGCCCTGGCCAGCGAGCGCAAGTCCTTGGCGTTTTCCGAGCCCTGGCTTATGGAGCCACACCGCTCGGGAGTCTCACCGCCACTACCTTCCAGAACACCGTCAGCAGTCAGTTACTGCTCTGCGCTGCCGCAGCGCTCACTGCTGCCACCGTCGCCCTTGTCCCCAGCAGCGAAAGCCTCCGGAGCGAAACTCACCGCACGGACCTCACTTGACGAAGCAGTTCACGCTCGCACGAAGCGAATCCGTTCCTGCAAAACTTCTTCAAGCATCACCAGCCCGGGACACCTCCGCATTCAAACACATGGTTATCGCCGGCTCGATCGTCACAACCGGTGCTGAAACCAGCTCCGCCAGCCGGTCGAGGACCGCCAGGAACGCATCNCGCATCTTCCGGCACCACCGGAACACCGAGCTCACGTACCTTGCCCGGCAACGAGTTCGGGTCCGCCGCCGCGACCACGCGAGCCTGCCTGCAGACGCGCCCGGTCACTCTGACGCCCGCGGACGCGGCCTGCTCGACGATCTCCTCGCGTCCCCGCGCCATGCTCCCGGTCAGCACCACCTTGTCCCCTGGTCGCAGCGCGAGCCCGCCGAGTCTGCTGCCGGAAGACGCCGCAGCGCGTTCCTCGTCGAGGATTTGATCCACCACCGCGTGATCGAGCGCGAGAAGCGTCGCGACAGTGAGCAAATCGTGTCGCTCCTCGTCGGTGACGACCTCGTCGGCCCCTGCCTCGCGGGCAAGATCGCGCTCATAGCTCACATGCAGTGCGACCAATTCGTTCCGCCCCAGATCGAGATCCAGCGCGAGGTCGACAAGCATTTCCCCCTTTGTCGACGACATGTCCCGGTCGGGCAGCAGGGCGTCGAGCATCGCCAAGTACGCGTCGGCGACAGGTTCCTCGTCGCGCGGCATCCGCTCTGCCAGGCGGGCGAGAAAGTGCGGTTCCGCGTGTCCTGGTTCTCTGCGCCGCACCGCCGTTGCAGTGCCGGCTGGAATCCGCGGCCAGTCCCCGAATGCGGCGCGCACCTGCGCTTCGGCGAGCGTCACCGCACTGGTTGAGCGTCGGCGGCCGCCACCACGATCGCGGGCGAGCGCGGCCCACCCGACCGATTTCCGGTCGGCGCACGCGCGCTGGATCCAACCCAAGATCAGCTGCCCGGCCGCGCAGGACGTCTGGGGCGTCTCTTGGGCGGGCATGGACGGCTGGTGGAACGACGTCGTCGAGCAAGGCGGTTCGTCGGCGCGCCGCGTGAACGGGATCGCGCAGTACGTGCTCTGGTGGGAGATGTTCCCGCACAACGACATCCACATTGCGAGCCCGGCCGAACCGGGCGACCCGATCGACGCCGCCGTCACCTGCGAGCCCGCGACCAGGAAGTTCCGCATCGTCGTCAAGGACCTCATAACCGGCAGACGCTGGTGCCGGTCCAGCCCTGCTACCCGGAAACGGGCGGATGCCCTCGCGTCAACGCCGAGCTGATCGCCGAGACACCGCTCGGCGGGACCTCGGACATGTCAGCCAAGTCAGCCCGTCGAGCGGTGTCCTCAAGCAGGCGGACCGCGGGGCGCGTCCTTCAACACGGTGTGGGTCTACGAGTAACGCCTGCTCGGTTCGCGATCGTCAGACCAGCAAGACCCGCCGTCCACGAGTATGTCCCGCCTGGCTGTCCGCGTGTGCCGCCGGAGCCTCGGCCAGCGGGTAGGACTTGGCGACTGGGATGCGGAGCTTTCCGCGCTCGACCAGGTCGACTGTCTCGGCCAGGGCTTCCTTCATGTTCCCGCCCGTCCCGGCGAACCGGATGCCCAGCATCGGGGCCTCCAGGTCGGCGATCGTGATCACCTTGTCCGGGTCCCCGGTCAGGTCGAGCAGGCCGCGGATCACCCCGGTGCCGTTGAGGTCGAGGGCGGCGTCGACCTGGCCGAGCCGGCGCACCCGGTCGACCCAGCCCTCGCCGTAGGTGGTCGCGATCGCGTCCAGGCTTCGCACGTAGTCCTGATTCGCGGCGCTGGCCGTGCCGATCACCTTGATTCCCCGGTCACGGGCGACCTGCAACACCGCCGATCCGACTCCGCCCGCGGCGCCGCTCACCAGCAGGGTCTGTCCAGTTTGGACGCCCACCAGCCGGAGGACGCGGAGCGCGGTCTCGACCACCGACGGGTACCCGGCCGCTTCGGCGAAGGTCAGCCCGGACGGCAACGGCGCCCAGGAATTCAGCACGGCGAACTCGGCGTAGGTATTCGAACCTCGACCCAGCACCGGGTCCCCCACCGCGACGCCGGTGACGCCTTCGCCGACCTCGTCGACCATGCCGGAGGCGTCCTGGCCGACGCCGGAGGGCAGTTCGATCGGGCGGATCCGCTGGAACTGGCCCTCGCGAGTGCGCCAATCGTGCGGGTTCACGCCTGCCGCGCGCACGGCGACGCGGATCTGGCCGGGTCCGGCGTGGGGTTCGGGGACTTCTGCCAGCTCAAGGACTTCGGGGCCGCCATAGGCGGCGAAGCGCACTGCTTTCATGCCGCCAACTTAACAACAACGGTTAGTGTTTTGCAACGGTTAGTGCTATGGTCGGCCGCACCGAGCCAGCTCCTCTCCGAACGGGAGTAACCGTGCATCCACCTCGCATCGACGCCGGCGTCGAAATGAAGACCCGCGACGGCGTCACCCTCGCCGGCGACCTGTACCGACCGGCAACGGACGGCCGCTGGCCCGTGCTGCTGCACCGGACCCCTTACGACCGCACCGGCGTTTTCCGCGTTTCGGGGCTCGTGGCCGATCCGGTCTGGCTGGCCCGCCAAGGCTTCGCGGTGCTGGTGCAGGACAGCCGCGGGCGGTTCGGGTCCGGCGGCGAGTTCGACTTCATCGCGCAGGAGTACAACGATTCCTCCGACGCGATCGACTGGGCCGCGGCGCAGCCCTGGAGCGACGGAAACGTCGGGATTTACGGCTCGTCCTACCTGGGCATGACCGTGCTGCAGGCGGTCGCCGCGCGGAATCCGCGGCTCAAGGCGGCCGTCGCGATGATCGGGACCGCTGACCTGCGCCACACCGCGCGTCCGGGCGGGCTGTTCGAGCTGGGCTTTCTGACGCTGTACGCACTCGGGATGGTGCAGGAAGGTCTGGACCACACGTCGTTGAGCGCGGCCGAACGGAAGCGGGTGCGCGAACTGCTGGACGAGGCCTTCGCCGATCGCCGTGCCGCGGTGAGCCAGTTGCCGCTGACCAGCCTTGCCCCGCTCGACGACCGCCGTGTCGCGCCGTTCGGGACGGATTGGCTGCGGTCGCCGCACGACCCGTTCTGGGATCGGCCGACGCTGCTCACCGAGCCTGAGCGGGTCGACATTCCGTTTCTGCAGATCAGCGGGTACCGGGATTTCACGAGTCCTACCCAGTTCCGGCTCGCGACCCGGTTGGCCGACAACGAAAAAGCGGGGCTGATCGCAGGGCCGTGGACCCACGCGGGCACCTACAGCGCGTTCAGCGACGTCGGTGCGCGCGTGTTGCCGAACGCAGCGGCGGGGGTGCCGACCTGGAGCCCGGTGCTCGCCGCGTTCTTCGACAGGCATCTGCGCGGCGGAGACGGCTCGGATTACCCGGCGGCTGAACCGTATCTGTCCGGGCGGGTCCGCTATTTCGTTGGCGGATCGAATACCTGGGCAACCGCACCGGCGTGGCCGCCCGCATCGACAGTCGAAGAATGGGCGCTTTCCGCAGCCGGCCTGCTGACACAGGAGGGAGGGCACGGTTCGGAAACATTCACTGCCGATCCACATGATCCATTTCCCACCCACGGCGGGGTAGTCGCGTTCGAAGGCGATCCAGCCTCGGCACCGGGCGGCATCCAGGACCAGCGCGCGGTCGATAAGCGCGAAGACGCACTCCGCTACACCAGTGCCCCGCTGACCGAGGAAGTGACGATCGCCGGGCAGGCTGAACTGATCGCGTACGTCACCAGCACCGCGCCGGATGCCGACATCTGCGTCACCTTGGTGGACGTCGAGCCCGGCGGTTTCGCGCTCAATGTCGCCGAGGGCGCGCAACGGGCACGATATCGCAACGGCGGAGACACTGACTGGCTCGATGCCGAAGAACCCAGCCGCGTAACGGTTGCCCTGCACGACGTCGCGCACCGATTCGCCCGGGGACACCGAATCAGGGTCCAGCTCGCCGGGTTCAGTTTTCCGCGCTACAGCCGCAATCTGCACACTCGCACGGTGCCGGAATTCGGCACTCTCGACGAGGCGGTCGTCGCGCAGCACACCGTGCACCACACCTCAGCGCTGCGCCTTCCGGTGCTCGGCGCGTAAGAACCAGGAGAATTCCATGTCCGAGATCGTGGTTATCGCTCGCCTCCAAGCCAAACCTGGCCGCGGGTCCGAAATGCTCGCACTGTTTTCCGAACTGGTCCCCGAAGTGCTGCGCGATGAGCCGGACACGTTGCGGTATGCCTTTTACGTCGAGCCGGATTCCGACCCGTTGCGAGTGACAGTGGTCGAGAAGTATCCCTCGCGCACGGCACTCGACGCGCACAACACCGGCGTGCTGACCAAATACCTGCCCCGGCTGCTCGAATTGCTCGACGGCGCACCCGAAACTGTCGAGCTGCGACCGGCGGAGCTGGCGGTCTCGGTCAGCACGGACGACGCGGCCCGGCTGGGCCTCTAGCCGGGAAAAGCAGGCCACCAGATCCCGCCCTCAGCATTGTCCGCAGGACGACCTGCTGCTTCGCGTAGCAGTCCGCACCCGCACCGCGCTCCCCGCGCAGACGATCACGGCCAGCCCGCCCAGAATGGTCTGCCAGGTCAGCTCCTCGCCGAGGAATACCGCTGCCCATAACAGATTCAGCACCGGCTGCACCAACTGCACCTGGCTGACCTGAGTCATCGGCCCGATGCCCAGCCCGCGATACCACGCGAAGAAACCCAGATACATGCTCACCACCGCCAAATAAGCGAAAGCGGCCCACTCGCCTACGGTCGCATGTGGAGGGTGGCTCGCCACCGACACGACGGTCAACGCGACCATCAAGGGCGAGGCGACCACCAGCGCCCACGAAACGGTTTGCCAGGCGCCTAATTCCCGCGCCAGCAAACCGCCTTCTGCGTAACCGACTGCGGCGGCCAGCACCGCGCCGAAGAACAGCGCGTCCGACCACTGCAGTCCACTGAGGCCACCGCCCTGCAGGACGGCGAAGCCGATCGCCGCGACGGCACCGACGATGGCCAGGGCCCAGAAAGTCGCGGGTGGACGTTCGCGGGTGCGGAGCACCGCTGCTACCGCGGTCGCGGCGGGGAGCAGCGCGATGACGACGGCGCCGTGGCTGGCGGAGGCTGTGGTGAGGGCGTACGAGGTCAGCATCGGGAAGCCGATCACCACTCCGCCCGCGACGACGGCGAGGCGGAACCACTGGGTGCCGCGCGGGAGTCGTTGTTTGGCGGCGATCAGCGCGACGCTCGCGAGCACCGCGGCGGCCGCTGCCCGGGCAGCGCCGATGAACATCGCCGAGAGGCCGCCGTTTTCCACCGCGACCCGGGTGAACGGCACGGTGAACGAGAACGCCACGACACCGAGCAGGCCCCACCAAAGACCGGTCCGGGGTAGCGCCGGTGCTTCTGGGAGAGTAGCGCTATCATTCAGTTTCATGTCCGACGATAGCAGCTCTCGGATCGCTTCGACACTGCGCGAGTGGATCGCCACCGCCCCGGCGGGAGCGAAGCTGCCCTCGTCGCGGGAGCTGGTCGCACGGTATTCGGCCAGTCCGGTGACTGTCCAGAAGGCACTGCGCAGCCTGTCTTCCCAAGGACTGGTGGAGAGTTTGCCGGGAGTCGGCACGTTCGTCCGCGCGGCGCCCGCCACCGGGTCCGGCGACTACGGCTGGCAGACCGCGGCGCTGGGCACCCCGGGGCACGGGCTGCTCAAACAGCCCGCGTCGCTGCAGCCGGTCTCCACTGGCTCAGTAGCGCTTCATTCCGGCTATCCCGACCCAGAGCTGCTGCCGGAGCGTCTCGTCCGGAGCGCGTTCTCCCGGGCCGCACGGACGGCGGCACTGGTCGGACGGCCGCCGACCGCGGGTGTTCCCGAACTCCAGGCCTGGTTCGCCGCGGAACTGCGCGCGGCGACCCCGGCCGATATCGCCCCGGTGACCCCGCGCGACGTCGTGATCACCCCGGGCAGCCAGAGCGGCCTGGTCACCGCCTTCCGCGCGCTGGTCGGCCCGGGACAGCCGCTGCTGCTGGAATCCCCGACGTACTGGGGCGCGATCCTCGCGGCGGCGAAAGCGGGCGTCGCGGTGGTTCCGGTGCCGAGCGGCCCGAACGGGCCGGATCCCGACGCACTGGCCAGGACGTTCGAGCAAACCGGCGCGCGGGCCTTCTACGCGCAGCCCAGTTTCGCCAGCCCGACCGGTGCGCTGTGGCAGCCCGGCCTGGCCGGCCGCGTCCTCGACACCGTCCGCCAGCACGGCGCTTTCCTGATCGAGGACGATTCCGCGCACGATTTCGGCATCACGGCGGAACCGCAGCCGCTCGCGGGCCGCGACGACGACGGCCACGTGGTCTACCTTCGCTCCCTCACCAAGAGCGTCTCCCCCGCGATCCGCGTCGCCGCGCTGATCGCCCGCGGCCCGGCGCGCGACCGGATTCTCGTCGACACGCTGGCGGAATCGATGTACGTCAGCACGGTGCTGCAGACCGTCGCACTCGACGTCGTGACCCAGCCCGCCTGGCGCACCCACCTGCGCCGGGTCCGGCACCAGCTCAAGATCCGCCGCGACCTGCTGCTCACCGGCCTCCGCGAACACGCGCCCGCGGTCCAGGCGGAATCCGTGCCGCAGGGCGGACTGAACCTCTGGGCGCGCCTTCCCGGAACGGTCGACCTGGCACGGGTGGTCCGCGATTGCGAATCCGCTGGTGTGGTCATCGGCCCTGGCGACGAATGGTTCCCCGCCGAGCCGACCGGACGGTTCATCCGGCTCAACTACGCCGGGCCGAATCCGGACGCGTTCGCCGACGCCGCGCGGGTGATCCAGGCGGCGGTCCTGGCGAACGCCTGACCACGGTTTCTCAGCAGCGTGTGCGGACTCAGCGGCGTTCGGGGCCTTCCCCCGCGCCGATTGGCCCGGCGCGCGACGCCCGGACGGACTTCTCGCCAGTGAAGCCTGCGGCCCGTTTCGTCCGGCCGCTAGCCGTTTTCCGCGCGCAGAGCCGCTTTTCGCACCTTCCCGGCCGGCGTCAGCGGCAGGCTGTCCCGGACCACGATCTGGCGCGGAACCTTGTAATCGGCCACCTGCACCGCGCAGAACTCCTTCAGCTCCGCTTCGGTGACCGCCGATTCCGGTGCCGGGACAACGTAATACCGGCCGATCTCCCCCAGCACCGGATCGGGCACGCCGACCCCGGCCGCCAGCAGCACCCCGGGATGCGCGGCGAGGACGTTCTCCACCTCGACCGGATAAATGTTGAATCCGCCTTGGACGAACATGTCCTTGGCGCGGCCCTGCAGCGTCAGGCAACCGTCCTCGTCCGCGCGGGCCATGTCGCCGGTGTGCAGCCAGCCGTCCGCGTCGAGCGCCGCGGCGGTTTCGGCCGGCAGGTTGTGGTAGCCGGCCATGATCGACGGGGTCCGGAACAGCAATTCGCCGGTTTCGCCGGTCGGCAGTGCTTCTCCGGACGGGGACGCGATTTTTGCTTCCACCCCGGGGAAAGGGACGCCGATCGAGCGTTCGGTCGCTTCCGTGCCGGCATTCCACGGCGTCATCACCACGGCACCGGACACCTCGCTCAGCCCGTACAGATTCATCACCGTCGCCTTCGGGAACGCAGCCGTAAGGCGTTGCAGCAAAGCAGGTTCCGCATTCGCGCCACCGGTGACGACTACGCGGATCGCGGAAGTGTCGATGCCGGCGAAACGCTCGTGGTTCAGCAGCAGCGTGTGCATCGTCGGCACGCCGACCCACATCGTCAGGCCAGCCGTCCGGAACAGATCAGCGGCAGCACCGGCGTCGAAGGACGGCAACAGCACCGTCCGGCTGCGCGCGACCAAAGCGGACAGGATGCAGCAGGTGATGCCGCTGACGTGGTTCAGCGGAACGGCCACCGGCAGCACGTCGTCGGCGCTCAGCTGCAGGTGATCGGCTTCCGCGGCGGCGGACGCCAGCTGGCCGCGATGAGTCAGCGTCGCGCCTTTGGGACGGCCGGTGGTGCCGGAGGTGTAAATGATCATCACCGGATCGTCCTTCTCGACTGCCGCCGACGCGGCCGCCAGCGCCTCGGTGTCCGGCTCCGCTGCGCCCAGTTCGGCGAAAGTCGCCGCGGAAACGCCAGGCAGCTTGAGGTTTCCCAGCAGGGCGAGGAAATCGACGTCCCCCGCCGAAGGTTCGGTGACCACGAGACGCGCGCCGGAATCGTTCAGGATGTGCGCGAATTCGGTTTCCCGGTACCGAGGACTCAGCCCGACGACCGCCGCGCCGATCTTCGCGGCGGCGAAGTACACCGCCAGCCACTCCGGCGTCGTGCGCCCGTTGACCGCGATCCGATCGCCGCGCCGCACGCCCCGCCGCAGGAAATCGGCGGCGATCCGGTCCGACCAGGCGTCCATCTCGGCGAACCGGAGGTCCTGGGAACCGGCCGTCCAGCCGACGGCGTCCGCAGGCGCGGTGCGGAGCAGGTCGTGAATACGCGTCATCGCTCGTCCTCACTGGGTCAGGTGGACGGCGAGGAAGTCGAGCTGATCCGCGACGACCTTTTCGACCACAGGCGGATGGTAGACGGTGAAGTGATCCGCATCGTAGTGCTTCAGCACGGCCCGCGGCGGCGATCGACGGGTCGATGAGATTCTCGCGGTCGCAGGCGCAGATCAGCAGCGGACACCGCACCCGCGAGGCCCGCGCGGCGGCGTTGTAGAACACCATGCCCAAGCCGGACGCGGCGGTGATCCGGTTGTCGAACTCACCGCCCTCCGGCGTGACCGATTCCCCGCCCTCCAGCGCGCCGAGCTGATTCACGAAGGCCAGCTCGCCCGGACGGCCGGCCAGCGGAACGTACCGGCGAGGCAACCGCAACGCGGACCGCACCAGGTCCGCCACGATCGGCCCGGCGAACCGCGCCAGGTGCCGCGGCCCGGCTCGCGCCACGACGGCCCGGCCGCTGAACACCGGACCCTGCACGACCGCCGCGGCCAGCGACGGATCCCGCGCCGCCGCGGCGAGCACGTGACTGGACCCGAACGAGGTTCCCCACAACGCGATCCGGCCCGCCTCGATCTCCGGCCTGCCGCGGGCGAACGCCAGCGCGGCGTCGACGTCCTCGGCGTACCGGCGCTGGCTGACCCGTTGCCGGGGCTCGCCGCCGGATTCGCCGAGGTGCCGGAAATCGAACGCCAGCACGGCGAAACCCGCTGCGGAGAACCAGGTTTCGTACTGGCCGAGCGTCATCTCGTGCGTCGCGCCGCCGCCGTGCACGAGCACGAGCGCCGGATGCGGCCCCGGCCAGTCCGGGACGGTGAGCCAGGCCGCGCACTCGTCGCGGCCGGAACGAAAGGCGGTGCACACCATCCCTCCATCAAGTACGTTGTACGTGAACCCAGCTGAACACGTGCCTTGCACTTAATCAAAGAGATTCCTGCCCGCACCGCGGAAGTTCACGCGCGCACGGCTGCAGGCCGCCGCGCTCGCGCTGGTCGACACCGCCGGACTGGACGGCCTGACGATGCGCAGCCTCGCGACCGAACTGGTCACCGGGCCGATGACGATCTACAACTACGTCGACGGCCGGGACGGGCTGGAACAACTCGTCACGGAAGCGGTGCTGGCCTCGGCGACCTGGCCGGATCCCTCCGGCGACTGGCGCGCCGACGTCCATGCCGTCGCCGAGGGAATGTGGCGGGCGGTGCGGGCGCATCCGCACGCCATCCCGCTGATCCTGACCCGCCGCAGCTTCGACCTGCCGGCCCTCCGGCCGGCCGAGGCTCTCGTGCAAGCGCTCGCGCGGGGCGGACGGTCCGGCACGGAACTGCTGGTCGCGTTCCGGACCGTGGCGGCCTTCGTCACCGGGCTTGCGCAAGCCGAACTGGCCGGTCCGCTGTCACGCGACACGGACGTCAGCGAGACCACCGGCAGGATCGCGGAGCTGCCGTTCGCCGGACTGGCCGAGATCGCCAAGGCCGCCGCGGCAAGCGATCCGGAAGCCGAGTTCGCCGAGGGAATGCGCATCGTTCTGGCTGGCCTGCACGAAAAAACCCGGTGACCGCCCCAAAGCGGTCACCGGGTCTCCCGCACTGCGTCAAGACAGGTGATGCACGTCCTGCAGCCCGTACACCGGCGTCTCAAGCCCTTCGAAGCGCGCCTTCAACTGCAGCGCCAGATACAGCGAGTAATGCCGCGACTGGTGCAGATTCCCGCCGTGGAACCACAATCCCTCCTGCTGGGTGGGCTTCCACATGTTGCGCTGCTCGCCCTCCCACGGGCCGGGATCCTTCGTCGTCTCCGAGCCGAGGCCCCAGCATTTGCCGACCTTGTCCGCGGTTTCCTGGCCGGCCAGGTCGGCGACCCAGCCGTTCATCGAGCCGTAGCCGGTCGCGTAGACGACCACGTCGGCCTCCAGTTCCGTACCGTCGGAAAGCACCACCGAGTTCGCGGTCAAGCGGTCGACCTGGCCGTGCGCGAGCTTGATGCTGCCGTTGGCGACGAGTTCCGAAGCGCCCACGTCGATGTAGTAGCCGGAACCTCGGCGCAGGTACTTCATGAACAGGCCGGAGCCGTCGTCGCCCCAGTCGTGCTTGAAGCCCGCTGCCTCAAGCCGGGCATAGAAGTCCTTGTCGCGCTCGTGGATCGCCTGGTACACCGGGATCTGGAACTCCGGCATGATCCGGTACGGGATCGAGGCGAAGATCAGGTCGGCCTTCTCGGTGGTGACGCCCGCGGCGAGCGCGCGCTCCGAGTACAGGTCGCCGAGGCCGAGATCCATCAGCGAATCCGACTTCACGATGTGCGTGGACGAGCGCTGCACCATCGTCACGTCCGCGCCGTGCTCCCACAGCGCCGCGCAGATGTCGTGCGCCGAGTTGTTCGACCCGACGACGACCGCCTTCTTGCCCGCGTACGCGTCCGGGCCGGGGTGCTGCGACGAGTGGTGCTGATCGCCCTCGAACTCGTCCATGCCGGGGAACGACGGCAGATTCGGCTTTCCGGACATCCCGGTCGCGAACACGACGTGCCGCGGCGTGAGGACCACCTGCTCGCCGTCGCGGTCCACCGTGACGTGCCACTGCTTCGCGTCGTCGTCCCACACCGCCGAGGTGACCGCCGAACGCGTCCAGTACGGCACCTCCATCAGCCGCGTGTACATCTCAAGCCAGTCGGCGATCTTGTCCTTCGGCGCGAACACCGGCCAGTTCTCCGGGAACGGCAGGTAAGGCAGGTGGTCGTACCAGACCGGGTCGTGCAGGCAGAGGTTCTTGTACCGCTTGCGCCACGAATCGCCGGGCCGGTCGTTGCGCTCCACCACCAGCGACGGCACGCCGAGCTGGCGCAGCCGGGCGCCGAGCGCGATCCCGCCCTGGCCGCCGCCGATCACCACGACGTAGGGCTGCCGGTCGTAGCCGAGCGTCTCCTGCTCCTCGGCCCGCTTCTCCGCCCACGACCGGCGGCCGCGGACCACGCCGTGCTCGACGCCCTTGGGCCGGCGTTCCCGCTGCGACTCCTCGAAGCCCTTCAGCTCACGCAAGCTGGTGAGCAGCGTCCACGCGCCTTCTTCCTTCAGCCGCAGATGCCCCTTCGCGCGTCCGGCGGCGGTCTCGAACTCGATCCACGCCTCGGTGACGCCGTCGGCCTCGGTGGCCGGTTCGGTGGTGCGGAAGCCGCTCGGGCCGGTCGCTTCCAGACAGCCGCCGAGCAAGCTGGCGACCCCGTCCCGGCCCTCGACGGTCTTGAGGTTCCAGGTGAACGAAACCAAGTCGCGCCAATAGGAATCGACGGCGAACAACGCCGAGGCAGCCTCGATGTCGCGGGCGGCCAGCGCGGCCTCGAACCGGGCCAGCCAGTCCTCGGCCCGGGCCTGCGGCGTGCCCGCCCGCGCGGGCCGGTCGACCGTCTGTGTCATGGCTGCTCCTCCATCTGCTCGCGATGCCAGCGTCGTCGGTGGTGTAGCGCCGATCACACTCCCCGGGCAGGGCGTGCGGCAAGGGTTGCAGCGAGTTGCACGCGCCCGGTGCGTGGAAACATCGGCGCAGGTCACCTATGCTGGGCGGCTAACGCGACGGTGCGGGAGGTGACTGTGGTGGTGCACAGTGCGGTGCCTCCGGGCCGCAACCTGCCCACCCACGCCCGCGACCTCGTCCGCATGCACGAGGCGGTCATCGGCGGCAGCCGTCCCGCGGTGCCGCCGCGGCCGCTCGTCTCGCGCTCCTGGTCCCGCGTGCTGAGCCTCGGCCTCACCGCCGACGGGATGAACGCCCGCGATTCGGTGCCCGGCGACGAGGTCGAACGCCGCAGGCACGGCTCCCCGCTGCGGCACGTCATCGAAGACCTCCGCCAGGTCGTCGGCGCGACGTCCGATTCGGCGCACATGCTCCTGGTAGTCACCGACGCCGACGGCATCATCCTGTGGCGCGAAGGCTCGTCCGCCGTCCGGCGGAAGGCGGACACGCTGGGCTTCGTCGAAGGCTCCGAATGGACCGAATCCCGCGTCGGCACGAACGCGATCGGCACCGCGCTCGCCGAAGCCGCGCCGATCGAACTGCTCGCCGGCGAACACTTCGAGCAGAACCAGCACCCGTGGTACTGCACCGCCTCGCCCATCCACGACCCGCGCACCGGCGAACTGCTCGGCGTCATCGACGTCAGCGGCCCCGCGCTCACTCTGCACCCCGCGATCGGCGCCCTCGTCGAAACCGGCAAGCGCCTGGCCGAATCCGAACTGTGGCGCACCCACCGCCAGCGCCTAGAACGACTGCGCCAAATGGCTGAACCTGTCCTCTCCGCCGGCCCCGCCCTGGTCGTGGACGAGGACGGCTGGGTCGCCCACAGCGTCGGCGTCTCCGCGGGAGAACGCATCGCCGCCCCCCGAGCAGGCCAGGTAGTCGCCGTCCCCGGCCTGGGAGCCTGCCTCCCCGAACCCATCGCCGACGGCTGGCTCGTCCGCCCCGCCGACACCGCCCGCACCGTCCGGCTCGACCTGGACCTCACGCCCGCTCCCCTGCTGAGCTTCCAGGCAGGCGACACCGGCTGGCGCCGCCCGGTCACCAAACGGCACGCCGAAATCCTGGTCCGCCTCCACAAAGCAGGCCGCGAAGGCCTGTCGGCGGTCGCGCTGAGCCACGCCCTCTACGGCGACGCCGAACACCTGGTCACCGTCCGCGCCGAGGTGTCGCGCCTGCGCCGCCTGCTCGGCGCCATCGTCGACACCCGCCCCTACCGCCTGGCCGAAGGCGTGCGCATGACTGTCCACGCAGGACAGTGACCAGCACAGTCCGGCAAACCGGCCCCCAATGCGGGCGTCGCCGAGGCGTCCGCTAATGTTTACGACACGTTGCACAGCAGCAAGCGCGATTAGCTCAGCGGGAGAGCGCTTCCCTGACACGGAAGAGGTCACTGGTTCAATCCCAGTATCGCGCACTCCAGTCCACCCCAGGCTGGTGCGTTGCACAACGGGCGATTAGCTCAGGGGGAGAGCGCTTCGTTCACACCGAAGAGGTCACTGGTTCGATCCCAGTATCGCCCACTCGACTTGAGGCGAGCTATGCCCGCACAGAGCGCGGGCCTGCTCGTCTCGTCGTGTTTTCTGGGGGTGCGACCCCCAGGCCCCGCCCGGAGGGGCTTCGCCCCCCGGACCCCCCAAGGTGCGTGGTCCCGTCGATTTTGTGGGTTTCGGTTTGGCGGGGTCGGGCTTCGCGTGTGAGCGTCGCCGCGGCGGCGATCCGGTCGCCCGAGAGTTCCCGGACCCGGTCCGAGATGCGCAGGTCGGTGAGGTTGCCCGCCGAATCGACCGTGACGGCGACCAAGCCGTCCTCGCCGGTCTCGGTCACCGACACCTGCCCGGCCGCGGCCTGCATCGCCTGGTACCGCTCGGCTTTCGCTTTCGCCTGGGCGACCATCTGGTCGATCCGCGCGGCGGGGCCGGGCCCGTTCGGCGGCGGATCGCTCATGGTGTGCTCCTTCTTCCGTCCGGACCGTCCGCCAGGAAAGCACAGTTCGGCCCGCTCAGCCGAAGTGCTTGTGCGCCAAGAAGCACCCATGACTTTTTTGCCCGGAAACCTGGTCCCGAGTCTCGCCCGGCGCACCGCGGCGATCACGAGAAGCCGTCCCCGGACGGAGTATTCACCCGCGCGCCAGATCCGGGACACTCAGCTCGTTCATGCTCTTCCCCGGGCGAGCGGCGGCCGGTGACTCCGGGCGACCGCTGTCTCGCCGCGAACACGTGGAGGAACGCACCATGGCGGGTACGAGTCGCCGGAATTTTCTCGGCATGGCGGGCGCATCGCTCGCCGGAGCAGCGGCAGGCGGGCTGCTGCCCGGGTCTATCGGGAAGGCGCTCGCGGTCGAACCGGCC
Organism: Amycolatopsis sp. M39; assembly: GCF_001651785.1. Lineage (NCBI taxonomy): Bacteria > Bacillati > Actinomycetota > Actinomycetes > Pseudonocardiales > Pseudonocardiaceae > Amycolatopsis > Amycolatopsis sp. M39. Next base: position 42,246 of record NZ_LWSF01000037.1, read on the forward strand.
CGCCGGTCGGGCACCATCGAGGACGTCGAGCACGTCGTCGTCCTCATGCAGGAGAACCGGTCCTTCGACCATTATTTCGGCACCATGCGCGGCGTGCGCGGCTACGGCGACCCCCGGCCGCACCTGTTGCCCGGCGGGCGGCCGGTCTTCTACCAGCCGCCGGCGAAGGTGCGCACCTCCGCCTACCACAGCCGCGGCCTGCCTGACGACGCCGAGTACGTACTGCCGTTCCCGCTCGACGCCCTGCGCACCAGCGAGCACATCGCCGGCACCCACCACGGCTGGGGCAGCGGCGAACCGCTGTGGAACGGCGGGCGTTACGACGGCTGGGTGAACGAAAAACAAGACGTGTTCACCATGACCTACCAGCAGCGGTCCGAGCTGCCGTACCACTACGCGCTCGCCGAAGCGTTCACTATCTGCGACGCCTACCACTGCTCCGTCCCCGCGGACACCGCACCGAACCGGATCCTGCTGTGGTCCGGCACGATCGACACGCAGAACCGTCTCGGCAGCAAAAAGAACGGGCCCGGGCTCGGGGAACGGCCGGGCACCAACGGCTACAGCTGGACGACCTACCCCGAACGGCTGCAGCAGGCCGGGGTGAGCTGGAAGCTTTACCAGGGCGGCAGCGGTATCCCCGGCGAGCCGACGGACAACTACACGGACAACTCGCTTGAGTTCTTCGCGCAGTACCACCCGCAGGAAGGCGCGTCCGGGCCGCTGGTCGAGCAGGGCGTCTCGACGCACACGCTCAAGGAGTTCCGCGCCGACGTCCAGGCCGGGAAGCTGCCGCAGGTCACCTGGATCGTCCCGCCGTACAAGTACAGCGAGCACGCCGCCGCTTCCGCCAGCGACGGCGCGTACTACCTGAACCTCGTCCTCGACGCGCTCGTCTCGAACCCCGAGGTGTGGAGCAAGACCGTCTTCTTCATCAACTACGACGAGAACGACGGCCTGTTCGACCACGTCGTCCCGCCGATGCCGCCGCTGCTCAACCAGGCGGGCACGGACGGCCTGGTCTCGGGCTCGCTCGCCGCGAGCCTGCCCGATGAGACCCTCGATTTCGACAAGCTCCCGAAGGGCACCGGCGGCGCGCCGACCGGCGTTGCGCTCACCGGCAAACACCCGGCCGGGCTCGGTTCCCGGGTACCGATGCTCGTCGTGTCGCCGTGGTCGCGCGGCGGCTGGGTCTGCTCGGAAACCTTCGACCACACCTCGGTGCTGCGCTTCCTCGAAGCCCGGTTCGGCGTGGCGGAGCCGAACATCAGCGCGTGGCGGCGGTCCGTCTGCGGCGACCTCACCTCGGCGTTCGACTTCTCCCGCCCGCAGGCCAAACCGGTCGTGACGCCCACGCCCGCCCCGCTGCCGAGCAAGAACCAGCCGTTCTCGGTGAAGCTTCCGCAGACGATGCCGAAGCAGGAGCCGGGCGTCCGGCCCGCGCGGGCGCTGCCGTACCGGTTCACCACCGCGCTCGCCGGAAAGCGCGACGGGCGCTCGGTTTCGGTGCGATTCACCAACGACGGCACCGCGGGCGCGTACTTCTACGTCTACGCGCACGGCGACTCGCCCCGCCGTTACACGGTCGCCGCGCACGACACCATCAGCGACATCTGGGAGGGCGCGCCGGGCACCGACGAGCACGGCAACTACGACCTGCGCGTCACCGGCGCGAACGGTTACCTCGCGCAGTTCACCGGGACCACCGCGGACGCCACCGAACCCGAGGTCTCGGTGTCCACGAACCACTACGGCGCCCCGCTGCTGACCCTGACCGTCACGAACCCGGGCCGTCAGCGCCGGAAATTGAAGCTGCGCAACGATTACAGCCGTGGCGCCGCCCGCACGATCGTGCTCGGTCCTGGCGAAACCCGGCGGGTGCCGTGCGAAACGGCGTCCGCGTTCGGCTGGTTCGACATCTCGGTGACCGACCCCGCCTCGCCGGGCTACCTGCGCCGGTTCGCCGGGCACAACGAGACAGGCCGGCCGAGCTTCAGCGACCCCGGTCCGCGCCGGTAATCCCGCCGGAAAACCACGAAAGAGAGCGGAAACGCCCGGCCGGGTGGACCCTTCCGGGCGTTTCCGCATTCCGCTCGCTTCATCGATTCAGTCGTGCCACGCTCGGCGCATGCGGATCGGCGACCTCGGCTGTCCCGGAGCGAACGCGGTGCTCCGGGCTTTCGCCCGCAAAGGCATTCACGTGCACGACTGGGAAATCTCCGGCATCCAGGACGGCTGGGCCGGGCTGCGGGAGAACCGGAGCGTGCCGATCGGGTCTCCCGAGATCGGCGAAATCCGCCACCGGCCCTTTCTCAGCTCGTCGCGCGGCCCGGTCAAGCCGGGCGATTCGCTGCACAACCTCGACGCGCTCGTCGTGCTCGGCTCGGCGGATGCCCTTGCCGGGGCAGCGAAACTCGCCGCCGACGCGCTCGACCGCTGTCGCACTACCGCCGAATCGCACGAGCGCGCGCTGGTCGTCGAGGTCGCCAGCCAGGATTCCGGCTGGCTGGCCCTGCACGCCGGGCTGGCCAGCGGCGCGGACGTGATCCTCGGCCCGGAGCACCCATGCGGTCTCGACCGAGTGCTGCCCCGGGTGACGCGCCGCTTCGACCGAGGCCGCGCGCCGATCATCGTGGTCTCCGAAGGCGCGCTCCCGGACGGGATTCCGGTGCCGAACGGCGTGGCGACCTGGCTGTCCGAGGAGATTTCGCGGCGAGCCAGGAAGGCGGACGGCCGACCGCGTCCGACCGGAACTGGGCATCCGGTTCGGCCTGCGCGCGGTCGACGCGGTGCACTCCGGCGAGTCCGGCGTCATGGTCACGTTGCGCGGCACCGATGTCATCACCGTCCCGTTGGCCGCGGCAGCCGTGCGCAAAACGGTCTCTCCCGAGCGCTACCGCGAAGTCGACGCTCTGCTCAGCTGACGAAGCGGGCTAAAGTCCGGCGCATGAAGCGCGCATCGGCGGCCGACGGGCTCGACCTCTACCTGCCCGCGTCCACCACCCGCCCAGCGCACGCGCTCGAAACGGCTTTGCGCGCCGCAGTCGTCGACGGCCGTCTTCCGGCAGGCACCCGGCTGCCCGCTTCGCGCGCACTAGCCACCGACCTCGGCATCGCCCGCAGCACCGTCTCCGAGGTCTACTCGCGACTCGCCGCCGAAGAACGCACGCTCGCCCTCGCCTTGGCTGCCGACGCCCTGGCAAATGGACTGATTTCTTAGCTCCGGATTGGTCGAGAATCCGGTCCATTCGCGACCTAGCCTAGGTCCGTGACCACGCCGATCCCATCCCATCACGCCTCGATTTCGACGCTCTGGCCCCGATTTTCTCCCGTGCGATGAGCACTTTGGACGACGCCACGACCCAGCAGCTTGACCACGCGGGCATCGACCCGGCCCTGCGCGAACTGGTCCGCCTCCGCGCGTCCCAGCTCAACGGCTGCGCATACTGCGTCGACATGCATTCGCAAGCCGCACGCAAGGAAGGCGTGCCAGCACAGCGGGTCGACGCGCTCGCGGTCTGGACGGAATCCGGCCTGTTCACCGCTGCCGAGCGAACCCGCGCTCGCGCTCACCGAGGACGTCACGCGCCTCTCCGAAACGCACGTGCCCGAGTCGACCGTTTCCGAGGCCGTCACGGCATTCGGCGAGGAAGGCACGGCCGCGCTGATCGCGCTCCTCACCGCCATCACCATGTGGAACACGGTCGGCGTGACGACCCGTTGCTGGTCGGTCAGCCCGGCATGACCACCGCGCGCACGGCGATCCGGCGGCTCGCCACCGCACAAGCCCTGACCTCGGCGGGCGACGGCGCGGTGCTGGCCGTGTCCGCCGTCCACTTCACCACCAGGGTCGGCCTGCCGGCGGGAATCGTGGCGCTCGGGCTGTCGCTCGGCGCCGCGACGAGCCTGACCACCACCGTTCCGTTCGGGACGCTGCTGGACCGGATCGGCGCTCGCCGAGCGCTCGCCGCGGCGACTGTCGCCGCGGTCGCGGGCCTGCTGTTGTTCGCCGTCGCGCGCTCTGTTCCGCTGTACATCGCCGCTTGCGCGCTCTTCGCCTGCGGGCAGAGCGCGCTCGCGGCGGGCCGCCAAGCCGTCGTCGCTCCCGAAGGCCGCGTCCGAGCCCGTGCGTTGCTGCACACCGCCGTCAACATCGGCATCGGCGCGGGCTCCGGACTCGGCGCACTCGTCCTCGCCGCAGGCACGAACGCAGTCACCGTTTTTGTTGCCGATGCTGGATTATTCGTCTTCGCCACCGCGCTGTACCTGCACGCCCGACCGGACGCACCGGCCGAACGCCAGACCGGCTGGNCGGTGCTGGCGGCGGTCACGCAGCTGACCATGCCGATCCTCAGCGTCACGGTTCCACTGTGGATAGTCACCCGCAGCTCCGCTCCACAATGGACGTCCGCAATGGCGCTGCTGGCCAATACCGTCCTCGTCGTACTCCTCCAGCTGCCGATCAGCCGACAGGTCCGCGACGCCCGCACGGCCCGCCGATCCCTTGCCGTGGCCGGAATCTTCCTGATCGCCGCCTGCACCGTCTTCGGCTCGCTCAGCGCTTCCGAACACCCGGTGGTCCTGGCACTGGCCGGCGCACTCCTGCTCACCCTCGCCGAAACGACCGCCTCCGCCGGGGCCTGGCATCTCGCGTTCAGCCTTGCCCCCGGCGGCAGCCGCGCTGGCGGCCATGGCCGTCCCTCAGCGGAAAGCCGACTGCCCGGTGATCGCCTGACCGACCACGAGCGTGTGCATCTCGACAGTGCCCTCGTAGGTCAGCACCGATTCGAGGTTGTTCATGTGCCGGATCACCGGGTACTCCAGCGAAATCCCGTTCGCGCCGAGGATCGTGCGCGCGGTGCGGCAGATCTCGATCGCCTCGCGGACGTTGTTCAGTTTGCCGAGGCTGACCTGTTCCGGCCGCAGCACCCCGGCGTCCTTGCGCCGTCCCAAGTGGATCGCGAGCAGCAACGCCTTCGTGTACTCCAGCGTCATGTCGACAAGTTTCTGCTGCGTCAGCTGGAACGCGGAGATCGGCTTCCCGAACTGCGTGCGGTCCTCGGCGTAGGACATCGCCGCTTGCAAGCACGAACGCGCCGCGCCGACCGAACCCCACACGATGCCGAAGCGGGCCTCGTTGAGGCAGCTCAACGGTCCCTTCAGCCCGGTGACCTCAGGCAGCACCGCGTCCGCGGGCAGCCGCACGCCGTCGAGAACGAGTTCGCTCGTGATCGAAGCGCGCAGCGACAGCTTGTGCTTGATCTCCGGAGCCGAGAAGCCCGGAGTGTCGGTGGGCACCACGAAGCCGCGCACGCCCTTGTCGGTCTGCGCCCACACCACCGCGACGTCGGCGACGCTTCCGTTGGTGATCCACATCTTCCGGCCGTCGAGGACCCAGTCGTCGCCGTCGCGCCGCGCGCGGGTGCGCATGCTGGCCGGGTCCGAGCCGGCGTCCGGTTCGGTCAGCCCGAAGCAGCCGATCGCCTCGCCCGCCGCCATCGAGGGCAGCCACTGCTGCTTCTGCTCCTCCGAACCCCATTTCCAGATCGCGAACATCGCCAGCGAACCCTGCACCGACACCAGCGAGCGGATGCCCGAGTCGGTCGCCTCCAGCTCAAGGCAGGCGAGCCCGTACTCGGTCGCCGACATCCCGGCGCAGCCGTAGCCCTCCAGGTGCATGCCGAGCACGCCGAGCGAGCCGAGGTCCTTGGCGAGGCCGCGGACGTCGGGCAGTTCGCCGCGCTCGAACCAGTCGCCGACGTACGGGTCGATCCGGTCGGCGCAGACCCGGCGGACCGCGTCCGCGATCGCCTTCTCGTCTTCGGTGAACAGGTCGCCGAGCCCGGCGGGGTCGCGCGGATCCAGCGGCGGCAGGGACTTCGTGGCGCTCATTTCTTCTCCTCTGCGAGCCAGCGGCGAATCTCGTCGCTGTGCTGCCCCAGCCGGGGCGGGGCGGTGTAGCGGGCGACCGGCGTCTCCGAATAGCCGATCGGGTGACGGACCTGGGGCGGCGAGTCGCCGACCGGCACGATGGGAGCCAGACCGAGCGATTCCGCGAGCTTGAACCCGTCCGCGAGATCGCCGACCGGACCGGCGGGCACGCCGGCCTCGGTCAGCCGCTCAGCCCACGCGACCACAGTGTCGGTGCCGAGCCGCTGTTCGAGAGCCGCCCTCAGCTCCGGACGATGGCGCACGCGTTCGGCATTCGTCGCGAACCGCTCGTCGTCGGCCAGCTCCGGAACGCCCAGCACCTCGGCGAGGCGGCGGAACTGCCCGTCGTTGCCGCAGGCCAACGCGAGCACGTCGTCCTTGCAGCGCAACGTTTCGTACGGCGCGATCGACGGATGCGAGTTGCCCATCCGCCGCGGCGCGCGTCCGGTCGTGAGGTACGAGGAAGCCTGGTTGGCCATCGAACCGAGCAAACTGGACAGCAGATTCACCTCGACCCGCTGTCCCCGTCCGCTCTGCTCGCGGGCCCGCAACGCGGCGAGAATGCCGATGGTGGCGTCCTTCGCGGCGAGCACGTCCACCAGCGCGACACCGACCTTCGCCGGTTCGTCGGTGCCGGTGACGCTCATCAGCCCGCCCATCGCCTGCACGAGGAAGTCGTAGCCGGGCAGGTCCGCGTCGCCGCCGAAGCCGGAAACCGAGCAGTACACAATGCCGGGATTACCCACGCGGACGGATTCGTAGTCGAGCCCGCGCCGCCGCAGCGCGCCGGAGCGGAAATTCTCCACGAGCACGTCGGCGCGGCTGGCGAGCTCGCGCGCCAGGACCAGGTCGTCCGGATCGCCGAGGTCGAGCGCCACGGACTGCTTGGACCGGTTCGCGCATTCGAAGTACGAGCTGGAGTGCGCCGTCCACGGCGGCCCCCAGCCACGGGTGTCGTCCCCGGAACCGGGCCGTTCGACCTTGATCACCGTCGCCCCGAGGTCGGCCAGGTTCACGCACGCCAGCGGACCGGCGAGCACCCGGCTGAAGTCCGCGACGACGACACCGTCCAGTGGCATGCTCACGAGCGCACCTCCTCGCTACGCATACTGGCATCAAAATACGTATTTACGCAACCCGCAGGTCCGGGTAGAGTTCCCGATCACCCGAGGAGAGAAAGCACCGATGCCGACGCACCCCACGCCGGACGGCCGCCCGAGGCCGCACCACCGGATGATCGACCGGGTGTCGACCATCCTGGAGCAGGCCGCGCGCTCCCGGAACGGGGTCACGCTCACCGAGTTCGCCCGCGAGCTCGACGCACCGATGAGTTCGATCCAGGGCCTGGTCAACGGCCTCGTCGCGACCGGTTACCTCGACGAGCACGACCGCCGCTACTCCCTCGGCCCAGCTCCGTTCCTGCTCATCCGGCTGGTCGGCCGCCCCACTGTCACCACGGTGTCGCACGAGGATCTCGAAGCGCTGCACGCGGAAACCGGGATGACCGCGGTGCTGGCGATCATGGTGGGCAGCGACCTTTATTACGTGGACTACGCCTCGCACGACCCCCGCTACGCCTATCTCGCCGAAGGGTTCGTGCGCCGCTCGCCGATCCGCACGTCGACCGGCTGGATCTTGCTGGCTGCCATGGAAAACCGCGATCTGTGGCCGCAGATCGGCGCTCTGCCGCCCGCGGACGCCGAGCTGGTCGAGCGTTTTCTCCAAGACCTGACCCGGATCCAGGCCGAGGGCCTGGTCGCCGCGCCGAGTGCGTCAACCGAAGCGGACGGCGTGTCGGTCGCGGTCGTGGAGGACGGCCGGACGGTCGCCGCGGTCGGGATCATGGGCAGTCACACCGAAGTGGCCGAGCGCAAAGCCGAGCTGATCGACGTGCTGACCCGGCATCAGCGCGAATGGCGGAAGCGGCCCTAGCCTCAGGGAATTCCGGGGTCGTCATCCGGGGCTCGTACCGGATGTCCGCGAGCACGAACCGGGCAAAGCTGGACTCATGTCGCACCCGCTTGTCCGGAAGCACCACCCCACCGCGTGGACTCCTCCGCTGCAGATCGCCACCGTCGTCTGTTCACTGGTCTTCACTGTCGGCACGATCCTGCAGAACTTCGTGATCATCGACCTCGACATGCTTCGCCTCGCAATGCGGTCGGCCGGAGCCAGTGCCTCCGACGCACCGGGATTCCTGACCGGGCTTCGCACAGTCGGCTGTCTCTACATCGTCGGCAACGCGGCCGGCCTGCTCGCGCTGCGGGGCCGGACGCGGACGTTCTGGGTCGTCGTGGCCGTCAACGTCACCCAAGCCGCCGGGGTCTTCGCGATCCCGCCCGCGGTCTTCGACGCCTCCGTCACCCTCTACGGACCGGCGGGAATCCTCCCGTCAGTGATCACCGACGGCGGCGCTGCGCTGCTCGCCCTGGCCTTGCTCGGCAGTCTCGTCGTCTTCCGAACGCCGTGGGCACAACGCCAGGAGAACTGATCGCCCTACTCGACTTCCGAGAGCTTCGCCAGCACCCCGCCGTCCGGATCCAGTTCGCGTTCCACCTCGACCAGCCGAGCCGTCGCCCGCTGATGCGCGCCGCGTCCGCGCGGCGCGAGATACACCCGGACCCGCCGCCGGTCCTCCGCGTCCACCTCGCGATACGCGGCCGCGGTGGTGACCAGCCGGTCGACCACGCGGGTCAGCGTCGGCCCGGTGACCAGCGTGCGCCCGGCCAGTTCGGTCATCGTGAGGCCGTCGCCCGCGGCGAGCGCGTCCAGCACCAGCCAGCCGTCGAGGGACAGCCCCTCTTGTTTGAGCAGCGGCTCGATCCGCAGCGCGACCGCGCGTGCGGTGCGGGTGAGCGCGCGGATCAACGACGCCTCGGCCGCCTGTGCCTGCCTCATCCGCCCGCCCTCGTTCCGCCCTTGCGCAAATGCCTCCGCATTGTAAGACTTCCAAATGGAAGCAAGTCAACCGGCGAAGAAGCCCGGAGCCGGCATGGGACTCGGAGTCGCCAGCCGCGCGAGCGCGCTGCGCGTCGCGCTGGTCGTCCCGCTGCAGGGACCGGCGGGCCTGTTCGGGCCCTCGTGCGAGGCGATCAGCGAACTCGCGGTCCGGGAACTGAACGACGCGGGCGGAATCCTCGGCCGCGAGGTGACGCTGGAAGTCGTCGACGGCGGCGCTCCGCCCGCCCAGGTCGCGTCGGCCGTGCGGCGCTTGGTCGACGCGGGCGAGATCGACGCGGTCACCGGTTGGCACATTTCCTCAGTCCGCAACGCGCTCGCGCCGGTCCTCGCCGACCGCGTGCCGTACGTGTACACATCGCTCTACGAAGGCGGCGAAAGTCGTTCTGGCATCTACTGTTCCGGCGAAGTCCCACGCGTGCAGATCCAGCCCGCGCTGCGGTGGCTGCGCGACAACTGCGGCGCGCGCAGCTGGTTCGTGGCGGGCGACGACTACGTGTGGCCGCGCGGTTCCGCGGACGCGATCCGGCGCTACGCAAGAGAACTCGACCTCCGGATCGCCGGAGAGGCGTTCGTCGGACTGGGTTCGGGCGACATGGCACGGCTGGTCCGGCGCGTCGAAACCTCGGCGTGCGACGGTGTTCTGATGCTGTTCGTCGGACAGGACGCGGTCCGGTTCAACCGCCGGTTCGCCGCCCGCGGACTTCACGAGCAGATGCTGCGGTTCAGTCCGTTGATGGAAGAAAACATGCTGCTGGCCAGCGGAGCCGAGGCGACCCGAAACCTCTTCGCGTCCGCCGCGTACTTCCGCTCCCTGGTCACCGCGGACGCGATGGACCTGCTCGGCCGCTACGTCCGCCTGCACGGCCCGGCCGCGCCGCCGCTCAACAACGCGGCCGAATCCTGTTACGAGGGCTTGCATACGCTCGCCGAACTCGCTCGCCGGGCAGGCACTCCGGACATGCGCGCCTTCAACGCCGCCATCGACGGCGTCGCCTACGACGGACCGCGCGGCACGGTCGAATTCCACGGCCAGCAAGCCGCCCAGCACGTGCACCTCGCCGCCGCGCGCGGCTGCGACTTCGATCCGATCACCCGGCTCTGACCCGTTCCGTTCCGGTCTTGACGCCCGCCGTCCGGCCATTTATTTTCACTTGACAGTATTTCATCTGGTACCAACTGAGGAGCGTGCGATGAACAACGTCGGCCTGCTCTACGTCGGGGCGGTACTGCTGGTCAACGGGCTGATGCTGCTCGGGCGAGTGCCCGCGCGGTCGGCCGCCGCGCTGAATCTGTTCGTGGGCGGGCTCCAGTGCGTGACGCCGACAGTGCTGATCGTCCAGGCGCACGGGGATTCCGAAGCGATCCTCGGCGCGTCCGGGCTGTTCCTGTTCGGCTTCACCTATCTGTACGTCGGGATCGCGAACCTCGCCGGGCTCGAACCCGAGGGCATCGGCTGGTTCTCGCTGTTCGTCTCGGGCGCCGCGATCGTGTACGCCGGCATAGCGTTCTGGCGGCAGCACGATCCGGTGTTCGGCGTGATCTGGCTGTCCTGGGCGCTGCTGTGGGGCCTGTTCTTCCTCGTGCTCGGGCTCGGCCGCGAGGAGCTGACCCGGTTCACCGGCTGGACGACCGTCCTGCTCAGCCAGCCGACCTGCACGCTGCCCGCGTTCCTCGCGCTCACCGGCGGCTACCGCTCCACCGCGACCGCCGCTCTCCTCGCGGCGGCGGGCGCTGTCCTGCTCGTCGCTCTCGCCGCGGTGCTCGGCTTCCGCGGCCAGTCCCGCCCCGTCCACGACCGCGCCGCGGCCGCGGCCTGACCCGCCACCTGAAGGAGAAACCCCATGCGACACGGTGACATTTCCTCAAGCCCGGACACAGTCGGCATCGCGGTCGTGAACTACAAGATGCCGCGGCTGCATTCGAAGGCCGAGGTGCTCGACAACGCGCGCAAGATCGCCGACATGGTGGTCGGCATGAAGGACGGCCTGCCCGGAATGGACCTCGTCGTGTTCCCTGAATACTCGACCCAGGGGATCATGTACGACGAGCAGGAAATGTACGACACCGCGGCGACCGTCCCCGGCGAGGAGACCGCGATCTTCTCCGCCGCCTGCCGCGAAGCCGATACCTGGGGCGTCTTCTCGATCACCGGCGAACAGCACGAGGACCACCCGGACAAGCCGCCGTACAACACCTTGGTGCTGATCGACAACCACGGCGAGATCGTGCAGAAGTACCGGAAAATCCTGCCGTGGTGCCCGATCGAGGGCTGGTACCCGGGCGACACCACGTACGTCACGGACGGCCCGAAGGGCATGAAGATCTCGCTGATCATCTGCGACGACGGCAATTACCCGGAAATCTGGCGGGATTGCGCGATGAAGGGCGCCGAGCTGATCGTCCGCTGCCAGGGCTACATGTACCCGGCGAAGGACCAGCAGGTGCTGATGGCGAAGGCCATGGCGTGGGCCAACAACTGCTACGTCGCGGTCGCCAACGCGGCCGGATTCGACGGCGTGTACTCGTATTTCGGCCACTCCTCGATCATCGGTTTCGACGGCCGGACGCTCGGCGAAACCGGCGAGGAGGAATACGGCATCCAGTTCGCCCAGTTGTCGCTTTCGGCGATCCGGGACGCCCGCGAGTACGACCAGTCGCAGAACCACCTGTTCAAGCTGCTGCATCGCGGTTACTCGGGCGTGCACGCGGCCGGCGACGGCGACAAGGGCGTGGCGGACTGCCCGTTCGAGTTCTACCGCACGTGGGTCACCGACGCGCAGAAGGCGCAGGAAAACGTCGAGGCCATCACGCGCAGCACGATCGGCGTGGCCGAATGCCCGGTCGGCCAGCTGCCCGCGGAAAAGACCAAGCAGGCCTGATCCTCCGCTGGCCGCCGGTTCCGGTTTTTCGGTTCAGGGAAAGGACACCATGCCGTTCATCACCGACAGGTACCACGACCAGAACCGGAACCGGCAGCCAGCCGCTCCGGCCGCCGGCCCCGTTCCGTCCGCCCCGGACACCCCCGATGCTTTGGCGCGACGCCTGCGCAGCCGCGTCCTTGGCCAAGACCCAGCCATCGACGCCGTCGTCCGGGCCATCACCCTGGCCCGCGCGGGCGCGACGGAACCTGACCGTCCACCCGCGACAGTCCTGCTTCTCGGCCCCACCGGCGTAGGCAAAACCGAACTGGTCCGCCAAGTAGCCGCCGCCCTGCGCTCCGGCCCGGACGACCTGTGCCGAGTGGACATGAACTCCCTCGCCCAAGAGCACTACGCGGCCTCCTTCAACGGCGCCCCGCCCGGTTACGCGGGCAGCAAGGAAGCCTTCACCGTCTTCGACCGGTCCACTGTGGAGGGTGACCCGTACACTCCCGGAATCGTCCTCTTCGACGAGGTGGAAAAAGCCCACCCCACCGTCCTGCGCGCGCTTCTGGGCGTCCTGGACAACGGAATGCTGCGTCTCGCGAACGGCCAGGAGAAGATCTCCTTCCGCAACAGCTTCGTCTTCCTCACCTCGAACCTGGGCTCGAAAGAACTGGCTCGCCGCCGAGGTTCCCGCTGGCGCGCGCTCCTGGACCGCGGCCACACCCGCCGCACCGTTGTCGACAAAGCCCTGCAGTCGTTCTTCGACCCGGAATTCCTGAACCGCATCGACGAAACGGTGATCTTCGACGAACTGGACCGCACCACCATCGAACAAGTCGCCCGCCTCGAAACCGACCTGCTGCGCACGAGACTCCGCCGCCGCGGCGTCGACCTCCAGGTAGCCGAGTCCGCCGTCCGCCTGCTGGCCGATCAAGGCTTCGACCCGGTATACGGCGCCCGCGGCCTGCGCCGGACCCTGCGCACCCGCCTGGCCGCCCCGGTAGCCGCGGAAATCATGCGAGTACGCCCGGCCGGCACCGCCCCGCTGCGGATCACCGCGACCGCCGAGACCGGAACCGTCCGCGCGACCGCCACCGATCCGGAGTCTTGACGCCGCGCGACCGCCTCTCTAAGTTCTCCGGACATAGGACGTCGGACATCCCACGTCCGGAGCGAGAGGCGGTCCCCCCGGTGCTCCCGAGAACAATCACGCTCGCGCTCGCCGCAACGATCTTGAGCGTCGTCCCGGCCCCGCGGGCCAGCGCGCACGGCAGCTGCACGTCGTCGGCCCCGTTCGTCTCGGGCACCGAGGGCTACCACACCTTCCGCATCCCCGCGGTGGTCCGCGCGGCGAACAACTCGCTGCTCGCCTTCACCGAAGGCCGCCGCGACTCCCCCGGAGACTCCGGCGCGATCCACACCGTCGCCAAAACCTCCCACGACGGCGGCTGCACCTGGGGCGACCTGCGCGTAGTCGACAGCAACGGCGAGGCCACCGCCGGAAACCCGACCCCCGTCGCAGCCCGCAACGGCGACCTGGTGCTCTTGACTGTCCACAACGGACCCGTCAGCGAGAAAGCCATCATGTCCGGCACCGTGTCCCCCCAAGACAGCCGCCGGGTCTTCGTCCGGCGCAGCCCCGACAACGGCCGCACCTGGACCCCGGCCCGCGACCTCACCGCCACGGCAAAACTCCCGTCCTGGCGCTGGTATGCCACCGCCCCCGGCCACGCCACCCTCCTCCACCACGGCCGCCACGCCGGGCGAATCATCGTCCCCGCCAACCACTCCAGCGCCCCACCCGCGGGCTCCGCCGACGTGGGAACCGAAGCCAAGTACTACGGCGGGCACGACCTCTACAGCGACGACAACGGCCGCACCTGGCACATCGGCTTCACCGACGACCCGACCGACGGCGTCCTCGCCCCCAACGAAACCACCGCCACCGAACTATCCGACGGCACGGTGTATTTCTTGAGCCGCAACCAAGGCTCCGCGCCCGAGAACCGCCTGGACGCCTACAGCACCGACGGCGGCCGCACTCTGACCCGCCCCTACCAAGTGCAGCCAACCCTGTCCGGTCCGAAAGTAGAAGGCAGCGCCCTGCAAACGACGAACCGCCGCGTACTCCTCTACTCCGGCCCGTCCGATCCAGCGGTTCGCCGCACGATGCAACTCAGGACCAGCTCAGACCGAGGCAGAACCTGGCAACCGTCCACCGTTCTCGCCGACGCCCCCGCCGGGTACTCCGACCTGGTACAGCCAGACCCTTTCACCGTCGGAGTCCTGTTCGAGACCGGCGTCACCAGCGCGTACGAAAAGATCGAATTCCGCCGCTTGCCCCTGTACCCGCGGCCGTCCCCGGTAAAATCGCCCGCATGACGGACTCGTGGCTACGCCGCTTCCACCCCGCCGACGACGCCCCCGCCAGGGTGGTGTGCCTGCCGCACGCCGGCGGCGCAGCCCCGTTTTTCCACCCGCTGTCGAAGTCGCTGTCCCCAGCCGTCGACGTCCTGGCAGTGCAATACCCCGGCCGCCAAGACCGAATGGCCGAACCAGCGTTGCACACCATCGAAGAACTGGCGGACGGCGTCACCCAAGCCCTTCTGGCGTGGCTCGACCTGCCCGTAGTGCTGTTCGGCCACAGCATGGGCGCGACGCTCGCGTACGAAGTCGGCCTGCGCCTGGAGGCAAGGGGCACGCCCGCGGAAGCAGTGGTCATCTCCGGCCGCCGAGCCCCGTCCCGCCTGGTAAACGAACAAATCCACCTCCAAGACGACGACGGTTTGCTGTCCGAGATCGAAGGCTTGGCAGGCACTGATCCGAAGGTGCTGCGAGATCCCGAACTGAGAGAACTGTTCCTCCCGGCCCTGCGCGCGGACTACACGGCTGTCGAGACGTACCGCCCAAGCCCAGGCCCGCTAGCCGCGCCCATCCACGCCCACACCGGAGACGCCGACCCCCATGCCCCAGTGGACGACGTGCAAGCCTGGTCGTCCCACACCAGCGGGGACTTCACCCTGACCACCTACCCGGGCGGCCATTTCTACCTGGTGGACCACGCTGCCGCTCTGACCGACTTCCTCCTGAAGCTGACTACCAGCGGGTTCTAGCCCCTCGCCTCCTCGCCCTGCTCCGGTTCCCCCTGCCCGCCCGTCGTGCGACCCCTTACCTATGCCGTCGAGGAACCCCAACATTGAGGCGACGATCGTCAGCTCTCAACCGGCCGTGCCTCCCCACGCTCGCCCCGCCATCTGGCCCTCGTCACCTGCTAGCCGCGGATCGCGGGCAGGACTCCACCGGGTCTGCCTCGGCGACCATCGGCACCTACCTGCC
>NZ_LWSF01000037.1:57352-69808 GCF_001651785.1 Amycolatopsis sp. M39
GCTCCCTCGGCCTGCCAGCCCACCGTGGCGCAGTTGGACGACGTTCCTTTCGCCCGCCGCGACCACCCGGCCCTCAGCGCCCTCCGCGATTTCCCGCCCGACAACCTACTGCGAGACTCAGCCGAACTGCCTGCCGTTCCGCCCGTCCGGCTACCGCGGGCTGCTGCTCGGCATCGCCGCCGCTGACCTCGGCCACCCGCCCAGCAGCACTCTCTGCGGTTCCCCGCCCGACAGCCCAGCGCGCGACTCAGCCGGGCTGCTCACATTCCTCCCGCCGCCCAACCATCAACGCCCCCGAGGCCGGTCCACCGAAGACCATGTTCCACGCACGAACCGCTGGCATTCCATCGCCAGCCGCCGCCCGGCTATCGGCCCGCTTCCGCCGCTCCGCTCGTCCCCTCGCCGCCCGAACCCCGCCCAGCTCGCCAACCGGTCCCGCACGGCCAATCCCGCACGACCGCCGCCCCGCCGCACTGTCCCGCCCAAGCCGCCGCCCACCAGCCTCCCCCTCACGGCCCCGTAGGCTGCGCCCCATGGAATTGCGCAGGATTTTCGCCGGTTTGGGCCGCAGCAAGGCATTCGCCGCGTTCGGCCAAGCGATGATGCCCGCCGACCGCCTGCTCCTCCGCATCAGCGGCGGCCGCATGGGCGTAGGCGCGGCAGTCGGATTGCGCACCCTGCTGCTCACCACGATCGGCCGCACCTCCGGCGAACCACGCCAGGTCCCGCTGCTGTACGTCGAACACTCCGGCGGATACGTCGTGATCGGCTCCAACTGGGGCGGCGAACATCACCCCGCCTGGACGGCAAACCTCCTGTCCCGCCCCGACGCGACAGTCTCCGTCCACGGCCGCACCGTGGCAGTCCGCGGCCGTCTTCTCAAAGACGCCGAACGTCAGGAAATGTGGGACACCGTCGCCTCCTACTGGCCGGCCTACGACCGCTACGCCGAACGCGCCGCCCACCGCGAGATCCGGGTATTCCTCCTGGAACGCACAAACCCAGCCGCTTGACCGGGCTTGTTCCGTTCCGGAATCCCCGAGTCCTCCCGCTCACTCCGCTCCTCTTCGGCAAAGCTCACGCAGCCAACCCTCCCGGTTCACCACGAACCCGCCCGCCGCCAGCACACCTCCGGCATGCACTAATCCGCAGCTCACGCCCGTCGCCAGCTGGATCCGCAGCCAGCGCGCCGCACGCTCCGCGCGCGAGAAGTCCTGGCAGGGGCAGTCTCCGTAGCCTCGGGCGGTTAATCCGCTCCCCGCCGAGCTGACCGTCCCCCGCCGACTGGCCAAGCAACCCGCCAGCCCGCCTACTTCCCGTGCGGAAGGAACTTCGCCGCCTTCGCCTGGAGGTACCGGTGCTCCGGCATGCTGCTCGTCCGTTTCGCCGCGCGCAGGTAATGCTCGTGCGCACCCGCGGGGTCGCCAGCGAGTTCGAGCAGATGCGCACGAACCGCGTCGAGCCGGTGGCCCGGTTCAGGCGCACGTTGTCCTCGCGAGTGGCCAGCAGCGCCAGCGCTTTCTCCGGGCCGTGAACCATCGCGACCGCGATCTCCCGGTTGAGCATCGTCACAGGGCCGGGCGCGAGTTGTTCGAGCAGGCCGTACAACTCCAGGGTTTGCGCCCAGTCAGTGGAATCGGCGCCAGCCGCCTGGTCGCGCGCTGTCCCCCCGCCCGCCGGCGTGTTGATCACTCGCCGGACGCACGGATCTTGGCGATGAAGTCAGCGTGCCCGTCCATTACCTCCTGTCGGGTCTCCTCAGGGTTCATGTGCATTACCAGCAGGAGCTTCACGTCGACATGCCCAGCAGCCGGTCCGGGCGACCAACCTAGCGAAGCCGCGCGGCGATGCCGTCCAGCAGACATTCGAGGCCAAGCTCGAACTGCGCGTCCTCGGCCGCCGCCTCGGCCACCGTCCGCGCGTCAGCGGGAGCGTGCGCATCCGCCGCCTGGCCCGAGCCTTCCTGGGCCGACCCAGCCACCTGAGCGGACCCGGCAAGCTCGCGGTCCGCCTCGGCGACCCGCCCAGCCCCGGCCGCCTCCGCACCTGGCCGAGCCCCCGGCTTACCGGCACCAGCCACCCGGCCAGATGCGTCCGGCTCCACGTCCGGTCCACCACCGTCCGCACTGACCGCACCGCTCTCACCCGCCGCGTCGTGCCGCTCGGACAGAAAGCTCTCCAGCACCCGTACGAGCAGCGGATACGGCCCGTCCTCCGACACGACGTCGCCGAACCAAGCCCGCGCCTGCCGCTGCACGTCCACCACGTCGACGAACGCGTTGCGCTGCCACATCGCCCGCTCTTCCGCCCACTGCAGCGCCTGACCGGTGACGTACCCGTCGAGCAGCCGCGCGTACCCGAGTGCCGACGCGAGGTCCTGGCCCAGCCGGTCGAAGGTCGCCAGCACGAACTCGGTCCGTCTGCTCGCGTTCGGCCCTGCCGGAGGTCGCTGGTGCACGAGCCGCGCGTACCACGGATGCCGCTTCGTCATCGTCCACGTGTCGACCGCGACGGCCGTCAGCTCGCCCCGCCAGTCCTCGCCCGGGACTTCCGGGGTGCGCACCTCGCCGTTCGCCAGGTCCAGCATCAGGTCCACCAGACCGTCTTTGCTGTGCACGTAGCGATACAGCGACATCGGAGTGGACGCGCCCAGCTCCTTCGCCACGGCCCGCATCGTGAGCGCCTCCGCGCCGCCGTGGTCGGCCAGTCGCACGGCTGCGTTGACGATGTCGACTCGCCCGAGGCCCCATCCGCGTTCCGGCGGCTCAGGCAACAGCCAAATCGGCGGTGTCGGCTCTTGATCTCCCATTCATCTCCTTGTCTCCAGCCCGCTTGCGTACACAGTACATCGTCATGTACAAAGTACACAAGATGTACAACGTACACGACCCTGGGGGTTATGAGATGACTGCACGAATTCCTGTTCTGATCTGCGGCGGAGGGATCGCCGGACTCACCGCGGCACTGCTGCTGCATCGCGAGGGAGCAGCACCGGTGCTGGTCGAGAAGCACCCGGGCACGTCCCCGCAGCCGAAAGCACGCCGGTTCAACCCGCGCAGCACCGAAGTGTTCCGCTGGCTCGGCCTCATGGACCAGGTCGAGCAAGCCAGCGCACCGCTCGCGTCGTTCACCGGAATGCTCTCCGGCACCACATTGGCCGACGCGACCTGGCCGGAGGTCACTGAAACCGTGCGCGAACGGCTCGTCCAGCACGGCAAGATGCCCAGCCTCAGCCCAGCGCCAAGCGTGTTGTGTCCGCAGGACGTGCTGGAGCCGGTGCTGCGGCAGGCCGCTGCCGAGCGGGGCGTGTCGGTTCGCTTCGGCACCGAACTGGTGTCGTTCGACCATGACGACACCGGGGTCACCGCCCAGCTGCGCCCGGCCGACGGCGAGCCGTACCAGATCAGCGCCGAATATCTGATCGCGGCGGACGGCGCGCGCAGTCCGATCCGCACCGCGCTCGGCATTCCTCGCAGCGGGCACGGGCACCTGGCCGACAACCTCGACGTCTGCTTCCGTGCCGACCTCGCCGAGCTCGTCCGGGACAAACCGTTCAACCTGTGCCGGATCGAAAACCCGGCCGCCTCCGGCGCGTTCGTGTCCGTCAACGGCACCGACCGGTGGCTCTTCTCCACCTCCGACTTCCCCGGTTCGGATTCCCTGGGCGAGGACGGCTGGCGCGCATTGCTGCGCACCGTCGTCGGCGTGCCGGACCTCGAGGTGGAAGTGCTCAGCCGGATGCACTGGGAGTCAGGGATGTACGTGGCCGACCGGTTCTCCCTCGGCCGGATCTTCCTGGCCGGCGACGCCGCGCACGCGATGCCGCCGATGGCCGCCGCGGGTGCGAATACCGCGATCGCGGACGTAGCCAACCTCGCCTGGAAGCTCGCCGCGGTACTGGCCGGCACGGCGACGCCCGCCCTGCTCGACACCTACCACGCCGAGCGGTACCCGATCGGGTACGCGACAGCGGAGTTCTCCAGCATGGCCAGCGGCCATCTCGGCACCATGCTCGCCACGATCACCAGCGACGACGCGCCGAGCATCGACCCGCTCGCCGCGCTGTTCGGCGTGCAATACGAACACGGTGCCTTCGTCCCGGACGGACGCGGTCCCGCACCGGAAGACCGGTACGGCCCGGCCGGTCGTCCAGGCACCCGGGTGCCGCACGCTTGGCTCGACGCCACGACGTCCACAGTGGACTTGGCGATGCCTGGCTTCGCCTTGCTCTGCGGACCGGAGAGCACCCGGTGGACAGCCGAAGCCGACCGGCTGTGCCTCCGCCTCGTTCCCATCTCGGACGAGGAGTGGCTGGCCGAGACGGAACTGCCTTCAGACGGTGCGCTGCTGCTCCGTCCGGACGCCGTCGTCGGCTGGCATTCCTCGTCGGAGGTCCCGCTCGCGGACGCCCTGTCGCGCCTGCTCAACACCCCAGTGGAGGCAACCGTGTGACCTCTTCGGCGGCGCTCGGGTTCGCCCGCCCCGCGTGCTGGATCTGCCGCATCGTCGACGCGGGAAAGGAGCATTGATCGGACACACCTGAGAGCGCGGACCCCGGTTCCGGTGCCTGCCAGCCCGCTTCGGCACCCGCCCGGACGCGACCCGCCGCTGCTTCTCCTGACCAAGTCGAACCGCGCCACCGTGCCAGCCCGCACCTACGGCGGCTCGTGTCGGAAGGAGACTGCAGCTGGATGCCGCCGATGACAGCGAGGATCGCTGCGGACCGCGCCAACGGGACATTCCGCGCGCGAGAGGAATCCAGAGCGCCTTGGCCAGCGCCGACGGAGAGGCTGAAGCGGCTACCGGCTGTCTTGGGCGCTGGGCGTGCCAGCGGATCGTGATGGTCGCCGCCGAGGATGCTCGGCGTCTCGGGCGACGAGAACCTTCCGCAGCCTGCATGAGGAGGAGATCCGCCAGCGACCTGCGCAACCGTCCGCCGACTTGCGCCGGTCAGCAGCACTTCGAGTGGCATGCGCCAGCGTGTGCCCTGGTAGCCGTAGCAGGCCGGAGCGGTGACTGCCCGCCGCGCGACCTGCGCTGGCAGCCTCGCCGCAGCGGCCCGAGCCGAGCGGCACGCTCCGCGGGCAGGACGGTCGATCCAAGCTGCTGTCACCCGTAGGCGTCAGTTCATGCAGTTCGTGTCGGCAGCTGTCGAGACAAGAACCGTCGCGTCAAGAAGCTGTCCGGGGTAGCCGTCGAATCGAGCAAACCGCATCAACAGCCGTCAAGCCGAGCGACTCGGCCCCGCCGCCCGCACCAGGATCGAAGACCACCCCGTCAGGAGGAAACAAAACCGATGACGCCCCCGCTCACTCGAACCGGGACGGGTCTCCCGCCCCGTGCCGCACGACCTCCGCCTCTCCGGAGGAGAAGTCGATCACCGTGGTGGGCTCCACGCCGCAGTCGCCGGAGTCGATGACGGCGTCCAGTACGTGGTCGAGTTCTTCCTTGATCTCCCAGCCCTGGGTGAGAGGCTCGCCGGAATCGGGCAGCAGCAGCGTGCTCGACAGGATCGGCTCGCCCAGTTCGCCGAGCAGTTCCTGGGTCACCACGTGGTCGGGGATCCGCACGCCGACGGTCTTCTTCTTGGCGTGCAGCAGCCGTCGCGGGACTTCCTTCGTCGCCGGAAGGATGAACGTGTACGCCCCCGGGGTGCTGGCCTTGATGGCCCGGAACACCGCGTTGTCGATGTGCACAAACTGGCCGAGCTGGGCGAAGTCCTGGCAGACGAGCGTGAAGTGGTGCCGGTGGTCGAGCTTGCGGATGGTGCGGATCCGTTCCATCCCCTGCTGGTTGCCGATGCGGCAGCCGAGCGCGAAGCACGAGTCGGTCGGGTAGGCGATGAGCCCGTCGTCGCGCAGCAGGTCGACCACCTGGGAGAGCGCGCGGCGCTGCGGGTTCTGCGGGTGCACGTCGAAGTAGCGGGCCATGGCCCGAGCTTAGGCGTGACCGCCGGGCCGGGCGCACGGGCTCTCCGGGGGCCGGGCACAGTGACGGGCGAGGAGGTTACGTCCGTGCATGCTCTCTGGTCCACTGGCGAACAATGGGAACTGCTGCCGCCGGTGCTGCTCGCGCTGCTGCTGAGCACGGTGATCGGCATCGAGCGCGAGGTCGGCAACAAACAAGCAGGCCTGCGCACGCACACGCTGGTCGGCGTCGGGTCCGCGGTCTTCATGCTGGTGTCGAAATACGGCTTCGCCGATTTGCTCGGCATCGAGCACGTGGCGCTCGACCCGTCGCGGATCGCCGCGCAGATCGTGTCCGGCATCGGATTCGTCGGCGGCGGGCTGATCTTCGTGCGCCGCGACGCGGTGCGCGGTCTCACGACCGCGGCGACCGTCTGGCTCGCGGCGGCTGTCGGAGTCGCGTGCGGCGCCGGGCTGCCGGTGCTGGCCGTCGCGACCACCGCCGGGCTCGTCCTGATCACTCGCGGATTCCCGCGGCTTTCCCGGTTCGTCGCGCGCCATCGGCGGCAGCCGCCGATCCTCCGGTTGAGTTATAACGACGGGCACGGCGTACTGCGGGCCGTGCTCGCGGCTTGCACCGATCGGGGTTGGGCCGTCCATCGGGTGGCGGTCGATCGCGAGACCGTTTCCGAAGAGGGGCAACGGATCGCGGTCGTCACATTGCGGCTGCAAGGGCGCGGCGATCTTGCCGACCTCACTGCGGAACTGGCCGAATTGCCCGGCGTGCGAAGCACTGCGACGGGCACCGAAGATCCGCTCGAAGATTGACCCGCCCCAGGCTCCCACGGATCGCCGGACTTCAGGCACACTGGAGGCAGTGCGGAAAACCCCGGTGCGGCAAGAAAAACGAGCGCCGAGGAGAAACCATCCAAATGGGAGGTGAGAGCATGGCCCCCGGCGGTGGCGAGGACCTGATGGCCGTCCGGCCGTCCTTCGACTCGGCTTGGCGCGGCTATCAGCGCGGCCAGGTCGAAGAATTCGTGACGTGGGTCGAGGCGGAATTCCGGCGCCTCGCCGCGGAACGCGACGCCGCGGCACACCAAGCGGCCGAGCTCGCCGAGCGCAATCGCGTACTGCGCGCGACGGTCGACCGGATCAGCCGCACCCCTATCGAGCCGGACGCATTGCAGGAACGCTCGCGCCGGATGGTCGAGCTGACGCGCGAGGAAGCCGCGGAGATCACCGCCCGCGCCGAAGACACCGCCGCGCGGATCATCGCTGACGCCAGGGCAGAAGCCGTCCGTCTCACCGAAAAGGAACACACGCTCGTCGAAGCTGTCGCCGCGGACCGCGAGCAACAGCGGCGAGAACACGAAGATCTGCTGCGTCGCGCAGTCGAGGAACGCCACGCCGCGGACGAAGCGGCGGCGAAGGAACGCCGTCGGCTCGAAGAACACCTCACGCGCACCTTGGCCGACCGCCGCACCGACGCACTCCGCGAAATCGCCGACCGCACCGCCGCCGCCCGAGCCGAAGCCGACGCACACGTCCGCCAAGCCACCGATCACGCCACCCGCGTCGTCGCCGACGCCGAACAGCGGGTCGCTGAACTCGCCGCCGTCCAGCAACGGGTGAGAGCCGCATTGCGCGGAGCCCGCGAACTCCTGGCGACCGCGAACGCCGACCTCGCCCCGGACGGCACGCCGGTGCCGAATCAACGACGCACCTCAGCGCTCACCGACGTCACCGACGTCACCGACGTCACCGACGTCACCAACGTCACCGAAGCCGCCCCGACCGGCTGACCACCCGCCCCGGGGACGCCGGGCACGTCTGTTCCGCGGGCAACCACCGCGAACACGGACCTCGTGCCGAACCGCCGCACTCGCCGACGTCACCGAGGCCGCCCCGAGCGGCCGAACACCAGCCCGACGCGCTTGAGGCGCGTCTGCGCGGCGGGCACCATCACGAAGCACGCTCCGCGTGTGAGAACGTCGGCCTTGCGACAGCGGCCGCAACAGCCTCGATGTCCACGCGGCCGCGATGAAACCGTCAAGCCATGTCGAACCGGCACCGACCTCCGCGCTGACCGAAGTCGTGGAGGTCGCCACCGCTGGCCGAACACCGGCCCCGGATACACCGGGTGGGTATACTGGGTGGTAAACCAACGGGGATGCCGAGAAAAGGGACGATGTGCGATGACCGGCTACGGCAGTGAACGAGAGGCCTATCTCAAGCGCCTTCGCCGGATCGAGGGGCAGATCCGCGGCCTGCAGCGCATGGTCGAGGAGGACAAGTACTGCATCGACATCCTGACGCAGGTGTCCGCGGCGACGAAGGCATTGCAGTCCTTCTCGCTGGAACTGCTCGACGAGCACCTGGCGACTTGCGTCGTCCAGGCGGCGGCCGCGGGCGGGGAGGAAGCGGACCTGAAGGTGCGCGAGGCCTCTGACGCGATTGCCCGGCTGGTGCGTTCCTGAAGCAGTTTCCCCAGCGCGCGGCCCCGGCACGGTGTTTCTTCCCTGGCCGGGAGAGCATCGAAGCGCTTGCCGCCGCAGGTGGAGAATGAATCCGGGTGCTCAGGAGCATCGGCGAGGGATCCGCGCGAACGGATCCGCCACGCGGTTGCCCGCTGAAGGTCGCTTCTGAGGCAGTTCCCGGCCGGTGCCGCAGCGCGAGCCAGCAAGGCCGCGGCGACGACCAGACTGATCAGCGCGGACATCCACCCAGGCCAGCGCCAAGGGCAGATTTCGGAAACGGGCCAGCAGCGGAAACTTCCGCCGCTGGCCCGTCGCCGTTAGATCAAGCCGACCGGAACCGTCGCAGCTGCTGGGCGGTCCCCAGGCACATCACACGCTGCCCGGAACCGCTGGCCCGTCCCCAGACACATCACGCCGGCCAGAACCGCCACCGGCCCGTCCCCAGACACATCACGCCGGCCAGAACCGCCACCGGCCCGTCCCCAGACACGTCCAGCCGCCCGGGACCAACCGCGGTCGACGGCCGTCTCCTAGGCACACATCACGCTGCCGGGACCGCCCCAACCGCTGGCCTGCCCTCAGGCACATCACACTGCCCGGAATCGCCGCAGCCGAAGGCTGTTCGACACTACGAACACGGACGAGAAGGCCATCGCCGCGCCCGCGATCATGGGGTTGAGCAGGCCGAACGCTGCCAGTGGCAGCGCCGCGACGTTGTAGGCGAACGCCCAGAACAGGTTCCCCTTGATCGTGGCCAGCGTGCGCCGGGCCAGGCGGATCGCGTCTACCGCTGCGCGCAGGTCTCCTCGGATGAGGGTCAGGTCACCGGCTTCGATTGCGGCGTCCGTTCCAGTGCCCATGGCCAGGCCGAGGTCAGCTTGGGCGAGTGCGGCCGCGTCGTTGACGCCGTCGCCGACCATTGCCACCACTCGGCCTTCGCCTTGCAGGCGCTTCACCACGGCCACCTTTTCCTCGGGAAGCACCTCGGCGACCACCTCGGTGATGCCCGCGGCGTCGGCGATCGCTCGCGCGGCACCGGTGTTGTCGCCGGTCAGCAGCACCGGCTGCAGGCCCAGCGACCGGAGCTCGGCGACCGCTTGGGCGGACGTCGGCTTGATCGTGTCCGCGACCACCAGCACACCCCGTGCGACGCCGTCCCACGCGACGAAGACTGCCGTCGCGCCTTGTTCTTCTGCCGCGGTCTTGGCCGAGGAGAGCTGGTCGTCGATCTTGACGCTCCAGTCGGCCAGCAAGGCCGCGCGGCCGGCTAGGACGGCTGTACCTTCTACCAAACCGGAGACACCTAGGCCTTCGGTGTTGCGGAACTCCGTCGCTGACGGGAGGTCGCCGACTCGTTCGCGGGCGCCGTCTGCGATCGCTTTCGCGATCGGGTGCTCCGAAGCGTGCTCGACCGCCCCCGCGTAGCGCAGCAGTTCGCGCTCCGTGACGCCTTCTCCGACGTGGACGTCCACCAGGCTCATTCGCCCGGTCGTGACGGTTCCGGTTTTGTCGAGCACCACGGTGTCGACCCGGCGAGTGGATTCGAGCACCTCCGGACCCTTGATGAGGATCCCGAGCTGCGCGCCGCGGCCGGTGCCGACCAGCAGGGCGGTCGGGGTCGCGAGTCCCAGTGCGCACGGGCAGGCGATGATCAGCACCGCTACCGCAGCGGTGAACGCCTCGGTGACGTTTCCGCTGGTCAGCAGCCAGGTGATCAACGTACCCAGAGCCAGCACCAGCACGATCGGCACGAACACCGCCGAGACGCGGTCGGCCAGTCGCTGGACCGCGGCCTTGCCGTTCTGTGCTTCCTCGACGAGCCGGGCCATCTGCGCGAGCTGCGTGTCCGCACCGACCCGCGTCGCGCGCACTGTGATCCGGCCGCCGACGTTCACTGTCGCGCCCGTCACGCCGTCACCCACTGCGACCTCGACCGGTACGGATTCCCCGGTAATCATGCTGACGTCGACTGCGGAGCCACCGTCGGTAACCACTCCGTCCGTGGCGATCTTCTCGCCAGGCCGCACCACGAACGTGTCCCCGACCCGGAGCTGGTCGACCGGGATCCGCTGCTCGCGACCGTCACGCAGGACCGTCACGTCCTTCGCGCCGAGTTCGAGCAGGGCTCGCAGCGCAGCGCCGGAGCGGCGCTTGGACCTCGCCTCGAAATAGCGGCCGGCGAGAATGAACGTGGTGACGCCCGCCGCGACTTCGAGGTAGATGTTGTCGGTTCCCGACCCCCCGGACACGCCGAACTCGAAGCCGTGCCGCAAGCCCGGCATACCCGCCATGCCGAAGAACAGCGCGTACAGCGACCACAGCGTGGCTGCCGAGACGCCGAGTGAGATGAGCGTGTCCATCGTCGCCGCGCCGTGCCGAAGGTTGGTCCAGGCTGCGCGGTGGAACGGCCACGCGCCCCAGACCACGACCGGCGCGGCGAGCGTGAGCGACAGCCACTGCCAGTTCGTGAACTGCAGCGCGGGGACCATCGCCAGCACGATCACCGGCACGGTGAGGATCGCCGAGTACAGCAGCCGGTCGCGCAGCGGCCGCGTCTCGTCCTGTTCTGGCTCTTCCGTCTTCTCCGGCTCCGGTGCCTGCGCGGTGTAACCGGTCGCTTCGACGACGCCCACCAGGTCGTCGACCGAAACGGTGGAGGGGTATTCGACGTGCGCCTTCTCGGTCGCGTAGTTGACGCTGGCGGTGACGCCGTCGACCTTGTTGAGCTTCCGTTCGACCCGAGCAGCGCACGACGCGCAGGTCATCCCGCCGATGGCGAGTTCGACTGACTGCGCGGAGGCTGGTGTCGTGGTGCTCATGTCCCTCCTTTTTACGCGACGACCTGGTAGCCGGCCTCGGCGACGGCGGCCTTGACGGCTTCGTGCGAGATCGGCTCCGCACTGGTGACCTTCACAGCGCCGGTGGCGAGGTCGACGTCGACTGTCCGCACCCCGGCCAGGTCGCCCACCTCCTCTTTCACCGATCCGACGCAGTGCCCGCACGTCATGCCCTGGACGGTGTAAGTCGTTTCGGTCATCGCCACGCTCCCTATCGTGCTCTCCGCTTCTGCCTCCTTTATACCCCTAGGGGGTAGCGGCATGCCAGGGGACCCTGCCGTGAACCCGGTTACCCGCCGGGAGAGACTGCACGGATGCGGAAGATCTACGCGATCGGGATCGGTGCCGGCGACCCGGAACACCTCACGGTGCAGGCAGTCGACCGGCTCAATCGCGTCGACGTGTTCTTCGTGCTCGACAAGGGCAGTGCGAAGGCCGACCTGGTGCAGCTGCGTCAGGAGATACTGGAGAGGTTCGTGAGCCGGCCGGGGTATCGCGTGGTGAGCGCGAAGGACCCGGACCGTGACCGGAAGCCTGCCGACTACCGCACCGCGGTCGCCGACTGGCATCAGCTCCGCACCGATGTCTACGAGCGGCTGATCCGCGATGAGCTGGCCGACGGCGAGACCGGCGCGTTCCTCGTCTGGGGCGATCCGGCGCTGTACGACAGCACCATCGCGTTGGTCGAGGCCGTGCTGGCGCGTGGGAACGTGGCGTTCGACTATGAGGTTGTGCCGGGGATCAGCAGCATCTCCGCGTTGGTGGCTCGGCATCGCACGACGATGAACCAGATCGGCCGTGCCGTGCAGCTCACAACCGGTCGCCGGCTGTCCGAGGGCTGGCCGAGTGACGCTGACGACGTCTTCGTGCTGCTCGACGCGCACACGACGTTCGATCAGTACGCGAACCAGGGGTTGTGGATCTATTGGGGTGCCTACGTCGGGACCCCGGACGAGATTCTGCTGTCCGGGCCGTTGGATGACGCGTTGGCGGCGAAGATCCGGGAGACGCGGGCCGCGGCTCGGGAGCGGCATGGGTGGATCATGGACACGTATTTGCTGCGCCGGCCGGAGTGAGGGCGGCGGGCCGCCTTTCGCGGCGCGCCGTTTTTGGGCATGAAAAAAGGGCGAGGCTCCGGGAAAACCTTTTCAGGTTCTCGACCGGGGCCCCGCCCCTTCTTTTACGTTGAGTTCGGCGGTGTCCTACTCTCCCACAACCCTTCGGTTGCAGTAC
>NZ_LWSF01000038.1:0-20673 GCF_001651785.1 Amycolatopsis sp. M39
GCCGGCTTGCGGATGGTTCTCCCAGGCACAGGTCGTGATCGTATTCCCCACCGTGGACAAGCTGGGTCTCACGTCGATCTACCGCGCCAAGGGCGGCGTCTACCCTTTCTTCCTGCCCCTCGACCCGGTCGCCGGCTACCCCGTCGTCGCCTACGGCACGGACGACCCCCGGGCACGTTTCGGCGAATGCACTGTCGCGCTGGGAACCAGCGACNGACCGGGAAACCGTTGACGTCTCGATCACTCAATCACCAGCGCACAAAGGCGACAAGGACCCGTGCCAGTCCGCCCGCGACGTGGCGGCACAGGTGCTGGACAACCTGCGCCGCGGCTGATCCGGCCACCGGAACCCGCACAGATAAGCCGCGCACAACCTTGACAGCGAAGGAAACTCCGATGACCGACGACACCAGCCCTGCACAGGATCCCGGCACGGACCCGGTGCGCGCCGCCGCGCAGCGACCCGGCGGCAGCGACGGTTCCCGGCCCCGGTCAACACCGCCCGGGTCAAGCAGAGCCCGTGCGAAGCCCTGACCCCGGCGCAAGCGTCCGGGCTGCTCGGCGGCAACCCCCGCGTCCTGTCGGAGCCGCATGGACGGCTCGCGGGCCAGCCGCGGCGAATGCGACATCGCGGCCGGGACCAGCGACCGCGACACCATGGTCGTCTCGATCACCCGGTCACCCGGGCGCAAAGGCGGCACGGACGCGTGCGAATCCGCCCGCGGCGTCGCCGCGCAGATCCTCGCCGACCTCCGGCACTGACCGGGACGCCCCGCCCGACACCAGGAGATCCGCGCCGCCCATGACTCTCGGCCAGCACCGCAACGACAAAAACACCCGCTCCCGGCCCCGCCAGCGATCCGGCAGGCCGGGCGAGACCCGCGACCCGCGCCGCGCTCGCGCTGACGGCCGTGGCGGCGACGGGAGCGCTCGCGGCCGGGTGCGACCCCGCGCCGGTCCGCGACGGGCTCTGCCACGGCCTGCCCGCCCTGCGCTGCCTGCACAAGCTGCTGCGGTCGCACGGGATCAGGACCGCAGTCCCGAGCCCCGGCGGCGTGCGCGCGCAACGCATCCCGTCGCCGGAGACCGACAACGAACTCCGCACCGCCCTCGCCGCCCTCGAGCCCGGCGCGGCGGACACGGCGTCTCCCGGCCTGCGGACCCGCAGCAGCACGCTGCCTCGCACGAGGACGCGGACGACAACCCCGCGCCCGCGACCGACGCCGAGGACCGCGCGAGGAACGAGAACCGATCGCGCCGGCCGGACGATTCGCGCTCCGGGTCCGCGACACGGGGAAGACGCTCGCAGCGCGAATACCACAGAAGAGAGAACGACTCGCGATGAGCCACGCCGACCCCGAAGACGGTCGCCTGAACCGCATCGAACGAAACAGGAGGATGCTGGAATCCTGGAAGGCCGGCGACTCGCTCACCGAGATCGCCAAGGAACAGGAGCTTTCCTGAGCTGGACCGGGCGCCTGCTGCGACAGGAGGGCGCCGTCCTGCCGGAAATCCGGCAGGGGGTGCGCCGCAAGCTCGACGTCCGGCGGATCGTCCGCGAGTACGAATCCGGCTCCGCTATTCAGCACATCGCGGACGCGTACGACGCGTCGTACGGAACCATCCGCCGCCTGCTGCTGCGGGAAAAAGTCACCATCCGCCCGCACGGCGGACAGAACGCTCGCGACCGGCGCAAGCCCGACGACGTGGAGAGCGACCGCGCTCACGCCCCGCGCAACACCGTCTGAATTCACGGAAGGACCGCTGCGATGACCTATGACGACCTCGTCGGGAGTACGGGCATGCAACTGATCGCAGACATCGTCGACGCCGCCGACACCGGCAACCTGCTCCCGGCCGCCGAGACGGCGGACCTCATGCTCGCCGCCGGTCGAGTTCCGCCCGGTTTCACCCGAGGGACGCTCATCGCCTCGTTCTGGTACAAAGCGCTTCGCGCGCGCAAGCCGGACGACGACGAAGACCTGACGAAATACGCCGACCTCGGACTCCGGCTCCGCCGCGAAGGCTACTGCACCGATCACGACCTGCGCGCCGGAATATGTTCCGCCCTCTTTGCCCTCGGCTGCGAATCCGGGGAACTCGAGGCGCCGCTGCACGACATCATGACCAGCCTGCTGCCCGAGACCGATCACGCAAGGACGCCTGCCTCCGCGATCACGAGGACAAGCACCGGACAGCGTGATGGCACCGGAACTCCGGCCACCCCCGCCGACGACGAGCCGGCCATGATGACGACATCCGGCTCCGCGTCGCTCAACCGGACCCGCTGTGCGCCGACGCCGACAGCACCGGTCCAGCCCGGCCACGAAGAGTCCGCGCGCACGCCAGGAGGACCGGAATGAGCGACTGCGGTGCTACGTTCAGCACCGGCTCGCCGGTGCCGTCACGGGCGGGCGCCGAAGGGTGATCCCCAGCCCGCGAACACGCTGGATCGGTCGCAGGCACGGACCTCGCCAGGACCGCCGTTGGGCCACCGCATGGAGTCCCGAGCAAATCGCTCGCCGGCTCCCGTTCGGCTTCCCGGATGATGACGCCATGCGCATCTCACACGAGGCGATTTACCGGTCGCTCTACATTCAAGGCCGTGGAGTGTTGCGCCGCGAGCTGACGGCGTGTCTGCGCACCGGTCGCGCGCTGCGGGTGCCCCGAGCCCGCAGTCGCGGGCGGGGCAAGAAGTTCGTCACCAAGGAAGTGATGATCAGTCAACGACCCGCCGAGGTCGAGGATCGGGCTGTTCCTGGTCACGGGGAAGGGGATCTGATCATCGGCCTGGACCGTTCCGCGATCGGAACCCTGGTGGAACGCACTGCTCGTTTCACCATGCTGCTGCACCTGCCACCGATGCCCGGGCACGGCGGTCCTCCCGCCAAGAACGGCCCGGCGCTGGCCGGGCACGGCGCAGAAGCCGTAAATGACGCTATCGCCTCAACCATCACCGCCTTGCCCGAACAACTGCGCATATCGTTGACCTGGGACCAGGGGGCGGAAATGGCCCAGCACGCACAACTTCACATCGACACCGGGCTGCAGATCTACTTCGCCGACCCCCACAGCCCCTGGCAGCGCGGCACGAACGAGAACACCAATGGCTTGCTACGCCAGTACTTCCCCAAAGCAACCGACCTATCCCGCTGCAACCGGCGCGACCTCAACGCCGTCGCCGCAACCCTCAACGCCCGACCCCGCAAAACACTCGGCTGGAAAACTCCCGCCGAAGCACTGAACGACCTACTATTCTCACATCAATAAACCGGTGTTGCGACCACCGATTGAATCCGGGCAATACGCCTCCGCCGAGTTCCGTGCCACCTTCGCCGCACACGGCATCCGCCCGTCGATGGGCAGGACCGGGTCCTGCTACGACAACGCCGCCGCCGAATCCTTCTTCGCCACCCTCAAAACCGAGATCGGCGCCCGCTCCTGGACCAACCGACACCAAGCCAGGCAAGCGGTTTTCGCTTACCTCGCCTACTACAACCACCACCGACTGCACTCCACACTCGACTACCGAACACCCCACGAAACCCGCACCAACTACCGTCCACGCAACANCCACGCAGCATAAAACCCGGTGACCGGCTCCCGGGGGAAACCTCACTGATCACGACCGTCCATCTCCTGCCAACGACGTCAGCACGGAAACCGCGGACGTGACGTCGTGTGCACAAGCTGCGCTGCAAGCGAATCCCGCACGGTCGTCCCGTCAGCGGCTGAACGACCCGCTGCCCAACGCCGACGCTGGGCAGGGCAGGGCTGCTGCAAGGGCCGCGGGGCCGGTGTCATTGGGTGTGCAGGCGCAGGCTGATGGCGGTGAGGATGTCGGCAGGTCCGGCGATGCTGATCCGGAGGGCGTCGAGTGTGCCGGACCAGGCGGCGTGGCCGTCGTGTTCGCGGCAGACCCCGGGGCGGTCCTGCCCGTCCACGGGCAGGCTGCGGGCGGCGGTGGTGGCGTAGTGGTGGGCGTCGCGCTGACGCCCGCGCAGCCACTGCTCCTGGCTGCCGTCGTGGGCGGGGTCGAAATGCCAGGTGGCGAAGAGGGCCTCGGCGGCCGCCTCGGCCAGGTCGAGGGGGCGCAGGTCACCGCGTTCGGTGATGACGGTGAGCCGGGAGGCGGGCAGGGTGCAGGTGATCGCTTCGGGTCCGTGGTCACCGCTGCGGATCTGCACCCTGATCTCCGTACCTGGTTCGGTGGCGGCCGGAAGCGCGATCGGGTGCCCGAACGCGGCGGTCGCGGCGGCGACGGTGCCGGGCAGGCCTGCGCCGGGACGGGCGGGGCGGGAATCGGTGTGCCGCATCGGTATCAGTCCTTCGTGCTGGGTTGGCGTGCCGGCGCTCTCGGACCGGGCGGGGCGGGGCCGGGGACACACGCCCCGGGCTCCCGCCCCAAGTGTTGCCGGTCAGACGATGATCGCGCTCTCGGAGGGCCCGGCGCTCACGCAGACGATGAGGCTGATCAGCGTGACCGCGCTTTCGGGGCTGCGGACCTGCGCGCGGGTCGGCCCGCCCCCACCGGTGAAAGTGTAGTCCGCGGCCCAGCTGCTGGCCCCGTGGAACACCTCCCCCCAGGTCTGGTGCGAGACGCCGAAGTCATCCGTGAAATCCACCATCCAATCGAACCCGAGGGTCGGCTCGTCGACTGTCCAGGAGGTCGCCATCCGCCCTTGCTTCCCCCCGATCTCGACGAACGTGATCGTGGCGGACCCGCAATTGCCGGGCAGCGTTTGCCGCGGCGCGGCCTGGCTCCCGGGCGCCGATTTCGCTTCCGTGTTCCAGCGCCGGTAAGCCTCTCGCGAAATCCGCACGACCTGCCCGTTGTCCAAAACGGCACGCGCGGCGCCGGCCTGGTCGAGCCGAGTATCGACGATCCGATGACCGGTCATCGGCACCGTCACCGAAACCTCCCGGGCCTGGGCAGTCCCCGGCACCATCACCGCCGCGGCGGCGGCACAGGCGGCCACCGCGCACGAGACCGCGCTCTTCCACGTCGCCATTCTCATCCTCCCCAAAACAGATGCGGAGAACATTTCCCTCGCCGGGGTGGTTTCGCCAGCCACGGCGCCGCTGTTAACGAGAACGCCGAATATGCACCCGGATGGCACATCACCCTTCCCCTGGGATACGCGCTAATTCCGGTTTCATGACACAATGACGCAGACAATCTCTCTTACCCCATGATTATTTCGCTGCGGAAATCGTGAAAAACGGGTCGAAACTCTCCGGATCGGCCGCCGCCGTCGAGGCAAGCCCCAGTCAGGGCCGGCGGCGCGGAGCCACCCCTTCGAGACGCGAGCCAGCACCGCCAGAGCAGCCGATTCGCCGCTTGCCGCTCATGGCCGTCCCGCCGCTGCACAACGCCGGAGCCGATCCAGGGGATCCGCTCCAGCTCGTCACCGGATCGTCGGGCCGCATCGAGGCTCACCAGGCACGCCGCGACGAAGTGGTCGGCCCCGGTGTTCCTGGCGAGTACGGGAATGACGACCTGGTTGACGTCCAGCGCTTCTTCGCCTGTCGGGTGATCAGCGTGGACCCACAGCTGCGGACTGGGCCGGAACACACCGACCCGACTCGCGGCGGCTACCGCTTGGCGCGTTCCGGCCCGAACAGGTGGCGGCGCTCGACGTCAAACCCGCCGCACTGCGGACCTTTCTCGCCGACAACGTCGACGCGGTGTTGTCCGGAGCCGCCCTGCTCGGCCGACCCGCGCCGTTCGGTGCCGGGTGCGGGTCAGAACGCGGGCTCTCCCTGTCCGTCGTTCTAGTCGGGTCCACGTCGTCGGCAGTCGGGCGGGGCGGATCGGCCGAGTTCGTCCCGCAGCTGCCGCGCAGCGGATGCCGTGACGCTTTCTCGTCCGCAGCCGGTAACGAGGTGCCGCGCCAGCTCCCCAGGTCATGGTCGACATGTTCGCGGACGATGAAGTCCGGCAGGCCCTGCGTCCGGCGGCGCTTGCCACCGAGCGGCAGCAGTCCTGCTGCGGCGGCCAGGGCTGCGACATTCCGACTGTCGAGCGCGAAGACCACGAGGAGTCCGTCCGCACCCGGAAGACCCGCGAAGACCACTGCTGATTGCGAAGCGGCCGCGGGGTTGCCCAGTAGCGAACGTCTGCGGGTCCCCGGCCGCGATTGGTCGGGAACCCGCAGACGTCATCGACGGCGCCATGGCATCGGCCACGATCGGCGTGGCCGCAGTCAGGGGTTGACGATGTTCCAACGCTCGGCGGGGATGTTGTTGCAGCTGGTTGCCCGGACTTGCCCGGACTCCCCGTCCGGGCCGAGCAGACACAGATGGTTGGCCTCGTTGCGCAGCCGGATGCTGCCATCGACGTAGGGTTCGGCGAGCCAGCGTTGCCCGGCGGCATCGACGCCGCGGTCGTCTTCGCATGCGCGCAGCAGCGCATTCACCACCGCGTCGGGTCCAGCGTGTTCGTCGCTGGTGCCCAGGCACCGTCCCTCGCCGTCCAGGCTGACGATACGGACCAGATTGTCACCGGTGCCTGCCCGCT
Source organism: Amycolatopsis sp. M39 (assembly GCF_001651785.1). Taxonomy (NCBI): domain Bacteria; kingdom Bacillati; phylum Actinomycetota; class Actinomycetes; order Pseudonocardiales; family Pseudonocardiaceae; genus Amycolatopsis; species Amycolatopsis sp. M39. The sequence continues at coordinate 6,521 of NZ_LWSF01000038.1, forward strand.
CGACTGTCCAGCCGAAGTCCTTCTTTTCCTGGCCGGTCAGCCAGTAGATCCACCACCACCAGGGCGGTTTCTGCGCGGTGTGGATGCTGGTGCCGGGGACTGCGCCGAGGCGCCTGAGCCGACCGTCGAACCAGGCGGATTGCAGCCGTACGTTCGCGGCGGCCTCCTGCCAACCGGAGTCGACGTGGACCGGGTTGTCCCACCATCGCTGGCTGGTGTCCTGGCTGCAGGGCGCCGCGGTGACAATGCCGCCGGACGCGGCCAGGCAGAGCGTCGGGAAGGCGGCGTTCACCCACATCTGCGGGCCGCCGTCGTCGTGGTTTTCCGCGGGATCGGGGTCAGGTGCATGAATGATCCACTGCGCCTGAAGACTGGCGCAGTCGCCGGTCACGACTCTGGCGGAAGCGTCCCGGCGGGCATTGGACACGACCTCAAGGCAGCCGCCTGTTGCGTCGTTCCGCAGGGATATCAGGGAGTTTTCGTTCACGTTTTGCTGGAATGTCTGGTTACCGCCGTAGGTGGCGGCGGCCAGGGCCACCGTGGTGTTGTTGGCCGCCACCTGCATGACCGTTCCCGAGGGCGTGGCCATCGTGGTATGGAAAGGATGGGCCGGGCGAGCCGGCTGATGTGGCAGCGGATTCTGCCTGAACGCCACTGGCGCGTGATCGGCACTATGCGCCTGCGGTACCGTCGCGGAGAACCCTGTCGGCAGGCCGCTCGCGATCGCGTAGTCCAGCTCGCTCGGCCGGTCGCCGCCGAAGTAGGTCGGCCGGTCCGGGCGGATCAGACGCTCGCCGGAGACCAAGCCCAGCCTGGCGCGCGCCGCATCCTCGCCCGCGCCCAGGATGTTGACGTTAAAGTCGCCCACCAGCACCCAGCGGCGATGATCGGTCGCCGCGACGTTCCGCACTGCCCCCAGAAGTCCCGGCACATCGGCCTGGTTGCGAGCATGGATATTCCAGTACCACGTCTCCCCGAACCGCAGGCCCAGCACGGGACGATCCGAGCGGTGGAACGGGTCGTTGCGGTTGTAAAGCGGGTTGTCCAGCACCCGAACCTCATCGGCCCGCTGGTCGGTGACCATCGCGAGATTGACCCGGCCACCGATCCACCGATCCTGACCTGTCGTGCTGTCGTGTTGAGGATCGGTTTGCAGGAAGTAGACCTGGCGCATGCCGGTAACACTTGCCCAGGTTGTCCTCGTAACAGTGCCGGGCAGCCCATTCTGCGAGCGGGACACCCGAATCCGCTGGAAATTCTGCCGGGTGGGGTTTTCGGGCAAATCCATGGAAGGTCCCGACTCCTGCAACGCCAGCACCGGATTGTTCCGCGCCAGATTCGCGATCGTCGAAGACCAGCTCTCGCCGTTGCTGTTTCCGAGCATGTTGTAACCCATGAACGGGGACTTGCCGTCCTGGGCGACCGCTTGCGCGGCCGGAGGGCCACTAATGGCCACGACTGTCATCACCGCCACCGGCCCGGCCAGTGCCGCGGTCGTGGCGGCAAGCCACCGCCGCAGCCGTCCATGACCGGCGCTTTGACTACGCACTCTCACTCATCTCCCCCTCGCGCCTTCGCCCCGCCACACGGCAGGCATGTGCGGGGCCGCGGATTCCCCCTGTCCGAAAACGAGAGTCGGCCCCGGCTTCACTCTAGGGAAACGCACCCATACCGCCAGCGTGCATCCGAGTGACGCAGACGCCGAGGTGGCTGAAATGTTGGCTTTTGCCGGAAATCTACTGCAGAGTGGCAGATATTAGGGCAATTACGATGCCTTTTTTGCCTGCCGTCAGACTTATTTTAATAGTTTTTAGTTTATCCGCACATTTGCTTCGACAATAATGCGGAAAAGTCGTCCGGCGTGCCATTCGATGGAGGAAAACCCAGCATGGAGAACTCCTCGGTCCGCCCGTGCTCACCAACTGCCGGTCCCGCTCCGGCGCGGTCGCCGGGACCCGCCTGGAGGCCGCGAGGCGCCCGCCGGGAGCGCGTGCCGGACGCGGGCGGGCAAGGTCGCCGCGAAATACCCGTGTTGTGCCTCGACAGGCAGAACGTCGCCCGCCGTGCTCAGAGCCGCCGTCACGCCGACGACGATGTCAACACCTCACCTCGTTGCGGAGCCAAATCCCCCGCAGCCCGGTCATCGCCCGTGCGGAACGCAATGTCGGGACCTCGGCCGCCCGTTGCCGTACCCGCCGGAGGTCCTTCCGGGCGGGGCGAGCTGCCTATCTCTCAAACCGATCAGCCGGACGCTGCGCCTCAGCGCGCGCAGCCAGTGCCGGAATAGCCCGGATTTTCTCTCCGTTCAGGTGTGCCCACACGATCCCCGCGGGACGGCTGCGCGGTTCGCAGCAGATGACCTGTTCCGGGGTCACGATCACGTCGACCCTGAAATCATGCTCGGTTTCGGGAAGCTCGGCATCCACGACTTGAAGATCGTGCACCGTGGTGACGATAGTCGTCCGCGGCCCGATCAGCCCGGCTTCGGTCAGGATCGCGATCTCCAGGTCCGAGTACCCGGCGCCTTTCCCGACGCGCGTGCCTCGCCGATCGACCGCGACGGTGCCGCAGACGACCAGATCTACGGGCTCCATCCGTTCAGGGCCCACAGTCGGCGCAACCGCTGCGGCGTATTTGCTCCGCGCGGCGTCGAGGCCCACTCGCGTCGGGTCGAGCGCATAGAAAGGACTGGGGCTGGCCATCGCGGGCACGGCCATGTAGACGGTCTTTCCTCGCGCAGAGCCGCCTCGCGGACCGGCAGCTGCGCGCGGTCCGGATTCGACTTCACCACCCGTGCTTGCCCCCAAAAGCCCAGCGCAGCCAAACGCTTAGCGGCGGCTTCTGCTCCCACGAACGACGGAATGCGCCCGGCGGTGCTGCGACCCTGCGGGTCGACTGCCGCAGCGTCGAGGGCCGCCCAGACGCTCTCGCGGGCCGCGCGTTTGGCTTCATCGATCGGCATGTATCTACGCACGTCTCCGTTGTACCGCGCGGAGCCGGCTACCTGCCCGCCATCAGGGCGAACAGCCGCTCGCCCGCCGCCGCGACCGACGGGTGCCGACGCCAGGGCCGCAGCTCTCGCCCCGCGCTGAAGGCGAGAGTGATGCCTCCGCCCCCGCGCGTGGCCTCCAACCTGTCGATCGCCTGGTTCAGAGCGTCGACTGCCCCCTCGACCTCGCCCCTGCGCACCCGGGCCAGCACCAGGTTCCCGAAAACGATGGCCTGGGACTTCCCCTGCGACGTCAACGCACCGGCTGCCTCGACCAGGTGCTCTTCCGCCTGATCGAGGCCGAGAAACACGTAACAGGAGCCCGCCATGCGGTCGATCTTCGCCTCCGACAGGTACTCGCTGCCCTCGCCTGCGTGACTCAATCGCAGGCGAGCTTCCTCCAGCGCCGACTCGCACGCGCGTCGCTGGTTGCGGATCGCATTTGCCTCGGCCGCATGCAGGAGCGCAAGCCCACACAGCCCCGCGCTGACCGGCCGGGCCAGCGTCGCCGCGCGCTGCGCCAGGGCCAACCCGGCGTCGGCACACGGCCCGACGCCGTACAGATGCAGATAACTGCTCCGCAGGGTGGCGTGTGCCTCGGCTGCGATGTCGCCGCCTTCGCGCGCAGCGCGGATCGCCTGCTCGAAATAACCCTGCGACGTCGCGGCGTCCCGGCGCTGCGACGCATCCCAGACAAGCTGCCCCATCAACGTCGCAGCGTCCGCTTCGATCGACCACAGCTCTCGACGCCCGTACACGGAGGAGACCGTGTCGCGTGCGACGACAACCTCGCCAAGATGCCTCGTCGTACGGCCCAGCAGATTAGTGGACGGCAATCTGTCGTAGTCCGCTTCGATTGTCAGAGTCTCCGCCCGCAGCCGACCGGCTGGCGATCGATCGGTCAGAACCGCCCCCGTCGACGCTGGGGCGTCGACCGGGGCCTCGCGTCGCTTCGTATGCTGAGCTTGCAGCCGTGTCTCGCTGAGGATCTCGTCAAGCTCACAGACAGCTTCTTCTTGGCAAGGTCCGGACGCTGCCACGCATTCGGAGGCTGTACGCCGCGTTCCCATCGTCCGGCGGTCGTGCGATCAACCCCCAGCCGACGTCTCCTGGCTGATCCCAGCGCGCTCACGCTGGACACGGAAACTGCTCCACGGCCGTGCCGACATCCGAATCATCCCCTCGCGACAGGTTGTCCCACACCCATCCCCCATTTCCCCAGCTCAACGCACCCAACGCCTCATTGGCGCTCCGCTTCGACCGGGCCATGAACGATCTGCCGCCTGGGGCGAGGGCCACACCCGGTGACGGCGTCCCCCGGCGAGCGGCGCTCCTCGGCTGACGTATTCCCGCGCCTGACGAGATTGCCTACGTGGGCGACCACCGTGACAACGACGTCGTGCCCGCGAAGGCGGCGGACCTGCGCACTGCATTGATCCGGCGCGGTCCGTGGGGACATCTCTGGGCTGACGACCCGACAACGCGCCAGCATGCAGACTGGGTCATCAGCTCTCTCGACGAACTGCCGGTGCTTCTTGCCGGATGAGAGCCGTCGGACCTCAGAGGACGTGGGCCCAGTCCGCGAGGGCGAGCGCATTCGCGCTCGGACGTGGATGGCTCTGCACCAGCTTGACCAGAGACCGCCGCACCCCGGGATGTTCCAGTGTGTGCTGCGGTGCAATCTCCCGAGCAAGCTCTACCGATCGGCAGAAGTCCTCGTGAAGCCCGATGTCGAGCTGTGCTCCGGCTAGCTCGATGTAGTAGTGCGATCGTCGTTCAGCCGGGAGGCGGACGGGAGGGGTCCAAGATCCGGCCCGTTCCACAGCAGTGCCGCTCTCCTTCAGCTCGGTCGCGACAGCGAGGTCGTGGATCCGGACCGAGGACGGCCCGAATGCAGTGCCGAAGTACACGCCGTCACGCGCACGCTCGGCTGCCCGCCGTGCTTCGGCGAGGTGGTTCCATGCCGAGTCGGACCTGCCTGCTCGCCCGTTGACGACAGCCGCACGCATGTGGAGCGCGCCATACGCGGCGATACCCGGCACGCCAGTAGGTCCGGCTTCACGCAGAGTGTCGGCTGCCCTGACCAAGGCTCCGGCCGCAGTTTCGAGGTCCCGGGCCGCGAAGAACGTCTCGGTCCGCACATACGCCACAGCAGCGACGAGCAGCGGATCCTCCGCCTTCAGCGCGGTGGCGCGCATCCGGTCGATCATGCGCGCGGAGAGATCCCGGAAGCCGTACTTGTACGCCATGCCGTCCGCTGCGCGGTACGCCAGGGTCAGCAGGCCGTTGGCGTGACGACGGGACTCGCCTGTGCCCTGGGCGGAGGCACAGGCGAGCTCGACGATCAGACCGGGCAGAGTCGGCGTCATGTCCAGGTAGCGAGCTTCCAGACGATGTGCGGTCACTCCGGCACCGGGCCGATCAACCAGACCGACCGACGCGCCTGCAGCCGAGCCGACCTCAGGCACTGCTCCCCCGGCACGCCCGCAGCGCAACCCGATCGAACCGCGGCAGCGCGCCGTCCCCCATCCGCCCTCCACAGGCGCTCCCCGCCCGCACACCGACGACTCCGACGACTGACGACCAGCAACCGGGGAAACTGCGCACGAACACAATGGACATCTCGCCCCATGCTCAACCCGGCCGAAGGCACGATTGCGTCGTCGCCGAACACAGCTACAATTCGTCGCATGAACACGCATCCTGCGCATGGATGCGACAATTCCGGGTTCGAGTCCCCCCTCGGACACGTGGGGGTTCAAGTCCCTATGGGCTTGAACCTGTGTCTCGATGGCGGTGGCTCTGATCCTTGTGAGGATCAGAGCCACCGGCCTTTGCCGTTCCGCAGGGAACCGATCGTCTGACCTGCCAAGTGGAACGAAGTCGGTCACCTCTTGCCGGGCCAATGACGAACCTGATGGGTTAATCGAGCGCCACGACGGCCGCCCGATCCGTGGGTCTCGCCGCGAGCGTCGCGACAGCGCTTGGCCGCAAACCGTCCGGATGGTTGTATGCGGAAAGGCAAGGGAGGCTTTGTCTGTCCAGCTGGCGTTCGGAGGCCCGAGTTGGCCGCGTCACTGCCGTGGGGTCGAACTCCTGAAGCGTTCAGGGAGCGGCTGGGCGGGGCAGATGTGACGTATGGTGCTCAAGTGAACGACCGCGACATCCGGACTGCTTTGCGCGCACACCTCGAGTCGACAAGACTAAGCGGTGCGATCATCCGCGACGAACTCGGGCTGTGCCTGGGAGACACCCGAGTCGATCTCGCGGTCATCGGGCATACTCTCGCCGGGTTCGAGATCAAGAGCGACCGCGACAGGCTTGACCGGCTGCCAGGCCAGATCGATCGATACAGTCGGGTCCTCGACTTTGCCACCCTGGTCTGCGGACCTCGTCACGAAGCCAAAGCATCAGCCATGCTGCCCGCGTGGTGGGGCATCTGGGTAGCCGACGACCGCGACGGCCAGATTACCTTCCAGCCGATACGTGGGGCATCACGCAATCCGTCCCCCGATCCCTACACCGTCGCTCAGTTGCTCTGGCGCGACGAGGCTATGGCCGCTCTGCGCCTGCGCGGCCTCCATCGAGGGCTTTCTTCGGCGACTCGCTTTCGGCTCTGGGAGCGCATGGCGGACACGATGTCGATCGATGAAATTCAGCGAACCGTGCACGCTGCAATCATGGCGCGCCCAGGCTGGCAAGCCTGCTCGTGACGTATTCGAGGTGATGACTCGTCCCGTACGCCCGCCATTTTTTGGGATTGCCCGGGCCTATCTCGTCGGCGACGACCTTGGCGATGCACTTATCTCCCCAGCTCAGGCCTGCGCCCCCGAAATCCGGTAGCTGAGACATGATCCGGCAGATCTCGCGATACTGCTCGTTTCCTCGCGGGTCGTTTTTCCTGCCACGCAAAACCATCCAGTGGCCATCTACCGCGTAGCGGATATTCGGCGGAGGATTGGCCCGAACTGGGCGAGTGTGCGGCGGGTAGGCCACGCCGTAGTCGCCAAAAACCGGCTGCTGACGAAAGAAATTCTTCCGCGATGCCAAACCTGCCCACAGGTCGGCTTCCCGCCTGGGCAACGACGTCAGCGACCACGAATCCACCTTCGACAGGTTCTCAGGAAAAGCTCCGCCGGCGACCACGACAGAACGCCACCGCTCCAGCCGCGGAAGCCGCTCTAGATGTTCGATGGCTCGTTCAGTTGCGCGTGAGACGGTCTGGTCGTCGCTCAGCGTGCCGAAGTCAAGGACCAAGTCCGCGTCATCGGGCTCGATGCGCAGGTCAGCGAGCAGGTCCGCCGCCCATATGGCGAGGTCTTGGGGGTCCTCGCGAAGGTCCGCCGCGTCGACGCGCAAGCAGCAGCCACGTCTGTCCACAGCCAATGCCCGACCTAGCAACTCCACAACTGATGCTTCGTCACCGAAATGCACGACAGGAACGACCTTGGCCTGGTAGTGCCGAGCCTCGCTGAGCACCTCTTCCCACAACGCTGGCTGACCGGCGGTGCCAAGATGACAGAGATCGATGACCACCATCTCGCTAAGCGGCCAAACGGTCCTGATCTCACGGACGAACCAGGACACGTCAAGTTCTGTAGCGCTGGACTTTGGCACCGCTTCGATCAGCGGCGTGACTGAGCTCGCCGTACTGCGGGCCATATGGGCAAGTGCCTCGAACTCACCGCCCTTGCCCTTCAGAATGGGCATATACAGTGCCCCCATTGCACCCCCTACTACCCGTTGTTTAAAGTCGAGTACACCGAGTGTGCAATGTCAAGCCGCCGATCGTGGGGCGATGGAACTCGGCTCACACGGCGCTCCCGCCATTCATAGGGCTGAACGAGCTGGGCACGGGTTCCGCAGAACCGCTCGCTCGCCGAAGATCTCGACGACGTCCGGGAACGCGCGCCTCTCGGCCTCAATCCGGCGAACCGGCGCTCTTGCGTGACGAACCTTGGGCACCTTGACTACTGATCGGAAGCTGGCCGAGATCGCTCTTCGGACCTTGCAGCCAGCCCGCGCATCCAGGTGCCCACAAGCAAGCGCCGGACAGCGTAGCCAAAGTCTCGAAGCCCGAGCATGTGAGTAGCGAGCAAGATCGTCTTCGGTCACGACATCGCCCCAGTTCAGCACTCTGAGGACTCGCGCTGAGGCACTTCCGCGACATGGTTCATCCGAACGTGCAGCGCAAAGCCGGCGGCGGCACGCCCGATAAGGACGCTGTGGACGAGTAGTGGCCGGTGTTCAGCGGAACGGACAACGACGTCAGCCGGACCCGGCCTGGAGACACTGCGCGGTGAAGTGCCTCGGATCCGGCCGGTCCGTGGGCACTCCGACAGCGCTGACCAGACTCGCGACAGGCGCGGCCGAGCGTACGGACGAACCGGTTGCGACATCACTCGGCCCGGCCGTCACGCAGGCGAACCCGTGCACCCTGCCCTGGCCAATGCCCCAGATGTACACGAGTGGCCGGGTAGCTCAGCGCCACGACGCCGGCGCAACCAGTTCAGGAACGCCGAGCCCACCTTGGCTTGAGAAACCGGACAATACCGGGCGTTACGGGCTGACTACGGAAAAGCATCACGGCTGACCCTTCGCTGGTTTAGCCTGGCCCGGGGAGAAGGTGCGGACCTTCCGAGGGAGAGGCCAGTGGATCAGCTGACGGTGGACTTCGCTGTGCTCCGCGATCTCGCCGATTCGATCGCCAGGCACATCGACGTGACGACCGAGGACCTTGACAGCGTCGAAGAACTCGTGCGCGACCTCGGGCGGAGCTGGCACGGCGAAGCGCACGACCGCTTCCACGACGCCATCGACGAATGGTCCCGCTCCGCCCGGGAACTTCGCGACCAGCTGCACTGGGTACGAGAGGTCGTCCTGAACACCCACGACAACCACGCGCGGGCAGTGCACGCCAATGTCTCGATCTGGCGGGCGTCCTGATGCCGCCTGCGGTAGCCGCAGCTCAAGCCTCGCCGTCGACGCCGGTCAAAATCGTGCCCTCCGACTTCCACTCCGTGGCACAGCACTTCGTCGACGCCCAAGGCGGCCTGGAACAGATCCGGCAGAACTTCCTCAACGCTCTCGACGCCGCGTCCGGTGCCGCAGGGGCGTGCGACGGCGCCCACCAGTACCAGAACGGCTGGGCCGCCGCGATGGACTCGATCGTCAACGACGGCTTCCGCACCGCCTTCGACCTGCTCGGCTCGATCGGCAAGGGCATCGATGTCTCCGTCCTCAACCACCTCGGCGCAGATCAGTCAAGCGTGCCCGGCAACCCGGGCGGCCCGCCGCGTGCACCGCTGACCCCACAACAGTGGCCGGGAAACACCGACTTCGCGGTGCTCGCTGGCGATTCGCCCTGGTGGATGCCCGGGTTTCTGGAAAAATACATCCCTACCGCGGACACCGGCCGGCTCGACGACGCGGCGACCGCGTGCCGCAACGCGGGCGGTGCAGTCCAGGATCTCGTCAACGGCCTCCACGCCCAACTGCAAAGCCTGGTCGGCAACAACAGCTCAGACGACCTGACCGCGCTCGAGCAATTCTGGCAGCGCGCCGCAGGACCGCAGTCGGTCCTCGCCGAACTGCCGGCGGTGCTGGGAAAGCTGGGCGAAAGCCTGGTCGACTTCCGCGTCTGGAACGTGGACACCCAGCAGAAGATCAAGGACAAGATCAAAGAAGTCGTCGACGACATGGCCGTCGTCGGTGTCATCCTCGTCATCGGCAGCATCGCCACCGACGGTGCCCTCGACGTCCTCATCGCCGCGGTCATCGAAGGCCTGGAATTGTTCGGCGTCGACGCCGCGGGCGCACTCGTCGCCCCAGTCGCCGAGGTCGTCACCGCAGCCGAAGCCATCCTGATCACCGCGGGCGGCGCGATCGCCATCACCCAAGGCGTCGTGCCCGCCATGCAGACAGCGATGAGCAGCACCCCGAACCCGAACATAGAAGGCGCCGACGCGGCGAAAATCAGCGACGAACTCGCCGCGCACGAAGTCCCTGAACCGAACTATCCGAAAGGCCAGCTGCAGAGCCACTTCAAACACGCGAAGGACTTCGGCGTCGACCAGAACTGGAGCAACGCCGGCGCCAAAGCGTATGAGGATGCGCTGCGAAAGTTCGCGGAGGACCCCGCGAACTCGATCAAGACGGCGGACGTCGGCCGCTACCGCGGGGAACCCGCGATCCTGATCTACAACGAGAACACCCGCGTCTGCGAGGTGCTGAGACCTGATGGAACATACTGGACAGGTTGGAAACTGAACGTCCAGCAGCTTCGCAACGTGGTCGAACGAGGATCCCTGGGTGGAGGGTGAGATGAGCGCTTCCGAAGAGAACAAGCGCGACGCGGCCGACTACGGCGAGCTGATCGGACGATTCGTCGACCGCACGATCGACGCTGGCCAGTTCGAGCAGCAATACCTCGACCTGATGAAGAACGACGAGGCTCTGCACCCCGACGACGTGTTTGCCGTCCTTGACGGACTGTTCTCCGAGGTCGACGAGTACTTCGTATCGCCGGAAGCTTCACCGGCAGAGCGCCGCGACCTGGACGAGGCCCTGCGCCGACACGCCGTCGCCGCACTGGCACGCCTGCAGCAGCTCGGCGCGCTCGGATAATCAATGCGCACTACTGCCCGTGGAGTCAGCTTCCGCGGACGGTAGGCCAGGGCCAAACCGACGGGCTGGCTTCTGCGGACAAGCTACGTCGTTCAAAGGGTCAGGTGCAGGCGTGTGGATAAACGTGCAACTCGCCCCTCGGACACAATTTTGTCGCATACGTGCTACAAACAACGTACCGGTGCCGGAAGGCGCCTGAACACCCCGGACCGGCCTTCAGCCGGTCGCCGCTTCGGCGGTGGTGGGCATGCCCGGCACCGTGATCGCTCCGGTGGCGATCCCCTCCACATCGGCACGCGACAGGCGTTCTCCGCTTGCGGCAGCCAGCAAGCGTTGCCCGATATCCCTGCCCCGCGCACCAGCACCGTCGCGTACGGGCTGTCGGCCCTCGACTGCCACGGCCGGATCGCCGACCGCACGGTGTTCTCCGCTCTGGGCTGGGAACCCGAGACACGACTGGTCGTCAACGTCACTCACGCAACCGTGGTGATCGTCGCCGACCCCAACGGCACACTCGCCATGACCGGCCACGGCGACCTGCGCCTGCCCGCACCCGTAAGACACCGCTGCGGCCTGGCCACCGGCGACCGCGTTCTGCTCTCCGCCCACCCCGACCGCGGCGTGCTTCTCGCACACCCACCGGCACAGCTCGACCGGCTGCTCGCCGACGCCCACTCGACACTGCTGGACGGTGATCCCGCATGACCTCCCAACACCACGGCACCGAACCGGCCCGGAACGCCGACCTCGACGCGGCCCGGCTCCTGCTCGACCGGATGGGCCTCACCCCGCAAGACCTCCTCGACACACCAGCCGCGAAACCACTGCTGCCGACCTTCGCCCACTACATCCCCGTCGTAGACGCGGCGGTCGCCGTCGGCACCCGCCGCGTCTACGGCTCCTACTGGAACCGGATCCTCGACCGCTGGGGCGACCGCCGCCTCGACGAACCCACCCCGACCGACACCAAACACTTCCTCGAAGACGCCAAGACCAACGTCGTCGCCCGCCGCAACGCCCGCGGCGGACGCAGCGCAGGCGAACACCTCATCGCCGCGCTGCGCTGCCTCTACAAACACGCCGAAGACGACGGACTCATCACCACCACCGACAACCCCGCCCGCAAAGTCCCCAAACCCGCCCGACTCCCCTCCACCCGCCGCGCCGTCGCCAACGACCAACTCGCCCAGATCGAAGCGCACGTCGTGGAACCGGACGTCACCGGTGAAAGTCGCATCGATGAACTGAGCGCGGCCGACGAAGGTGGCACCGTCGAACCGGGCAAGGCCGCCAAAGGTGACACCGTCAAAATACGCGTAGAGGTCGCGAAAGGCAGCTCGGGGGAAAGCGACATCGCCTGCGAAGATCGCGCCGCTGAAGCGGGCGCAGGTGAACGTCGCGCGCTCGAAGAGGGCATCGCCGAGGAAGGTCGCACCGCCGAACTCGGCACCGCGGCCGAAGACCGCGTCGTTGAATACTGCGCCGTCTTGGAACGTCGCATCATCGAACCGGGCGAGACCGACGCCAGTCGTGTGGAAAAACGACGCAGGCCCGGCGAAGGTCGCGCCGCTGAAGCTGGCGTTGCGGACCAGGCCGACAGTCAACCCGAAGTCGATCAGGTGGGCGTTGGCGAGGTCGAGGTCCGCCCAGTACGTCCAGCGGTTCCAGTCATCGAAGTGGCTGGTGAGGATGTGCTGGGCCGCGAGCCGGACTTCCCGTTCCTGCACCCGCTCCTGGTGTTCTTTGACCTGAGCGTCGTCGGCCCCGGCCGGAGGTCGGGCGACCGGTGGTGTGAAGGGCATCCGCAGGTAGGCGCAGATGATGTTGACGATGCCTTGCCGCTGGCCGGGTTGTCATGGGCCAGACGCTCCAAGGCGTACAGCCCGGCCAGCCGGACCGGGGCTTCGGCGGAGCCGAGCTGCTCGGCTGCCTTGGCGTAGAGCTCGGTGACGTTCTTCTCCGTCGCGTCGCGCTCGTTGTGCTGCTGGCGGCGGACCGCCAGCAGCAGCGCGAAGATGCCCGTGGTGCCCGCGCCGATCCCGACCCCGGTCTTGATCGCCTCGACCCTCGCCGACGCTTTCGTGTCCGCGTTGGGCGCATGGTCGGCCTCGCCGAGCAGCCACTTGGTCGCCAGCCACCCCACTGCAGCCGCCGCGGCCGCGGCGGCGACCACGACCCACCAGCTCATCCCCGACGCCCGCGCCCGCGGCGCCCGCTCTCCCCTCCGGCGCGCAACCGCGACGAAGATCCCCGCTGCGGCTGCGGCGAAAAGGGCCAGCGGCACGGCCAAGGGGCGCGCCCACCGGCCCAGCGCGAGCCAGTCCACCCACCCGAACAGCACCGCCATCCCGGCCAGCAGCGCCACCCGCTCAGCACCAGCGCGCCGCGCGCCGGAGCCCACCCTTCCCACAACAGCCGGGGAACAAATATTTTTCGTCTCATCACCGATAGTGAATCGCCTGGTCGCGGGGCCGACGTCGTCGGCCCCGCGACCAGGCCCGGTTGCTTGTAACGACGAGGCCGCCGCTATCCGCCTAACTCCGCCGGAACAGGAGAGCGGACTCGCGCCCGTGTCCGGATCAGCACAACGAACGCACAGCACCGGCAAGACGAAATCGGCCGCGGCGCGCCTGCGGTGATCTTCAGGATCAGGGCATCGGCATGGCGCAGGCGTGGGAAGCAGCATGGACGCCGTGCCGGACGCTGATCCCGACGGCATGACCGCGAGGCTTGTCGCCGCCGCGGACATGCTGCGCAATCGCCGAACCGAGATCGCCGGCCTGGAGGAACTCGCCTGTGTCTGGCGAGCTGACGCCCGATACCGCGAACTCGCAGTGCCGCTGCTGAGATTGTTCCTCGACGACGACCACCCCGAACCGGCCATGGCGACGGCACGACGACTGCGCGACGAAGCGCGACGACTGCCCGGCGAACCCGCCGGGCACGCCCGAGCGTCCGAGCGTGACAGGTCATCGCCGCCGTGAGGAACTCGCGCTGGCGGCGGCCACGCGGCCGTGGACCGTGCTGCGCAGCAGATCAGGACCCACAGGCATGAACTCGTCGCGCGTCGGCGCGTTCGCCATCGCGCCGCAGGACTCCGAACCAGGCTCGCGGCACCGCCAACCTCACGGCGAGGGTTTTCAGTCGCGGCCCGTCCAAACAGACGATCGAGCCAACCCAGGATTTCTGGCGAACAAGTACGTGATCGTCACCGACGCGGACGGCTGGACGATTCCTCACCGCCGTCTGCGGCAACAGGAACATGCGAGTGGCCACCAGACCGGCGCCGGAAGAAACGCCCCGTTCACCTGCTGGGTGTTAGTCGTCCTGCAGTGTCCGTGCTATGCCCCAGGATCGGCAGGACGCGCGCCTCGGGAACAGATCGGGTCACGCTGACCCGGGCGGGGACGCGGGTCCGACCGAACCGGCCTCGGCCATGTTGCGGAGCGTGTCAGCGGTGATGATCGTCGCGGCGCGCACGATGCCGCCGTTGCGGTAGGTCACTCTCCATCCGAGTGGATCGCGTAGACCACCGACG
>NZ_LWSF01000038.1:20694-28846 GCF_001651785.1 Amycolatopsis sp. M39
TCGACAGTCTCGGGCACCAGTTCTCTCCGTCCGGCCCCGTCTGATGCGCTTAGTGTTCGACCAACGCGGATCGCGCGCGCTCGAACACAGGTTCGGGTACGGACGCCGATGCTAGTTCGACTGATCCGGAGCGACAGTGCGACATGCTGTGGAAGGTCGCGTGGCGTTCGACAACCCTCCGCCTGGGCGGCATCGGCTCTCCGGGCCGACGCCACTCGCGATCTTTTCGAGCGACGGCGGATCCGGGCGCGTCCTTGGCCCGGCCGTCCGGCTGGACGGTCGGAGACGCGGAACCCGAATTCGCGCATCCGGACGGCGAACCGGTCCGTGCCCGAGCGGCGGTAACTGCGCAGCGGATCGGCCACCGTGACCACACGTCCGTCCTCGGCGGCGCAGACTTCCTGCACATTCGGCAAATACAGCGCCGTCCCGGCCAAACCGCCCCGCGCGGACAGGACGACCAGCAGCTCGCGCCGCCACCCCAGGAACCCGCTCGGCCCGTCGCACTCGACCGCGAACGTCCAACCCGGTCCGGGCCACGTCCGCGCGAGCACCAGCTCCCGGTCCGTCGCCCCGCCGGGGCGCCCTCGAACGCGGCCGGTCCGACGCTGCCCGGCACCGCTCCCATCACGGTCAGTACGTCGTCAGGCTCGCGCCTGCGGACCAGGGTCACGCACCAACCTTCGCCAAGCTCGGCAACCAGATCCATCGGCACCGCAACTCCCCTTTCCCCGGCCGACGGCCCCGGACCGGTTCCCCGGCCAGGCCTCGCGATCACAGCAAGACTCATTCCAGCCAGCGCATGGTTTCGCGGGCATCCGTGCGCCCCGCAGCACCTGCGGAACCCGGACTCGAAAGCCGCAGTCGCCGAGCGCATGTTCCAGAAACAACCAATCTGCAGGGCTTCTCCCATTCCAGAAGGACCCTGTACTAGCTGCAGGACACGTCAACATCATCGACTGATTGAAGGCCGGATGGCCACGCTGCTGTGCCGCTGCGCCGGCGAGTTCGAACTGGACTACTCGACGATGTTCATCAAAGACGACGCGGCCGACCGCGACATCGAGCCGCCGGACGCGAGCAGGTGGTTGTGCGCTACCGAGCAGCAGGTGAGCCTGAGCAGTGCGACTGCGAGCCGCCGCCCTCCGCCGACTGGCCCACCACCAGAGAGACGCAGGACTGGTTCTCGACCGGCAGGCTCTGCCTCTGGCCCGCCCTCAGCGCACCCGCTCGCCCGCTTCGACCTCGGCGGGCCGGGGCTCTACAGCGCTGACCGCGGGGCAAGTCTGAAGCAGCAGCTCCTTTTCGCCGGATCGCCCGGCTCGCCGTACTGGGGTGCCACCATGTCGCGCACGCCATGCCTAGGTCGTCACGCGCCCGCACCGGCGCGGGCCCAATCAGCACCAGCAAAAATGGCCTGAATGGCGGCACGCGATCTGGGATGCAGCGGTGACAATGGCCGCAATGATGACCGTCTGCGTCGCTGCGGCGATCCTGTGGTTGCCCGGACTTGCAGTGATCTCATTCCTGGGACAACGCGGATGGGTCGCCGCAGCTTGTGCCCCGGCGGTGACGCTCAGTATGACCGGCCTGGCCGGCCTGGCCGCGACCGCGACGGGCATGCGGTGGGGGTTCGAGCCGTTTCTGCTCCTCGTCGGCCTCGTCGGAGCCCTTTGCTTGGCAGGTCGCCGATCCTGGCGTCGCCGGGTGCCGCAGGCAGGCAGGCACGCCTTGCCCGACCGCGAGCCGGACGCCTCACCGCCGGGTCTTCTCCGGGTTCGCCGGTGGTCCATACCACTCGGCATCGGCATTGCCGGGACGATCGCCGCGGTCACGACCTTGGGCGGCATGGGAAATCCGCATTCGGTACCGCAACTGTGGGACGCGATATTTCACGGCAACGCAATCCGGTTCATCAGCGAAACGGGAGACGCTAATCCAGTTTCCCTGGCGCAAATAGGCGACCCTGCGCAGGGTTCTTCCTTCTACTATCCGAACGCTTTTCACCTCATGGGCGCCCTCGTCCAGCACGCGACCGGACAGAGCATACCGACGGTGCTCAACGCGTTCGTCGTGGTCGTCGCGGTCGTAATCGTCCCTGTTTCAGTGGCCGGTTTCCTGAGCGGCGTCGGGGCGCCGGTCGGCTGGACCGCGGCCAGCGTCGCCGTGAGCACAGCGTTCACGAATATGCCCTACGCCTTGTGGAAATACGGAGGGTTGTATCCCTACACGCTGGCATTGTGCCTGATTTGGCCGGCGGCCGCCCTGGCGATCCGCTGGATCACGAACGGTGGCGCGCCGACCTTGGCCGCGGCTGCGCTAAGCCTGCACGGCACGTTCGTCACCCAGCCGAGCGTGATCCTGATCGCCGTGCCCTGTCTCGTCTTCGCCGTCGTCCGCCTCGGCAAGCGGACCCCCGCGACGGCCGGAGCGGGGCTCTTTCGGGCGGCCGTCCTGGCAGCGGTTTCCGCAGCTCTGGCGTTGCCCACGCTCATCGGGCTCCTGCGGATGCTTCCGACCGTGTCGGCGTACGACTGGCCGGCCAAGGAAACCCTCGTCCGATCGCTGGGGAAACTGGCCGTGCTCGGCGGCGAGGGCACCCGGCCGCAGTGGGTGCTCGCGGCGTTCTCCTGGGCGGGAATCGTCCTGCTGTGGCGCGATCGAGAACGCCGCTGGCTGCTGTGGATCGGCCTGATGTTCGGCATCCTCTACGTCCTGACCGCCTCATCCGACGCGCGCTGGCTCAAACCGATTACGGCCCCGTGGTGGAATGACGCCTTCCGATTCGTCGTCATCGTGACCTTCGTGGCCATCGCGGCGGCCGGGCTGGCGTTCGCCGCCGCGCAGTCCGCTCTCTCCCGGCTTTGCGCACGCTGGGGACGCTTGGCTCGCCACGATCGCGCGACGATCACCGCGGCTGCCTGCATCGAGGTTGCGCTGGTGACTGTGGCGAGTGTGTATCTCGGCCCCAATCAGGCTCGACTGAAACCGGCCTACCACGGTACGACCGTCACGCCGGAAACCGAGGACGCGATGCGCTGGCTGGCGGCCCACGCAAAGCCCGGGGAAGAGGTAATGAACGACAATAGCGACGGGACTGTGTGGACATACGGTTTATCCGGCGTGAGGACGTTCATCCCGTACTTCGGCTCCTACACCGCAGGGTCGGATCGGCAGCTTCTGCTCTCCGCGATGGACGAAATCGATACCAATCCGCAGGTGAAGGAAACGGCGGAACGCAACAACATCCGGTATGTGTTCGTCTCGGACGGGCTTCTGCCTGGGCGGAAACGCGCGTCCGGGCTGGACGCCCTCGACCAGTCACCCGCCTTCGCCGCAGTCTTCGGCAATCGAAGCTGCCGGATCTACCGCATGCGACGGTAAGGATTGCCCGGCCGAAGCCCCCGGCCTGGCGCATCGGTCAAGCAGAACGCCGGCCGAGGCTGACGCACCGCAAACCGGCGGCAGCCAGATGACGGCGGGCAAAAGCGTTGCGGGTGTCCAGCACGAGGTCGCCGACCATCATTCCCGCGATGCGGTTCCAGTCCAGGGAGTGGTACTCCGGCCAGTCAGTGATCAGTATCAGCCCGTCGATGCCCGGAACGACCTCGTAGACGTCCGTCTTGACCTCGACTCCGGGGATCTCGTGGTGCACGGTGGGGTCGTGCGCGGCGACGGTCGCGCCGAATCCGGTCAGCGCACGGACGACGTGGCTGGCCGGGGAGTCGCGCAGGTCATTGGTGCCGGTCTTGAAAGTCAGGCCGAGGACGCCGATGCGGGCTCCCGACAGATTCCGGCCCAGTTCATCGCGCAGCCGGGCGATCATCCGGCCGCGGTGGTGGATGTTGCTGGCGATAGCGGCGGCCAGCACGGGAAAGTCCACCCCGGCGTGGTCGGCCTGCCGGAGCAGCGCACGGGTGTCCTTCGGCAGGCAGGGGCCGCCCCAGCCGGGGCCGGGGCTCAGGAAGTCCGCGCCGATGCGGGGATCCGTGCCCAGCACATGAGTGAGGTCCGTGATGTCGGCGCCGACTGCCTCGCACACCTCGGCCACGGTGTTGATGTAGGAGAGTTTCGTGGCCAGGAAGCTGTTCGCCGCGTACTTCGACAGTTCTGCGGTAGCGGGGTCGGTGACGATCACCTCGGCGCGCACGGCGTCATAGAGCGCCGCGACCCGCTTGGCCGCGACCGGTTCGTTCGAGCCGATCAGGATGCGGGTGGGGTGGAGGAAGTCGTACACGGCGTGGCCCTCGCGCAGGAATTCCGGGTTGGACACGACCGCGATGTCTTCCCGGTCCAGCCAGGTCCTGATGTTGTCGGCGGTGCCGACCGGAACGGTGGATTTGGTCACCAGCACCGCGCTGGGACGCAACAGCTTCCGGATGCGGCGGACGGTCTGCTCGATCGCGGTCAGGTCGGCGGAGCCGTCGGCTCCTGGCGGAGTCGGCAGGCACAGGAAGACGACCGCCGAGGCGGCCGCGGCCGCCTCGGCGGTGGTGTCGAAGCGGAGGGCGTTGGTCTCCAGCCCGTGTCGTAGCAGCCCGGTCAGGTCGGGTTCGGCGAGGAAAGTGCGGGCTTCGCGAAGCTCTGCGACTGTGGTGGAATCGCGGTCCACGCAGGTGACGGAATGGCCGAGCGAGGCAAGGCATACTCCGGTGGTGAGTCCGACGTAGCCGCTGCCGATGACGCAAATACGTTCGCTGATGATCACGGATGTCTCCGGATTCGGTGAGCGGGAAAGGCGCGATCACGCACGCGAGGTCGGCTCGCGCAGGTGGCGGTCCGGGGATTGGCCCGGCCTTCCGACCGGGAGGGCACGCCCGGTGGCACGCACCGCGGCGGTCAAGGCGTCCAGATGCGCGCAATGTTCGATGACGTGCCGGTCCACATCGGACAGGGGGCCGTAACGGGCAAGGAACGCCTCTTCCAGGTCAGGACGTTCTCGCCAGATCCGGTCGGCCAGCCTGACCAGGTCACGCGCGGCGAGGTCGTAGCGGGCGTGCTCGAAGTCGATGACGCGGACGATGCCGCCTGGGGCGTACAGCAGGTTTCGGGGCATGAAGTCCAGGTGGCAGGGCACTGCCGGGAGCGGGCCGAGCGCGGCCAGCTCGCGGAGCCGCGCCCGGGTGTTCGCTCTTTCGCGAGCGGGCAGGACCGGTTCGGCGAGCGCGAGCCATTGTTCCCCGCGATCTGCGAGCCAGGCCGTCATGTCCGGGGTATCGCGCGCCGGTCCGGTTTCGTGCCAAGCCGACAGAAGCGCGCCGGCCTCGCCGAATACCTCTTGTTCGCGTTCGATCGGCAGGTCGAGTTCGGCTACGGACCTGCCCGGCAGCGCCGTCACGATGATCGCGGGCGGGTCGTCGGTTTCCGCGAGCAAGCGCGGTGCCCGCTCCCCCAGCGCCGGTACCCAGCGGCGGTAGGCGCGCCGTTCCTGTTCGTGCCGTTCACGATCACGGTAGGCCTTGACGACGACCTCGCCGACCCGGGCCGCCGCGCGCAGGACACGGATCTCGTCGTGGCCTCCGCATGGAGTCAGCGGCTCGGACTCCGGGTCGAGGCGAAGACGGCAGAGAGCGAGCAAGTCCTGTGCGACGGTCACGGCTCGTCCCCGAGGTGCCGGGTGTCGTTGTGAGCAGCCAGCATCCAGACTTCCTGGCCGAATCGGTTGACATGCAGCTGCCAGCGGGTCAGGCACGCGTGATCCGTGATGGGCCTGGCGCGGCGCGAGGACGCAGAGGTGAGCCCGAGCAAGAGCGTGCCGGCCGCCTCGATGGTTTCGCCGTGCGCCAGAACGAGGACCCGCTTTCCCCGATGGCGGGTGAGGATCTTCTCCAGGGCTCCGGCAGCGCGCTCCAGATACGCGGTCCAGGATTCCGAACCCGGCGCGTAGGGCGCGTCGGGGTTGTGTTGCGGCGGCCCGCCGAACGCCGACTTGACCTCGTGCCAAGACCGGCCGTCGGCGTCGCCGTGAGCCGCGCCGGCCAGCTCGGCCTCGACCACCGGCGACACGCCCAGCGCCCGGGTGACGATCTCGGCGGTCTCCAGGACCCTGCGGCGCGGGGTGGTGTATACGACGTCGAACGGATGCTCGGCGTGCTCCCGGGCGAGACGCGCGGCAAGTCGTTCGGCCTGCGCTCTCCCCAGCGGCGTCAACCCCGTGCAGCCCCGGTCGCCGCCGACGATTCCCTCGACGTTGCAAGCGGCTTCGCCGTGCCGGGCAAGCAGAAGTTCAGCGGTGACGGCCACGACGATTTCCCTCCGCTGCCGCGGGCACACCGCGGTTGTCGATGGCCTGAAGCCACTGTGCGCCCACCGCGGCGACCTGGACGAGTTCGCGGCGTAACCGGATCGGGTCGCTTTCGGCGAGTGCTTCGGCGACTTCCTCGAACAGAATGTGCCGCCAGGTCAACCGTCCGGCGGCTGCGGCCCGGTCGCATTCCCGGCGGGCGCTGTCGGCGAGCCCTGCCCACCGCGGGCCCGTTCCGTCGGGGAGATGCTGCTGGACTCCGTGGACGGCGTGCTGCGCTTCCCGCTCGGCGGCGATGTCGGCCAGGACCCGTTCCAGCCCGGCGTGTGCGCCGGAGACGGACGGCCCGGAAGACAGGGGGCTCACCAGGACACCTCGGATTCCCGCCACGGGCGTACGTCCGGCCAAGCGTGGCAGTATCCGTTGCGATGCAAGTACCGCGCGGTGAGCCGGTGGTGGAATTCGGCATAGACCCGCAGCTGGCCGAAAGTACACGCTGTGGCGTCGTCCGGCCGGCCGGCACAGATGTTGTAGACGGCGAGCGCGGCTTCTGTTGCCTCCGAGCGGAGTGTTCCGTGGGTCATGCCCGTGCTGACCACGAGTTTGGCGAGGTCGTAGCCGAACGGGGCGAGGGTCAGGTCGTCGAAGTCGACGATCGCGACACCCTCGTCGGTGAGCAGGAAGTTTCGGATGTTGGCGTCCTTGTAGAAGGCCGCGGGGCCGCCTCGACCGGCAAGGGCCGCTGCCGCAGTGCCTCGCGGCGAGGTCCCGCGAAATCGCGGATCACCAGGCCGGGCGACACCGCGAACGGCTGATCGAGGCGGGCCGCGTGCAGGTGCTGTGCATACGCTGCGGCATGCATCCGGCCGAGCGCCTGCGCGAGCAGTTCGAGGTCGCCAGGGCCTGGTTGCCGGTTGCCGAGGTGTTCGAAGGCGAGGCAGTGCGCATCCGCTGCCCGCAGGGCGGGCACCCGGACCTCGCACTCCAGATTCGCGAGCCATTCGCGATGCGCCGCCGCCTCGGCGGCGCGGCGGGGATCTTGGTACCGCTTGGTGTACACCGGGCCGGTCACGGTCGCACCGCCTTTACGTAGGTGACGGTGGACGTCGCGACGACCGGACGGTCGCGGAGCCGTCTCCGGAACTCGTCCGCCAAGAGACCGGCACTGCCGGCGAGGCGGTCTGGCAGGTGGTATTTCGGGGAGGTGTCCACGTAGCCGGCCAACTGGTCCAGTCCGGCGAACCGGAAGACATGCTGCTGGCGAAGAACCTGCTCGACCCGCAATGACGTGGCGACGATGCCGGGAGCTGTGTCGCCGTGGAAGGTCTCGTACAGGCTGGGTCGTGCGGCTGCGTCCGGATCGAGCCCGGCTTCCGCGATCAACTCGTCGATCTGGCGGTAGCTGTCGGCGGATTTGGTGACCAGGACGGCTCGCCCGCCCGCGGTCAGGCACCGGGCGATCTGGGCCACAACATCGGCGGGCCGGGCGGAGTGGTACAGGCAGTTCGCCGCGACGGCGATGTCGATGCTCGCGTCCGGCAGCGGCAGGTGATGAAAATCCGCGCACACGGTCCGCACGGAATGCCCCGCGTCGTCGAGGCGCTCGGCCACAGTGCCGAGTAGCGCCCGGGATTGATCGACCGCGATCAGTTGCGCAGGTGCGAGCCGGGTTGCCAGCCGCAGGGTGGTCGTTCCGCGTCCGCAGCCGATGTCACAGATCCGCGGCGCCGGTACGGCGGAGCTGGCGGCGAGGTCGACGACGGCGGCTGTCGCGTCTCCGCCGGAGATCTTGGCGGCGTGCAGCGCGCCGGTGCGCTCGGCGATCCTCGCAGGCGTCGAATACAGCGAGCCGGCGATGAGGTCGGGATCGATGAAGGGGGTAGCGGGCATGGACTGGTCGCCTCCCTG
>NZ_LWSF01000038.1:28874-38271 GCF_001651785.1 Amycolatopsis sp. M39
GGTCTGCCTGCGGCTGGTCAAGGTGATCAGCCGGGCACCGCCGCGATGCTCGTCCAGAAGGCGACGAACCTTGGGGCGCATGGTTTTGCGGTAGCCCCAGACGTAGCGGACGAAGTTCCAGGTGATGCGGTCGTAGACACCGTCGTCGGCGTGCTGTCCGCCCCGGTAATGCCACCTTCGCTGGAAGATGCCGGCCAGGCAGGTGACGGCGGGCAAGTCCAGGAAGACCACGGTGTCTGCCGCGGCCAGCCGGATGGGGAGGGTCCCGGCGTAGTTCCCTTCCAGCAGCCACCGGGATCCGGCGACCAGTTCGCGCTGCAGTGCGGCGAATTCCTCCTGGGGCAGCGGGTTCCAGTGCTCGTCGTAATAGACGCCGTCGAGGTGGGTGAGCGGGAGATCCAGAAGCGCGGCGAGCTGGTTCGCGAGGTGGGTCTTGCCGGACCCGCCGCAGCCGATGATGGCGATCCTGTCCATGGACCGGAACGTTACCGGTGCGTGATCCCGGCAAGACGGGCGGCGGAGCGGTCACGGT
The DNA here is from genome assembly GCF_001651785.1 of Amycolatopsis sp. M39. Taxonomy (NCBI): domain Bacteria; kingdom Bacillati; phylum Actinomycetota; class Actinomycetes; order Pseudonocardiales; family Pseudonocardiaceae; genus Amycolatopsis; species Amycolatopsis sp. M39. The sequence goes on from NZ_LWSF01000038.1 coordinate 29,407, forward strand.
GCCACCGCCTGCCGAGGAGGCCGCTGGGCCAGCACGTCGTCGAGCACTGCGAGCTGGCGCGACACGCGGAACATCTCCAGCGACCGCAAGCAGCTCGCGATCAGGTCCGCATGCTCCCGCTGCCCGGCGATGCCGCTCAGCCGGGTGATCCTGGCCGTGACGGCGGCGCCGTCGGAGACATGCAGCGCTCGTGGCGTGAAGCGGCCGGCGCCGCGGATGTTCGCGGGGGTCAGCGGCAGGCATCCGGCGAGGACGGCCTCGACGAGGCGCTGGGTCATCTGGCCTGCCGCCGCGTACCGGTCGGGCAGCAGCAGGACGGTCGCTACCGCGCGGCGATAGATTTCGGCGACCTCGGCGAACGGAACCCTGCCGGCGAACCTCACGTGCGGCCACGCTTCGGTACGGGTCCACTTGCCTGCCACCAAGTGCCGGTGCGCGGCGGCGGCCGGGGCGAAGAACGCGGTGAACGCGTCGTCGCGATCGTATTGGTTGCCGACATAGGCCAGCGGCAGGTCCCGGTCCTGAGCGGCAAGGGCCTCGGCGTCCGCGCCGTCGAGCACGTCGTCGGCGACCGGGAACAGCAGCGAGACCGCACCCGGCGCCGGGCTCAGGGCCGCCTCGCAGACCACCACGTTGCGCAGGCTGCGGAGCGGGTCGCCGGGCGGGAGCTTCCGGTCCTTGTCCCAGAGAATGGTCGGAGTCCTGCGCAGGCCGGTGTAATGATCGAGCAGCTGCTGCTGGCGATGCAGGTCGCAGGTGTGCCCGGCGGCCCCGCACCAGGTCGTGTTGCGCCCCGGGATCCGCCACCGCCATTCCAGGAACAGCGCGTCGATGCCGGGAAGGCCGACATCCCAGGCATAGCGATCGGAGAAATCCGTGCCCGCCTCGGCGAAATCCCGGTCGGGTTGCAGGAAAACGATCTCGTGGCCGCGGGATCGCAGGCCGTCAACGAGCACGCGGCGATGGCTCCGCCCGCCGTCGGGAGTGTCCGCGATCCCGGGGCCGAGAAATCCCCAGAAGCTGTATCCGATCCTCATTTCGCGATCCACCAGCCTTCCATCATCAGCGCGTCCAGGCCGCTGGCCACGAGGCAGTCCAGTGCCATTGCGGGGGTGCCGCAGATCGGCTTGCCCTTGATGTTGAGCGAGGTGTTGATGAGCACCGGGACACCGGTCAGTGCCTCGAACTCGGTCAGCACTTCGGCGAGAAACGGGTTCTGCGCCGCTGTCACGGTCTGGACGCGGGCGGTGCCGTTGGCGTGGACGACAGCCGGGATCTTCCCGCGCGCCAGTTCGGTCACACCGGATGCGACAGACATGTACGGCGCCGGCTGCGGCAGGGTGAAGTAGTCGCGCGCCGCGCCGGCGAGCACGATCGGCGCGAACGGGCGGAACGGCTCCCTGAACTTCACGGTCGCGTTCAGCCGGTCGACAACGTCGGGCAGCAGCGGCGACGCCAGCATCGACCTGTTCCCCAAAGCGCGAGGCCCGGCCTCCAGCCTGCCGTTGAAGACGCCGGCGATGCGGCCGTCGGCCAGCTGGCGAGCGAGGAAGCTGGCCGCGGATGCGGGCCGGTGCGCGAACAGACCCGGACGAGGCGACTCCGGCAGCACGAGATCCGGATAGGCCGGACCGAGATAGCAGCGGTCCGACACCGCCGAGGGAAGCGTCCCGAACCGGGTCAGGTGCGCGGCGGCGGCAGCCCCGATCGCCGTCCCGGAGTCACCGGGCGCCGGCGGCACGTGCACCTCGTCGAACAGCCCGCTTTCGACGATCTTCCCGACGGCGACGCAATTGGCGGCGACCCCGCCGCCAACGCACAGCAATCCCGAGCCGGTGACGCGCCGCGCGCGCCGGGCGAGGTGCAGCATGACCGTTTCGGTGCGTTCCTGCAGCGTCGCGGCGAGGTCTTGGTGCACCTGCTCGATCGGATCGCCCGCGCGCCGGGGCGGGCAGGTGGCCGCCGTCATCGCGTCGCTCATCCGGGCATATCGGCTGGACAGCACCCGCAGCGGCAGCAGTCCGGGATCCAGCGCGAACCCGGTGTCGGTGATCGGTATCGCCCGCGCGAACAGCCCGCGGAAGCGTGCCGGATCGCCAAGCGCGGCCAAGGCCATGACGGTGCCTTCTTCATCGCCCCGCCTCCAGCCAAGGTGCTCCGTGATCGCGCCGTAGGCGTACCCAAGCGACGCCGGATCGTCGATCGCCTCGGCGATCCGATACGCGCATCCGCGGCCAGCGGTCTGCCGGGCGTGGCCGATCGTCGTCGACTGCACCTCGCCAAGACTGTCGACGACCAGGACGGCGGCGTCCTCGTAACCTGACGAGGCGAACGCGTACATCCCATGTGCGAGGTGGTGCTGCACCGCGCGTACCCGCGCCCGCGGAAATCGTGCGGACAAGTCCCGCATCCGGGCGCGGGTACGCGCGGCCACGCGGGCGAAACTGCGGACGCGGGGCACCGCGCGGTCCCGGCTCCCGGCGCGGAACAGGTGCCCGGGCAGCTGGGCTGATCGGCACCGGCGAGCGCGAAGGCTGGGCCTACCTGCTCGCCACCGAACTGGAACGCGCGAACTGGCAGGGCGCGATCGTCGACGGGTACGCGGTCTACTCGCAGATCCACGACACCCTCCCCGACCACGTCCTCGCCGAAGTTCTGCAGGGCCGCATCACCGACGTTGAGAAAGCCGAGCAGTGGTGGCTGCGCACCCTGTGCCATCACCAGGGAGACGACGGCACCGAACCTGTCGCAGAGGCACTCGCCTTCCTCGTCGAACACGGCTATCTGGTCGAGAAGCCGCGCCCGGACGGCGCGACCGGCGTGGCCGTCGCCGAGCTGGCACGGCTCACGGCCCGTCTGATGATCAGCGCCCGCACCGGTGCCCGGCTGCGCTCCGCTGGCCGCGCTCGCCCCGCCCGAGGACCCCGACTGCGCCGAGGACACCCTCGTCCACACCGTTGCCGTGCTCGTCCCCGAACTGGCACACGCGCCCGTGGCCGAACAGCAGCGGCCGGTCGTGGCGCGGATCCTCAAAGCCGGCGGGCGGCGCGAGCGCATCACCGCCGGGACGGCGGTCGCCGGGCTGGGCTCGGCGATGTCGCTCGCGCCCGGCGATCTCGCGCGAGCGGTCATGCTGCTCGTCGCCCGCTCGCCGCGCCTGTTCGCCCACCACAGCCGCGCTGTGGCCGGTTTGCCCTCCAGCACGGTGTTTCCCGTATTGGAACAAGCACCGCGGTATCTGGCGTGGCTCGGCGCGCAGGGCCACCTCGGCACCGTGCACCCGTGGGCCGCGATCGTCGCCGCCGACCTCGGGCGCCGGATCCGCTGGCGGCAGCTGGCTCCCGGCCGAGGCGCCGGACGGCTGCTCTGGATCTGCGAACAGATGGCCACGCCGCCGCACGCGGCCGCCGCCGTGCCGACGCTGTGGCGAGCCGCGGCGGAGCGAGGCGTCCGGTCCCCGGACTGGCCCCACGCCGTCCCGCCTCGCCACTGCCGCCTCGAGCACGGCGACTACGTGGGCCTGCTTCGCGAGCGAACCACCGGCTGCACCCTGAACGCCGAGGGCGACCGCGCCGCGGTCGAGGACCTGATCTCCGGCGCCCTGATCACGTGGACCGGACGAACGACAGCGAGGACCCCGGTGACCGGAGCCGTCGAGAGCGCCTATCCGCTCCCTGCCGAAGGCGACAACCCCGTGCCCGGCGCCGCAGCGTTCACGCGCCGCGGCGACTACACCGCGACCGGGTGGCTCGCGCGGCACTATCTGGCGTTGGCACCGGACGACGCCTAGTCCTCACGGGCCGAACCGGGCCCGTTCGGGCCAGGCTCGGCCCCAATCCGATCAGCCCCCTCCTGCGCCTCGGATGTCACCGATCCGCGCGACTGCCTCCAATACCCGTGCGGTGTGCTGGTTCCACGGTGTCTCCGCGGCATTGCAGGGAACCCCGGGCACGCAACCGCGACCACCGCGGCCGGGGTCACTGTGCTCACCGGAGGCCGCGAATGCACCCACTCGTGGTACGGACGGCCGGTTCCTTCGCCCGCGCCGCGAGCGCGGTCCGCAGCGGACACGAGCTGCGCGGGCGTGTACCGGTGCGACGAGGGGGGCCCAGCGTTGCTTCCGCGCCGCCTCGTCGGAGGGAATCAGCACCGGCGCCCGCAGCACTTACACCAGCGCGGCGGGCGCGAGTCCGAGCGCCGCGCCGCGCACAACGGAGCGCACAGTCTCGAATTCCCGCCGGACCCACCACGGCGGAGCGACGGTCAGCGGCTGCCACATCCCGTGAAGATCGTGCAGTGTCGCCGTCAGCGACACGACGTCGAACACCGGCGGCAGCGACGGCCACGACGGAGGCCGCTCCGAACCGCGGAAATCGTCCTCCCCGAAACGTTCGAGCACGTTTTCAAGAATCTTCAGCGCTTTTTCGAGCGGATCCTGAACAATTCTTTCCAGGTTCAGCGGCGGCCGGGTATCCGGGAACCGATTGAGCACTTTCCTGAGTGTCAGACCGGATTTGTCGCACCAATGCGCGACACTGGTATCGGAATCAGCCAGTTCGTCGAAGACGTCCACGGGCGATATGAGACCACATCCGGACGGTGACAATGAGCAACGCCGCGGAATGGCACCGGCGGCAACTGGTGACCTGCGACGCCGAGGCCGAGCGCGCGACCGAGACGTTCCGGCGCACCGCCGGACGGACCTACGTGCCGCTCCCCCCGCTGCGCAAGGTCCTCAACGAGTGGTTCCGCCGCGGCTGGTGCCTCGCCGCGATCCAGCGCGCCTGGGAAGTCACGCCCGACGACCGGCATCAGAGGCGAGGCGACCCCCTCGGCACACGCTCGAAGCCCGGCTCAACGCGTGGCGCGACGGCCTGGGAACGCCGCTGGACCCGCCTGTTCCCGCCTCGACCGCCGAGGACATCGAACGCATCCGGGCCAGGCGCAGGGACGAACTCGGCAGCGGCCGAGCGCCCGGCAGTGCGCGCCGGCGCGCATAGGATCGAGGTCCGCGCGCTTGAAGCCGTCACGGAGCGCAAGCTCCCCGCTGTCCTCCGGCTGCGGGACTGGCTGCGTTTCGCCCACGCCTCGGGCTACTGGGGCACAGCGAACCACGTCCGGCGATTGCTCGCCCGCGCCTACCAGGATGCAGGAGAGCCCGACCGCGCTGCCGCGTTGCTGATCCAGGCCGCCCGGCTCAAGGACGCCGACGAACTCGCCCGGGCAACAGGAGACCGCTACGTCGACGTCCGACACGATCTCACAGCGCCGGCCTACTGGGTCCCGGCGGCTGCATTCCGGATCCTCGCCGTTCAAGCCGATCGTGTTCCCGACGACCACGTCAACGAGATCGTCGACGCCGCGCTCGACGTCCTGGACCGGCACCGCGCCGGACAGCTGCAGGACGCACCCTTTTTCTCGCCGTCGCTGGCACTCGAGGCGACGAAAGCCGCCGCTGCGCTCGCGGGCAGGACGACGATCGAGCAAGCATCCCGGTTGCTGGACCACCTGGAACCATCTGTGCCGCGAGGTCTCGACCACTCCCGGGACACCGACGACGACCATGTCGCCGCCTGCGTAGCGATCGCGACATCGCATTCCGCGCTGCGCGAGGCAGCTGTCGCGCAACTGCTGGACCTGCTGGCGCAGACGAGGTCCGGAGTGGCCCACAGGGTCGAGACGAGCGCCTCCGAGCTGTTTTCCCAGCACCCAGACCTCGTCCGACCGCGCCTCGCGGAGCTCGCAGCAGAGGGCAACAGGCACGCCGGCGCGTTGCTTTCGTTGATCACCGACGAGCCGTCGGAAGCTCAGCTGACAGCGGCTCGTGCCGCTGCTGTCGAGCTGATGGCGGCGTCCAAGAACACCGCCCAGTCGATCGGCGCCGGCGCCGGGGCTGGACGCCAGTCGCTGCTGGCCCTGCATTTGCCGCCTGAAGAACGCACACCGCTGGTGCGAGCCCAGCTCGACCGGGCCGCATCACCGTACGAACCGGGAACCAACCGGTCGGAGTACTACCTCGCCGCAGCCGCCCTGTCCGACGGTCTCGAGGATGTCGACGCGCTATTCGAAGAGGCGATGGGCCGCGCCGACGACGCCCGGCCCCGCGACCACCGCCGCCGAATAGAACCGGTTCGCCGCGCTGCTCGACCGGCACCTCTCCGGGGCCGAGCTGCTCGCCGTGTCCGGTTCCCTGCCGCCCGGCGGCACTCCGGAATTGGTCGCCCGCACGGCGAGCCGGCTCACGGCTGAGCGTCGAGTGCGGGAAGCAGCAGCGTTGCGTCGGGCCCGATCAGGTCCAGCTGCTGTGGAGCATTGCCGGGCAACAGCGATCGGAGGCGTTCGAACGCCTGGCGGGCGTCCGGCCGGTCTCCCGGCAGCCCTGACAGCAGTTCGCTGGTCAGCTTGGCGAGCGGCGGAGCGATGTCGCCGGGCAGGCGATCCGCCAGAAGATCAGCCAATATCATGCCGACGGAATACACGTCTCCTGGCGACCTGTCGTCGCCGCGGCGCCGTTCAGGCGCGATGTAGTACTGGGAGCCCTCTAACTGCGGACCGGTGAGCCGTGTGTCGTCGCATCCCGTGTCCAGCATGATGCCGAAGTCGATCAGCTTGCCGTGTCCGTCGGAGACCATGATGTTGTTCGGCGTGATGTCGCGGTGGACGATCGACTGATCGTGGACGTAGACGAGAATCGAGCAGACATGCGCTGCCAGCGCGAGTGCCCATCCGACCGGAACCGGCGTCCCGCGCTCCGCGTGCCTGTACTTGATGTCTGTGAGAGTGGGTCCTGGCACGTAGTCCATGACCAGGTTCACCGTGGTCCTGTCCTCGTCGACCCAGTAGTCGCGGATGGCGGGGATGTCAGGATGCCGCAATTTCTGCAAAGCGCGCACTTCGCGTCGGGACCGTTCCGCCGCAACGTCGTCGGCTGCGGTGATCCTCTTCACCGCGACCTTGCTGCCGGGAGGTTGTTCAAGATCCTCGGCAAGGTAGACCGCCGATTTGGGGCTGCGCGGGCCGATTTCGCGGATGATCCGATAGCGTTTTCGCAGGAGCCGCTGTTCAGGCATCGGTCTCCTCGTTCTTGTCGATGGCCGTCACGACGGCGCCGATCAATTCGGCGCAGCGTTGCGGGTTGCCGAGAACGGCCGACACGAACCCGACGTCCCCGAAGCGGGCGTCCATCGCCGCACTGATCGCCGACAGGACGGCCGGCACGTCGTCGTGCAGATCTGCGCGCTGGAACAGGATGTGCGCTACGACGAGCTCGCCTTTCTCGGCGATCGCCGCCTGTCGCCCTGTCAGCCGGGCCGCGTGCTCGTGCACTGCCTTGCGCAGCGCGCGCAGCCGCAGTACCGANGTACCGACCGCCAGATCTCGCGGGCGGGCGGGCGGTGGCCGAACAACGCCGTGTACGCGCCGTCAGGACCCGGTGTCCATAGGAAGTCGGCAGAGGACACGATTCGCGACACCATGGCCGGGTCCGGGTGCGCACAGGCCAGGGCGAGCGCGGCTTCGTCTGCCGTGCAACCGGCGTCCGGAGCCGGTGGGAGCTCGCGGCGGCGGAGCGCGTAGTCCTTGTTCAGCGAGACCTTGAAGTCTTCCCTGATACGGATTTGGAGCTCGTCCAATGTCGCAAAGTCGCGTGGTTCCATCCGGTTCTGGATGTTGGTCGCGACAGCGATCGTTTCCGCGACCCCCTCGCGGGCGTCCTCGGCCACGACTACTCTGAGCACAACGCGGGCATCGTCGAGGGAACGCGGGTTGTTCTCGTACGTGCGGTAGAGCGCCAAAGCCGTCTGCACGCCGTTGACGATTGCCGCGCCGGAAAGGCGAAGCCGCGCGGGCTGAGTCCGGCCGTCTGCGGCGAGCGGCTCCAGAACGGCTCCGTCGCACACGACCGTGATCCCGTTGTTCAAAAACACGAACTGTTCAGGGTTTTTCAGCGGGCTCGCGAGGAGGCTCTCGCTGATCTCGCTTGTCGCGAGCGCGTTGCGCGCGTTGCGGATCATGAGCGCCGGGCCGTTGTCCAGATACCATCGGGCGACCTGCGCCGCCGGCACCATCCCCACGTATGACCGGTACGGGTAGTCGATCGTGGACCAGCCGTCCGAGAACGTCGCGTCGATGCTCACCGGACCCGGCTGCAGATACTCGCGTGCCGCCACGTGAAAGTCGGCAGCGGTCAGAACATGCAAGTCGACCGAGCATGGCAGGTCCGACGCCGCAGCGTCGATCATGTTCTGGACGGGTTGCGCCACGCCTGATTCCGTCATGACCGCGGCGACGAGATGAACACGGACGTCCGGCGTGGCCAGCATCCGGCGGACCTGGTCGGCGAACGTACGCAGCCGCGGGTTCATCCGGTCGAACTCGAAGTTGTCCAGCGCCTGGAAGCCGCGGACCAGCCGATCAGCGTCGGCAGCACGGAAAACCGCACGGCCCTGGTCGCTCCACTTCGCTTGCACGAGCCACAACTCGTTCGTGGGCAAGGAGAAGGCCAGCGCATCGATGCCAAGATCGTCGTGGCCGTCGGTCACGGAGGAGACCGCCTCGGCCAGGGTGCGGCCGGTCAGGAGCTGAACCGCCTTCGCTGCCAATGCTTTCCCGAGGAAGCCCGGAGCGTCGGCGGGGAACTTGTCCCTGAACTCGGCAGCCAGCGTGTCGCGCACGTGCTGGATCGCGAGCGGAGTCTTAGGACTGTTCACAGTGGTGACCTCGCGTCGGCGTCTCGTACCTGCCAGCAGCGTAGTACGCGGGCCGCCGGTGTCGTCCGGTTCAGGAAGCAATCGCACGCCGGCAAGTCTGCCAGCAGCAGTGAGCACGACACCGGCGACAGCACGGCAACGGAGGCGACGGGCATGG